>JBBRYC010000035.1:0-58721 GCA_038238025.1 Chthoniobacterales bacterium
ATGGAAACCATGTCGTCGCGGAAACCCATGTCCAGCATCCGGTCCGCCTCGTCGAGCACGACCATGCCGATATTTGCCATCGAGAGCGACTTGCGCTCGATGTGATCCATCACGCGCCCCGGCGTGCCGATGATGATCTGCGCGCCGTTCTTCAGCCCCGCAAACTGCCGCTCATAGCTCGCACCGCCGTAAATCGGCAGCTCCTTCACGCCGCGCTTGAACTGCGCGAGCCGCGACACTTCCTCCGCCACCTGCATCGCGAGCTCGCGCGTCGGACAGAGCACGAGCACCTGCGGCGCGCGCAGCGTCGCGTCCACACGCTCGATCGCCGGAAGCGCAAAGGCCGCCGTCTTTCCCGATCCCGTCTGCGACTGGCCGACCACATCACGCCCGCTCAGCAGCACCGGAATGGCTTCCCCTTGAATCGGTGACGCGAGTTCGTAGCCGACATGGGCCACGGCTTTGAGAGTTTCCGGCGACAGCCCGAGTTCGGTGAAAGGTTTTTTCTGCATCCGGTCACGTAGCCCGCACGGGAATCATTTGCGAATCAAATCACGAGGACACGCATTGTGCATCCGCGCGCGCCGCGCGATGCTCGTGCGAAATGTCGCGTGCCGACTTGCCCGGAGAAATCATCGAACTGCCATACTCGCCCCGCATCGTCGCGGAGACGGATGACTTTCTCGTCGTGGACAAGCCGCCCTTCCTCCGCATCCACCCGAGCAAGCCCGACCAGACCGACACGCTCTGGAACGAACTCCGCGCACTGCTCGCCTACGAAATCGCGAACGGCGGACAGGTGAGCATCATCAACCGCCTCGACCGCGAGACGAGCGGCCTCGTGCTCGTGGCGAAGCACCGCGCCGCCGCGAAAAAGTATTCGCAGCTCATGGAACGCCGCGGCATCGGCAAGGAATACCTCACCATCGCACACGGCTGGCCCGCGCAGAACGAATGGACCGTGGACGCGCCGCTGCTGCGTCAGGGCGACATCCGCCCGTCGAAAATCTACCTCAAGCAATGCGTGCATCCCGACGGCGCAGCATCGCTCACACGATACCGTGTCGAGCGGCGCTTCGAGAAAGACGGTGCGAAGTTCACGCTGCTGCGCGCCTTTCCCGAGACTGGACGGATGCACCAAATCCGCGTCCACCTCGCGCACAGCGGGCACTCCGTCGTCGGTGACAAAATCTACGGCCCTGACGAAACGTGCTACCTCGACTTCATCGAGACCGGCTGGTGCCCCGCCCTCGCCGCGCGCCTGCTCATCGCGCGCCACGCGCTGCATTCCTGCACGATCACCACCGAAGAACACGAGTGGCGCACCGGCCTCCCACCCGATCTCGCCGCGTGGTCAGGGCTGTCGGGTCAAAGCTGAGCGCCCGCCTTTCCGCCCCCCTTGATGATCGGAGTGAAGTCGCTCCAATTTTCAATCTTGAACCCGCGGATGTCCCGGACGGCCCGCGGAAACCAAGGCAACGCCCTGAGCGCCAGCAGTGCCGCAAACAGATTTGCCATGTCATCCATCCGGGTGAGATAGACGCTGCCTTGCACACGCTCGAAATCAAACTGCTTCAGCGTGCTCGCAATGTCGGCATAAGCTGCGGAAACGCCCCTTGGATGATGCTCCTCTGCGTCCGCAACAATCAGATCGAAAGCGATTGCGAACATGCCCTATTCGGCTTCCGGATCGCTGAACGCATGCGCCAGCAGATAATCCAGTTCCTCCCCGGACTCGACGACCACAATTCGGACTTTCGTCTCCCCCGCTTTGCCGATCACTTTGTAAACGGGACCAGCGGCTCCAAACATCCGATAAGTGCCGATCAAATCGTCTGCGGTGCGAGCCAACATTTTCATTTTTCAAGCTTACGGCTCGAAAGTGCGGAGTCAAGAATGGTGCCTCCTGCTCGCCCGCCACGCACTGCATTCCTGCACGCTCACGACAGACGAACACGAATGGCGCACCGGCCTCCCGCCGGATCTCGCCGCGTGGGCGGGGCTGTCGGAAGCAACATTGACACTCGATCGTAACACCGCCGCGCCGAGGTCTGCTTGACGCGGAGTATCCGGCACGGGTACGGATCGCGACCGTGGACGCCCCCATTCTCAGGAACCTCCCCGAACCCGTAACCCGTGTCCTGACTGCGTTCGTCGAATCGGCAAAAGGAGCCTTCGGCGCGGAACTGAAGTCCATCGTCCTCTTCGGCAGTGCCGCTGAAGGGATGCTGCGCGCCGCTTCCGACGTGAACGTGCTCATCCTGCTTTCGACATTCGATGCGCGAAAGGCGGAGGCACTTCGCGAGCCGCTGCGGAATGCGTGCGCGGCGATCCGGCTCAATGCGATGTTCCTGCTGGAATCGGAACTCCACGCGGCCATCGAGGCGTTCGCCGTGAAGTTTGGCGACATCACGCGGAGGCATGTGATCCTTTTCGGCAGCGATCCCTTTGCCGGAGTCACCGTGCCGCGGCAGGCGGCGATCACGCGCGTGAAACAGACGCTGCTGAATCTCACGCTGCGGATGCGCGAAGCCTATGTGTCGCGCGGACTGCGCGAAGAGCAGCTCGTTTTCCTGATCAGCGACATGACTGGCCCGCTGCGCGCGTCCGCGGCGACGCTGCTCGAACTGCAGGGAACTCCCGCACCGTCCGGCAAGGAGGCGCTCGCGAAAGTCGCGGCCACTTTGCTCAAAAGCCCGGCGGACTCGGAACTGATGGATCGGATTTCAGAAGCCCGGCAGACCCGCACGCTCCCGGCGGGAACTGCCGGCGCCATTTTTCAGTCACTCATCGAGCTGGCGCGCGCGATGTGGGAGCAGGCGAATGCGCTGAAGTGATCCGGGATCATGAACCCGTTTGATCTCAAAGGCCCGGAGTTCCTTCTCTTCTACTCCGTCATCGCGGCGGCGGTGATCATTTTCGCCGTTGTGTTCCGGCGGATGAAGGAATCACGACGGCCGCCGAAGACCGATCTCGATCCCTACGCAATCGCATTTCTCCGTGGGGGCGCAAACGAGACGCTCAGGGTGGCATTGTTCTCACTCATTGATCGGGATTTGCTCATTGAGAACTCGGGAACCGTGGAAACCAGCGCGCCTGCGGACGTCGCCGCGGTGCGCCACCCGATCGAAAAAGCGCTGATGAGAAAATTCGAGTGCGGCGGCAAAGCCACGGACATTTTCACAGACGGGGAACTCGCATCACTGTGCCTGACGTATCAAGCCATTCTGGAGAAGCACGGCCTGCTGCCTGATGCGGCGCTCCAAAAAACGCGGGCAGGCGTATTGTCGCTCACACTCGTCGTCGTGCTCGGAATCGGCGGAATGAAACTGCTCATCGCCCTGCAGCGCGGCAGGTCCAATGTCCTGTTCCTCATCATCCTCATGGTGCTTGCGTCCATCATCGCATGGAAAGTGTCCAGCCCGCGCGTGACGCAGGCAGGCAAGGCATTCCTCGAGGATCTGCGCATGATTTACGCCCGCTTGCGCAGCTCCATCGCGGCCATCCGCCCCGGGGGCGCAAGCATCGAAGCTCTCATGCTCGTGGCGGTATTCGGCCTCGGTGCGCTGCCGGTGGCGAATTTTGGCTGGGCGAAGCAACTCTTTCCAAAGGCTGCCAAAGGCAGTGGCTCGTCGTGCGGATCTTCCTGCGGGAGCTCATGCGGTTCGTCATGCGGATCTTCCTGCGGCAGTTCGTGCGGCGGCGGAGGCTGTGGCGGCGGATGCGGCGGATGCGGGAGCTGAACGTATGAAAGACCGCGTCGGACTTGGCTGGCGGCCGGAACTCGCCGCGGGGATTCTCTCGAATCTCGCGAGCATTGATGTCGTCGAGGTCATCGCCGACGACTACTTCGACTCACCGCGCAAAGTCCGCCGCTCGCTGACCACGCTCGCCGCGCAGGTGCCCGTGACTTTGCACGGCGTGTCGCTCGGCATGGCGTCGTGCAGCCCGGTGGAAAAAAGGCGGCTCGATAAAATGGCGCGGCTCGTGAACGAGATCGAGCCGGGTTCGTGGTCCGAGCATCTCGCATTCGTCCGCGGCGGAGGCATCGAGATCGGCCACCTCACCGCGCCACCACGCACCATTGAGACGATTGATGCGACCTTGCAAAACCTCGCCACCGCGCGGCGCATCGTCGGTGCCGCGCCACAGGTGGAAAACATCGCGACACTCATTGAGCCGCCGGCCAGCACGCTCGACGAACCCGCATGGCTGAGCGCGATCATCCGCGACTCGGGATGCGAGCTGCTGCTCGACTTGCACAACGTGTACGCAAACTCGCTGAACTTCGGCCACGACCCGCACGAGTTCATCGGCTCGCTGCCGCTCGATCGCGTCGCAAGCATCCATATCGCCGGCGGAAAAATGATCGGCCCCGACGACGACCGGCGTCTGCTCGACGATCACCTCCACGACGTGCCCGATCCGGTTTACGCACTGCTGGAGGAAGTCGCATTCCGCGCGCCGCGGCCGCTGAGCGTCATCCTCGAACGCGACGGCGGTTTTCCGGCGATGAAGGATTTGATTGTACAACTCGACCGAGCCAGAACCGCCCTGGCCGCCGGTCGCGCGCGGCGTGAAATCGCAACGGAATCCGAAGTGGCCGCATGAGCGTCAAACTTGAGGCGTTCCTCGCAAAAATCTACGTGGATGCGGAAGCGCGTGCGAAGTTTTTGGCGAATCCCCGAATGGCGGCGACGAGCGCAGGCCTGACGCCGGAGGAATCGGACGCCGTCGAAAAAATTGACCGCACGGGTTTGGAGATGACGGCGAGGAGCCTGACGCACAAACGGCAAAAGCGGCGGTGATGCCATCTTGCACAAATCACCGGACGGACGAGGCGAGGCGGCGGGGAGCGCCGCGCGTCCCGCCGGCCACGATATGTGCCGCAAGCCTGACCTGTTTTTCGGAGTCTGCGTGAGACCGAATACAATCGGGGGAAAATGACGCCGCGCGTGGTGTCGCAGTGGCCGCCGGGACGGACGGCGCTCCATGCGAGGTTGAAAACCTCGCCTACTTTGCCTGCGGCCTCTCGGCTCCGTCCGGCACGCGCTTGAAATGCACTTCCAGCACGCGGCGTCCGTCGGCCTTTGTCACCGTGGCGTCGAAGTCCTCGATGCGCGTTTTTTCACCTGTCTTCGGCAGATGGCCGATGAGCTGCGTAATGAAGCCGCCGACGGTGCTCACCTCGGTGCTTTCGAGTTCGAGCCCGAGCATTTCGTTCAGCTCGTGAAGGCTCAGCGTCGCGGCGATGACAAACTCGTCCTTGCTCACGCGGCGCATCTCGGGCTTCTCCGAGTCGAATTCGTCATGGATGTCGCCGACGAGTTCCTCGAGCACGTTGTCGAGCGTGACGATGCCGGCGGTGCCGCCAAACTCGTCCACGACGAGTGCGAGGTGCGCGTGGCGGCTGAGGAAAAAGCTGAGCAGCTTTTCCAGCGGCATCATCTCCGGGACGTTGTGCAGCTCGCGCTTGATGCTCGTGATGTCCGCCTTTGGCTCACGGATGAGCCGCAGGAGATCCTTGATGTGGACGAGGCCGATCGTCTCGTCGAGATGCTCGCGGCAGAGCGGAAAACGCGTGTGCCGCGACTCCATCGCGCGCTTCAGGTTTTCCTCAAAGGAATCCTCGGTGTTCAGAAAAATCACATCACCGCGCGGCGTCGTGATGTCGCGAACCACGCGATTTTGGAGATCGAGGGCATTGATGAGGATCGCCTTCCCCATCGGGCTCACCTCGTCGGCGCGCGCACTCTCGGCGAGGATCGCGCGCAGCTCCTCCTCGCTGTGCGCGAGTTCGGATTCCGCCACGGGGCTGATGCGGAAGACGCGACGCAGGAGGAAATTTGCGGACACATTCAGCAGCCAGATGAAGGGCTTGAACACCGTGATGAAAAGCTGCAGCGGGCGCACGAGCATGAGGGACATGCCGAGCGGATTCCGGATGCTGAGATATTTCGGCGCGAGTTCGCCGAGGATGATGTGGATGAAGGTGATGATCGTCAGCCCGAGCCCCCATGCGGTGCCGGTGATGAACGGCACGCTGTGGATGCCCATTTTCACAAACAGCGGCTCGATCAGCCGCTCCATGTACGGCTCGCCGAGCGCACCGAGCACGAGGCTCGTGACGGTGACGCCGAACTGCGTCGCGGAAAGATACGCGTCCATGTGCCCGAGGATGTGCTTCACCGTGGCCGCCCTCCTGCGGCCTTGCTCGATGAGCGGGTCGAGCTGGCTGGCGCGCACCTTCACGAGCGAAAACTCGCAGGCGACGAAGAAGCCGTTCAGCAGGACGACGAGGAGGATGCCGATGAGGCTCAGCACGATGCTGCCCCCGTCATCCCACTCGGTCACGAGTGCTCCGGCGTTGGCAAGAAAGGGAGTCATCGGAAAAGAAACGAGCCGCAGGCCATCGGCCTGCGGCTCGTGAAAAGGTCAGCGGAGATGGCCTACCAGCTCGACTTGGTCACGCCGGGAATCAGGCCGTTGGAGGCCATTTCGCGGAACGAGATGCGCGAGATCTTGAAGCGGCCCATGAAGGCGCGCTTGCGGCCGGTCGCATTGCAGCGGCGGCTCAGGCGCACGGGGCTCGCGTTGCGCGGGAGCATCGAGAGGCCGATGTAGTCGCCCTTCTTTTTGAGTTCAGCACGTTGGGCGGCGTATTTCGCCACACATTTGGATTTGCGTTTTTCGCGTTCGAGCCAGCAGGTTTTTGCCATAGGAAATTTTTAGGAACGCGGAGACTAGGGGACGCGGTTTGGAAATCAAGCGCAATTTTGCCCTGCGCTACATCACCTTCACGGGGACCGAGAATTCGAGGCGCCCGCCAGCCTTCCGAAAGATCAGCACTTCGACGAGCGTGAGCGACGCCTTGCGGACATTGATGCACCCGCCCACGCCCGCGCCGAGCAGGTGTGCGATGAGTTCGCCGAGATCCGGCTCGTGGCCCACGAGCATCACTGCGGCGGCGTCTTTGAGTGCGGACAATTCCGAAAGGATTCCCTCGGGCGTCGCGCCGCACGCGAGCCAGCGCGCGGTGGTGATTTCCACGCCGAGTTCCTTCGCCACCGGCTTCGCAGTCTGCTGCGCGCGGACGAGCGGGCTCGCGAAAATCACCTCCGGCCTGATGCCATGACGCGTGCAGAACTGCGCGACTTTCTTCGCCTGCTCGCGGCCTTTCTCGGAAAGCTCGCGAGCCGCGTCAGTCGCCGCCTCGGTGTCGGCATTCGCGTGCCGGAGAATGTAGAGTTGCATCGCGTGCTTTGTGTTTTTCTTAATCGTAATCGTAATCTTAATCCGCCCCGTGACTTTCTTCCGCCATCACGCAACCGTGCGAAGAGGATTAAGATTAGGATTAAGAATAAGATTAAGGGGGACACCGCCATCACATCACCATGCCGCCGTCCACCGTCAGCACCTGCCCGGTGATGTATCCTGCCTCGGCGCTCGCGAGGAATGCCACCGCCGACGCGATGTCCTCGGGCAGCCCGAAGCGCTTCACCGGGATCTGCTTCACGACTTCGTCCTTCACGTTCTGCGGGAGCACCTCGGTCATGTCCGTCGTGATGAAGCCCGGCGCGACGGCGTTAGATGTCACGCCGCGCGTCGCGAGTTCGCGCGCGACGACTTTGGTGAATGCGATCAGCCCCGCCTTGCTCGCCGCATAGTTCGCCTGCCCCGCGTTGCCCATCAGCCCGGCGACACTCGCGATATTGATGATGCGCCCGCTGCGCTGCTTCATCATGCCGCGCGCGACGCCTTGGTAAAAATTGAACGCGCCCTTGAGGTTCGTCTGCATCACCGCGTCCCAATCCTCCGGCGACATGCGCATCGAGAGTCCGTCGCGCGTGATGCCCGCGTTGTTCACGAGGATGTCCACGCGGGAAAAGTCGGCGTCAATCTTCTCGCACAGCGCCTGCACCGCCGCGTGATCCGCCACGTCCACCGCGTAGCCCTTCGCGAGGCCGGCGTGCTTCGCATTGATCTCCTCCGCGACCTGATCGGAATTTTTCTCCGTGCGCGACACGACCGCGACCCGCGCGCCCTCGCTCGCGAAGCGCATGGCGATCGCGCGTCCGATTCCGCGGCCCGCGCCGGTGACGATTGCTACCTGGTTTGCAAATTTCATGGGGCGGCGAGTCTCGAAACGCGTCCCGCTTTGTCCAGCGCGGATTGCGCGTGCGATGATCCGGCGCGGATTCCGCAGCACCGCGCGCACATTGCGCGATCACTTTGCGCCCAGCAGCCTGTCCAGCACCTGCGGCGCGCGCTGCGCGGAAGCCGCGGTGCCGCCCGGCCCGGCCATCCCCTTGTCCGCGATTTTTCCCTGCGCATCGAGGATGAACATCCGGTTCGGCCAGCACGCGTAGGTGTGCTCGATTTTGTCATCGTGCGTGTCCACGAGGATCGGCATCGGCACGTTGATCCGCTTGGCAAAATCCCGCGCCACGCCGCGCCGCTCCTCGATGGTCTTCGGCGACTTCACCACGAACTGATTCCCCGGCATCACCCAGCCATCCGTCGGATGCGCCTCGCGGATGTAGATGAGGTAAAAGTGAACGCGGTCCTTGTAGCGTTCATGCAGCCGCGAGGTCTGCTGCGTGGACGCGACAAACGGCGGGCAGGTGCAGCTCCCGAAAATCAGCACCACCGGCTTTCCGCGCAGTTCCGAGAGCTTCACCGTCTTCTTCCCCTCGATGTCCTGCAGCGTGAAATCCGGCGCAGCATCCCCATCCTTCAGCGTGCCCTGTGAAATGTTCGGCCGCGGCTGCTGCTGCCGCTCATTGTTTTCCGCCGCCGTGCAAAGCGACGCGAGCGTGATGACTGAAAATGCGAAACAGAGGAGGGATGTTTTCATGCGGAAGACTCGAACACCGAACACGGCGGAAGGTTTTGTTTTCGCCCCGAGAACGCGCGTCTTGCCCGCACGATTCATCTATGAAAACGACAGGGGTTAGACGTTTCCGTCATAGCTTCATTTGACTGTTCCATGTCGTTCGGACGGCAGCCAAATCAGCGGGACTGAGAACACCAAGGCGGCGTATAAAAATGGTCTTCTCGGCGGTCACGAGGCGGTCGAGACGCGCGACCGAAGGCTTGAGCAATCCGGCGGTCTGCCAATCATTGAGCGCGACATCCAGCGGGCCGGAGCGATGAACGGAAGTGACTCGGCAGATGACGGCCTCCTGCTGGAGGTCGAAAAGCACGAGTGCCGGACGAACCTTGCCTCCGGTTCCCGAGGTGAACGGGAACTGACAGATGAAAACCTCGCCGAACATCTCAGCGGCAGGAATCGTAAATGGCGTCCTCCTGCGGGTCGTCGCGGAGGAACTGCGCGTATGCGCCCGCGCGCCAGTCCGCATCGTCGGAGCGTTCGTCGGTGAGGACGATGATGCGCGCCAGGCCCGTCTTGGGCAATTGGGCGGCGACCTCGATGGGAATGGGCAGAACGGCAGCGCCGCTCAATTCGGTGGTAAATTCAACGGCCTTCATGGTCGGAAACGTATGGCGTTACGCGAGACGGGTCAATTCGTCCGTTTTCACGGCGCGCGAGATGCGAAATGTTCGGACGCGGCGGCGGCTGCCACGCATTATTTTCCGCCTGGAGAACGTGCGTCTCATCCAGGCGATTCGACGTGGCACACGTCTGCGCACCGGGGGATGTGAACACGTCCAAGCGTCCAAAGGACTATCCCTTGTCTCGCGGCTTGAAGACAAATCTGGTGCCTCGCGCATCGGAGCGGTTCGTTGACCGTTCCACCGAAACCGATACACTTCCGATCGTGCTGACGCTCGATCACAGCCCCGTTCATTCCGATCCGAAACTCATGGGTGGCACCCTCGTTTTCCGAGGTTCACGAGTCCCTGCCCAGACGCTTCTCGACTACTTGGACGACGGCTATTCCTTCGACGAGTTCCTCGACATGTTTCCGTCCGTGCATCGCGACGATGCAGACGAGTTTCTTCGCTTAGCCCGAGGCACCAGCCACGAGGGTCATCCTGGACGAGAATCTGCCCAAGCCGCTTAAGGGCATCTTTCCGAATCATCCCTTAGCAACAACAAATCCCAAGACCCAGTTGATGAAGCCACGCATCTATCTGGAGACCACGATCCCGAGCTATCTCACCGCATGGCCGAGCCGCGATGTCGTCATCGCCGGACACCAGCAGACCACGCGCGAATGGTGGGCGACATGCAGGGAGCGCTTCGATCTCTTTGTCTCTGAGTTTGTCCTCGCCGAGGCTGCGCAGGGCGACTTGGAGGCGGCGCGGCTCCGGCTGGAGGCTCTGCGGGACGTCCCCGAACTTCCTGCCTCGCCACGCGCGGAAGCACTCTCCGTTGCCTTGATTGAAGAGGGTGCGGTGCCCGCCGTCGCCCGCATGGATGCTGCGCACATCGCCATTGCCGCCGTGCATGGGATGGACTTCCTTGTCACATGGAACTGCCGTCACATCGCCAACGCCGAAATGGAGCCGCGCATCCGCGAGGTTTGCGAGCGACACGGCTGGCACTGCCCCGTCATCTGCACCCCGGAGCAACTGCTCCCGCCCGCTGAAGGAGAAACAACATGAACGATCCCATCATTGACGAAGTCCGCCGGGCAAGGGCCCGCATCGCCGCCGAGCACGGCAACGATCTCCACCGTATCTTCGAAGCCGCCCGCAACCGTCAGGGTGCCGATGGCCGCCCTGTGGTTTCCTTCGAGCCAGCGCAGCAAGAATCCCCGTCCTCCATCCTGCGCGAGGAACCGCCCAAGCAGTGATGAACGGAATCACCGTCCCATCGCTCGACAGCCAGATCGCCGCCACGGCACACCGCCATTCGCTCACGGTCGTCACGCGAACCACTTCGGACTTTGATGAGACGGGCGTAAAGGTTGTGAATCCATTTTAGCAGCATGATTATTTGCCTGTCCATTTCCCTACAAAGATGATATCCAAATTGTTCACTATGAAAGAACTGACTCCACCTGAAATTTCCGCTCAAAAGACTGAAACTATTTGGTCGAAGCTTCTCGGTTCCTTGAGCGGATTGATTGCCATCTTTATCGGGGGCTTGTTCCTTGTCGGATACTATTTGAATTCTTATTATTTTTCAGAGATGGGCATTCAGGCATTGTCGCCACTCAGGATTCAATACATCCTGACAGGAAGCGTCTTCTCCTTCTTCCTCTTGGCACCATGCCTTGGATTGTTCGGCGCAACCCGGCTCGCTTGGGAATGCCATGAGAAAGTAATTTCCAAGATTGTCGCGTGGCTTTTCATGATGGTAGCCTACTATTTCATAATCACTTTTATCCTGAATGGAATCACCGAGAAAGATAGTTTACTAGGAAACTCCTGGTCGATCTACTGGGATTGCAAAAATTCAGTTAACACTGACCCAAGGTGGTTCCTTGCAGCCGCTATTATTAGTTGGTTTTTATTTTTCAATCTGGGGCTTTTCATTGCCGTCTTAGGGTCAATGATACCACAAAGGGGAAATGGGATTGCAGGTTTCTTTTCAAAGATACTACACTCAAAGGTGGTTATGCTCATCTCGCTCGGACTCGGCTTCACAGCCGGTGGCTATTATTACGCAATTACGGTTCATCCTCAGATTGAAGCGGCTTTTGGCGGTGCAGTGTATAGCCCATGCCACTTAGCCGTCAGCTTAAAACCCGACAACCTCATTCTGCCGAAGACCTTCGAAAAACACGAGGATTTTTCCGAAGGGGATGTTTCTGAGCTTTATGAAGATGAGAAGTGGTTTTATTTTTACGTTTCTGGATCTGCCAAGCCTGCTACGAGCAAAGACGCCGCCGAGAATGCGGAGCTTACGAAGGATAACGTGAAAGAAGTTAGTATCTGGCGTATCCCAAAAGACCGCATTCTTTCGACTAAGGTAAATTGGCGATTGACCAATCCTCATTGAAGAACTCGTGTGTGGAACGAGGGGCAGACTGATTATTCAATTCTTCCTGCAGAATCACCGAAACAACCTTCGGCGTTGGAACGGGCAGAATGGGGTTTACCTTCCCCGCATTTCCGTGCAAGCATCCGGCCATGGATTACCCGCTCCAGTTTGGCAAACAGACGTGGAAGCCCCGCCACGACGGGGAACTGACGGTGTTCCTGCCGTCGCATCCGCGCTACGAAGGACGAGGGACAGACAGATTATTCGCTGAGTGAACAAGGTGCTCGGGCAGTCGGCGCGGAGCGTCAGCCCAGCCAGTCTTCGATTGTGAGTCCACTTACTCGGGAAAACTCGCGGACATTGTTTGTGGCGAGCGTCAGCCCGAGGGCGAGCGCGTGACCTGCGAGCAGCAGATCGTATGGGCCGCACACCTGCCCGGCGGCTTCGAGTTCCGCACGCACGAGCGCAGCGCGGCGCGCTGCTGCGTCGTCGAACGGCAGCACATGCACGACGGAAAGCAGGCGCATCACCTTGCCATGCTCGCGCCCGGGCTCGCGGCATTTGGCGACTCCGGTGAAAAGCTCATAGGCAGTGACCGCAGACACGGCGCATTCTCCCGGCGCTCTCGCGGACAGCCGGCTCACAGCCGCTGCCTGCCCGCGCATCACCGCGATGCAGACGTTCGTATCGAGCAGGAATTTCACGCGTCCAGCGGACGAATGTCCGGCGCATTCCCCTGTGGCGGGCGCGTGAATGCCGCATCCTCAATCCGAATTGCCTCGAAAAATCCATCGGGCCACGAATTGCCCGCACCGTTCTCGGGTTCAAACAGCACGATGACACGGCACTCCCGCGAAGCCGAACGCGGCACTGGTTCTCGCAAAGAAAGGTGTGACGCGTCCTCGATGACGGCGGCGGTTTCAAAGGCGTTCATGGGCGGAGAATGCACGCGCTGAGTCTGCCAGTCAATGCGACGCTGAACTGAAGAAGCTCTGGGCCGCTACCGAGACCCTCACGCGCATATCGCTCATCAATTTTGGAACTACGGACAGTCCCTACCCCTTGCTTACTCCTCCTCGTCGCTCGCACCCTTTTGCCGCACGAGGCCGCGCAGTTTTCCCTCGATGAATTTCTCGATGTCGCCGTCCATCACGCCCGCGACATCGCTCGTCGCGACGCCCGTGCGCAGATCCAGCACTTTTTGATACGGCTGGAAGACATAGCTGCGGATCTGGCTGCCGAAGCTGATGTCGAGCTTTGCGCCGTAAGCGGCCTCGATCTCCGCGCGCTTTTTGTCCTGCTCCATCTGGTAGAGCTTGGACTTGATCATCTTCATCGCCGTCACCTTGTTCTGCGCCTGGCTGCGCTCGACCTGGCACGCGGCGACGATGCCCGTGGGCAAATGGGTCACGCGCACCGCGGTCTCGACCTTGTTCACGTTCTGCCCGCCTTTGCCGCCGGCGCGATACGTGTCCACCTTGAGGTCCACCTCGTTGAGTTCAATGGGCGCGTCCTCCTTCATCTCCGGAACCGCATCCACGCTCGCGAAGCTCGTGTGCCGCCGCTTGTTCGAGTCGAACGGCGAAATCCGCACGAGCCGGTGGACGCCGCGCTCGCACGCGAGATAGCCGAAGGCATTCTCGCCCTCGATGCGCAGCGTCGCGCCCTTGATGCCCGTCTCTTCGCCGAGCTGGATGTCCACCGTCGAGACCCTGAAGCCGCCACGCTCCGCCCAGCGCACATACATGCGCATGAGCATGTCCGCCCAGTCGCACGACTCCGTGCCGCCCGCGCCGCTGTGGATGATGAGGAAGCAATTCGCCCGGTCCGCCGGCCCCGAGAGGAATTGCTGAAGTTCGAATTTCTCCAGCGCCGAGACGAACGCCGCGTGCTCCTTTTTCACATCCTCCGCTGCCGCGTCCTGCTGCGCATGGTCGGTCTCCGCCGCGGTCAGCTCGATGAGCACTTCGAGGTCCTCGACGCGCCGCTCCAGTTCCAGCAGCGGCTCGACTTTTTTCTTCATGCCCGTGGCTTCCTCGATGGTCGCCTGCGCGCGCTCCTGGCTGTTCCAGAAATCCTGCCCCGCCATCAGCGCATCGAGTTCCGCGATGCGCGCCTGAAGTTTCGGGACGTCAAAGGAACCTCCGCAGCCCGGCCACGCGGGCCTTCAGTGCGGAGGAGTCGAAAAGTGTGGAGTCAAATGCCATGGGAGCGGCGGACGATACCGGCGCGCGGGAGTGTGGCGAGGGAAAAGCGCACGGTGGGAAACAACTGCGGCGGGCTCAACGCCCGGCGGCCTGCGCGCGCTTGCATTCACGCATCGCCGCCGAATAGTTCCCGCCATGCACCCCGCCGCTCTGCGCGCGCTGACGCTCGCCATTTTCCTCGTCCTGCCGATGACCGCGCCGCTGCGCGCGGATCCGCCGGCACCCGCGGGCATCCTCGATCCGAAGACGGCTGCGGAAGCGTGGAACGCCATCCGGCTGGCGACGAAGAACGTCGAGCGACTCATCGCGGACGGGCGCCTGTCAGAAATCCCGGTGCAGGCATCCTATTGCAGCCCCGCGCTGCGGACTCTCGCACGCACGATCACGGATCCCGCCGCGGTGGCCCACGTCGGCCAGCAGACGACGCGGGCCATGGGCTGGCTCGGCTACATCGCCCGCGCTGCGCAGGAAAATAACATCGGCAGCGTCAAGGAGGGCTATTCAAAGCTGCGCATCCTGCTCGATGACATCGCACGCTCGTTCGACCCGAAGGCGGTCGCGGCGGACATCTATTTCTGCCCGATGCACTCCGACGTGCTCTCGGAAAATCCGAAGGCACCCTGCACAAAATGCGGCATGGACCTTCTCACCCGGCGGCTGCCTTACAGCTTCATCTATACCGCGCCCGGAGCGCCGACGATGCGGATGACGGCGACCGCGAGCGGCCCCGCAATCGCCGGCACACCGCTGACGGTGAAGGTGCGATTGGAAAAGGCCGACAAGTCACCCGTCCTGCACGATGACCTGATGGTGATGCACACGCAGCCCATCCACCTGCTCATCGAGGAGCCCGCACTGGGCGACTATCATCACGTACACCCGGTACCGACGAAGGTGCCCGGCGAATATGAGTTCACTTTCACCCCGCAGAAGACCGCCCCGTATCGCATCTGGGCGGACTTAGTGCCCATGGCCACCGGCGTGCAGGAACTGCCGACCGCAGACCTGTCATCGGATGGCAAAGCAACGCCAGTCGTGGACATGGCGACTAATTTCACCTCCGAGGCTGGAGGCTATAAGTTCCAGCTAACATTAGGCAACGGAGCGGACCATCCGCCTAAGTCACAGGAGGCGCGCGGGATGACGGTCACGATCACCGACGCCACCGGGAAACCAGTCTTGCACCTTGAGCCGGTGATGAACGCCTTCGCCCACCTCGTCGGCTTCCATGAGGATCATAAGACGGTCATCCACCTGCATCCGACAGGCGGCGACGTGCTGGGCCAGGATGCACGCGGAGGCCCCTCGCTCGGCTTCGTCCTTTTCCCGCCAAAGCCCGGCTTCATCCGGCTCTATTGCCAGGTAAGCATCGGCGGCAGGATGCTATTCGCACCGTTTAATTTGAACGTGGAGTAATAGCAGCCTTCAGGCTGGACGCAGTCACCACTTATCGGACGACTACGTCATCCTCCGTACCCATCTCGCGATCCGGCCCGGCGGAACGAATCTCCATGCTGGATCTCGATAGCTGGTGAAAAAAATACGGCGTACCCCAGCGATCCAGGAGTTCTCCTTTGCCATTCAGGCTCTGACCCTCCGGCGGCCCGAGCATCGCTCCCTTGGGATTGCCACCCATCACGGCCTTCATGATTTCCGCATTCGTGCCCACCGGGTTTTCCCCCATCTGCGTGCGATAGTCGCGGAGCATCAGAGTCACCTTGTCGGCATTAATGGATGCAGCCCTCCTATCGGCATCGGCAGCAACGGGATCGCCCGGGGAGATCCGGACACGGGGTGCCGGCATGGCCGCAGTGCTTGCTGTCGCGAGGCGGGGAGACTGCGGGGCTGTGGCCGCAATCGGCGGCTGCGAACCCGTGTTAGCCGGAGAGTTAGCTGGCGGATTGGCCGCGGGCCGCCCGGGCACTGCCACGCCTGTCGTTCCAATAGCCGGCGCCGGCGGCAGGACTGGCGCTTCCGTCACATTTTTGCGGCTTGCAGGAGGCGCGGGATTGGCCTTGTCCACGCCTTTGGCGGTCCAGTCGCCCACATAGGCAATGATAGCGATGACCACGGCCAGCATCGCAAGCAGTACAGCGAGCCGGATTTTCAAGGATGCCCTCGTTCCGACATGCTAAGTCATGAATCCCAAATAGCCTCCCCCATATGCTCCTGGGAAACGCGTGAGGTTCGGAAAAACCGTCGTCATATTGGTGCTGCTCACACCCAGCCATCTGGCCAGCGTCGCGGCGTATTGATCGACAGAGGTCGTCGGAATCCAGCGACCCGTGCTCGTGTCGTCAGGGCCGCCGACAGTCAGCGTGGGGAAGGTGCCATAGGTCTGCTTGCCATTCACAGCGCCACCGACGACAATCTGGTGCGTGCCCCAGCCGTGATCACTGCCAAGGCCGTTGGACGGGAAAGTGCGGCCAAAGTCGCTCGCCGTAAAGGTGGTCACACGGTTGACGAAGCCGGAGTCCGAGTAGGCAATGCCGATCTGCTTCATCGCCTTCTGGAAGGCCCAGATGCACTGGCTGACTTCGGCGAGAAGGTTGGCATGTGAGCCTATCACGACGGCCGCATTGTTCGTCGTGGTGGAGCCGGCATTGTTCGTCTGGGCCGTGTGAGTGTCGTAGCCGCCGGCCTGGACAAAGAATATCTGCCGTTTCATTCCCAGACCACCATTGTCGGCACTCGCTCTATAACCCGTCTCGATAATCCGCGCCACCATCCTGAGCTGCGACATGAGCCCGGAGGCGAATGTCGAACCGGCATTGGGTGTCACCACCTGATCAATGGTGGTCGTCTTGCTCCAATTAGCCGCCGTCTTCCAATAGCTCGCCGCATTGTTCGGATCCGTATTCCCAGGCAGCTTCGTATAGGCGAGACCGGTGCTCAGCGCCGCGCCGGTCACGATCGTATTGTCCAGCGCCTTTGCATAATTGGATGTGAACAGGTTTGCCTGCACCTTGTCCACGCCAAGGATGTTATTCATGGCGGTCTGCCGCGCGGTTGTCGCCGATGACGGATTTGCCGGATTGGTAATCGAGACCACCCCGCCGGTTCCCACTGAGTATTGCTGGACTGAGGCACCCACCTCGAAGGTGTTTGCCCCCACAAGGGTGATGCACGTCGAGAGCGCGTCCAGCGGCCCATTCTGCGGGTTGTAGGCATGCAGCAAATCCGCCATGCGTCCGCCCCAGCCCGTGGACGGCGGCTGATCCGGAATGGAAGTCTGCCACTGGGTGACCTGATCGGCATGGGAGAAAAGCTGCGGCGGCTTCGCGACGGAATTGGCAAGATACTGCGCCTTGGTCATCGGATACACCAGCGGCCCCGCATTGAATACCAGTGCGACATTCCCGAGATCGTTATAGCCCGACGGGTTCTGGTTAAACATCTGCGCCAACTCATACATCGCCGGGTGCAGTCCGTAACCGTGCGCGTCCGTCACATTCGGGGAAAGTCCCAGCGCCGTCGCAGTGCTGCCGTCAGCATTCGGGATTGCCAGCGCAGGCGTGCGGATCGTCGCATAATTTGCATACTCTCCGGCGATCGTGGGAATAATCACATTGTTGGAATCATTTCCGCCCGAGAGAAAAAGGCAGATGAGCGCCTTATAGTCCGAAAAGGGACCCTGGGCCAGCGCGGCGTTCATGAAGTGAAGATCGCGGAGGCAATTCCCCATCGCCGCGGTGCCCACGGCGGCACATGCGGCTTTGCGGATGAATCCGCGGCGGTTAGTGAGCAGGCTGTCGGGTTTCATGGGTGGACTATTTCTGGACTGAGTATTCCGCGGACGTGGTGATAAGGTGGATGATCGCCCGCACGCGGTCGCGCATCTGCTGGTTCGTGGGCGTGGGACTGGTCATCGGGAAGTTCGTGCTGCTGGCGACGAAGCTAATAATCTCATCGCGCGTATTGGTGATCGCAGGCGAGACAGTCGCGGATATCAGCGACGCACCGACGAGCAGGCTCGCGAGTTCGTCCACCAGCGCCGGGATGCCTGCATTGGAAGTCTTCGCAATGGTCATATAGCTGCCGATGTCCATCACCACGGAGCCGCCGCCATTGTTGAAGCTGTACAGGCCATTCAGGTTCGAGTTTCCACCTCCCGTACCGATGACCATGTTTGTAATGCTGTTCGTCAGGTTGGATATATTGGTGTCTGTCGAAAGCTGGAACTCGGGCGAATTGATCCCGGCGTTCGACAGGGTGCCTGGGAATTTATAGTCGGGGAAAAAGAAGTTGAACACCGTCGGCGCATTGAGCGGGGACTGCGTCAGCGTTCCCTCCGTCGATCCAAGGATGAATGTGCTCTGATTGATCGTAATTGTCCCCGAGCGCCCGAGCGGTGGCGGCACCAGCGGGTAAATCGTGATGCCGTTGTTGCTCCCGGCTGGCTTGGGATAGGTTCCAGCGTTGGTGCTGGCTGGGAGATAGGATGTCTTGAAATGATCCTCATCCGCAGTCTCGGTCAGCGTGTATTCGGCATCGGTCAGCGGATTGCCGACCACGGGCACGTCCACCCAGACGTTTTGCCCCACCAGCATATTGTGGTTCACATTGGTGTTAAACTGCACAATCGTATTGCTGCTCAGCGGCGTGTAGCTGGTGGACAGCTTTGGAAGCAGGGTATTTCCGCCACGCCCGGTAGCCGGCGTGTCGCCGGTGGCGACCGTGAAGGTGCTGGACGTCGGATTGGTCAGGACATCATAGATCCCGTCCGCAGGGATAGCAGCACCACCGGCGGTCGTCTGCGTGAGGAATTTGAGATACACGCGGCTTCGGATTAGCTTAGTGGTGTTTGCCACCGAATAGTCAGTCGGCGCGACGGTGCAGGTCACGGGGAAGGTGAATGAGTTTGCCCCGGTGACGGTCGGCACAAAGGTGCCATTGATCCCGCTGCCGAATGTCCCGTCTGTCACACCCGCAATCGTGACCACGCCGCCGCTGACAAGGTTGTGAGCAGCGCTTGTAATCACCACGCACGGGTCGGTCGCCGGGATAGCACCAGGAGCGATGCTGGTGATGCTCACGGTGGTGCCAGGGACAATTGCATTCGTGGCCGGGCCTCCGGTATTCACCGTCAGGATATTGCTGTTAGCGATTTGCACATAGGTCGCATTCGTCATTCCGGTCGCGGTCACATCGAGCGTATTCGCGCCGACAATGCTTCCAGTGTTGTCCGTGGATGGCGAGGTGCAGTTCGACGCGATGGTGAAGGTGCTCGCATCCACCACCGTCACCGGGAACGTCGCATTGATCGTTGGAGTGAAGGAGCCACCGCTCACACTGCCGATGGTGACGCTGTCACCCGTAGTCAGCCCGTGGGGAGCGAGTGTGGCAACCCGGCAGCGGCTGCTTACCATTTTCATCGAGGCTGCGGCATCCGTGGGCGCAACGGTGCAGTTTACCCCGTCAATCGTGAATGTTACCGCATCCACCACTGTGACAGCCCTGGACGTGCCGGACAGGAACGTCGTCGAAGTGCTTCCATTATAAGTGCCCGTCGTAACTCCGGAAATTCGGACCGTGTCGCCGGCAAGCAATCCGTGCGGTTCGCTCGTAACCACGGGACACGGACTTCCCGTGCTGATGCTCGTGATTCCCGTCCACGTTTTCGCGATGCCGAGCGTGGCGCTTACGCTATAGGTCGTGCTCGTCGGAACATCCGACGGGTTCGGTCTTGTTCCCGTGGGAAGGTAGTTGCCGCTAAAGTCCAAGCCCATGCTAAAGCCCGCGCTGAAGGCATTCGGCGAGTTGGTCACGATTCGCAGCTTGTTGGAATTCACCCCGGTGAGCTGCGTATAAGTGCCGGTATAGCTGGCTGCCGGGAAGGCGCGCGCAGGCCCGGTGAGGCGCATTACGGGTTCGCGTTGCTTTCCAAAGGCGGCGTTCGCAGCAGCCGCCGAGTAGCTGCGGGCCTCGCCATCGAGCAGGATCTGCCGGACCACTGCCGCCAGGTCGCCCCGCACGCCGGAGCCGTTGTCCCTCCATTTTTGCACCACCCGATAGACATAGCCAGGGCTCGGATGACTGGTGACAAGGCGCTGGATCAATTGCCGGCAGACGTATGGCGGCACATTGTCGTTGTCGCAGATGTTATCAATCGCCCGGTTCAGTTCCGTCTGCCCGTACTGATCGTAAGGATGCGGCAGGGTCGTCCCGGCATTGTCCGCCTGCGATCCGGTCACTGCGGCAAGACCGCTCGATGTGGTGTAAGTTGCCGGGATGACCGTCGCGCCAGTGACCGCCCCATTCGTATAGGAAGTCGGGGCGACCGTGCAATTGATGCCGACCTTGAACTGGGTGGCGCTTACGATTTCGGTCACCCGCTGCATTCCATTGATGGCAGTCTCAGAGGTGCTGACATTCGATATCCGGATCGTATCGCCGACCCTCAGTCCATGCGCGGTTGCCGTGGTGATGACGCATGGCGAGGCCACGCTGATATTGCTCAATGTCACCCGAGGAGTGAGGCCGGTCGCCGCCGGACTCACCACGCCGTTCAGCAGGAGCTTCGGATTGACGATGTCATGCTGCGTCGGGACAAGCGCCATTGCATTCAGGTAGTCCGCCGCGGGGCTGAAATTCGATGACAGCCGTCCGCTCGCCTGGTTCGCCTGCGCATAGTTCCATCCGGTCAGCAATCCGGCCATGCCGAGGATGCTTGTCTGCGTATAGGTCGGAATGAGTTCAGCCTTTGAATTCAGGACAATCCGTCCGTCGTCCCACATGCGGTTCAGGCCGACCGAGAATAGCTGCATGATCTCGCGCGCATAGTTTTCGTTCGGGTGACGGCCGATGGTCAGATCCTCCTTTTGGTTGCCGCGCAGGTCGAGGTAAAGGCCCATCGCAGGCGTGAGGGTCACGCCCTTGAGTATCCCGCGGAAGTTGCCACTGTCCGGCACGCCCGATGTCGGCAGGCAAGTGTCCACAAGGGTGTCATAATAGTCCGCAAGCACGCGGCCATTGTTCTGGAGCGGCCCGGTATTGTTTCCCCAGGACACCACCAATATCTCGCTCAGGGCGAAGGCAAGGCGCTGGCGCAACTGATCCTGCCCGGTGATGGAATACTTCCACCATGCGTTCGTGAAGAGCGACGAGGGATAGGGGAGGTTGATATCCGCAGTCAGCCCGGCGACGACATCGTTGGACGAATGGCTGGCCGGCTTGGCAAGCTGATCATCTATCCACTGGCTGAAAGTATGGGTCGCAAGGTACACGACATCCGCAGGGCTGGCGCCAAATGTGGACTGATTAAGAAAGCGGGCGGCGTGGGCGGCATTCGAGGGGGAGTCCGTCGTGGAGGGGTCCGGGTAAGTCGCCGCAGCCGGCGGCGTCTGCGAACCGTCCACGCGGGTGAGATTGCCCCGGATTTCGCCGGTCGGATACGTCACCGAATGGACGTTCAGGTAGATCTTGCCCTGCGCGATTGCGTCGCGGATTTGCTGGACGGTTGTGACGGTGCCAGCAGGGGTGAGGTTCCAGACATAGCCGCCATCCGCAGTCCTCAGCTCGGGATGGAATGCATCCACGTCATCTATGTCGAAGAGAATGTTATTCGTCGTGGACGAGTGAACGACGCCGTCGCCGGATGTGAACGCGTCCCAGTGCAGGTGATAGTTTGTCCTCGGCGAGCCGAGGTTTTGATAGCTGAAATGCAGGATGGCCTGTGTCTGCCCCGCGTTGATCTGCAAGTTCGCCGAGCCGCTGGCCTTGGTGATCACCGAACCCTGCGGGCCGAGGTTACCCGCATAGAGTGTCCCAGTCGAAGGTGTCACGGGCGGGTAGTCGTATGGCTGAAAGATGTAACTCGGGGCTATGCCACTGAGTGGATAGCCTTGCAGTGCGCCGCCGCCATTTGGAATCAAGGGCGTCGCGGCATTTGGGTTTGCATCGCCCGTGACCGCCGGAACGGTGCCAATGTCGTCCTGGCACCAACCGACGGCAAGATAGTCGTCCGCGCCAACTGCGCCGCTCCCGGTGTTATGAAGGACCTCGAAATAATACTTCTGCCCGGCGACCAGCGAGAGCCACTGGGTCTGCTGCGAGGCTGATGTATTCCAGGTCTTCTTGCCCGCGGCGGAGGCAGTCCTGAATACGGTTGCGCGCCGGATACGGTTCACATATTCCGAGTCATTGGAAATCCACAGTTCGGCGGAACTGTTCGCATCAATCCAGAAGTAATAGTTCCCTGTCTTCGGAGGGACGATATAGCCGCGCAGCCGCCGCGAGGTATTGTCGGGATAGTCCATGTCGTCGTCCAGGCTCGCGACCGTGCCATCGGCGGTGATGGTGCTCCCGGAGAGGATTTCGCGCGTGAGGCTGCCGCTCGGATAGATGGTAAAATTGATGATGGAACTGCCGGTCACGTTACCGCTCGCTGCGGAGTTCAGTGCGTTGACGGCCACATTGTATGTGCCCGCAGTCGTGGGGCTGCCGGATATTTCGCCGGTGGCTGCATTCAGCGACAATCCGGGCGGGAACTGGCCGCTGTTGGCATCCAGCGCATAGGTGACGGTCGCGCCGATGTTCGGGGTGCTGATATTTAGGGAGAATGGCGTGCCCACATAGCCGACGGCGTCCAGCGCAGTCGTGATGGCCGTCAGCTTCTGCGCGAGAGTCGGCGCGGGGAAGAGCCGGCCCTGCGGGATGATTTGCTTTGGCTGGCTCGGGCTCCACCAGTAGAGCCGGGCCTCGGCATTGCCACCGACGCCGGAGGCTGGTGCGCTCTTCCAATAGTCAATCTGAATGTCATAGAGGACACCAGCCTTGAGGGTGATGGTGTTGGCGTATTCGGTGACGGAGGTCTGCGTCGCCCACCGGTCAATGAGGGGCTGGCCATTCACCCAGAGCTTGGCGCTCTCATTGGTGCGCACGTCGAATGTGTAAGTCTCCGAATATTGCGGCAGCACCTGGCCCGTCCAGCGGACAGCCCATGCGCCTCCTGTAGCCGGCGCGGACATCCCCACGGGGCCGGCCGTAGCGCCCCAGCCGTTCACGCCCGCGGGGCCGGCGACTGTTGCGACACTTAGCTGCGAGGCGCTCGGTGTGGCCGTGCAACTAATCGGCACCGTAAAGGTGCTCGGGCCGGTGACGGCCGCGGTGAAGGTCGAGTTAATCCCCGGCGAGGACGGGCTGAATGTCCCGCCGTTCAGCCAACTAATCGTCACCGTGGGGCTGCCAGTCATCCCGTGCGGGACTTTTGTGGTGATCGTGCATGGAGTCCCCGTGGTGCTCACGCTGGTGATGCCATTCACGCCGCAGACGGATGCGATCTGCAACGAACTCGGGATCGCTGTGCAATTTGACGCGACTGTGAACGTATTCGCCCCGGTGACTGTCGCGGTGAAAATGCCATTGATCGCAGGGCTGAACGTGCCGCCGCTCACGCCGCTGATGGTGACAGGCGTGCCATTCGCGAGGCCGTGCGAATAGACGGTGGTCACGGTGCAGGGACTTCCGGCGGTGATGCTCGCGATGCCGTTGAAATCGATCGTCGGATCCACCCGCGTCATCTGCGGGGTGCCGCCAAAGATGTTAGTCTGGTTCGGGCTGTAGGTGCTGCTCGATGAGTTAAAATATTGCCCGCTAAGTCCCGTGCCGCCTGCGACGCCCGCGGGAAAGATCACCACGCTGGCGCTGGACGCCGAGCCGAGCGTGTATCCGCTGCCCGTCTGGGCCTTCACGATGGCGGTCACATTGCTGCGGCGGGCGCTGTTGGCCCTGGGGTTCACCGTCAGGACCACGTTCGTGACCTTCTGGTTGTCAAAGGCGACCGAACTGGAAATCGCGTCGTAGTCCGTCCCGGACAGGGCCGTGCCCAGCGATTGGAGACTGACGGTGATGTTCGGCGCGAGCAGCGAGCCGAGCTTCGCCAGCCCGCGCGAGACCGTGACGGAGCCCACCTCTGTCGGCGCGGTGAGCGCATCCGGCGGCTGCGTGGCGCTGGTCTTTGTCGCCGTCACCGTCACCTTGTTGAGCAGGGCGAGCGCAGCGGGAATGGCGTCCGAATCCAGCGTCCTCCCATCCGTCATCAGGCTGTTGATGTTGTAGCCGAGGATTTTTTTTGCCCAGTCGCTCACGCCGCTGCCGCTCGAGTCCATGTCATCCACGCGGATGCGATAGTAGCTGTTTGCGACATAGGGGAGCACGATGGGTTTCGTCGTCCCGTCGCCGGCAACCACCGTGGGAGTAGGCTGCGGCTGGAGGGTCCAGACGGCGGATGCGGAGATTGAGTTCGTGGATTCCGCCCGGTAGCGTTTTCCGTCCTCGGTCGGGAATTGCATGGTCACCGAACCTCCACTCTTGCTGATGTCGGACACCTTGATCGTCTTGCTCGCACTGAACGGATTCGTGCCGGCCGCGAGTTCGGCTCCGTTCGTGATTCCATCGCCGTCATCATCCGCAGCCAGCCACGCGCTGTTGCCGAGTTGCGCGTCGGTGACGCCGTATTTCATCTTCCAGACCATCTGGTTCACACTCGCCATGTCCGCACGCGCCGCGCTGCCCACACCGAGGATAAACATTGCAGCAACAAAAAATATGGCCACGACACGGCGCAGGGATGGAAAAAACGGCGCGCTCACCGGCAAAGCGAAATGTGCTCTCATGGAATGCAAAGGGAGGTATTGGAAATATAAGCCGGCACCGCAGGAAACGGCACCGGACGGAATGGGGAGAAGGAAGTCCGCTTTTACGGGCTTTGAAAAAGACTTAATCCTGCGGCCCGCACTGGCAAGCAAAAGAAACCACGATGAACGGTATTTCATCGCGTGCCAGAAAACCGGGAAATCGCCCGGTCCCCATGCGCCGTACCGGGATTTTTCCCAGCTCCAGTCTTGCAAAGGTTTCGCTCGCACCGGCCGCGACTTTTCTGCACGAGGACACCATGCACTTTCCCGGAATCCCGCTCCTCGCGCTCGTCCTCTCCACCGTGTCATCCCTCGGGCATGCCGCGCACCCATTCCTCTGCTGCGACTACAATGGCGGCAAGGTCGCCACCGTCTCCGGCGACGGGAAAATGGACGTGCTCTACGAATGCAAAGCCCCGCAGGACTGCTGGCGGCTGCCAAATGGGAACACGCTGTTCTGCTTCGCCACCGGCGCGATCGAATTGACGACGGACAAAAAAATCGTCTGGGAGTACAAGGCGCCGACGGATGTGAAAGTCGAGGTCCACGCGTGCCAGCCGTTGCCGGATGGAAATGTGATGATCGTCGAGTGCGGCACGAGCCGGATCATCGAGGTCGGGCGCGATCGGAAAATCGCGAAGGAAATCAAGCTCATCACCGCGCCGGATGTGAAGCTGCACAACCAATTCCGAGGCACTCGCAAGCTCCCGAACGGGCACTACATGGTCACTTTCAAGGGCGAGGGAAAGATCGTGGAACTCGACGGCAACGGCAAGGTGCTGCGCGAAATCAAGGTGCCCGGCGATCCGCACGGTGCATGGGCCTTGCCGGACGGCCACCTGCTCGTGACTTGCGGCGATGCGCACAAAGTGATCGAGCTGGACGCGCAGGACAAGGTCGTCTGGGAGCTGAACGAAACCGATCTCCCCGGCAATCCGCTCCGCCTCATGGCCGGCGCGCAGAGGCTGCCGAACGGCAATACGGTGCTCTGCGTCTATCTCGGCCACGGGCATATCGGCGAACAGCCGATGGTCATCGAAGTCACGCGGGACAAGAAGGTCGTGTGGCAATTCGACGACCACGCACATTTCAAGACGATCAACCAGATCCAGCTCCTCGACGTGCCCGGCGACGTGACGAAGGGGGAAATCATCCGGTGATTGATATCAATCATTAACCAATCATAAACATTGACGCGCCGCAGCCGCTTCCGTGATATCAACCCGCCTCGTAAGCGTGAGCGGAAGCTCACGCCGGAGCCGTCAGGAGCACACCTTCATTCAATCCCGACAAAAACCATGCGCGGTTTTATTTGACCGTTTTCGCTCATAACCAACTCCCAGCCATGCCCCTCCGCCGCGCCCTCGCGATCTTTTCACTCACCGTCTCCACGCTCTCCGCAGCCGACATCCCGGCTGACCTGAAGGACTTCCGCACCGTCTCCACCGTGAAGACCACAGCCGTCGCGGCCACCACCCGCCCGGCGGACAGCCGGCCCGGCTACCTCGGCGTCGAATTTGCAAACGGCGACGGAGGCACTCCCGCAGTCGTCGGAGTTGAGCCCGGTTCACCCGCGCACAAGGCGGGCATCCGGGCGGGCGACACCATCGAGAAGCTCGGCGACACGGCCATCGCCACCACGAAGGCATTCCGCGAGACCGTGCAGTCGCTCGGCGAAAATGCCGCGCTCGCCATCCACATCACGCGCGATGGCAAGCCGCTCGAACTCAAGGCCACGCTCGCCGCCCCGAGCCGTCCGAAAATCTTACCCGCACGCCAGCCCATCCTCGGCCTGCGGCTCTATGATCGGACTGACGGCGACGGCCTCGTCGCCCGCACCGTCCTCGCCGGCACGCCTGCCGCGCGCGGCGGCATGAAGTCCGGCGACGTGATCCTGAAGATTGACGCCTCGCCGATCCACACCTCGTTCGACATCAGCATCGCGCTCGCCGACCACAAGCCCGGCGACAAGGTGAAGCTCACGCTCCTGCGCGACAGCAAGGAGACTGACCTCGACTACACGCTCCTCGCCGCACCGGACGACGACCTCGGCGTCGGCCCCGCGCGCAACATTTGGAAAAAGGAGAGCTTCAAGCTCGGCGTCATCTGCATCGAGTTCCCCGACACCGCGCACAATCCGAAAATCACCGCGAACGACTGGAAGGAATCCGCATTCAGCAAAGGCACGTACCACGACAGGAAGAACGCAACCGGCCAGCCCGTCTTCGGCAGCATCAATGATTTTTACGGCGAGATTTCCTGCGGAAAATTTCACCTCGAAGGCAAAATCTTCGACTGGGTGAAGGCCAAAAAAGATCGCGCCGACTACAATCAGGGCACGAATCCCGCGATGAAAGCCGTGCTCCTGAACGAGGCCATGGACCTCATCCTCGCGCGCGACGGCAAGGACGCGCTCGATGGCTGTGACGGCTTCTTTTTCATCTACGCGGGCGAGCGTTTCCCCACGACAAACCGCGGCAGCCTTTACTGGCCGCACCGCGCGAATTTCCAGCGCAAAATCAAGGACAAGGACGGCAAGGACAAAGAGCTGCGCACTTCGTATTTCATCTGCCCCGAGGGCGGGAAGACGATGACTGGCATCAGCGTCTTCTGCCATGAATTCGGCCACATGCTCGGCCTGCCCGACCTCTACGCGCGCCCGGAAAATCCCGGCTCCGAGGGCATCGGCGTGTGGTGCCTCATGGCGAACGAACTCGGCAAAGGCCGCCCGCAGCACATGTCCGCGTGGTGCAAGGAAAAACTCGGCTGGCTGCGACCCGCAGTGATCGATCCCACGGAAAAGCAGAAGCTCATCCTCGCCCCCGTCGAAGGCAGCGACAGCGAGAGCTTCAAGATCCTCATCCGCCGTGACGCGAGCGAATATCTGCTCCTGGAAAATCGCCAGCAGCGTGACTTTGACACGGGCCTCCCCGCGGCGGGTCTCCTGATCTGGCGCGTCGTCGGCGACCATCCCATCCTTGAGGAATCCCACGGCATCGAAGGGCCGCTCGGCCCGCGAGTTTTCCTGAACTCGATCCCCTTCCCCAGCGGATCGAACCACGCATTCACACCCGACACGCGCCCGTCGAGCCGCTCACTCCTCGGCGGCGGCCTGCCCGTCCACATCAACGAAATCCGCCAGCTCCCCGACGGTCGCGTGACGTTCATCATCGGGCACAGCTATCAGTAGCGTGAGTCGGAGTTGTGATCGGTGATCGGTGATCCGTATTCAGAATCAGGCGCAGCCCGATTTCGATCACAGATCACCGATCACTGATCATCTCTCCCTCATTCCCGCTTGCGCCGCACGCGCAGACTGTGAAATCTCCGCCCCTTCGTCTCCAGCCGCGGGCGCGAGAGCACGCGCGCTGGGTTCATTTCAAAATCACGCCACACTTTTTCACACCATGCCCGTCGTCGCAAAAGGACTCGAAGGAATCATCGCCAACTCCACCCGCCTCTCCGACGTGCTCGGCGACATCGGCCAGCTCATCTACGCGGGCTACGACATCAATGAACTCGCAGGCAAAGTTTCCTTCGAGGAAGTCGTGCATCTCCTGTGGTACGGCGAACTCCCAAACTGGCGGCAGCTCAACGTGCTCCACGAGACGCTGCGCACGCACCGTGATCTGCCGCAGGGCATCATTGATTTCATCACCTCCGCGCCGAAGGACGCGGGCCCGATGGACGTCATCCGCACCGCCGTCTCCATGCTCGGCCTCTACGATCACCACGTGGATGACACCTCCGTGGATCGCAACCGCGAGCGCGCCGTCGGCATCACCGCGCGGATTTCCGTCATCGCCGCCTATTTTCACCGCGCGCGCTCCGGCAAATCGCTGCCGCCCGTGCGCAAGGATCTCGGCGAGGCCGCACACTTTCTCTACCTGCTCACCGGCGAGACGCCATCCGACGAAGCCGCGCAGACGCTCGACGTCGCCTACGTCCTGCACGCCGACCATGGCATGAATGCGAGCACGTTCAGCGCGCGCGTCACCATCGCCACGCTCAGCGACATGTATTCCGCGATCACGAGCGCCATCGGCACGCTGAAAGGCCCGCTGCACGGCGGCGCGAACGAAGGCGTCATCCACATGCTCCAGGAAATCGGCAGCGAGGCGAACGTGGACGCGTGGATCGAAAACGCCCTCGCGCAGAAGAAAAAAATCATGGGCATCGGCCACCGCGTTTACAAAGTGCTCGACCCGCGCGCGCCGCATCTCCGCGCCATGGCCGTGAAGCTCACCGAAAAAGCCGGTGACCCGAAATGGCTCCGCATGAGCGAGCGCATCGCCACCATCATGAAGGAAAAAAAGGGGCTGAATGCGAACGTGGATTTCTACAGCGCCACCGTCTATTACTCGCTCGGCCTGCCCACGGACATGTTCACGCCCATCTTCGCCATCTCGCGCACCGCCGGCTGGACCGGCCATGTCCTCGAGCAGCTCTCCGACAACCGCCTCTACCGCCCCCTCAGCGAATACACCGGCCCCGCCGTCGGGAAAAAAGTCACGCCCCTCGCGCTGCGGGATTAGCGTCCTACTTCAATGGCCAGCCGCCTGCGGCCTCGATGGCGGCGTCCACTTCGGCCATCAGGCGGCGCGTCTCGATCAGCGCGGCGATGATGCGCGGGTAGTGGGCGAGTTCCTCGTAGGAAAGGGCGCGTCCCTTGCGGTCCTTCAGCCATTTCTGCGCAGGCTGATAGCCGCCGATGGGGAAGCCCCATGCCTCGGGCGGCACACCGTCGAAATACTGCTGGGCATTCACATACACACGGCCCGTGCGTGCCTTGCCCTCGGTCTTCACGGGCAGCTCCTCGCCCGGCGCGATGTAGCGCACGGCCTCGACTGCGTTCGTACCTGCTGCCGGGAAATTCGGCGCGTCCGGCCCGTCCTTGCGCAGCAGGTGCAGCGCGGCGAGGTCCGCGCCGAGGGCGGTGAGCTGCCGGAAGAGCGACACATTCTCGGTGAGCGGCAGCCGGGGGAAATCCATCCGCAGGAACTCCGCATACCGCGCCCGGTAGCTGGGACTGTGAAAAACGGCGTAGGCGTAGTGAAACACATCCTCCGGCCCGAAGGTCTTCTTCAAATCCCCCGCGCCATCCGCGAGGAACCGCAGCTTCAGCTTCGCCGCAAACTCGGTGGTGAACTTCGGCGCGAGGTTCGCGCGGCGCCGCGGGTCTTCGCGGGCGATGCGGGGTTTACTCGCTACTAATTCGGCTTTGGTGCAGGTCTCGCCGAGTTGAAAGCAACCAATTTGTCCCAATCAATTGAGCCGTCCTTCATGCAAAAATCCACGAGAAGCTGCTTGGTAAATTGGTTTACCACTTTTGAGAACTCCACTTGGAATTGGTCGTTACGCTCCTTGGCTCGATAACCGATCGGGATGATGATGCGCCGGTAGAGTTCCGGGTCGCCGGAGAGAAATTCCCAAAAGGACTGCCCGCAGAGCTTGAAATAGTCGCCTTTGTTTTCGGTAGCCGCACGACCGTAGCAGCAACCGTTGACGCTAACGAGCGGGCAGAGGTTAGTGAAATACGTTCTCGCGATGCCAAGCAATCGCTTTGTAATGGGGATAAAGCGTGGACTTTTCAGGCAAATAGATTTTTGTCCGTTGCTCGCAGAGCAGGCGGAAACAGTCGATGCCCCAAAGCCTACCCGCATCTGTCGGCAGCGTATGAAGCTTGCCTGAAACTCGAATCTGATAATCGTCGAGTAGAGTGAACCAGCCAACGTCAAACGCCCAATGATGCAGGCCACATAGGGCGATACCATTGCGAAGGTCATCACGTCCGAATGAACTATTGGGAACAATATGCGCAGCCTGCACCTCCCACGAGATTGAATCGGGCGACCTGATTGAGAGCCCACACACCGCACATTTGTAACTATATGCCTCAATGACCGCTTGGCGAAATCCGCGCGTGCGCAGAACAGACTCGCGGCTCGTCTTGACGATTCGCTTGCTGAGGTCGAAAGGGTTGAATGTCTTAGAATCGGGAACCTGCAAAAGTCTTTTAACGACCTTCTGAACCTCAAAGGACTTCGTATGCAAAGATTCCTTTCGTGTTACGGGGATGCCGGAAAGATTCAGAGCACGGTCGAACCCCTTTTCTGTCAGCATCCACTCCTTTTTGTTGGTGATGCGAAAAGTCTGAGTAGGACGCGACACGAGACTCTCTTTTGCAAGCGAATCGCCCGCCCGAAAAAGCAGGCGGTGCCAGAGCCTGGATTTCTTCACGCGGTTTTCTTTTCTGACGACTGTTTCCAAAACCGCAGACCTCTGAAAGCTGTTGAGGTGGAACTCGTCGGCAAGTTCGTCCACAATGTCTTCACCTGACGCAAACTCCGTAATGATGCCACCGTGCTTGAGCAGAGAACGAAGCAACATTTGCTCGACCGCCTTTTGAGTCGGCATCGCAAAACGTTTTAGAGTGTCGCCCTCGTAGCTCATTGCGGCGTTGTTACGTAGTCTACGGGAAATTTGCCATTTCCATCGCAATATATGCATGGAACTAACCCGACCCGTTCGACAACTCGAAATTGGTAGAGGTATTCACAGTCCCACCACTCCCATTTATCAGGGCTTAGACGGCTTGCTCCGGGAATCCTGTGTTCCTTGGCGAAGGTTTTCAGAGCAGTAAATTCAGTTTTCGCTTGAACGTAATCAGAGTGATGCTCACTGGTTTCGTGAAAGTAGCTTTTGTAGCCTATTCTAAATGTGTTCATGCAATTTGAGTTCTAATCATTTGATGGCATAGCGCTCCGGCTTCACGCCGCCGTAAATATTTGCACGTCGATCTGCGTAAGGCGGCGACGTGACGATCAAATCGAAGTGTTCGTCTCGAAATGGCCGTAGAACATGCAGGCAATCGCCATGCAGAATTTCGGATTTAAGCGGTTTCATTGAGCGTATCTTGGCGTTGTTTTTCGTTTTGCAAAAGGATTCACGATTTCGCTGAAGCGGAGTTCACTTTTGGAGAGGCACTATTTGCTGGCGCACATGATCGTCGCTGAGTGCCACTCTTCCCAAGGTTCGTTGTCCGATGGAGAATGCGAGCAACGTTTGCAGCCACGGTTCCAATTCCGCCCACGATTTGCTGGCGAGTTTCACGGAGACGCACGCACCCAAGCAGATTTCCTCTCGGGATTGGCGATGCAGGTTGTTCCAGTTCAGCTTCATATTTCGCTCACACTACGCGGCATCTCTGAACGAAACGCAGGTGTCCTTTTTCGCGGGTGAACTTCCCCCGCCCGTCGCTCATTACGCGAGCGGAGAACAGCCCGTAGGCGAGCGTCTGCGCAAACATGTCCGCGAAGTCCACCTCCTTGCCCGGCTCGCCGAGTTCCGGCAGCAGCGTGTCGGCAAATGCGCCGCGCCATTCGAGAAGCGTGTGGCTGACGTTTCCGCTTTGGAACGAGCCGATGATAACATCGCGGACCAGATGAGTGAGACGGGCGAGACGCTTGGCGAGGTCTTCCGCATTCGCGAGCGCAACGGGCGGCTGGCCGAGGAAGGCGAGGAAGAACTGCTGCGCTTGCTCGAAGCTCGCGGGGTCGCGCGCGAGCTTCCCTCCGGGCAGCGGTTGCGCGAGGCGGATGGTTTGGCGGAGCTTTCCCTCCACATACCAGCGAAACTCAAGATAGTCGGTGAGCAGGAGATTCGGCAGCGAGCGGAGGTAGCGGGCGAGTTGTTCGGACTTTGCAGTTTCATCCAACGAGATGCCGATGTCCTTTGCCTCGATGTAGCCGCGGATGAATTGGCTCTGCCTTTCCATCACCACGTAGTCGGGCGCACCGCACTCGGAGCGCTTCGGCTCATTCACCGCGATGCACTCGGGCGCGAGTCCGCCGATGAGCATCGCCAGATACTGGCGGTAGGTGTGCTCCGTCGCGTTCGTGAGGATGCGCGCGGATTCAATGCCATCGAGATACTTCTCCAGTGGGGAAGACATGCGCGCGGTGTAGCGGCGCCCTGCACGGATGGCGAGGACGGAGACGAGGCGTCACACTTCCAGCCGCGAGAGTTCGGCGGCGAGCGTCGCCGGATCGTAGTCCGGCCACGAGCCAAACGAGGCCAGAAAGTCTTGTGCCTCCCAGCGCGACGCGAAACCGAGAAGTTCGCGGACCTGTGCGAGCGAAAGGGCGCCGTGACGATAACCCTCCAGCGCGAGGCCTTCGAGCGCGGCGCGGTCAAGACTCGGCAACCGCTCGCGGAGCGTCTCGATGAGTGCTGGTGAGATAGACAGCTCAAGAGTCATGCACAAAAGCGTATCACGCGTGGAAGGGTTCGCACGAAGATTGTCCCACACATGGGACTGCCGTCAGTGGAGCCGCAGCAGCCTACACCGTCTCCCCGCCTTCCTTCTCGTCCTTTTACTTCCGCTCCTCGCGGCCTCGCTCGATGGCTTTCTTGCCGTCGGGCTTCGGGAATTTCGCGAGCTTCGTGCGGACGATGTCGGCGCGCAGTGTGTCGCGCTCCTCGGCTTGGAGCTTTTGCTGCGAGCTTTTTTGCAAATGCGCGGGCTGCGTCTCCATGAAGAGCTGGTCCACGAGCAGGCGTCCGTCCTCTGGGAAAAAGCCGAGGTCGGTGCCGAGCTTCAGGCAGCTCAGGAGGTTCAGTGCCTCCTTGCTCGCCATGCTGTGCGCGTGGCGGAGGATGCCGTAGGCGCGGCCGATGTTGTCGAGCAGGAGCACTGCCCGTTTTTCGAGAAGGCTCGCGCGGGCGTTCACCTCGTGCTGGAGGATCTGCTCGATGACCTTGTTCAGGCGCGTGAGGATTTCCTCCTCCTTTTCGCCGAGCGTGATCTGGTTTGAGATTTGGAAAAGATTTCCCAGCGCCTCCGTGCCCTCGCCGTAGAGCCCGCGCACGGCGAGGCCGACCTTGTTCACGGCCTGGATGACCTGGTTGATCTGTTCGCTGAGCACGAGGCCGGGCAGGTGCATCATCGCGCTCGCACGCATGCCGGTGCCGACGTTCGTCGGGCACGCGGTGAGAAAGCCGTATTGCGGGTGGAATGCGAAATCGAGCTTCTCGCCGAGCGCGGTGTCCACTTTGTCCACGAGCTTGAAGACATTCCTGAGCTGAAGCCCGCTGCGGATACCCTGGATGCGCAGGTGATCCTCCTCGTTGATCATGACCGAGAGCGTCTGCTTGCGATTCATCACGACCGCCGAACCGACGCCCTTCGCCGCGTGCTCGCGCGAGACGAGGTGCCGCTCCACGAGCACCTGCTTTTCCAGCGCGCTGAGATCCTGCGAATACGCTGAGTACGCGTCAGCCATCTCCGGCAGCGACTCGACCTGCGGCTTCACGCATTCGAGCACGGCGATGCGGTCCGCCTTTTTGGCCCAGCCGGGGAATGCAAAATTTCGCAGGTTGCGCGCGAGCCGCACGCGGCTGCTGATGACGATGTGGCTCTGCGGGCCGTCGCCGCTCAGCCACTCACCGGATTCCGCGAGGATGTTGTGCAGTGCCATGGCTCAGACTCCGCCGGCGTTGCCCGGTTCGAGGTGTTTGATTTTGTCGCGAAGTTCCGCCGCCGTCTCGTATTTCTCGTCGTCCACCGCCTTGCGGAGTTCGCGCTGCAGCCGCTTCAGTTCCTCCGCGTGCTGGCGCGCCTTCAGCAGCCGCTGCGGGACCTTGCCCGTGTGCGTGGTGCCCTTGTGCATGCCCTTCAGCATCGCCTCGAGGCCCTCGGCGAAAATCTCGTAGCAATTCGAGCAGCCGAAGCGTCCGGTCTTCTTGAAATCCGCCTGGCTGAATCCGCACATCGGGCATTTCTGCCCCGTGCCGCTGCGCTCCATCTCCTCGGATGCGCCGAGCCCGAGCAGGAGATCCGCGAGCGCGAAACCCTTCGGATCCGTCACGCCCTTTTCCTTCGAGCACGATTCGCAAAGGTTCACCTTCTGCATCTTGCCGTCCACGATCTGGGTGAGAAAGACCGTGGCTGTATTCTGTTTGCAGACGTCGCAGTTCATTCCGGGGAAAAGATGGAACCCTCCGCGGGAAGGTCAAGCACGCGCGAGACCGTCCGCGGAAATGGCGCGCGCCTATTCGTAAACTGGCGTGCCGGTGGACTGCGCGATCTCGCGGAATTTCGCGATGACACGCTTCGTGATCACGCCGGGCTTTCCGTCGCCGATGACGCGCTGATCGAGCTTCACCGCCGCGATGACTTCCGCTGCAGTGCCGGTGAGAAAGCACTCGTCCGCCGTGAAAATGTCGTGCCGCGTGAGGTCGCGCTCGCGGAGCGGGATGCCGAGCGTCCCGGCGATCTCGAACACGACGCGGCGCGTGATCCCATCCAGCGCACCGGCGCTGAGCGGCGGCGTGGAGATCACGCCGTCGCGAATGATGAAAATGTTGTCGCCCGTGCATTCGGCCACGAGGCCCTGATCGTTCAGCATCAGCCCTTCCTCGGCACCGGCTTGGATTGCTTCCACTTTCGCCATCACGTTGTTGAGATAGTTCAGCGACTTCACCTGCGGCGGCAGGATGTCGTGCCGCGGGCGGCGCGTCGCGACCGTGGCCATCACGAGGCCATTCGCATACGCGCTCTCGGGGTAAAGCTGGATGCTCGCGGCGATGATGAACACCGAGGCCTTCGGACATTTGTAAGGCGAGAGGCCCATCGGTCCCACGCCGCGCGTGATCACCGTGCGGATGTAGCCGTCGCGAAGACCGTTTGCCTTCACCGTCTCCACCGTCGCGCGAATCATCTCCTCGGGCGTCATGGGGATTGTCAGCAGCAGCGCCTTCGCGCTGTCGAAGATCCGCCGCGTGTGCTCCTCGAGACGGAAGACGCGCCCATTGTAAAATCGGATGCCCTCGAAGCAGCCGTCGCCGTAAAGCAGGCCGTGATCGAAGACGGAAATCTTCGCCTGGGATTCAGGGACGATTTTTCCGTCGAGGTAAATGAGCAGTTCTTTGGTCATGCGAGCCGCGGACGGTGGCAGGGCGCGCGGCGAATTCAAGCGCCGTCACGCCGGGCAGTGTCTTCGTGGGATGTTGGAAGTTGAACGTTGAAAGTTTGGCGTTGAGCGCCGTGCAGCGGAGGGATCGTCTTCCGAGCCAGTGTCCCCAATCGCGATGCGCCTTCGGCCGGATCAACGTCAAACGCCCAACATTCAACGCTCAACTTCAAACCGGGGCACTCACCTGCGGAATTCAAGCGGCGACGTTCGTCGTGTCCGCGACAATCTGTCCGTCGCGCATGTCGAGATGCCGGTCGCCGCGCTTCGCCAGTTCGCGGTCGTGCGTCACCACCACGAGCGTCTTGTGCTCGGCGCGCACGAGATTCAGCAGCAGTTCCACGATGCTGCCGCCGGTCGCGGAATCGAGATTCCCCGTCGGCTCGTCGGCGAAAATCACCTCGGGATTATTGATGAGCGCGCGCGCGATCGCCACGCGCTGCTGCTCGCCTCCGCTGAGTTCCGCGGGCAGGTGCTGCAGCCGCTCGCCGAGCCCCACACGCTCGAGCGTCGCTTGCGCCGCAGCCATCTTGTCCGAGCCGCCGATGAGCGCGGGGAGCATCACATTTTCCAGCGCCGTGAGATCCGGCAGCAGGTGATAGGCTTGGAAGACAAAGCCGAACTTCGTGTTCCGCAGCTTCGCGAGATTCCGCTCCGACTGCGCATACACGTCCACCCCGCCAAATTTCACCACACCCTTCTCCGGCCGCTCCAGCCCCGCGAGTGTGTAGAGCAGCGTGCTCTTCCCCGCGCCGCTCGCGCCGCAGAGGAAAAGCGACTCGCCCGGCGTGATGTCGAGCGTGATGCCGCGCAGCACCTCGATCATGCGCTCGCCCATTTTGAAGGAGCGGTAAAGTTCGCGTGCGGAAATCTGTGCGGCTGGCGGCGTCATCGTCGCGCACGCTACGCGGCGGCGAGTGCCGTGTCAGCGGTGAAGTGACGGGCAGATTTTCGAGTCTCGCGGACGTGATTGGTGACTGGTGAAAAGTGACTGGTCTTCCGATTTCTCACGAGGCGATCATGGCTGGATACCAGTCACTTCTCACCAGTCACCAGTCACCAGTCACACTCTGCGCACCTCCGCTGCCCCATCATTTCGCCGCCGGTGAGGCACCAGTGCGCCATTTCATTCCTCGCTATTGCGCCGCAAGATGCGATGGTCGCGGCCTTATGGGCGACAAATCACCGAAGGCGACAGGTAAACAGGCAGCACAGAAAAACGCGAAGGACGCTGCCAACACGCAGAAGAAGAACAGCGCGACTGCCGCGAAGCAGGCGAACAGGACGAAAAAATAGGGGCTTCCCTCCACTAAGAATCGCACCGTCGGTTCGTTTCTTCGGGAAGCGATGCACTCCGTCCCGTCCAATCCCATCTGCTCCGGCCCCCTGGACCGGCGCGGCTTCATGCGCATCGGGCTCGCGGGATTTGCGAGTCTCGGCTGGCCGGGATTGCTGAGGCTGCGCGCGGAAAATTCCGCGAAGCCTGCGCGTGAGCGGACGGCGGTGATCCTCGTGTGGCTGCGCGGCGGCTGCTCGCATCTCGACACCTACGATCCGAAGCCCGACATCGGCAGCGAGTATCGCGGGCCATTCAAGACAATCCCGACGAAAGTCCCCGGCATGGCACTCACGGAGCTGCTCCCGCTCCAGGCGAAGATCGCGGACAAATTCACTCTGCTGCGCTCGATGACGCACACGGGCGGCGGGCATCCCGCGGGCTCGCTGCAAATGCTCAGCGGCGACACCGACCCGCGCGACAAACCGAAGCCGCTGCTGCCGGACTGGATGACGGTCGCAAATTTTCTCCGCTCGAAGGACAGGCGCACCAGCCCGCTGCCGAATTACGTCGGCGTGAATCCGATCATCAACTACGACAGCTTCACCATCGCCGGGCCGGGCTACGTGAGCCCCGCGTATTCGCCGCTCTCGGTGCTGAATGATCCGAGCCGACCCGACTTCGAAGTGCCAAACATGGGCCTCTCCGATCCGGCGAAGGTCGCGCGCCTCAACGAGCGTGTGGCGCTGCGCCGCAGCCTCGATCATCTGGAGCGCAGCGTGGATGCCGCCGGGGAAATGCAGGCGATGGATCAGTTTGAGACGCAGGCGATGACGCTGCTGACGAATCCGCAGACGCGCCACGCATTCGATCTGAGCAACGAGGACAAACGCACGCGCGAACGCTACGGCATGCATCGCTGGGGCCAGCAGTTGCTCCTCGCGCGCAGACTCGTGGAATCCGGCGTGGAAATCATCACGAGCTGCCTCGACGGGCCACAGTGCGGGCGCGTGAACAACTGGGATGATCATGCCGTGAACCACCACGTCTTCGACGCGCTGCGCTTCCGCGCCGGTGCGTTCGATCAAGCCGTCTCGGCATTGATCGAGGACGTGTATGCGCGCGGACTCGACAAGCGCGTGCTTGTCGTCGTGAGCGGTGAATTTGGCCGCACGCCGAAGATCAGCCAGGTCGCCAGCTCTGGCGGCGGCGTGGCCAGCGCGCCCGCGGGCGTCGTGCAACCGGGCCGCGATCACTGGCCGCGCGCATTCACGAATCTCTGGGCCGGCGGCGGACTCCAGACCGGCGGCGTCATCGGCGCGAGCGACAAGCGCGGCGAGGACGTGGCCGAGAATGCCTGTACGCCGCAGGATTTCCTCGCGACGATCTACCACCACCTCGGGATTGATTCCGCCAACGAGACGATCAAGGACTTCGGCGGCAGACCCACGCCCATCGTTCCGAACGGCAGGCCGATTCCCGGACTGATCCGAGTTTGAGTCGGATCTGTTTTTGCCACGGCACCGCATGCGCCGTGGCGGATGGGGAGGGATTCCGGCAACGAAGGCCGGGCCTCGCTGCCTGCACCCCCTACCTGCCAGCTTGGACGTCGTCGTTCCACCGCCAGCCCGGGTTCCTGATGATGCGCAACGCCTCCGCCACATCCATCCCTGCGCTTGCCTGCGCGGCAAACCTCGCGCGGCGTTCGTTCCACGCCGTGCGTTCCGCCGGAGATATCGCGAGCCGTCTCCGGAAAGGCGCGCGATTTCCGACGAGCATCGCCAGATGGCCTTCGATTCCAAAGTCGTTTTCGTTCCTGCAAAGCAGATGGCGCCCGATGCTGGTCGGACCGTTCTCCTCGTAAAACTCGAGGAGCGGCGCGAGCCGGGAGACATCGGTATCCTCGCGGCAATGCCGCCAGAAGGGCGTGTCGAGCCGCGTGTTCAGGCGGTAATGCAGCGCGAGAAAATCGCGGATGTCGTCCCAGGTTGCGGCCACCATGTCGTTGAAAAATTTCCGGATCGTCGGCGTGGGTTCGAGCGACGCCTCATTGAGAAGGCTCACGAGCATGCGGCTTGTCGAGCACACGACCATGAGCGCGGTGGCTTCCAGAGGCTCCACGAAACCGCCGGAGTTCCCGATGGCGACGACGTTTTCCACCCAGGCACGCCGGTAGCGGCCGGACTTGAATTTCACCACGCGCGGCGATGCGGATGCCTTCGGGTTTTTGCCGAGGAATTCGGCCGCCGCCGCTTCGTCCGAGATCGCCTGCGACGAATAGACATAGCCGCGGTTGATGCGGTGCTCGTGCTCGATCTGCCACGCCCAGCCGGCGTCCATCGTTTCGGCGATCGTATAGGGCAGGATCGGCTCGTCCGCCCTGTCCCATCCGCCGACCACCGCACGGTCGCAGAAGAGCGAGCGAGCGAAGCTTTCAAACGGCTCCTCCAGGACACGCCCCAGGAGTTCGCTGCGAAATCCGCTGGCGTCCACGAAGAAATCCGCATCGAGCCGGCGCCCGTCCTCGAGCAGCACTGCCGCGATTCCCGACGGCCCGCGCTCAATCCCGCGCACCGTCCCCTCGATGAACTGCACCCCGCTTTCCCTCGCGACCGCTTCGAGCGTTTCCACGAGCTTGCTGTTCTCGATATGGAACGCGTGCCATGGATGAAACTCGGGATCCCCTCCGGGGCGGCGCGTGAACACCTTGTCGTGAGCCATGAGCGCGCTCTGCAGATTGCAGCAGCGGAACTCCTCGTCGCAGTAGAAGCCCTGCCTCGGCGGCACATCACCGGCGACGTTGTCAAACTGTGGCGCAAACGAGTAGTCGAACCGGTCGCGCGGGCCCCAAAGGAAACGGATGCCCAGCTTCCATGTCGGCTGCGCCTGCGCATAAAAATGCGCCTGGCGGATTCCCATAAACCCAAAAAGATGCCCGGAAAAACCCGGGGTTGTGCCTTCTCCGACACCGATCACCCCGATTTCCGGACTGCGCACCACACGCACCGAGACGCCCGAGAGCTTGCGCTTCAGCGTGATGGCAGCGATGAGCCCCGCACTGCCGGCACCGACGACGAGGACGTTCTGGATCATGGAGGAAGGACACGAAAGTGCATCGAAGGCAATTTTCGCACGATACAGGTTTATCCGACTCCCTTGGTCAAGGGAATGGACAGAAAAATGAGCGGGGAGCGGCGCAGACTGGGATTTTTTCAACGTCCGACCAACTGACGGCCACGGAGTGGCGGATGGGGAGGGATTCGAACCCTCGTAGACGGTTAAGCCTAACACGCTTTCCAAGCGTGCGCATTCGACCACTCTGCCACCCATCCGAGAACGCGCTGTCATCCTGCGCGGAAACGGCGTGCGTGCAAGAACGTTGTTCGACGCACGCGACAAATGCGCATTTTCCCGAAGCGGCGCTCGACACGGCGCGCGATGCGCGGAAAAACTCCGCGCGAATGTTTCACGTCACCATCCTCGGCAGCGGCAGCGCGGGAAATTGCGCGCTCGTCGAGTCGGCGAACGCGCGCGTGCTCCTCGACGGCGGCCTGAGTGCAAAGCAGATGCGCGAACGCCTCGCGCTGTGTGGCGTGAACCCGATCGGGATTGACGCCATCCTGCTCACGCACGAGCACAGCGACCACGCGGGCGGCGTCGAGGTATGGTGCAAACAATTCGGCACGCCGGTGTACGCGAACAGCCTCACCGCCGAGGCGCTGCGCCGCTCGGCGGGCGAGTCAAAGACAGACTGGCACGTGTTCACCACGGGCGCGGATTTTCAAATCAAGGACATCGCCGTGCAGACCTTCAGCGTGCCGCACGACGCGATGGATCCCGTCGGCTTCATGATGCACCACGGCGGCGAATCGCTCGGCCTGCTCACCGATCTCGGCTTTGCCACGAAGCTCGCATGCGAGCGCGTGCGGCACGCGCACACGCTGCTCATCGAGGCGAATCACGACGAGAAACTGCTCCAGCTCGACACGCGCCGCCCGTGGTCCACGAAGCAGCGCATCATGTCGCGCCACGGCCACCTCTCGAACGCCGCCGCCGCCACAGTGCTCGCGGAAATGCTCGGCGGAAATCTCCGCCGCGCCGTGCTCGGCCACCTCAGCCGCGACTGCAACTCGCCGGAGCTCGCGGCAAACACGGTGCGTGAGCGCATCACGTCAGCGGGTGCAGCGCCCGACAGCGTGGAGGTCTTCGTCGCCACGCAACGCGAGGTGAGCCCGCGCTTTGCGGTCGGTTGTGCCTCGTAGCCGCCGACGGGAGGAGGCGGGCTGATCTTGGGAATGACGGATGACGAATGCAGAATGCCGAAGCGGATTCATTCCGGTCGGATCGCATCTGTGTTCTTTCTTCCGCTTCCGCGCGTTTGAAGGTGTGCCCGCTACGGTAGCAGCGCGCCTCGTCATCCGTCATCCGTCATTCACCACCCTCGCCACCTCCGTGGGATCCTTCAGCACCGATTCCGCTCCGGGATGAAAGTAGATCTCCGTCAGCCGCCCGCGCGCGCACTCCGCGGCCCGTCGCACTTCAGCGAGATCCATCCGCCCGCTCTTGCTCAGGCCGAACACGGCATCCGCGAAACCGATTCCCGCCGCGTGCAACTTCGGAGCGGCGTGCGCGCTGAGGATCGAAAATACGCGCGGCAAAAATCCGCGCGAACTTCCCGGCGCGCGCGGCTCGCGCACAAGCCGCGTGAAATGGAATCCGTGCTCCAACGCAACCGGCAGCGTGAGCGCAAGCACGAGGGGGTGCAGGTGCAGATGCGTATGCCCGTCCCAATACGTCGCCGTGAATCCGAGCGTGCGGAACTTCGCAAACTGCGCCGCGATTTCCCTGCGCAGCCACGCGCGTGCGCCGGGGAAAAATGCGAACCTCAGCCCGCTCAGCGCCGGCGAGCGCTGCATCGTCCGGCCATCCGACGCGCACCCGTCGCACAGCGTGAGATGCAGGCCCACGCGCAAATTCGGATGGCGCCGCGCAATCGCCACCGCCTCTTCCACACCCGGCTCGTTCACCATCAGGCTCGTCTGCGTGAGCGCGCCCGCGCAGTGCCAGCGCTCGATCTCGGCATTCACCGCCGCGCTCCGGCCAAAGTCGTCGCCCGTGAGCAGCAGGCGGCGCGTGTTGTCTTTCATGCGTGCTTGTCAGCATGATGCCGCCGCACCCGCAACGCCAATCTCCATGCCCGCGCCGAGTCTTCTTCTAAATCCTATTCTGAATCCTAATCCCGCGCTGCCTCGCAGCACCGCCCCGCAGAGCGATGACTATGAATAGGATCAGGAGCCGCCACCTCCATGCCTGATTCACCGCTGCTGTTCATCGCACTCGGCGCGCTCGGCATCGCCGCGTGCGGAGTCGCGTTGCACACGGTCGCAGCGTTCCGGCTGCGGCGGCATTTGCGCGCACCGGCGGCGGAGGAAGGCGCGGACACACCGCCGCTCACACTCTGGCGCGCGCTGAAGGGTGGCGTGCCGGACCTCGACGGCAAACTCGACGCGCTCGTGCGCGGCAGCCGCGCGTGCGATCAAATTCTCCTCGGCGTGGACGCGGGCTCGGCGGAATTCGCCGCGTGCGAGGCGCTGCGTGAGCGACACCGCGAACGCGACATCGAAGTCATCGCCTGCGAACGCAACCGCGCGGCGAATCCGAAAATCTCGAAATTCATCCAGATGGCTCCGCTCGCGCGGCACGCGCACTGGCTGCTCACCGACAGCGAAACGATGCCCGATGCGGACTTCATTGAGTGCTTCCGCCGCGAGTGGCACGCGAGCGGCGCGGACGTGCAGACCGCCGGATACCGCTTTGCAAACCTCCGCAATTTTCCGCAGGCGCTCGATGCCTCCCCCGCCCTGCTCACGCTCTGGCCCGGCCTCATGCTTGCGGGAAAAATCACGTTCACCCTCGGCGCATGCACCGGGGTGAAGGCGGACGACGTCAACGCCATCGGCGGTTGGGAATCGCTCGGCGATCAGCTCGCCGAGGATCACCAGCTCGGCGCGCGGCTCGCAAGAATCGGCCGCACGATCCGCCTGAGCCGCAGTGTGCTCACGCTCGACAGCGATCCGATGACGTGGCGCGAACTTCTCCGGCACCAGCACCGCGTCGCTGTGACGTATCGCGCGGCCACGCCCGCCGGCGCACTCGGCCTGCCCGTGCTGCATACGCTTGGCTTCGCCGCGATCGCCGTCGCGCTGCATCCGCCATTTTGGAAATGGGCCGCTCTCATCGCCATCGCGCGCATCGCGGTCGCCGCGGCATTTTCGCGGATGCTGAAATTTCCGATCCTCGCGCTGCCGCTGGCCATGCTGCTCAGCACAATCATGGAGACAGCGATGTGGCTCGCCGCATGGCTCCCGTCGCGCGTGTGGTGGGCAGGCCGCTGGCGGCGCGTCGGCTGGCGCGGACGGCTGGCGCAGGGCTGACGCAACAAAGGTTCTCCGGGTGGAAACTCGCGGTGCGGAATTCCGGGTGGAGCACGCGACTCGCGTGCGGTCTGCGGCGACTCGCCGCAGACACTCGCAGCATCCGTGTTTGCAGAATGATCTTCAGCGCACGCAGAGCGGTCCCACTCTGCGTACAGAGCCCGATGCGTGGCACCGTCGGGTGTTTCCGGCGAGTCGCCGGAAACAGCACGCGAGTCGCGTGCTCCACCCGGAATCCGCGCGGCGACGCCGCGCCGGGATGAGCCCGAGTTTTGTTGATGCGTCAGCCTTGGGCTACGGTGGATTGCACATCCGAGCGCCGCGCGTATCTTGCGACGGAGGCAAACGATGAACCCCGCCCCGCGAAAATTTGTCCGTTTTCTCGCCGATGAATTTCACAGCGAGAGCTGGTCACTTTCCGCGCAGCGCGCGGCGGAATTTGCGCAGGACGATCCGCAGAGCTCCTCCTATTCACGCGCGGCGGAGCTGCTCGCCGAGCGCGACTTTGAAGTGCTGCGCAACCGCGACGCACCACTCACCCCGGACTTGCTCGCCGTTGCGGATGTGCTCGCGCTGCTGCACCCGTGCGATCCGCGCTGGGAGCGCACGACGTCGGACGGCCCGCCCGCACTCGCGCCGGAGGAAATTTCCGCCGTGCTCGCGTGGGTGCGCGCGGGCGGCGGGCTGCTCGTCGTGACCGAGTACGAGCACGACAAATACGGCGACAACCTGAACGATCTCCTCGCGCCCGCGGGCCTGCACATCGAGAATTCGCGCGTCTTCGACCGCAGCGCGTGTGTGCCGGGAAATCCCGAGTGGCTCTTCGCCACGCCTGCGCCCGGTTCGCCGCTCGGCCACCTCGCGTCGCGCGCGTGCTTTTACCGCGCGGGCTCCTGCACGATGAAGGACGGCGCTCGCGCTGCGTGGTGCGCTTCGGCGCAGGCGCATCCGGCGCAGGCGTGCGTCATCGGAGGTGCGGAGCTCGGCCTCGGGCGCATCGTCGTCGTCACGGATTCGCTGCTCTTCGGCGACGAACACATCGGCGAGCACGACCATCTCCAGCTCTGGCTGAACATCACGCACTGGCTCGCGGCGCCGGCGTATCGCCGCGCAAATGAAGCGGCGCTGCGTGTGGAAAACCGGCAGCCGATCACGTCTTCTCCGGAGTGGCTCCGGCTGAAGGAAACGATCACCACGCTGCGTGCGATCCAGGAACCGGACGCGAGCGTGAAGCCTGCAAATCACGACGCTGCGGCGGAGCTCGTCGCATCCGCGGTCGGCGAAATCCGCGCGCTCGCCGTTCACTTTCCGCACGAGGCGGAATATCTCGCGCGGCTGCCGGAGGATTTCGCGGCGTGGCACCGTGGCGGATTCGGGCGGCCGGATTTTGCGGCATCGCTCGCGGTATTTCGTCCCGAGCAAAATCGCCGCGACGGACTCGGCCACCTCGTCGTCTTTCCGATGTACACGCCGAATGCGTCGTCGGCCTCGCGCTTCGAGGCGCTGCTGATCCGCACGCACTGGCCGGACTGGCTCGCAGTGCTGGAGCGCGGGCGCTACCCGAATCCGAAATTCGTGCCGCTCTCGCTCGTGGATTTCACCGATGGCTACGCGAGCGAGTGCGCGGTGCTTTTCCCCGAGACCGTCTCCGTCGCGGCCCGCGCAACGAATCACTTCGGCGGTATTTTCTGCGACCGCGAGGCGCGGCGCTTGCAGTCCACGGCGCTGCGCGCATCGGAGGCCGTCGGGCTGCGGCTTTTCCCCGAGCTGGAATGCATGCTCGCGAGCCGCATGCTCGTGCAGGATGTCTGCGCGCTGTGGGATCTCATCCACGACCAGTCGCACGCGCTCGGCGAACTGCCGTTCGATCCGTTCATGATCCGCCAGCGTGCGCCATTTTGGATGTACGCGATCGAGGAGCTGCGCGTGGATGTGCGCGCATTCGGCGAGGCGCACCGGCTCGCGCGCGAAGGCTTCCCATTCGCGCGCCACGTGTGCTGGGCCATCGTGCTGGATCGCATCCTGCGCTTCCCGATCACAGGCTCGCGCGTGCGGAATTACGACGCGCTCGGCGGGCAGATCCTCTTCGGCGCGCTGCATCAAAGTGACGCCGTGCTGTGGCGCGACAACCACCTTGAAATCCGCTGGGACGCGCTGCCCGATGCGATGGCCGCGCTCGATGGAGAGATTCACGCGCTTTACAAAAATGGAGCCGAGTACTCGCGGGTCGCGCTGTGGCTGGCGGCGCATGAATTTGTGAGCCGGCATGTGCATCCGAATGTCGGCTCGCGCTGGAAGCCCGGCGCGCTGCCGGACGAGAGCGATCCGAAAGCCTGGCTCTCGCTCGCGCACGATGACGAATTCCCTCTCGGGAATTTTCATCTGCTGCTCCAGAGGAAGTTGAGGGGTGAGGGGTGATACCATTTGTTGGAAATAAGATTACAGATGCGCGGCGAAGCGGGACCGAGTGCATCGGGTAGGGTGGGCGTCCCGCTTTCTGTCCGGTCATTTGTGAAAGATGGTATGAGAGGAAAATGCGCGCAGCGCTTTCAGTTTTCGCCGACGTTCACGATCTTAGCTGGCACTTCGGCGAAAATGACATCCGGCCTCCAATCGCCCCACTCAACACTCAACCCTAAACCGGCTCCCGCATTTCGCCTTCCCTTGCGGAATCGCATTCGCTTTCCTCTCTGCCCCGATGCCGAAGTCTCCGACCAAGTCCGCAACGCCGAAATACCGCAGGATTCTTTTGAAACTCAGCGGCGAGGCGCTGCGTGCTCCTGGCAGTCACGAGACGATCTCGCCCGAGATCGTGCAGCAGGTCTCGGAGGACATCCAGGCAGTGCATTCGCTCGGCGTGGAAATCGCGATCGTCATCGGCGGCGGCAACATCTGGCGCGGGCTGAGCGCGAGCCACCGCGGCATGGAACGCACCACCGCGGATTACATGGGCATGCTCGCCACGGTCATCAACGGCCTCGCGCTGCAGAGCACGATTGAAACACTTGGCGTCCGCACGCATGTGCATACGGCGATCCGCATGGATTCCGTCGGCGAGCCGTTCATCCGCCGTCGCGCGGTGCGGCAGCTTGAGGAGGGACGCATCGTGATTTTCGTCGCGGGAACCGGGAACCCGTTCTTCAGCACGGACACCGCCGCCGCGCTGCGCGCGAACGAAATCGGGGCCGACGTGATTTTCAAGGCGACGAAGGTGGACGGCATCTACACCGCGGATCCGATGAAGGATCCGACCGCGAAAAAATTCGATCGCATCACGCACGGCGAGGCGCTCCAGCGGCGGCTGAATGTGATGGACTCCACCGCGTTCAGCCTCTGCCAGGACAACCGGATGCCCATCGTGGTGTTCAATTTTTTCACCCCCGGCGCGCTGCGCCAGGTGGTGCTCGGCGAGCCGGTCGGCACGCTTGTCACTCCCGAATAATCCAACCACACACCGCTTATGGACCCTGATGAAATCATGATGAACACCGAGGAAGGCATGGAGAAAGCCGCCGGGTATATGGCCCACGAATTCTCGACCGTGCGCACCGGCAAGGCATCGCCCGCGCTCGTCGAAGGCATCGAGGTGGAGGCCTACGGATCGATGATGAAGCTCAAGCAGCTCGCGCTCATTTCCTCGCCGGAGCCGCGCCTGCTGGTCATCAGCCCGTTCGACGCCTCGACGGTGCAGGCGATCGAAAAGGCGATCAAGGAATCCAACATCGGCATCCAGCCGAGCGTGGATGGAAAAATCATCCGCCTGCCGATTCCCGCGCTCAGCGAGGAGCGCCGCCGCGACCTCGTGAAGACGCTCAAGAACATCTCCGAGGAAACGCGCGTGCGAATCCGCTCCGCACGCCGCGAAGGCATGGACGGACTGAAGAAGGCGCAGAAGGAAGGCGCGATCACCGAGGACGATCTCGGCAATTACGAGAAGGACGTGCAGAAGCTCACCGACGATTTCGTGAAGAAGGTGGACGAGGTGTTTGCCGCGAAGGAAGCGGACATCATGAAGGTGTGATGAAGACGGGCCTCCGTATTTTTTCCGCCGCAAGGGCCGCCACCCTCGCGTTGATTTTTGCGCTCGTCGGGTCCGCGGATGCCGGCGTCGTGCGGCCTGCGCCAGCGTTCACCTTCGGCGGAGCGGGTGGAAAAAATTCACTCGCCAGCCTGCGCGGGCAGCCGGTCGTGCTCGTCATCGCGAAGGGCGGGAAGACAAAGGCGCTTCGCTCGCAAATGAAGAGCCTGAAAAATGTGTACCACGACTGCGCGAGCCGCGGCGCGGTCTTCATCGCAGCCATCGCCGACGGCGGCCCGGTGCCGAGCGACATCCCCTTTGCCCTCGCGAGCAACGGTGCGGCCGTCGCCGCAGCGTACGGGATGCGCGGCGACTTCCTCATCGCCGTCATCGGACGCGATGGAAACCTGGACCTCGTCACCGACAAGCCGATTGCCGGCGCGCGCGTGTTTGAGGTCATCAAGAACAATGGCGATGTTCAGGAAAAGGCGCGGCGCGAATTGCCGAAGGGCCCGCCGCCGCGATAGCAGCCTCTTGAGATATCCGAAGATGCCTCACGCAAAGGACGCGAAGGACGCAAAGTCGTCTGAAGAAGTTTTTCTTCGCGGCCTTTGCGACCTTTGCATGAGGCTGTTTGAACAGGCTGCCAGACGCTGATGCGAGTCGCCGTCATCGCAGACACGCACGACCGCCTGCCGGAAAGCGTGTGCGACACCCTCCGATCCGCGGACGAAATATGGCACCTCGGCGACGTGTGCTCGCCGGTCATCCTCGTGACGCTCGAACGGATCGCGCCCGTGAGAATCGTCCGCGGCAACTGCGATTCCGAAACGGACTGGCCGCTGAAGCTCGACTTCACGCTCGACGGCCTGCGCTTCCATCTCGAGCACATCCCCACGCGAAAGCCGCCCGCGTGCGACATTTTCCTGCACGGCCACACGCACGTCCCGCGCGACGAGACGGTCGGCGGCGTGCGCTTCCTGAATCCCGGCTGCATCACGCGCCCGAACATGGGCGCGCCCGCGAGCTACGCGTGGCTCACGCTCAGCGGCGGCGAGGTGATGTGGACAATCATGCCTTTGTAGGCGGGGTTTCCAACCTCGCGCTCCAGGATGGGCGGAGGCGGCGGGATGGCGCGGAGCAAATGTCTCAAAGGCATTGTGGAAATCCTCACGCCTTGCCCACCGCCTCGCTGCGCTCACCCGCGCGAGGTTGGAAGCCTCGCCTACTCTGGCTCACTCCGTGAAATACGCGCCCTCGCCGATCGAGCGCACGTGCGCGGCCACTTCGCGGAGGCGCTCTTTGAAAACGTCCCACTCGTCCGGTTCGCCCAGCTCCATCGCGGCGGCCAGCGAACGCTCATCGCTGAAGCCGAGGAATTTTTTCCGCTTCGCCGCGGGCACATCCTTTTTCTGCGAATCGAGGAATGCCTCCAGCGCGAAGAGCTGCGTGACGACGCGCCGATCAAAGCGCGTCACCCATTTCTTGAATTTCTCCATGTAGCCCTGCTCGTCCTCGAAGCTCGCGCCGCCATTGTCCACGGCGAGAAAATGCGCGCGGCCATTCGTCACCACGACATGCAGATTCCCGCCGCTGAAGCGATCCCACTGCCCCGCAAGCGCGTCCACGAGCAGGATGTCCGACAGCTCGCGCGCGAGGCTCACTGCGGGCGCGTGACAGTCGAGACCCTTGAGTTTCATCTTCGCCGTGCCCGGCTGCGGCGAGCCGGATTTCAAAAACACCGCCACACGATCCTGCTCGTTCAGCCCCCCGTTTGGCGGAAACTCCGGCACATCGATGGCGTGATATTTCACCGCGTCCTCCGGCGTCGCCTTGCGGAAATCTCCGCGCAGCCCGTCCGGAGTTTTGGCGATTTCCGCCAGCACTCCCAGGCGGTCAATCTCCTTCGCCCCAGCGGGAAAGCGCGCCGCCTCCATGAGCTGCCGCAGCGTCGCGAGCCCCTTGCCGCGCAGCTTCATCGGCGCGGTGGGCTGGAAAAGTTCACCGCAGCCGAGTGCGCGCGCGATGTTGAAGGTCGCGATCTCGGCATCCACGCACGTCGAGGAAGTCTCCGAGCGAAACGATCCCACGACCTCGCCGTCGCGCAGGACCTTCGCGTGGACGTGCATCTTTTTCATCTGGAAGGTGAAGTGCGGATCGCCGCGCTCCAGACCGCGCTCCACCTGCTTCACGAATGAAAACCACTCCGCCAGTTCCGCGCTCTGCGGGAGCGCCGGCGGCGGCGCACCCGCGCCGTATGCGGTCATGCACGCGAGCGCGAGCAGCACGGGTAGGAAGATGGAACGTCTCATCGGGAGGGAAGGCTCGGGCGACCTGCCATCATGACTACCCGCAGCGCGGAAAGATTCGAGCTTTACCTTTTCACGCCCGACTCACGGGTGTGTGCCCGAAGCTAGGAATGAAACCCTGCTTATCCGGTTGCGTGACAAAATGAGGAAAGAGGGGGAAGGCAGCGAGGTGGCGTGACCTCCGGGCACGCTTGGGAGGACGGCTGGTGAGCGCGAGACCGGAAACGCGCCCGGAGGTCGCGTTCCACCGGGCGTTGCTCGCCTGCGAGCGTTTTTGTCACGCCACCGGATACGCAGGGAATGAAACGCAGAGGCGCAGAGGCGCGGAGAAAATGCGGTTTGAGTTGTTCGTTGTTCCCTCCCTCTTCCTCCGCATCTCCGCGTCTCCGCGTTTCAATACCAGGATCTTCCAATTCCACACAGGCGCTTTTGGTGCGCTCCCTCAGCTCCGCGGGCCGCACTGCTCGGCGACCCATCCGAGATAGGCCGGCAGGCCCGTGGCGACCGGGATGACGAGGATTTCCGGGACCTCGTAGGGATGCAATGCGCGGAGCCGCTCGACCGCCTCGTCCGCACGGGAAGCCGTGGTCTTCGCGATCACCGTCACCTCCGTCGCGGTCTCCATGGCGCCTTTCCATTCGTAGATGGATTCGACGCCGGGGATGAGATTGCCGCAGGCGATGAGGCGCTCCTCCACGAGCGCGCGGACTGCCTTTCGCGCAGTCTCCGCGTCCGGGAAATTGCTCAGCAGAAGGACGACATCCACGCTCATGCTATCGCCGCGCCCCGCATCCGGCGCCAAGCCCAGTGAGTGTTTCGAGATCACCCTCCGGCTCGGCGAGCACGGGTTTGCGCTCAGCCACCTTCTGCCGCGTGATCCAGCCGCCGCCGAGGAGTTCGTCGCCGCGGTAGCACACGGCGGCCTGGCCAGGCGTGACCGCGCGCGCCGGGATGTGCAGCCGCACGAGGGCCTCGCCATTTTCACCGGGAAAAACTGTCGCCGCCGCGCCGGGATGCGCGTAACGGATTTTCACCGTGACCTCGAACGGCACTGATGACTCGCAATGCCACGAGCAGTGATCCATGGAAAATTCCTCGGTGATCAAATCCTCCGCATCGCCGACAATCACGCTGCTCGTCGCGGGATCGATGTCGATCACATACACCGGCTTCGGCGAGCCGCCCGGCAGTCCCTTGCGCTGGCCGATCGTGAAAAGCTCAATGCCCTCGTGCTCCGCGATGCGGCGTCCGCTCTTGTCGTAGATCCCGCCGGGGTGAAATTCATTCTCGCCCATGTGCGATTTCAGGAACGCCTTGTAGTCGTTGCCCGGCACGAAACAAATTTCCTGGCTGTCCTGCTTCTCCGCGACCTTCAGCCCGAGCTTGCGCGCGATGGCGCGAATCTCCGTCTTCTCCATCCCGCCGAGCGGCAGCAGCGCGCGCAGGAGCTGCGGCTGGCGGAGGCTGAAGAGAAAATACGACTGATCCTTCCGCGGGTCGCGCCCCTTGCGCAGCACGGCACGCCGCTGGCTCTCAGGAAGGCAGGAAGGCAGGAAAGAAGAGCTGAGTTCCCACTTCTCTTCCTCACTTCCTGCATTCCTGAGAGTCCAATGCTCGACGATCGCGTAGTGCCCCGTCGCGATGAAGTCCGCGCCGATGCTCTTCGCCTTTCCCCAGAGGTTGCCAAATTTCACCTTCTCATTGCACATCACGCACGGGTTCGGCGTCCGCCCCGCCTGATACTCGGCGGTGAAATAATCAATCACCGTGCGCTCGAAATTCTCCCCCTCGTCCACGACGTAATGCGGGATGCCCAGCGTGTGCGCCACACTGCGCGCATCCGCGATGGCCTGCGGCCCGCAGCACTTGTCCTCCGCGCGCGAGATGCAGTCCTGCGGCCACACCTTCATCGTCACACCGACGACGTCGTAGCCCTGCTGCTTCAGCAAAAATGCCGCGACGCTCGAATCCACACCGCCGCTCATGCCCACGACGACGCGTGCGCCTTTCTGGGGCATTGGTAAAATGTGCACGTTGTCCTCCATAAGTTGCGGCGCGGATCTTCCCGCACCCTCCGCCGCACGGCAAATGGTTTCTGTGCGCCCCCGGACGACCCGTTCACCGTGATCGAGAGCGGCTTCCCCTCCTACGGCTGGTTAGGTTTTAAAACCGTCAGCATTCATGTCGTCTCCGGAAGGAAATATTCCATTTCCGTCAGGTTTTTAACGGCGACGTTCTCACTTTACCAGAGGAGCGCACGCTCTTTGCCCCGTCCAGTCACGGCTTTTCCAGTTTCTGCACCAGCTTGCGCACCTTCTGCGTGTCCGGATGGCCGGCTCCCAGACTCTTTTGCCATCCCGCCAGCGCGCGCCGGGCAAAATGGAGCGCTTCGGCCTTTTTGTTCTGCTCCTGCAAACACGCTGCGAGATTGTAGCAGCTTTGCGCGACAGCGGGATACTCCGCGCCCAGTACGCGCTCGCGAATCGCCAGCACCGCGCGATGCTCCGTCTCCGCCTCGGCATGTTTGCCCTGAGCATTGACCGCGAGAGCCAGATTGTTCCGGCTCGTCAGCGTATCGGGATGCTCCGCACCCAGCACGCGCACCCGGATCGCCAGTACTGCGCGATGTTCCGCCTCCGCCTCCGCATGTTTGTTCTGATCATCGAGCGCATTGGCCAGATTGCTCCGGCTCCCCAGCGTGTCGGGATGCTCCGCGCCCATCACACGCTGCAGGATCGCCAGCGCCGCGCGATGCTCCGCCTCCGCCTCCGCATGTTTGCCCTGCGCATCGAGCGCGAGGGCCAGATTGTTCCGGCTCGACAGCGTGTCGGGATGCTCCGCGACCAGCACGCGCTGCCGAATCGCCAGCACCGCGCGATGCTCCGCCTCCGCCTCCGCATGTTTGCCCTGCGCATTAAGCGCGTTGGCCAGATTGTTCCGGCTCGACAGCGTGTCGGGATGCTCCGCGCCCAGCACGCGCTGCTGGATCGCCAGCACCGTGCGATGCTCCGCCTCCGCCTCGGCATTCTTGCCCTGCGCGTGCAGCACGGCACCCAGATTGTTCCGGCTCGAGAGCGTGTTGGGATGCTCCGGGCCCAGCACGCGCTGCAGGATCGCGAACGCGGCGCGCAACCCCTTTTCCGCCTCCGCGTATTTGCACTGCGCAGAAAGTTTCCCGGCTTCGTCAAAGGAACTCACGGCTGCGCGCAACTGCTCCTTTTCCTCCGCCGAGTACATTTTCTGCGGGGCGGCGGGCGCGGGCTTTTCCTCCGCGCGCAGCGGCGGGGCGGCGGGGAGGAGGAGCAGGGCGGCGAGGAGCGCGGCGATGCGCGCGTGGCCGGGACCGGGGGATGACGCCTTCATTGGCGCGGGAGCCTGCCCCTTTTGCGCGCCGCATGGCAAGGCGCGGGTCGGCGGGGCCGACCGGGGCCGACGGTGGGGACGTCCGGTTTTCCGCGATCCGTCTTGCGCCGACGCTCAGCGGTGCTCGTGCTTCGCCTGTTCGAGGTCGGCGTCCACCATGATCTGCACGAGTTCGGCGAATCTCACCTTCGGCTCCCAGCCGAGAACGCGCTTCGCCTTTGCGTAGTCGCCGATGAGCAGGTCCACCTCGGCGGGGCGCTCGTAGCGTTTGTCGAATTTGACGAACTCCTGCCAGTCGAGGCCAACGCGCGCGAAGGCGACCTCGCAGAATTCGCGGACAGTGTGCGTCTCGTTTGTGGCGAGCACGTAGTCGTCCGGCGTATCCTGCTGGAGGATGCGCCACATGCCCTCGACGAATTCCTTCGCAAAGCCCCAGTCGCGCTTTGCATCGAGGTTGCCGAGGTAGATGTCCTTCTGGACGCCGAGCTTGATGCGGGCGACGGCGCGGGTGATTTTGCGCGTGACGAAGGTCTCGCCGCGACGCGGGCTCTCGTGATTGAAAAGGATGCCGTTGCTCGCGTGCATGCCGTAGCTCTCGCGGTAGTTCACGGTGGCCCAGTACGCGTACACCTTCGCGACGGCGTACGGGCTGCGCGGCCAAAATGGGGTCGTCTCCGTCTGCGGGACGGCCTGCACTTTTCCAAACATCTCGGACGACGATGCCTGGTAGAAGCGCGCCTGCACGCGCGACTCGCGGAGGGCCTCGAGGATGCGGATGGTGCCGAGGCCGGTGATGTCGCCGGTGTTCTCGGGGATGTCGTAGCTCACGCGCACATGGCTCTGCGCGCCGAGGTGGTAAACTTCCTCGGGGCCGATGCGGTCAATGAGGCGCGTGAGATTCAGCGAGTCGCAGAGGTCGCCGTGGTGGAGGAAGAGGCGCACGCCGTGGATGTGCGGGTCCTGGTAAAGGTGATCGATCCGGGCCGTGTTGAAAGACGAGGCGCGGCGGATGATGCCGTGAACTTCGTACCCTTTTTCGAGAAGGAGGTCGGCGAGGTAGCTGCCGTCCTGTCCGGTGATTCCTGTGACGAGGGCTTTTTTCATATTGGGGTAAAATCGTGTTTGCTTCGGTCAAGGCGCGGGACACTGGTCATGACGCGACGCAGAGTTTTCAACAGACGTGGAGTGCGCTGGCGAGCATGGTTCTGCGAAAGTTGCGCCGCACGGAAGACAGGCGTCCTCGCCTGTCAGGGCTTACATGCCTCCGGCTTGTCGGAACAGCCGGGACGGCTGTCTTCCCCATCAGGCGGCGTCCTTGTCCTGCTTGCGCCGGATGAGCGGGGTCTTCTTTCCCTCGACGACGGCGCGATTCACGGTGACTCCTGCGATGTCCTCGCGGCTGGGCACATCGTACATCACGTCGCGCATGACTTTTTCAAAAAGGGAGCGCAGCGCACGCGCACCGGTGCCGCGCTTCACGGCCTGCTCGGCGAAGGCGCGCAGTGCATCGGGCGTGACGCTCAGGCCGACGCCCTCCATCGAGAGGAGCTTCGTGTACTGTTTCACGAGCGCGTTCTTCGGCTCGGTGAGGATGCAGACGAGCTCGTCCTCCGAAAGCGGATCGAGCGCGGTGACGACGGGGAGGCGGCCGATGAATTCCGGGATCATCCCGAAGCGCAGCATGTCCTCCGGCTCGCAATGGCGGAGAAGTTCGCTCGCGGGAATGTCGCCCTCGCGGATTTCCTGCTCGGTCTTCTGCGCGACGCTGAAGCCGAGTGTCTTTTTTCCGCGGCGCTTCTCGATGATTCGCTCCATGCCGACGAATGCGCCGCCGCAGATGAAGAGAATTTTCTCCGTGGAGACCTGGATGTATTCCTGCTGCGGATGCTTGCGCCCGCCCTGCGGAGGGACGTTGCAGGTGGTGCCTTCGAGGATTTTCAGGAGCGCCTGCTGCACGCCTTCACCGCTCACGTCGCGGGTGATGGAGACGTTCTCGGTTTTGCGTCCGATCTTATCAATCTCGTCAATGTAAACGATGCCGATCTCGGCGCGCTTCACGTCGTAGTCCGCCGATTGGAGCAGCCGCAGGATGATATTTTCCACGTCCTCGCCGACGTAGCCGGCCTCGGTGAGCGTGGTCGCATCGGCGATGCAAAACGGAACGTCGAGGATGCGCGCGAGCGTGCGGGCCATGAGCGTCTTGCCGCTGCCGGTCGGGCCGATGAGCAGGATATTGCTCTTGTCAATCTCCACCTCGGAGAGCGGATCATTGCCGCCGCCGATGCTGCTGCCGATCGTGCTGTTGTGGAGGATGCGCTTGTAGTGATTGTGAACCGCAACACTCAGCGTCTTCTTCGCGGACTCCTGGCCGATGACGTAGTTGTCGAGCTGCCGGCGGATGTCCGCGGGCTTCGGCACGCGGAGCTGCGTGCTGGTGCGCTTGGCCTCCTCAGTCAGTTCCTTGTCGAGGATGCCCTTGCAGACATTGATGCACGAGTCGCAGATATAGACGCCCGGCCCTGCGATCAGCTTTCGCACTTCTGCGTGCGACTTGCCGCAGAACGAGCACATGGTGAGATTGGAAGCGCGAGCCATCGTGCCTACTATAAGCGGAATCCGTTCCCGTTATCAGTCGTTTTTTGGCTTCGTGAGTTCGGCGAAGTTCGGGATGTCCTTCCGCGAATTCACCACCTCGTCCACGAGGCCGTAATCCTTCGCCTCGCTGGCACCCATGTAGTAGTCGCGGTCGGAGTCGTCGTGGACCTTCTTTTCATCCTGCCCCGTGTGGTGCGCGAGGATTTTGATGAGGCGCTTCTTGAGCTTGAACATGTATTCCACCGTGCGCTCGACGTCGCTCGCCTGCCCCTGCGCGCCGCCGCTGACCTGATGGATCATGATGTCGCTGTTCGGCAGCGCGTAGCGCTTGCCCTTCGTGCCTGCCGCGAGCAGCACCGCGCCCATCGAGGCCGCCATGCCGATGCAGTACGTATTCACGTCGGGCGTGACGAACTGCATCGTGTCGTAAATCGCGAGGCCCGCCGTGACGCTGCCGCCGGGGCTGTTGATGTAAATGTGGATGTCCTTCTTCGAGTCATCCATCTGGAGGAAGAGAAGCTGGGCGACGACGATGTTTGCAATCCAGTCGTCAATGGCGGTGCCGATGAAGACGATGCGATCGCGCAGGAGACGGTCGAAGACATTGTGCCCGCGTTCGCCACGTGCGTCCGTCTCATAGACGCCGGGGACGATGGGCCAGTTTCCTTGCGGGGATTGGAAGCGACTGTTGGGTTGGATGATCATGGGTTCGTTTTCAATCGTGCCTTGCGCAAACGGTCAAGGGTTCTGCGCCTCGCCCTTCTCGGCGGAAGCTTCGGCAGGCGCGGCCTCGTCCTTCTTTTCCTCCACCGCAGCAGCGGTGACCGCCGCCTGGCTCGCGACAAAATCGAGCGCCTTCGCCGTGACGAGTTCCTCGCGGATCTGATCGATGGCACCGCGCTTCTGGAGTTCCTTCACCATCTTGTCGAAGCTCATCTTCGAGCGCTGCGCGAGACCCGCGATGCGCCGGCGCATGTCCATCTCCGTCACGGTGATCTTCTCCTTCTCCGCGATGCGGAGCAGAATGAACGTACCCTTGATCCGCTCGCGCGCGCTCTGGGCGGCGCTGCCCACGAGATCCTTCTCGTGCTCGCGCAGGATTTCGTCGGCCACGCCGCGCTCCTGGTTTTCCTTCACGATTTCATCGAGGATGTTCTGCGTCTGCTGGCGGACGAGCGTCGTCGGGAGTTCGCACTCCACCTTCGAGGTGAGATGCGCCATCACGCTGGTGCGCTTCGCCGCGTCGGCCTCGCGCTGCTTCTGCCGCACGAGTTCCTCGCGCGCCATCGTGCGCAGTTCGGCGAGCGTCTTGCCTTTTGCGATGTTGCCGGCGAACTCATCATTCACCTCGGGCAGCACGCGCTCCTTCAGTTCCTTGAGCGTGACCTTGTAGTGGATCGTGCTGCCGGGCATCCCCTCGACCGGGAAATCCGCGGGCACCTCGACGTCAAACTCGCGCATCTCGCCGATGTTCGCGCCGACGAGATTTTTGCAGTAGCCGGGAAAGAACGCCTCCTCCGTCATCTTAATCCAGAAATCCTTGTTGTGCGAAAGCGGCTTGCCCGCCTTCGGGAATTTCACATGCACCGGCTCGCCCTCGATCGTGCCGTCATAATCCACCACGACGTAATCCTCCATCGCCGCGGCGCGCGCCGGCTTCACGTCCGGAAAATCCGCCTGCTGCTCGCGCAGGTTCTCGATGGACTCGTCCACGTCCGCATCCGTCACCTCCGTCGCGGGCACGCTCACCGGGATGCCCTTGTAGTCCGGCACGTCGAATTCCGGCTGCAGCACGAGCGTCGCGCGGAACTTCAGCGACTTGTCATCGCCCCACTCCACGTCCTCGATTTCCGAGAGCGAGAGCACGCGCAGCTTGCGCTCCTCGATGGCCTCGCGGCACGCGTCGCTGAGCACCTGCCGGGTCACTTCCTCACGGATTTCCTTCGTAAATTTCTTCTCGACCACCGAACGTGGTGCCTTGCCTTGGCGGAAACCGGGGAGCCTCGCCTGCTTCGTGTACTGGCTTGTGATCTCGCCCATTTTCTTCTGCACGTCGGGTGCATCCACCTCGATCTTGAGATTGGCGAGACAGTTCGGAAGAGTTTCAAATGCGACGTTCATGATGGTATTTCGGTGTATTCGGGCGAGTTAAAGGGCGGCGAAAGTAGCGGTCTCCGCGCGCTTGCCAAGCGGGGACTTCGACGAAAACGCACATGCCGTTTTTTGAACCGCAGATGAACGCGGATGAACGCAGATGGGGGACGAAGGACAGGTCAGCACGACGCCCCGCTGTTGCCGTTTCGACGTTCTGCGCGCCAAGGTCGTGCCAAAGTATTGTCCCTTTTTCTATACACAGCCGCCCAGCCTGAATGCTTCTCATCCCATCTTCTTAATCTGCGTTCATCCGCGTTCATCTGAGGTCAAAACTCTTGCGCTAAAATTCCTGTTGCATGCCCGGTCTTCGTGCGCTTATCTCTCCGCCCCGAAAATTGCGCACAAACAAATAGCGCTGTTGGTCCTCGGGCCCCGGTCGTCAGACCGCGGGTCACATGCGCCGAGGGTAACCCAGCGACACAAGAAAAATGCTGAATGTTGAGTGTTGAATGCTGAATGGCTCCGCGTCCCCACGCGACGACGCCCTTCAAAAATTCAAAATTCAAAATTCAAAATTCAAAACCATATGTCAGTCCGTCTAGGCCGCTTCGAACTACCCAAATTGCCCGTCATGGACGAGGCATCCGCCACCGCAAACTACGCCAAATTTGTGGCCGAGCCCTTTGAGGCCGGCTACGGCGTCACCGTCGGCAACGCGCTCCGCCGCGTGCTCCTCAGCTCCGTCGAAGGCGGCGCGATCACGAACGTGAAAATCACCGGCGCGAACCACGAATTCCAGACGCTGCCCGGCGTCGTCGAGGACGTGACGGACATCATCCTGAATTTGAAGCAGGTGAAATTCAAGTGCGCCGACCACGAGCCGCGCACCCTTTCCATCTCCGTGAACAAGGAAGGCAAC
>JBBRYC010000036.1:0-56453 GCA_038238025.1 Chthoniobacterales bacterium
GGGTCAAGTGTGATGTGATGGGTTGGTTTTCGAGTCCGGCTGCTGTGATTGGTGACTGGTGAACCGTGACTAGTCTTCCGGTTTTCACGAGGCGATCATGGCTGGATACCAGTCACTTCTCAGCAGTCACCAGTCACACCCTGTGCGCGTTTGGTGAACCCATCACATCACACTTGACCCGGCATTAGAGTGTGTAGCGAAATTCCGTCTTCAGTGATGAAAGCCCGCTTTTTTAACGCAGAGGCGCGGAGTGAATGAGAGAGGAGCGCGGAGGAATTCACCTGCTTTTCCCCTGCGGGAACTCTCCATCCACGCTCTGCGCTTGCCAGCGCCCTCCGGCGCTGCCCTTCGGGCTGCCTGCGGCAGGCGATGTCGCTCCGCTCCATTCTGCGTTCAACAGAGACTTTCGGTACACGCTCTTAAGCCGCCTTTGCCTCCTCCGCGTCGCGTGCGGCTTCGATCTGCTCGACGGCCTCGGTGTCCTTCCCAAGATAGCGCGCGGCGATGAACCAGAGTGCGCTCGCGAGCACCATCATCAGCGACACGAGTTTGAAAGCAGCGTCCCACGAGGTGCTGTCTTTCACCCAGCCGATGAGGGGCGGAGACAGCGCATCGCCCAGCGCGTGGATGATCAAAATATTGACGGCAAACGCGGTGGCGCGCATCGCGGGCGAGGTCACGTTGGCCAGTGCGGTGTTTGCCGGGCCGGTATTGAAGAAGAGGAAAAACACCGCGCCGAAGACCGCGTACCACGCGTAGGGGAAAGGGAGGTGCAGCATCGCGAGCGTGCAGGGAAATGCGAGGAGGATGGCGATGCCGGAGACGGAAAAATATGCGCCGCTGAAACGCGGGCGCAGCTTTTCGCCGAGCCATGTGCCGGCGAGCGTGGAGAGGATGCCGGCGATGACGACGATGATTCCGAATTTCGTGTTCACCTCGCTGAGGAGCATCCTTTTCTGCTCCTCGATGTGCGGCGACGGCACGAGCTGCATGTGGTCGAGCACCCACATCGGCCACAGCCCGCGCTGCTCGGCGAGGCGCTCCTGCATGTATTTTGGAATCCAAAATGCGATGCCGCCGATGGCGAACGTCATCGCGGTCATCGCCGCAGTGTTCAGTAGGTACGACGGGATGCGGAGCAGCGCACGCGCATCGGCGCGCAGCGTGCCCTTGCTCACGACGCGCGGCCGGTGCGGGTGCGGCTCGCGCATGAAGCACGAGAGCGCCGCGAGGAAAAGGCCTGGCAGCACGACGACGTAAAACGCCGAGCGCCAGCCCCAGTGCTGGTTCATCTGTCCGCCGATGACGTAGCCGAGTGCGCTGCCGACGGGGATCGCGACGTAGAAAAGCGCCATGATTTTTCCGCGCCGCTCGATGGGAAAATAATCGGAGATGAGCGCCGGTGCCGACGGTCCGTAGCCGGCCTCGCCGATGCCGACGATGATGCGGCTGGCGAGCAGCACGCCGAAGCCCGCTGCGAGCCCGGTCATCCCGCTCGCGCAGCTCCACACGGCGACGCTGCCCGCAATGATCCACCAGCGCGAGACGCGCTCGGCGAGCCGCCCGAGGATCGGCGCGCCAATCATGTAGGCGTACAGGAATGCGGTGGAGAGAAGGCCGGCCTGTCCGTCGGTGAGGTGAAATTCCGCGCTGAGCGGCGGCACGACGGCGGCGAGGACGAAGCGGTCTATGTAGTTGAAGAGATTGATCGTCAGCAGCAGCGCGACGGCCTTTTTTGCGTCGCGGTGGAATGGTGCTGGCTGCTCGTGCATTGCGGGAGAAGACAGGCGGGGCGGGCGGAGGCCAAGCAGCAAAAGATTTCAACGCCCGACGGCCAAAGCCCAATTCCCAAAACACAAACTGCAAAAAAACAAAGGCGAAGATCGGCCTTTGGCGGTCAACGGATCCGACGACACGGAGCGAGCTCAGTGATAATGAGACAGGCTCACCCTTTGTATTTTGTACTTTGTGTTTTGTATTTTGCGCATCGGGCGTTGGGCGTTGAATGCTTTTTCCCCGCCTCCGGCGATTCTCTCATTGCCAAGGCGCGCGCGCGGCGTTGAATCCGCACCTTCATGCGGCTTCGGAACAATTTGCTCGCTCTTGCGATCCTGCTCGGCTTCGTCGGGCTCGGCGTGCTGTACGTGCGTTTCTGGGTCGTGCAGCGGCCTTATGGGATCATTATTTTTGTCAGCGACGGGCTTGTCACGCGGCACCTCACGGCGGCGCGGCTTTATGAAAATGGCGCGGGGCACCGCCTGGAGATGGAGCGGCTGCTGCCGAATTCCGCACTCGTGCGCAATGACCCGGCCCAGTTCGCGGTGCCGGACGCAGCCTCGGCCGCGAGCGCGCTGGCGACTGGGCGGAGGGCGCGGCATCACACGGTCGGGGTGGATGAGGAGGGCAGGACGGTGGCGTCCATCCTCGAACTCGCGCGCAAGGAAGGGCGTGCCGTGGGCCTCGTGACAAATGGCAGTCTCACCGCTGCGTCGTCCGCGGCATTTTATGCGCATTCGGGAAATGCCGAGGACGGGCAGGCGCTTGCGCCGCAGTTGCTCGCGGCACCGCAGTTCAAGGTGCTCTTCGGGGGCGGAAGCGAGGATTTTTTGCCGGAGGGAAAAAGCGGGCGGCGCAAGGACGGGCGGAATCTGCTCGCGGGCCTGAATGCGCCGCGCTGGGACGTGATCCGCACGCGCGCAGAACTGGAGGCCGCAGGGCACTACCATGACGGGACGCTGCTCGGGATTTTCGCCGAGGGTGGGATGGACTTTTCCAAGAAGCGCGAACTGGCCGGCGCGCAGCCGTCGCTCCCGGATCTCGTGCATCACGCGATCGAATGCCTGGAGACGAGCCGCCGCGGCTACGTGCTCGTGGTGGATGAGGCGCTGATTTCGCAAGCGTGCCTGCTGAACGAGGGCGAGCACCTGATGCGCGAGACGCTGGAACTCGATCGCGCCATCGGCACCGCGGTGCGGTACGCGGGGGAAAAATCGCTCATCATCGCCGTGGGGCGCGCGAGCGTGGGCGGCTTTGCACTCAGCGGCTATCCGATGCGGCAGGACAAGGGGCTCGCGCTGCTCGGCCCGACGCCGGAGGGGAATCCGTACATCACCTGGGCGACGGGGCCGAAGAACGCAAAGCCGAACGAGCCCGTCGCTCGCGATGCGGCTGCGGGCGTGAACACCGCGGAGGATGTGCTCGCGCTCGGCGCGGGCCTCGGCGCGGAGCGGCTGCGCGGATTTCTCGACAGCACGGACATTTTCCGGATCATTCGCGACGCGCTGTGAGGGAAGTTGAGAGTTGAGAGTTGAGGGTTGAGAGTTGAGAGGAGGCGGCAGCCGTGGAAGCGATCTTGAGCAGCGGTGTCTGCGCCAGTTCCAGTGCAGGATTTGGGTGCGCGCAGCGCGGGCCTTCCGCCTCTCAACTTTTCCCCTCAGTTCAGCACCGCGATCAGCTCCACCTCGAAGATCAGCGTCTCGTGCGGCCCGATTAGTTTTCCTGATCCCTTCTCTCCGTACGCAAGATACCACGGGACGTAGAGCATCCACTTCGAGCCTTCCTTCATGAGCTGGAGCGCCTCGGTCCAGCCCTTGATCACCTGCGACACGCCGAACTTCGCGGGCTCGCCGCGCTTGTAGCTGCTGTCGAATTCGCGCCCGTCAATGAGCGTGCCCTTGTAGTGGACGACGACCTGCTCGGCCTTCGTCGGATGCTTGCCGTCGCCTTCCTTGATCACGCGGTATTGCAGTCCGCTCGGCAGTGTCTTCACGCCTTCCTTTTTTCCGTTCTCGACGAGAAATGCCTCGCCCTTTTCGCGTCCCAACTCGGCGTGCGCGGCAGGCGCGGCGCAGAGGAAAGTGGCGATGCTTGCGAGGGCGGCGAGGAGCGTGCGTTTCATGCGGGGACGCTACGCGCTGCATCCGCACCACGGCAAGAGGCGCGTGATCGCAAACCGTCCCGCTGAAACGCCCCGTGGAGAAAACCGCAGATGGCCGCAGACGAACGCAGATGAACGCAGATTGATTTCCAAAATCTGCGTTCATCCGTGTTCATGCGCGGTTAAAGATTCCGTCGCCGTGGACTTTCGGTACACACTCCGCGCCATGACGCATCAGACCATCATCGCACCCTCGGTCCTGGCCGCAGACTGGGGACACCTGCACGAGCAGATCCGTGCCGTGCAGGACGCGGGCGCGGACTGGCTGCATCTCGATGTCATGGACGGGCATCTCGTGGAAAATATTTCATTTGGCCCCGCATTTTGCGACTGCGTGGCGAAGGCCGCGACTGTGCCGCTCGATGTGCATCTCATGATCACGCGGCCCGACACGTTCTGGCAGCGCTTTGCGAAGCTCGCAAAAGTCATCACGATCCATGTCGAGGCTTCGTGCGACGTGGCAGCGACGCTGCGCGCGATCCGCGCCGCGGGAATCCAGTGCGGCATCACGCTGAAGCCCGGCACGCCGTTTTCGAGCATCGAGCCATTTCTCGGCGACGTGGATCTCGTGCTCGTGATGACGGTGGAGCCGGGATTCGGCGGCCAGCCATTCATCCCCGAGATGATGGAGAAGGTGCGCGCGGCGCGGGAAATCCGATCCGCGCGGGGCCTCGCGTATCGCATCGAGGTGGATGGCGGCATCAATGCGGCAACTGGAAAGGGGAGCATCGAAGCCGGTGCGGACACTCTCGTCGCCGGCACGAGTGTCTTTGCCGCGCCGGACATGGCGGCGGCCATCCGTGCGATTCGCAGCGCGCAGTAGCGGCGTGCCGGTTTTTCTTACTCTTTGTCTTTGTCTTGCTCTTGCTCAGTTTGCCTCGAACGCAGAGGCGAAGAGAGCAAGACAATGAGTAAGAGCGTGGCGCTCTGCGATTACGCCGCGGCCTGCGCGCGCTTCTTCGGCTGCACGTCCGGGATGAAGGGCCTGTGCTGCGCCGCGCTCATTTTTTCGCTGGCATGAAAAGTGGTTGATATCCGCGCGCACGCACCCCATGTCACAGCCCATCATCCGACAAGAATTCCTCCGCATATTCGGCCCCCCACATTTTTGCATCGCGCTCGCGGTGCTGCTCGGGTTCGTCGGCCTGCGGCCCACGGCGGCAGTGGAGATGAGTGCGGACGAACAGCAGCTCGCATCGTGGCTCACCGGTGATCGCGGGCAGCGTCGCGACCGTTCGCGGATGCACGCCGATCCCATTCTCACCGCGGTCGCCCGTGCGCGCGCGGAGGACATGGCGGCGCGGCGCTACATGGCCCATGTGAACCCTGACGGAATCGGCCCGAATGCGCTCGTCCGCGCCGCGGGCTACTTGCTGCCGTCATTCTGGGGCACGGGACGCTCGGGGAATTTCGTCGAGTCCATCGGCGCGGGCTACGCGACGGCGGAGCAGGCTTGGGAAGGCTGGATGCGCTCGCCTGCGCATCGCACACACCTGCTTGCATCCAGCTCGTTCTACCGCGACCAGACGAATTTCGGCATCGCCTCGTATTCCGATCCGTCGAGCCCGTTTCGCCACTATTGGGTCGTCATCACCGCGCCGCCGTCGGCTCGCGGTGAGGGCATGCAATCCTCACGCCGCGCGGCGAAGCCCGTGCGCGTCGCCGCCGCGATGCCCATTTGGAGCAATGTGGATCCGGATGAGGATGCGGTGCCCGAGTTGTCGCGTGTCATCGCGCCGCGCCCGAGCGCGACCCGTGAGCCCGCCGCGGCCGCTGCGTCGAAGCTGTGGACTTGGCCCGAGCATGTCACCGCGCCACGCCCGCGCGTCGTGCGGATCATCGGTGCCGGGTAGGAGAGCCTGGAGGTTTTCCAGCAGCCTTCCCCGCACGTCCGGCGTTGCGCGCCACCGACCGTTTTCACCGGCCCGCGCTTGACACTTCGCCCCGCGGAAACTTCCCATCCGCGCGTGCTCGCTCTCGCCCTCAGTCTCATCTGCGGATATTTCCTCGGCTCGGTTCCATTCGGCCTCCTCGCCGCGCGGCTGAAGGGCATGGACATCCGCAAGCACGGCAGCGGCAACATCGGCGCGACGAACGTCTGGCGCGTGTGCGGCTGGCGCTACGGTCTGCCCGTCTTCGTGCTCGATGTGCTGAAAGGCGTCGCCGCCGTGTGGCTCGCGCGCTGGCTTGCGGTGCGGTTCTCCGGCGACGCCTCGTGGGCAGGCATCGTGGCGGCGCTCGGGTGCATCATCGGTCACAGTTTCCCCGTGTGGCTCGGCTTCAAGGGCGGCAAGGGCGTCGCCACTTCGCTCGGCGTCTTCCTCGGCCTCATGTGGCTGCCGAGCCTCATCGCGCTGGCCATCTGGGCGGTGGTTTTCAAAGTGAGCGGCTACGTCTCGCTCGCGAGCATCGTCGCGGCGGTGGCACTGCCTGCGGCGGCGATCACCATGCAACTCATGCAGCGCGGCGACGGCTGGCCTGTGTCGGGATTTGCGGTGCTCGTGGGATTGCTCGTGATTGTGCGGCATCGCTCGAACATCGCTCGCCTGCGCGCGGGCACTGAGAACCGTTTCGGGAGGAAAAAGACGTGAGCTTTTCCAATGTCGGAATCATCGGCGCAGGGAGCTGGGGTACTGCGCTCGCGCTGCTGCTGCACGGGAATGGCATCCCGGTCACGATGTGGGGCCACGACGCGGAGCATGTGCGCGAGGTCTCCGCACGGCGTGAAAACAAGATGTGCCTGCCCGGCGTCACGCTGCCGGAAGCGCTCCGTCTCACATCTGAACTCGACGACCTGAGAGAGTGCGATCTGCTGCTGCTCGTCACGCCGTCGAAGGCGATCCGCGAAGTCGCCGCGCGGCTTTCCGCGAGCGGTGTGCGCGACGGCGCGGTGCTCCTCAGTTGCACCAAGGGCGTTGAGCGCGGCAGCGGCCTGCGGATGAGCGAAGTGATCGCCGAGCATTTTCCAGATCATTCGCTCGCCGTCCTGAGCGGCCCGAGCCACGCTGAGGAAGTCGCGCGAAAAATGCCGACGTGCGTGGTGCTCGGCTGCGGTGACTCCGGCATCGCGCAGGAATTGCAGCGCGCATTCACCGCCCCGTTTTTCCGCGCCTACACGAGCGACGACATCGCGGGCGTCGAACTCGGCGGCGCACTGAAAAACATCTTCGCGCTGGCCGCCGGTGCGAGCGATGGACTCGGCCTCGGAGACAACGCGAAAGCCGCGCTCCTCACGCGCGCGCTCGTCGAACTCGGCCGCCTCGGTACGGCGCTCGGCGGAAAGCGCGAGACCTTCATGGGTCTGAGCGGGGTGGGGGATCTGATGGTGACATGCTTCAGCCGCCACAGCCGCAACCGTTCGGTGGGCGAACGTCTCGGCAAAGGCGAGCGTCTCGCGGACATCGTGGCCTCGATGCAGATGGTCGCCGAGGGTGTGCCGACGACATACAGCGCATTCGAGTGCGCGCGGAAGCTTGGAGTCGAGACGCCGATCATTGATCAGGTGAAGGCGATCCTCGACGGTGCAGTCGCACCCGCCGCCGCGATGGCACGACTGCTCGGCCGCGACCCGAAGCCGGAGTAACCCGGCGGGGCTGCTCAATCGTCCCGCCTGTGGAGTCGGAATGGCGAGGTACAACTTGGAGATTCCGGGGAGCTGATTGCTGATTTCTTCGTCCAGTCAGGAGTCTCGGGGAAGTTGGGAACGGAAGCGTCCTTCCGGTGAGGAGACTCCCGGGAAGCTGGGAACGGAAGCGTCCTTGCGATCCGACGAAGGGGAAGCGGCAACTCTACCAGCTCTCGCCCGCGGTGAAGACCGAGGCGACGCCAGCGGGGCGGACGCTGGATTTCGGCTGCTGCGTGGTGCGGTGCTGAGCGCGGGATTTTTCCGCGCGGCGCATTCCGCGAAGTGCGCTGGCCCGCCCGCCGCCCGCCCTGCCATGCTCCTCGCGTCCGCAGGTTGGAACCAGCGTTTTGAATCCCGCTCGTTTCCCGTTACTTTGCCTCCAGCCACTTCAGTTCCGCGGTGGCATACTCGTATTCGGAAAATGTCTTTTGCTCCGTGGCGATGGACTTGCGGAAGCAGCTTGCGGCCTCGTCCTTCCGGCCGGCGGCGAGGTGGCGCATCCCGGCGAAATACCAGGCCTCGCAGCGCTGGCCGCGGGTCTTCTTCGCGTCGGGCGCATCGGCGGCTTCGAGCAGCGCGGCTTCGTCCAGCTTGCCGAGCAGGAAGTCCCCGAGCTTGGATACCCAGTCGCCCGGCTTCGCCTCCCAGCGCCGGTCCAGCGCCGCGCGCAATTCCTTGCGCCCGGTGTCGCCCTGCCCGAGCCGCATCTGCACCACGCACGCCATCAGCGCCCCGTAGGCATTTCCTTTTTCCTGCCGGTTCGCACGGTCGAAGTCCGAGTGCGCCTTCAACCAGTTCTGCTGGAGGTAGCCTGCGGCACCGCGTCCAAGGTAGCCGTCGGCGTCTTTCGGGTCGAGTTCGATGGCGCGGGAGTAGTCAGCGATGGCCGCGTCGAGGTCGCCCTTGTCGCGCTTGGCGATGCCCCGGTTGGAATAGGCATTGGCGTATCTCGGGTCGAGTTCGATGGCACGGGAGAAGTCGGCGATGGCCGCGTCGAGGTCGCCCTTGTCGCGCTTGGCGACGCCCCGATTGTAGTAGGCGCTGGCGTCTTTCGGGTTGAGTTCGATGGCGCGGGAGAAGTCGGCGATGGCCGCATCGAGGTCGCCCTTGGCGCGCTTGGCGTTGCCACGGTTGGAGTGGGCCTTGACGTGTTTCGGGTCGAGTTCGATGGCGCGGGAGTAATCGGCGATGGCCGCGTCGAGGTCGCCCTTGTCGCGCTTGGCAAGGCCTCGGTTGGAGTAGAAGTCGGCGTCTTTCGGGTTGAGTTCGATGGCGCGGGAGTAGTCGGCGATGGCCGCGTCGAGGTCGCCCTTGGCGCGCTTGGCGTAGCCTCGGTTGGAGTAGGCGTTGGCGAATTTCGGGTCGAGTTCGATGGCGCGGGAGTGGTCGGTGATGGCCGCGTCGAGGTCGCCCTTGGCGCGCTTGGCGTTGCCTCGGTTGGAGTAGGCCATGGCTTGTTTCGGGTCGAGTTCGATGGCGCGGGAGCAGTCGGCGATAGCCCCGTCGAGGTCGCCTTTGTCGCATTTGGCGCCGCCCCGGTTGAAGTAGGTGATGGCGTCTTTCGGATTCTTCTTCAGCCAGGCCGTCCAGCTCGCAATCGCCCCCTCCATGTCACCTTTTTCGTATCGCTCGACGCCCTGCTGGAATTCATTCGTCGTCTTCCCCTGCGCCCGTGCCGACGGGAGTGAGGCAGTGAGGAGGCAGACGGCGAACAGGGCGTGCAGCAGTGGTTTCATGGTGTGGGCGGATTTCCGTGCGCCGCTTTTCCCATCCCGCCCTCCCGCGCACAAGCCCGGAAGCGGCTGGTCCCTTTTGCACCACAGAGGTTCACCGAGCGGGGACAAGGGAGAGCGGGTGAAGGTGCTCGGCTTGACCGCGTGCTGCATGGAAAAGCCTTGGGTCGGCGACAGGGCGGGGGCGAGTTTGGCGCGAATCTCCCATGAACGCCCTGCGCCTTGCTTCGCTCGCTGCCACACTCCCGCCACCGGGCCTTGCGCAGAATGCGCAGGCGGCGGAGGTGGTGCCGACGGCGCTGCCGCTTGCTCCGCGCCATCCCGCTTCCTGCGCTCACCCTCCCGCGCGAGGTTGAAAACCTCGCCTACTTTACTTGCGCGTCCGCCTTCACGTCGCGGATGAACTCCGCCGCCGCCCGCCGGATCTCCGACGCAACATCCGCGCGCTGCGTGGCGAACTTCGGTTTGAACCACGGGAACAGCCCGATCACGTCGTGCAGCACGAGCACCTGGCCGTCGCAGTTCGTGCCGGAGCCGATGCCGATCGTGGGAATGTGCGCGCGCTCCGAAATTTCCTTCGCGACGGCAGGCACGACGAGTTCGAGCAGCAGGCCGAATGCGCCCGCCTTCTCGACTGCTGCGGCATCTGCGAGCAGCGCGGCGGATTGCTCGGCAGTCTTGCCTTTGATCCGGTAGCCGCCCTCGACGCGCACCTGCTGCGGCTGCATGCCGATGTGCGCCATGACGGGAAGTCCCGCCGCGGCGAGCGCCGCGATGTGCGCGGCGTGCGATGCGCCGCCTTCGAGTTTCACCGCGTGCGCGCCGGCTTCGATGAGTCGGCGGCTGTTCGTGACGGTGAGTTCCGGCGTCGCGGTACTGCCAAATGGAAGATCGGCAATGATGAGCGGACGTTGCGTGCCGCGCGCGACCGCGCGCGTGTGGTGCAGCATCTCGTCCATCGTCACGAGCGTCGTGTCCGGGTAGCCGAGCACGACCATTCCGAGCGAATCGCCGACGAGCAGCACGTCCACGCCGGCTTCGTCGAGCAGGCGTGCCATCGGGTAGTCGTACGCGGTGAGCACGGCGATGCGTTCGCTGCGGTCGCAGGCGGCCTGAAATGCGAGGATGCGTTCGTTCATTGGCGCGTGCGCGGAGCAAAGGCGAAGCGCGCGCGACGCCAAGCGAAATCATTGCTGCCCGCCGCGCGCTTGCCTCGCAGTCAGCGTCCCGATTTGCTGCGCGGCTCACCGTGTCCACTCCATCACCCACTTCATCACACGCACCGCCGACACGGGTCTTTGTGCAGTTCATGCTCGCCGAGTTCATCTCGATGGTGGGCGCTTGGATGCAGATGCAGGGGCAGCAGCTTGTCGTCGAGGAACACGCAGCGAGCTCGCAGGAACAGGCGTGGGTGAGCTTTGCCACGCTCATGGTCATCCCGCTTTTCGGCCCGTGGGCGGGCACGGCGGCCGATCGCCTGGATCGGCGGCGAATCCTGCTGGCGGTGATTTTTGTCCAGGCGCTGCTCTCCACGTTCGTCGGCTGGCAGGTGCAGGCGGGCACGCTGCTGCTGTGGCATCTGATCAGCGTCGGATTCGTCATGGGCGTCACGCACTCATTCGAAGGGCCGGCCTACTCGGCGCTCATCCCGGAACTTGTGCCGCGGGAGAAAATCGCGCGTGCCTTTGCACTCGACCGCTCCGTGTTTCACACCGCGCGCATCATCGGGCCTGCGCTCGCCGGCTTCGCAGTCGCGAGGTTTGGACTTGCGTCCGCCTTTTATGCAAATGCGCTCAGTTTCATCGGACCGCTCATCATCCTCTTTGCACTCCCGGCCCGGACCCGCGGGACGGACGCGGAAGAAAAGCTCCGTCGCACGGGATTCATGGACGGCTGGCACCACGTGCGTTCCGATGCGCCGACCTTCCGCATGGTGCTCATCTCCGCGGCGAACGCCTTCTTTTGCTCGCCGTTCGTCATCGTAATGCTGACCTGGTACGGCAAGCGCACACTCCGCCTCACGACCGCCGAAGTCGGCTGGCTCATGGCCTTCGCGGGCATCGGCGCGCTCATCGCCTCCATTTCGCTACTCATGCTTCCGCACTCGCATCGCGAGCGTCTGGTGCGGCTGGGCGTGGTGGTCAGCATCATCTCGATGCTGCTGCTCGCCGTCGCGCACGGGTTCGCACTGGCGTCTGCCAGCATCCTGCTCCTCACGCTCGGCCTGAATTTCCTCTACGGCATCTCGAACCAGATCGTGCAGGAACGCGCGCCGGATCCGCTGCGCGGCCGCGTCTCCACCGTCGCCGGCTTCAGCTTCGTCGCCGTCATCCCGTTTTCGGGGCTCATGACGAGCTGGCTGGAGAGCCACTTCGGCATGCGCGCCGCTCTCGTGATCTGTGCCTGCGGCTACGCCGTCACGCTCGCGGCCCTCCTCTTGCGAAAGTGCGACGGAGATTCGCCGCGCGCGGTTGCGCGTTGACAGCGGGCCTCCCTCGCACAACCGGTTTCCGCATGGATGCGCCAATCTACTTCACGGAATTCGCCACGCCCATCGGGAAGCTGACCCTGACCGGCACCGGTGAGGCGCTCACCGGAGTGTTCATGGAGGATCACCGTCACCATTCCGCAGCCGTGCGCGAGGCCGTGCGGGACGACGCGCCGTTGCGCGAGGCGCGGCGGCAGCTCGGTGAATATTTTGCCGGCGCGCGCCGGGAGTTTTCCCTCGCGCTGGAAGCTGACGGCACCGAATTCCAGCGGAGCGTGTGGCGGGCTCTGCAAAAAATTCCGTTCGGTGCCACGGCGAGCTACGGCCAGATTGCAAAGCGCATCGGAAATCCAAACGCCGTGCGCGCCGTGGGCCTCGCGAACGGGCGCAACCCGATCTCGATCGTCGTTCCATGCCACCGCGTGATCGGTGCGGATGGCTCGCTCACCGGCTACGGCGGCGGATTGGAGAGGAAGCGCTTCCTGCTCGCGCTGGAAAAATGCGCTCCAAAGGAATGATGTGATCTGAGCACGAGTGGCATGGTCGGGTAGGGTGGGCGTCCCGCCTGCCGTTCGACGCATCCTGCGTCGGACATCGGACGTCGCTTGATGAGTGTTCTGAAAAGATCATCCGTCCTTTCCCGGTGTGCCGAGCGGGACGCTCGGCACGGCAGGCGGGACGCCCGCGCTACCCGATGCACGCAGTCCAGTTCACCACGCGTCGGCGAAGACCGTGACGGCTGATGGATCATCGAGACGTGCGAGCAGTTCGGCGACGGTGTGTGTCTGTCCCGGCAGGCGCAGCTCGGGACGGATGTCGTTCAGCGGCGCGAGGACGAAGCGCCGCAGGTGCAGACGGGGGTGGGGGAGAATGAGCGTGTCGTCGTGCAGCACGAGATCGCCCGCGTAGAGGATGTCGAGGTCGAGCGTCCGCGGGGCGTTGCGCGGGTAGCGCATTGGGCGGCCCAGCGCGGATTCGATCGAACGCAGCGCGGCTAGCAGCGCGAATGGAGCGGCTGAAAATTCGACTTCGATCACGGCATTCAGAAAAGGCCCCGCGTCCGGCCCGGTGCCGACGGGTTCCGTTTCATACACTCGCGATTGCAGCACGGGGGCGGAGATGCCGGGCAGACGCAGCACAGCCTCGCGACCCGCAGTGAGATTTGCGAGCCGGTCGCCGAGATTCGAGCCGAGCGCGATAGCGGTTCTCATTCGTAGCTGCGCTTGTGAAAGCGTCGGCAGATTTTCGGCTCGCAGATCATCGGCGGGGATCGGCCCGCGCTCTCACGAGCGCGGCTACCGGAGGCCGAGCACATCCTGCATTGTGTACAGGCCCGCGGGCTTGCCGTGAGCCCACAGCGCAGCGCGCAGCGCGCCGCGTGCAAAAATCTCGCGGCCCGATGCCTTGTGCGTGAGTTCCACGCGCTCGCCGGGCGAGGCGAAGAGGACGGTGTGATCACCGACGACATCGCCGCCGCGGATCGCGTGCATTCCGATTTCGCTCTTCGTGCGCGCACCGACATCACCGTGGCGTCCGTGCAGGACATCCTTGTTGTATTCGAGGTCGCGCACGCTGGTGAGGATCTCGGCGAGATTCTTCGCGGTGCCGCTCGGTGCGTCCTTTTTCAGCCGGTGATGCGTCTCCAGAATCTCGATGTCAAAGTCCGGCCCGAGGATCTCCGCGGCCTTCCGTGAGAGCCAGTAGAGTGCATTCACGCCGGTCGAGTAGTTGCCGGAAAAGACGATGGGGATTTGCTTCGCCGCCGCGTGAATCGCCGCGACCTCCGCATCCGTGTGGCCAGTGGTGCCGATGACGATCGTCTTTTTTCCCGCGACGCATCCGGCGAGCACGGTCTCGCAGGTCGAATGGTGAGAGAAATCAATCACCGCATCGCTCTGTGCGAGGCCTGCGGCGAAGTCATCGCTGACATCTACCGCTGCGCCGATGGCGAGTGCGGGGTTTTCCTTCGAGCACGCGATGAGCATTTCGCCCATGCGGCCACGCGAACCGTTGATGAGGAGGCGGAGCATGTCTGGTAGTCGGTTGGTTGGTGGATTGCGGTGTGAAGACGAGCGGTGTCGTCTTTTGGAGTTAGGAGTTAGAAGTTCGATGTTAGAAGTTGAATCGTCAGCACGGACGCAGTGTGGGAATGGCGCGGGCTTTTCATGCCGGTGGTGCGGCTGTGCGGTTCAACATCTAACATCGAACTTCTAACTCCTGACTTCTAAATGGGACACCACCGAAGAGGGATGATTGCGCGGTGACAAATGAAGATCAGCCCGCCTCCTTCCGTCGGTGGCTACGAGTTCAGATCAGTTTCAGCGCGGCGAGTGTGGCGCGCAGTTTTTCCTGACTCGCTGTGGCGAGTTCGCAGAGCGGGAGGCGGACCTCGGCGGTCATGCGGCCCTGCCATGCGAGCGCCTGCTTGATCGGCGCGGGGTTGCTCTCGATGAAGATGTTTTTGAAAAGCTCGTACCAGTGAAAGTGCAGGCGGCGGGCTTCATCGAAGCGGCCCGCATTTGCGGCGGCGACGAGCGCGCCGACTTCCGCGGGGATGATGTTCGACGCGACGCTGATCACGCCGCACGCACCCGCGCTGATGAACGGCAGCGTGAGCGAGTCGTCGCCCGAGAGGATCTCGAATTTCTCCGGCAGCGCCGTGCGCAATGCGCTCACGCGCTCGACGGTGCCGCCGGCTTCCTTGATGGCGACGATATTCGCGCAGTTCTTCGCGAGACGCACGCAAGTCTCGACGGCGATTTCCACGCCGCAGCGGCCCGGGATGCTGTACAAAATGATCGGCAGGTTCGTCTTTTCCGAGATGGCGTGGAAGTGGCGGTAGAGGCCTTCCTGCGTGGGACGGTTGTAGTACGGGGCGACGAGCAGCGCGGCATCTGCGCCGAGTTTCTCGCTCTCGACCGTCATCTCCACGGCTTCGCGCGTCGAATTCGATCCGGTGCCGGCGATCACTTTCACGCGGCCTTTCGCCGTCTGCACGGCGAGTTCGATCACGCGGAGGTGCTCGGCGTGATCGAGCGTGGGCGATTCGCCGGTGGTGCCCACGGGGACGATGCCCGTGATGCCCGCGGCGATCTGCGCCTCGATGAGGCTGGCGTATGCGGCCTCGTCGATCCGGTCATTGCGAAACGGTGTGACGAGCGCGGTGTGTGTCCCTGCAAACATAAGGGCGCGGGTTTTAGGCGTGGGTGCGGGTGAGGGCAAAGGGATTCTTCGTAGCCGCGCTTGTGAAAGCGCGGGCACGTTCAGCGGCGAGATTGCGGGGATCAGCCCGCGCTTTTACAAGCGCGGCTACGGATGGTTACGCGACTTCGACGGCCTTCTCGGAACGCTTGCGAGCGTTCGCGTCGAGGACCTTTTTGCGCAGGCGCAGGCTCTTCGGCGTGACTTCCACGTATTCGTCGGGCGCGATGTACTCGAGCGTACGCTCGAGGCTCAGCTTCATCGCGGGCGGCAGGGCGATGCCTTTGCCGTCGCCCTGCGAACGCATGTTCGTGAGCTTCTTCGCGCGGCAGGGATTCACGGGCATGTCCTCGTTACGGCTGTTTTCGCCGACGATCATGCCTTCGTAGATTTCCTCCTGCGGATCGATGAAGAGACGGCCGCGTTGCTGGATCGTGTCGAGCGCGTAGGCGGTGCTCGTGCCGGTCTCCATGCTCACGAGCACCCCGGTGCCGCGGTTCGGGATTTCGCCCTTGTGCGGGCCGTAGCCGTGGAAGAGCGCGCTGATGATGCCGACGCCCTTCGTCACATTCACGAGCACGGTCTCGAAGCCGATGAGCCCGCGCGTGGGTATGATCGCCGTGAGTTCCACGCTGTGCGGGTGATGCTCCATGTTGGTGATCTCCGCCTTCCGTCCGGCGAGGTTCTGCATGATCGTGCCGAGGTGTTCCTCCGGGAGATCCACGGAGAGTTCCTCGTACGGCTCCTGCAGATCCCCTTTTGCATCGCGCTTAAAAATCACCTCAGGGCGCGACACGAGCAGCTCGAAGCCTTCGCGGCGCATTTGCTCCACGAGGATCGCGATCTGCATTTCGCCGCGGGCCTTGATTTCAAAATGGCCGGCGACATCCGTCTCGGCGACTTGCAGCGAGACATTTGTCCGTGTTTCCTTGAAGAGGCGCTCCTTCACCTGGCGCGCGGTAAGGAGAGAGCCTTCGCGACCGGCGAGCGGGCCGTCATTGATGCAAATCTTCATCGTGATCGTCGGCGGATCGATATCAATGAAGTGCAGCGGCTCGCGCTCTTCGCTGTCGGTGAGCGTTTCGCCGATGAAGACGTCTTCAAAGCCCGCGATGCCCACGATGTCGCCCGCTTCGGCCTCGGGGATTTCCACTTTCTTCAGGCCTTCGTGACCGAAGAGCGCGGTCACTTTTGCCTTGGAAGGCTTCCCGTCTGTTTTGAGGCAGACGAGCGTGTCGCCGAGCTTGACCTTGCCGCTCACGATGCGCCCGAAGGCGATCCGGCCGAGGTATTCGCTGTAGTCGAGGTTCGCCACGCAGAATTGGAAATACGGCTCTGCGCCGATTTTCGGCGGCGGGATTTTGTCCACGATGGTCTGGTAGAGCGGCTCCATCGAGTCGCTCTCGTCGGTCAGATGAATCTTCGCGTAGCCCTGCTTGGCGCTCGCGTACACGATCGGGAAATCGAGCTGCTCGTCGTTCGCGTGGAGTTCGAGGAAAAGCTCGAACACCTGATCCAGCACCTTGTGCGGCTCGGCATTTTCGCGATCAATCTTGTTGATCACCACCATCGGCTTCGCGCCATTCTCCAGCGCCTTTTTCAAAACGAACTTCGTCTGCGCCTGCGGGCCGTCGTGCGCGTCCACGACGAGCAGCACGCCGTCAATCATCTTCATGATGCGCTCCACCTCGCCGCCGAAGTCGGCATGGCCGGGGGTGTCCACGATGTTGATGTGATAGTCCTTCCAGCGGAACGCCGCGTTCTTCGCCTTGATGGTGATGCCCTTCTCACGCTCGAGGTCCATGGAATCCATGATGCGCTCCTCGGTCGCCTTGGCTTCGTTTGCGCGGAACGTGCCCGCCTGCTTGAGCAGGCAGTCCACGAGCGTGGTTTTGCCGTGATCGACGTGGGCAATGATGGCGATGTTTCTGATGTTTTGCTGTGACATGAATTTGTTTCTCCCGGAAAAAAGGGGGCGGAATATGGCAGCTATTTTCGCGCTGGCAAGGGGCGTGAATGGGGCATTTACGTGACGGTGTTTTTCATCGGGAGCCAACGGCGGAAGGAGGCTGGCTGACTGAAATGACGGACGACGAAGCAGCACATTCGCATTGCAGGCCCGTATTGCCGCGGATGAAACTGCGCGCATGAATTCCCTCTCTCGCCGCCGCTTCCTCGCCACGTCTTCGCTCGCGATTCTCGCCGTGCCGTTCTTGCGCGCCGCGGAGCCGGAGTGGACACCACTTTTTGACGGCAAGGCGCTCGGGAAATGGAAGACGACGGATTTTGCGGGGCATGCGGATGTGGAGGTGAAGGACGGCGAGATTTTGCTGCCGCAGGGCGGGGACATGACGGGCATCAACCTCGAAGTCGCGCCGGCGAAGATGGGCTACGAGATCGAGCTGATGGCGAAGCGCGTGGAGGGGGACGACTTTTTCTGCGGGCTCACTTTTCCTGTCGGGGAAAAATGCGTGTCGCTGATCGTGGGAGGCTGGGGCGGCAGCGTCGTGGGCATCTCGAATGTGAACGGCGAGAACGCGAGCGAGAACGAGACGACGCAGTACCGGAACTTCAAGAAGGGCCAGTGGTACCGCATCCGCGTGCGCGTGACGAAGGAGAAGATCGAGGTGTGGATTGACAAGGATCAGATCGTGGATCTGGACACCGAGGGCAAGTCGCTGGATATGCGGATCGGCGAGATCGAAAGCTCGAAGCCGTTCGGCATCGCGACGTGGCGGACGGCGGGGGCGCTCAAGGATCTCCGCTGGCGGAAGCTCTGAGCAGGGCGGAGTTGAAAGTTGAGAGTTGAGAGGCGCAATCAGCGGCTTTCACTGTGCGGAGCATTCAGTGACCGAGTGCTCTCCCGCGTGGCGAGGGGCTGGGCGTCATCACTCAACTCTCAATCTGCCTTGTAGAAATCATCGTTCAAAGCACATGGAAAGCCGGGGGTCGCAGTTCCCGGGTGGAGCACGCGACTCGCGTGCTGTTTTCGGCGACCCGCCGAAAACAACCGACGGTGCGGCGGAGCAGGCTGTGTGTGCAGATTTGGGACGCGCCCTGCGGTCTGATACGATTTATACAATCCGATTGCGGGAAAGAACGACGCCGCAAGGCGTGGTGGAGCGACGCGTTCCACCACGCCAGCACTGCGTTCTCGAAACGTCACTGTGTAAATCGTCTGAAGCGCAACAGGCACACACACGACCGTCGGGTGTCTGCGGCCAGTGGCCGCAGACGGCACGCGGGTCGCGTGCTCCACCCGGGAGCCGCCGCTCCTTTGCCTGAAGCTAGAAACGGGAATGGAAGACAGACGAATGGGGACTGGCGAATGCGGTTGAGAGAGTTGTGTTGAAACGCGTTGTCACCTTCCAGATGCGTGAGCGCATGCGATTCCATCCCCGGTTCTTCATTCGTTTGTCCCCATTCGTCGGTCAGCCATTGCCGGATTTAGCCCGCATTTCTCACAGGTCGCTTCGAGCGGAGCGGCGGCGGGAAAAAGTAGTCCGGGGCTTTAGCCCGACAGAGGCGGGTACGGGCTGAAGCCCAGAACTACTTTGCCTCCCGCCTCACCGCTCCACTCTGTCGCGCACCGCGCTGGGAGTGTGAGAAATGCGGGTTAGGCTGAACCATCCAATGTCTCCGCAGCAAAGCGCGGATCATTTCTACAAGGCACTCGCAACCTTCAACTTTCCGCTCCGCCTTCTGGCTGAGGCGGGTCGCGAATTTCATTCGCGAAATGCGAAACCTTCCGCATTACTTCCGACGTCCCATGATATTCCCTGTCCGCCTGTCTGCATTCCGTTGTGCTGTTGCGTGCATTTTCACCGTCGTCGCTGGCGCGCGTGCGGAGCCGCTCAGGACGAAGGCGACGATCCCGGCCGTGGCGGAGGTCATCTACGCGCCGACGGATCTTGCGGCGCTCAGGAAACGGCTGGGCCGGCGAGTCGTCATCGAGGGAAAAATCGTTGCGACCGGCAGCAGTCGCACGGGCTCGGTGAACTATCTGAATTTTACAAACAACCACCACGACTCGGTCTCGCTCGTGTTCCTCGGTGGCTCGGGCAAAAAGGGAATTTCGAAGGAGCAGCTCGCCGCATTCGTGGGGAAGAAGATCCACATCGGCGGATTGCTGGAAGATTGGAAAGGCGCACTGCAGGTGCGTGTGTTCGAGCTGGAGCAGATCAAGGTGCTGCCGTGAAATGCCGCAGAGTGTGTACCGAAAGTCCCATTTCAATGCAGAGGCGCGGAGGTGGAGTGAGAGGCGCGCAGAGGAAAAAGAAAATCCCTCTGCGAAACTCTCTGTTCACTCTGCGCCTCTGCGTCAAACCCCAGCCTTGCATGACTGAAAACAGACTTTCGGCACACACTCTCAGATGCCTCACGCCAAGGACGCGAAGGGCGCAAAGGCGTGCGGAGAAATGTTCCTTTGCGCCCTTCGCGCCCTTTGCGTGAGGCTCATCCAGGAGTCTGCTGGCATCCGTTGAAGAAACCGCGTCCCATTTTCCCATGAAAAAAACAATCCTTGCACTCCTCCTCGTCACCGCCACCGCCCGCGCCTGGGATGCGGGCGGGCACATGCTGGTCGGCCAGATCGCGTGGGAACTCAGCAGTCCGCAGGTGCGCAGCAAGGTGGACGAAATGGTCGCGACGCTCGACAGCCGATACAACGATGGGCAGCCGTATAATTTCACGACCATCTCGTGCTGGATGGACGATCTGCGCGCGCTGCCGAAGAAGGAATACCCGTGGTCGGCGTGGCACTACGTGGACTCGGAGAAGACGGACGACGGGAAAGATTTCAAGCTGCCCGAGCCGCCGCACATCGTGTGGGCGATCGGGGAAAATCTGAAGACGCTGCGCGACAAACAGTCGCCCGCCGACGAGCGCGCGAAGGCGCTGGGAATGCTTTTTCACTGGGTCGGCGACATCCACCAGCCGCTGCACACGACGACGTGGAATGATCGCGGCGGCAACGGCTACCTGATCTCCGGCGTGCATTTCAGCGACCTCATGCCGGGCATGGTCGCGAACCTGCACACGTACTGGGACAAGGCGTTCCGCTTCGACGTGCGCGAGGGGATGGTGGCCGAGCTGTGGGCAAATCCGAAAATCGCCGCGCGTCCGAAGCCCGGCGAGGGGATCATCGCCGAGGAGGCGCGCGCACTCATGCAGCGCTTCCCGCGCGCCGCGCTCACGGAACTCGCGCAGCCTGGAAATGCGGAAGCGTGGGCGCGGGAGAGCCACCTCATCGGCTGCCAGAGCGCGTATCCTCCGGGGCCGCATCCGGACAACACGGAGGCGCCGAAAATCACACCGGAGTTTGCGCACGGGGCATACGAGATTTCAGGACGGAGGATCGTGATCGCGGGACACCGGATGGCCGCGCTGCTGGCGGAGATTTTTGCGGAGAAAAAATAGAGGACCAATTGCAGACTAAGCGTGCCAGCTTCGTGCGGTAATTTTGCCGAGAAACATGTTCACCCGCCTCGCCATCTGGTTTGCCGCCGCCTGTGCAAATTTCGCATTCGCAGGCGCGATTGATTTCAGCCGCGACATTCAGCCGATCCTCTCGGAAAACTGCTACCACTGCCACGGTCCGGATGCGAAGGCGCGCAAGGCGGAGTTGCGGCTGGATCAAAAGGAAGGGGCGATGCGCGTGCAGGACGGCGTGGCGGTGGTGAAGCCGGGCGACAGCAAGGCGAGCGCGCTCATCGAGCGGATTTTCACGGACGATGCGGATGATCTGATGCCGCCGAAAAAATCCAACCGCTCGCTCACGGCAGCGCAGAAGGAACTGCTGCGCCGCTGGGTGGATGAAGGCGCGAAGTGGGGCGAGCACTGGGCCTTCGTCGCGCCGGTGCGACCCGGGGAGCCGGCAATTTTGAATTTTGAATTTTGGATTTTGCATTGGGAAAAGCGCGACGCGGCAATCGGTGCGAAGTTGCGCGCGCAGCAGCCTGCGCTCGAAAAATGGGCGAGGAATCCAATCGATCATTTCATTTTGGATCGGCTGCTCGCGGAAGGGCTCGCGCCTTCGCCGGAAGCGCCGCCGGAAAAACTTTGCCGGCGTCTTTATCTTGATCTCACGGGGCTACCGCCGACACCCGAGGAACTCGACGCGTTTCTTCAATCCAAGATCCAAAATTCCAAACTCGCAATTGAAGCCCTGGTGGACCGGCTGCTCGCCTCGCCGCGCTACGGCGAGCGGATGGTGTGGGAATGGCTGGAGGCCGCGCGGTATGCGGACACGAACGGCTATCAGGGCGACCCGACGCGCTCAATGTGGTACTGGCGCGACTGGGCGGTGGATGCGTTCAACCGGAATGTGCCGTTCGACAAATTCACGATCGAGCAGATCGCCGGTGACCTGCTGCCGGAGCCGAAGCACGAGCAACTCGTCGCGACGGGCTTTCACCGGAACCACATGATCAACGGCGAGGGCGGGCGCATCGCGGAGGAGTCGCGCGTGGACTACGTGCAGGATCGCGTGGAGACGACGGGCACGGTGTGGCTCGGGCTCACGTTCAACTGCTGCCGCTGCCACGATCACAAATTCGATCCGATCTCTCAGCGCGAATACTACCAGCTCTCGGCGTATTTCAATTCCATCGAGGAGACTGGCGGGAACGATGCGGGCGGGCTGGCAAAGCCGGTCATCAGCTTTGCGTCGCCGGAGCAGACGGCGAAACTCGCCGCGCTGGAGCAGAAGGAGAAGGACGCGAACAAGGCGCGAGCTGCGGTGGAGAAGCGCATGGGCACCGATCAGTCGTCGCTCGAAAAGGCGCTGTCCGGCGCGGATGGCAAACTGCCCGAAGCGAAATGGCAGACGCTCACGCCAAACGAAATTTACAGCGCGAACGGCGCAACGCTCACAGTGCTCGATGACGGGTCCATTCGCGCGAGCGGCATGAGCCCGAAGACGGACGACTACAACGTGACGATCCACACCACGCTCGGTGGCATCACGGCGTTCAAGCTCGAGGCGCTGCCGGATGATTCGCTCGTGAACATGGGGCCGGGGCGCTCGGACAACGGCAACTTTGTGCTCACCGAAGTGTCGCTCCAGGACGGCGGCGCTCCGGTGGCGCTGCACGCGGTGAGCGCGGATTTTTCGCAGGGCGGATTTTCCGCGCAGGCGGTGTTCGACGGATCGAAGAAGGGCTGGGCGGTGATGCCGCAGTTTGGCAAGGCGCACACGCTCGTCTTCGCGACGGACAAGCCGCTGCCGAGCGCTGGCGAGCGCGCGCTCGGCTTCCGGCTGTCGTTTGGCTTTGGCCGCGAGCACACGCTCGGGCGTTTCCGCATCTCCGCGACGACGGATAATCCTGCATTGCTGCGCCCGGTGCCGGATGCGATCCGCCGCATCGGTGCGAAGCCCGCAGCCGAGCGCACGAAGAAGGAGCGCGATGAGCTGACGGGTTTTCAATCCGAGACGAATCCCGAAATCGCGGCGGCGAACAAGGCCATCGAGGCCGCGAAGAAGGCGAAGGCTGATTTTGAAAAGACGCTGCCGCGCACGATGGTGATGCGCGACCGCGAGCAGCCGCGCGAGACGTTCATCCTTGTGAAGGGCGCGTACAATCAGTTTGCCGACAAGGTCGCGCACGGCGTGCCCGCGAAGCTCGCGCCTCTTCCCGCGGACGCGCCGAAAAACCGGCTCGCGCTCGCAAAGTGGCTCGTCGCGCCGGAGAATCCGCTCACCGCACGCGTGACGGTGAACCGGCTGTGGCAGCAATTTTTCGGCACGGGAATCGTGAAGACGGCGGACAATTTCGGATTGCAGAGCGATGCGCCGTCGCACCCGGAATTGCTCGACTGGCTCGCGGTGGAGTTCCGCGAGTGCGGGTGGGATGTGAAGAAGATGGTGAAGCTGATCGTCACGAGCGCGACTTACCGGCAGGCGTCAGGGGTCAGGAATCAGGGGTCAGGAATCAGGAATCAGGGGTCTGGTGTCAGGAGTCGGGAGGTGGCAGGCGCGGACCTGACTCCTGACACCAGACTCCTGACTCCTGATTACGAGCGTGATCCGGAAAACCGCCTGCTCTCGCGCGGGCCGCGCCATCGGTTGCCGAGCTGGGTGCTGCGGGATCAGGCGCTCGCGGTGTCCGGCTTGCTCGTGGAACGCGTCGGGGGGGCACCGGTGAAGACGTATCAGCCGCCCGGTGTTTGGGAGGATGCGACGTTTGGAAAAATCACGTTCGCGCAGGATCACGGCGAGGCGCTGTATCGCCGGAGCCTCTACATTTTCTGGCGGCGCATTGTCGCGCCCACGGTGTTCTTCGATGTGGCAAACCGGCAGGGCTGCTCGGTGAAAACCGGGCGCACGAACACGCCGCTGCACGCGCTGATCACGATGAATGACATCACGTTCGTCGAGGCTGCACGCGCGCTCGCGCAGCGCACGCTGCTCACGCCGGGCGAGGATGCGTCGCGCATTGCGGTGATGTTCCGCCGCTGCACCGCGCGCCTGCCGGGAGAAAGTGAAAGCCGTGTGCTGCTCGATCGGCTGCGGACTTTGCGCGAGACTTACCGGCAGGATGCGGACGCGGCGCGCAAACTTCTCACCGTCGGCGAGAGCAAGGCGGATGCGTCCCTCGCGCCGGACGAACTCGCCGCGTGGACCGGCATCGCGACGCTCGCGCTGAATCTCGACGAAACACTGAGCAACGAATGAGCGGGGATGCGGGCGGTGCGAGGGTTCGGAAAATTCTCGCGTGGGCCGCTGCCGCCGCGATTGTCGTGGCAGCCGCAATTTTTCTGATGAAGCAATCTCCACCGCTGAAACCCGTGCAGCCGGCTCGCATCGCGGCGGCGCGGAAGCGGTGCGAGGCGCGGCTGCGAAACACGTTTGAAAAGGCGGGACTGCGCTGGCCGGCGGATGAGATTTTCCTGCGCGTGATGAAGCGCGAGCGGCAGATCGAACTGTGGGCGCGGAACGGGGCGGGGGAGTCGTTCCGCTTTGTGAAATGGCTGCCGATCCTCGCGGCATCCGGCGGGCCGGGGCCGAAGCGGCGTGAGGGCGACATGCAGGTGCCGGAGGGTTTTTATGAGGTGAACCGGTTCAATCCGCTCAGCAGTTTTCATCTCTCGATCGGGCTGAATTATCCGAATGCGAGCGACCTCGTTCTCGGTGATCCGGTTTCGCCCGGGTTCGACATTTTCATCCACGGCGGGACGGTGAGCATCGGCTGCGTCGCGCTGGGCGACGATGGCATCGAGGAGATTTTCCTCGCGGCCTTCGACAGCCGCGTGCATCCGATCCGCGTGCAACTTTTCCCCGCGAGGATGGACGCGCCGGACTGGCCCGCGTGGCGCGACGCGCAGCTTGCGGGGCATCCGGAATTTCGCCCGCTGTGGGACGAACTCGCCGCGGCGTGGGAGCGTTTCAGACGCGACCGGCGCTGATTTTCCGGGGCGTGAGAAGGCATTTGCTAGGGAGCAAAAAATCCGTTATCTTACGTTCCCTTTTATCCAATTCCTATGCGCCGAACGCTCGTCATCCTTTGTTTTATCCTCGGAATTTCATTCGCGCCGATGCCTGTGCGCGCACAGGGCACCGATGCCGCACAGCAGCAGTTCGTCGAGGCGTTCCTCGGCGTGAGGAAGGGCGAGGAGCAGGAAAAGTCGGGCGACGTGAAGATGGCGCTGGCGACCTACAAGACGGCGCTCGGGACGCTCATGCGGATCAAGCAGGAGAATCCGAAGTGGCAGACGGATCTGCTGGATTTCCGCATCAAGCGCACGGTGGAGGCGATCGATCGCCTGGAGGGGCAGCCGGTGAAGCCGGGCGGGAATACCGGGGAGGTGCTGCCGCCGCTGAATCCTTTGATCGATCCGTTGATCCCCCCGATTCCCGGATCGCCGCGCAAGCCCGTGAAGTTCGCGCCGGTTGTGGATGACGCAAATCCGATCGCGGCGGTGCAGCAGCAGCTTCAGGATTACAAGCGCCAGCTCGATGACGCGAGAGATGCGCTGCGTCATGAGCAGGAGCGCAACGCCAAGCTGACGGCCGATATTGCCGAGGCGTTTGGCTCGCAGAAGAAGGCCGAGTCCGCACAGAAAAAGGCGCAGCAGCTCGCGGAGGTCCTCCAGGCCAGCATGCACGATCTGAAGACGGCGGGCGAGGAAAGCGGTGCGCGCGCGAAGGAGCTCGAGGCGAAGCTCGCGGCGGCAAACCGCAACTCGGCGGAGACGAAGGCGGACCTTGAGGCGGCGGAGGAGCGCGTGAGCCAGTTGCTCGATCGTTCGCACAAGATGACCGCGGCCGCCGGGCAGGCCGCGACTTTGCCGAAGCAGATGGACACCCTGAAGGCGAAGCTCGATGCGGAGAAAAAGACGACCGCGCAGCAGGCGGAGCAGGCGAAGAAGCGCGAGGAGGATCTGAAGACGCAAATCGCCGCGCTTGCGAAGGACAAGGCCGAGTCCGCCGGGGCCGTCGCCGAGATGAAGTCTCTGCAGGCAAAGCTCGACGCCGAGGTGAAGACGACCGCCAGCGATGCGCTGAAGGCGAAGAAGCGTGAGGAGGATCTGAAGGGCCAGATCGCCACGCTCACGAAGGAGCGCAACGATGACCGCGAGGAACTCGTGCGCCTGCGCGAGCTGAGCAAAAGCACCGACAAGCTGGCGGCGGACAATGCAGGCCTGCTGAAGAAGCTCGGCGATGCGGAAAAGCAAATCCTCGCCTTCAGGTCCACCGGTGGTTCTCGTGATACTGAACTGGTCGCACTGAAGAAGCAGGTCACGGAAGCGCAGAAGGGGCTGGTCGCCTCGGATCAGAAGAATGCCTCGATGCAGTTGGAAATCGGCGAACTGCAAAAGAAGGTGTCCGATTACGGGAAGCAGATCGCTGAGTTCAAAGTCGACAAGAAGGCGAGCGCAGAGGAGCGGAAAAAGATGGAGGACGAAAACCGTCTGCTCCAGGGAATCGTGATGCGCGTGCTCCAGGAGGACGCAAACCGCAACCAGCGGAAGAAGATGATCCAGGAGGAAGTCGGGAAGCTGCACATCCAGTCCGGCGCGCTCCTGCAGCAGATCAGCTACCTCTCGCAGCCCGTGGTGAAACTTTCCGCGCTGGAGCGCAAGCTGTTCAAGAAGCCCGTCGTCGAGGTGCAGGACGTGAGCTCGCTGTTCGCGCTGAAAACCGACAGTGCGCCGCCCATTGGTGATTCCACTGTTCCCGCGAAGACCACGGAAACACCCGAGGCCGCACCTTCCACGAAACCGCCGGAGCCCGGTGGCACGACTCCGCCGGAAAATGCAAAGCCGCCGGGTGAGACGGCGAAGCCCGAAGTTCCGCCCATCGGCGCGAAACCGAAGCCCGACGGCGATCTGCCCGTGAAAGATCCGACTGACACGAACCCGCCGGTGACGAAGCCGGTGGCACCGAAGTCGAGCGACACGAAGACGCCGGATGCCGGTTCCACGCCGCCCGTCACGGGCAGCACGGGAGCGAAGCTGCCCGCGGAGGCGCGGCCGCTCGCCGATCAGGCGAAGAAGGCGTTCGACGGCGAGAAATTTGCCGAGGCTGAACGGCTGTATGACAAGACGCTCCAGATCGCGCCGAACAACGTCTATCTCCTCTCGAATCGCGCCGTGGTGCAGTACCGCCAGGGCAAGTACAAGCAGGCCGAGGAGACTTTCAAAAAGGCGCTGGCCCTCGCGCCGGAGGACGCCTTCTGCTGGTCCACGATCGGCATCGTCTATTACCAGGAGGAAAAATACGACGACGCGGTGAATGCGCTCACGAAGTCGCTCGCGATCAACCAGAGGAATCCGACCGCGCACAATTACCTCGGCATCACCGCCGCGCACAAGGGCTGGCTGGAGGCCGCGCAGAAGGAACTCGAGAGCGCCGTGCAGCTCGATCCGAAATACGGCGACGCGTGGTACAATCTCGCCATCGCACTCGCGAGCAAGACACCGCCGGACAAGGCTGAAGCACAGAAAGCGTATGAGAAGGCGCTCGAACTCGGCGTTCCGAAAAGCGACGAGATGGAGACGCTGCTGAAGAAGTAGGCGCGCTCGGGAGGGCGCGTGCGTGGGCTTCCGCCCACGCTTACTTTGTCAGAAAATGTCCGCGCTGCTTCGCGGTGATTTCGTGGCCGAGGCGTTCGAGCACGGCCATCAGGTCCTCCCAGACCTTGCGTTTTTCCGTGTTCGACTGGTTGTGCAGGAGGTAGGCGGGATGGTACGTCGGCATCACCGGGATGCCTTGGAATTCCTTCCACGTCCCGCGCATTTTCGTGATGCCCGCCTTCTCGATGCCGAGCAGTCCCTCGACCGCCGTGCCCCCGAGCGCGACGATCACTTTTGGCCGGATGATCTCGATTTGCCGGAGGAGATACGGCTTGCAGACATTCATCTCCGCGGGCTCCGGCTTGCGGTTGCCGGATTCTCCGGCCGGTATGTTTGGGCGGCACTTGAGGATGTTCGCGATGTACACGTCGGCGCGGCGGAGGTTCATCGCGGTGATCATCTTCGTGAGCGTCTGCCCCGCGCGACCGACGAACGGCTCGCCGACCAGATCCTCGTCCGCGCCCGGAGCCTCGCCGACGAACATCAGTTCGGCATCCGGATTGCCGACTCCGAAGACGACCTGCGTGCGCGACTGCACGAGGTGAGGGCACTTCGTGCAGGCGAGGACGGGGCCGCGCAGTGCGTCAAGTTGCGCGGCTTTTGATGACGCAAAAGCAGTGGAGTTCGACGGAGCGGACTGCGTGGATTTCCCTTCCGAAGCCGGTGGCAATTCGATCCTCGGCGCGGGCGTGCTTGCGCGGCGGGTTTCCGGTTGTGCGCCGAGCGCAGTGGCCTGCGATGCGGTGCGAGCCGGCGTCCGCGGTGCCGTGCCTGCCGCGGATGCGGTCGCGCGCAGCCCCTCGCAGGTGTCGAGCGATGCGCGCAGGCGCACGCCGTTTGCCTGCATCTGATGCAGCGCGCTGAAAACAATGTCTGTCGGATCGGCGCTCATTTCAGTGTCGCCGGCACTCCGGCTTCGAGGAAATCGGGCGGGATCGGTGCGGTGAAGTCGAGCGGATTTCCCGTGCGCGGATGTGCGAAGCCGAGCTTCCACGCGTGCAGCATCTGCCGCGAAAATTTCCCGCGCTTGCCGTACACCTCGTCGCCGAGCACAGGGTGGCCGAGGTGTTTCATGTGGACGCGGATCTGGTGTGTGCGGCCCGTGTGCAGTGTGCATTGCACGAGCGTGCCGCACGGGAGTTCCGCGAGCACGAGCCAGTCGGTCACCGCCTCGCGTCCGCCGCCGCGCAGGAGCACGCCCATCCTCTGCCGGTGCACGGGGTGCCGTCCGAGGGGCACGTTGATCGTGCCCTTCTTCTTTTTCAAAATGCCCGTGCAGATCGCGAGGTAGGTCTTGCGCACTTCGCGCCCGGCGAACTGCTCGGTGAGCGACTGGTGCGCCGCGTCATTTTTCGCGGCGACGAGGCAGCCGCTCGTCTCCTTGTCGAGGCGATGCACGATGCCGGGGCGTTCGACGCCGCCGATGCCGCTGAGTTCCTTGCAATGGTGGAGCAGCGCATTCACAAGCGTGCCGCCCGCGTGGCCGGGTGCGGGATGCACGACGAGGCCGGGCGGCTTGTTGATCACGATGAGGTCGTCGTCCTCGTGCAAGACTTCGAGCGCGATGTCCTCCGGCAGATTTTCCGAGGCGATGACCGGCGGCACGGTGAGCGCGATTTTTTCGCCGCCGCGCAGCTTGCACGAGCGCAGCTTCGGCTCGCCGTTCACAAGCACGCGGCCTTCCTCCATGAGAGCCTGGATGCGCGAGCGCGACAGCTCGCCGATGCGTGCGGCGAGAAAATGATCCAGCCGCGAGCCGGCGTCACCAGCTTCCGAGAAAAATTCAAAGCGGCTCTCGCTCACTTGGCGGCCTTGGGTTTGGCCTTTTCGCCAGAGACGCGCTTCAGCGCGCAGGTCTCAGCGGCGTGGATGATCAGATCGGCGACGCGGCGCTTCAGCCGGAAACCGCGGAACAGCAGCCACGCGAGAAATGCCGCGGAGAAAACCCAGAGCCAGCGGTCGTGCGCGCGCGAGAAAATTTCGCGGTAGAGCAGCGTGCTCACCAGAATCACGCTCACGAGAAAAGTCGTCGGCACCATCATCAGTCCGAGGCGCGCGCGCGTGAGGCATTTCGGTCCGCCGTGGTACTCGGTGACGGTCGCGACTTTCACGCTCCACCACAGGTTGCCGTACACGAGCACGTCCCACGATTTCCAGCCCGTGTCCGTCGAATAGCGCCAGCCTTCGTCCTCGAGGAGCTTCACGATTTCCGTGATCAGCGCCTCGCGGCCCTGCCCGGTTTCATTCCAAAAATCGAGCTGCCGCGTGCTGCCCGAATGCGCCTCGCGCCCGATGCCCGGCTCGGGCTTCGAGATGACCGCTCCGGGCGTGCGCTTGAATTTGAGCCACGTGAAGTAGCGCGCCCAGCCGCGCCCCAGCGGCTGCATGAATGCGAGGAAGCCGACCAGCAGCCTCGCCGCGATCGTGTCGTATTTCGGCTCGATGCGAATGTTCACCATCCAGCTCAGCGCGACACTGACCGTTCCGAGCAGCATGATCACGGGCACGACGCGCAGCCATTCCAGCGGGATGCCCAGCACGCCGACGAAAACCGTGAGCGCGATCCATTCGATGCTGCTGAGATACGCCGCGATCTGCGACTGCGGCGCGTGGTAGAGCGACTGGAAAAGTCCCTGGCCGAACACGCCGTGGTAGATCAGCGGCCGGCTGAAGAGCCACGTGAGCCGCGGCGCGCCGTAGATTTGTCCCTTCCACTTCGCCGTGCCGGTCGGGCCGAAAAAGATGAGGTGCTTGAACCGCAGCAGCGCCTCGGCCTCGCCGTAGCCTTCCTGCTGTTTGCGGAATGCCGTGAGCGTGAATCGCCGGTAGTGCCACACGATCGCGCTCGGCGAAAATGCGACCTCGCCGCCCGCCGTTTGCAACCGCCAGCAAAAGTCCACGTCGTCGCCAGCCTTCCGGTATTCCGTGTCGAAGCCGCCGACCAAATCAAACGCCCATCGCCAATACGCCATGTTGCAGCCGGGCACGTGCTCCGCGACCGTGTCCGTGAGCAGCACATGGCTCGGCCCGCCGGGGCTCGCGGCGACCGCGGCCTGCACCCAGTTCACCGCGGGCGGCGAGATGTTCGGCCCGCCGACGCCTGCGTAGCTGCCGCTCGTGAGTACGGCGATGAGGTAGTAGAGCCAGTCCGCGTCGGGCATGCAGTCGCTATCCGTGTAGGCGATCACTTCGCCTGATGACGCGTGTGCGCCGACATTTCGCGCGTAGCTCAGGCCCATGTTTTTCTGGATGATGCTCACGAAGCCCGGGAGCTTCCGCTTGAATTGCGCGCGATGTGCCTCCCACTGCTTCACGATTTTCTGCGTGTCGTCCTTCGAGCCGTCGTCCACGAGCACGATTTCAAAATCGGGATACCGCACCTCGTCGAGCGCATGCAGGCAGTCGCCGAGCGTCTTGCCTCCATTGTAGCTGCACACGATCACGCTCACTTTCGGATACCGCGCGAGCGGCACCACGCTCGTGATTGGCCCGCCGCCGCCGAGCTTCGCCTTCAAAGTGTGGAAGGCCTTCTTCGGTTTCCGATCCTCCGTGACGAGGCCGAATTTCCAGTCCGTCACCTCATTCCCTCCGGTGAACCACTCGTCAGTCCACGAAAAGAAAATCGTCCCCGCCGCGCCGCCCTTCACGACGACTTCGAGGTGCCAGTCGAGCACCTCAGCCTGCTTGTCCTCGCCGTTGCGCAGCGTATCCATGCCGAATTCGCCGAGGATGAGCGGCTTTTCGTCCGCGATATTTTGCAGCCGCGCGAGGTATCGCTCGAAGTCTGCGCGCCGCTCCAGGTACACATTGAGCGAGAGAAAATCCACGTTGGCGGGACGCAGATATTCCGTCGGCGGGAAGCTCGCGTAGCTGTAGAGCGGGCGCGGATCCGTCGCGCGCGCGACATCAATCAGCTTCTCGAGAAACCGCTGCACGCGATCCGCGCCGAGCCAGCGGATGATCGTCGTCGGCACCTCGTTGCCCACGAGATACGCGAAGATCGCAGGGTGGCCGACATTTTTCCCGACCACCTCGCGCACGACGCGGATGATCTGCCGCATGAGCGAACGAGAATTCAAAAACTCCACATGCTGCGTCCACGGGATGCTCACGAGCACGCGCAGCCCGAGTTCCGCCGCGAGGTCGAGCAGCCAGCGCGCGGGGACATGGTACACGCGGATCATGTTGATCCCCATCTCGCGCATCTGTGCAAAATCACGCCGCGCCTGCTCCGGCGTGCTCATGAAATCGCCGTCCGCATTCAGCCTGAACGGCCCGTAAGTCACACCGCGCAGAAACCACGGCTTGTCACCCTCGAAAAAAAACTTCGCGCGGACTTTGATCGGCGGGAGGTCGAGTGAGAGCGTGCGTGGTTCTGACATGTGGGGGGACTTTTACGGGCGGAGCGGCGTGACCGCAAGCAGAGGCATTCCGATGGCGGGCGGAGGGGGATTTTGAATTGAGCCGCGACGGCCGCCGCGTCAGCATCCCGGCAGGAAATTTGCAGACCACCCGAACTCAACTACTCATCAGCCATGCTCAAAAAAATCCTCCTCGGCCTTGTAGCCGTCATTGTCGTCTTCCTCATCGTCGTCGCGCTGCAGCCCGCGGATTTCAAAATTTCCCGCACGGCAGTCATCCCGGCGCCGCCCGGCGCCGTTTTCGAGCAGATTAATGATTTTCACAAATGGAACGACTGGTCCCCGTGGGCGAAGCTCGATCCGAATGCGAAGAATTCCTTCGACGGCCCGGCCTCCGGGGTCGGCGCGAAATTCTCGTGGTCGGGCAACAATGAGGTCGGCGAAGGCTCGATGAAAATAACCGCAAGCAAGCCGAGCGAGAGCGTCGTGATGGATCTCGTCTTCACAAAACCCATGGCAGCGACGAATCTCACCGAATTCACCCTGAAACCCGAGGGCACCGGCACGTCTGTGGCCTGGGTGATGTCTGGAAAAAACGGTTTCATGGGAAAGGCTTTCGGCCTGTTCGTGAATTGCGACAAGATGGTCGGCGGAAAATTTGAGGAGGGCTTTGCCAACCTGAAGCGCGTTGTTGCACTGGCGGCAAAGTAGCCATCGCATCCCAAACAACCAAACCACATCCCACCCATGAAACACGCACCCACCGTCGCCGGCATCCTGCTCGGCCTGCTCTTCATCATGTCGTCCGTCGTCGTTCTGTTTAATCTCATTCCTCCGGACAAGATCCCGAAACCCGCGACGCCGGAGGCGGCGATGTTCATGGGCGCGCTCGTTCCGACGGGCTACATGACCATGGTGAAAGTATTTGAACTGCTCGGCGGCATCCTCGTCGCCATCCCGCGCACGCGGAATTTCGGCCTGCTCATCCTCGGCCCCATCCTCGTGAACATCCTCGCCTTCCATGTCTTCATCGCGAAAGGCGAAGGGCTTTTCAATCCCATGATCATCATCATCGTGCTGCTCTCGCTCTACCTGCTCTGGGCCGGGCGGAAGAACTTCGCCGGGCTGCGCAACTGAACCATCACACCGATTTATATGAGCAGCGTCCGCGTCCTCGTTGGCACTAAGAAAGGTGCGTTCATCCTCAGTGCCGACGGCAAGCGCGAGCAGTGGAATATCAACGGCCCGCATTTTGCCGGCTGGGAAATGTATCACCTCAAGGGCTCGCCCGTGGACCCGAACCGCATCTACGCGTCGCAGACGAGCGGCTGGTTTGGGCAGATCATCCAGCGCTCGGATGATGGCGGAAAGACATGGTCCGTCCCCGGCGGCGGGCAGGCTCCGGCACCGGGGGAAATGCCCAAGGGCGCGAGCAACAAGTTCGTATACGAAGGCGAAGTCGGCACTCACAAATGGTACGACGGCACGCAGCATCCGTGGGAATTCAAGCGCATCTGGCACCTCGATCCTTCGCTCACCGATCCCGATACGGTCTTCGCCGGTGCGGAGGATGCGGCGATGTTCAAGACGACCGACGGCGGTGCGACGTGGCGCGAAATGCCCGGCCTGCGCGCTGCGAAAGGCAGTCTCTGGCAGCCCGGCGCGGGCGGGATGTGCCTCCACACGATCGTGCTCGATCCCACGGATGCGCAGCGCATTTACGCGGCGATTTCCGCTGCGGGCGCCTTCCGCACGGATGACGGCGGCGCGACGTGGAAGCCGATCAATCGCGGCCTCAAGTCCGCGTACGAAATTCCCGATCCGACCGCCGATGTCGGCCACTGCGTCCACCGCATCGCGATGCATCCCTCGCGTCCCGGCGTGCTTTTCATGCAGAAGCACTGGGACGTGATGCGCTCCGACAACGCGGGCGACATGTGGTACGAGATCAGCGGAAATCTCCCGACCGATTTCGGCTTCCCGATCGATGTTCACGCCCACGAGCCCGAGACGATTTACGTCGTGCCGATCAAGAGCGACTCCGAGCATTTCGTGCCGGAGGGAAAGCTGCGCGTGTACCGCAGCCGCACCGGAGGCCACGAATGGGAACCGCTCACGCGCGGGCTCCCGCAGGAGAACTGCTACGTGAATGTGCTGCGCGACGCGATGGCCGTGGACTCGCTCGACTCATGCGGCATCTACTTCGGCACGACCGGCGGACAGGTGTATGTCTCGGCGGATTCCGGCGACTCATGGAAGGCGATCGTGCGCGATCTTCCAGCCGTGTATTCCGTCGAAGTGCAGACGCTGAAATGATCCGCGTGGCGCTGCCGTTTCACCTGCGCACACTCGCGCGTGTGGATGGCGAGGTGAGTCTCGCGGTGGAAGCTCCCGTGACGATCGGCAGCGTGCCCGATGCGTTGGAACGTGCGCATCCCGCGCTGCGCGGGACGATCCGCGATCACGTCACGCACCAGCGGCGCTCGTTCGTCCGCTTCTATGCGTGCAAAGAGGACCTCTCGCACGAGCCGCCGGACACACCGCTGCCCGCGGCAGTTGTCGAAGGTGCCGAGCCCTTCCTGATCATCGGCGCGATGGCAGGCGGCTGATCGTAGGCGCAGGCGGAAGCCTGCGATCCGCTCACACCTTCACCCGCTCGATCCGCGCGCCGAGCGCGTTCAGCTTTTCGTCAATGGACTCGTAGCCGCGGTCAATGTGATAGACGCGGTTCACCTCCGTGACCCCTTCGGCCTGCAATCCCGCGAGCACGAGCGCGGCGCTCGCGCGGAGATCGCTCGCCATCACGGGCGCGCCGCTCAGCCGGGGCACGCCCTGGATGATCGCGGTCTGGCCTTCGAGCGTGATGTCCGCGCCCATGCGTTTCAGTTCGCTGACGTGCATGTAGCGCTGAGGAAAGACCGTCTCGGTGATGACGCTGATGCCGCTCGTCTTGCAGAGCAGCGCGCACATCTGCGCCTGCATGTCCGTCGGAAACCCGGGGTACGGCTCGGTCGTGAGGCGCAGCGGCTTCGGGCTGCCGTTTCCGCGCACGCGGACGCTGTCGGCGGTCGTGTCCACTTCATAGCCGCTCTCGCGAACCGCCGCGATGACGCAGGCGAGGTGGTCGGGATTTGCGCGCTGAAGGCGGACCTCGGTGCCCATCATCGCACCGGCGACGAGATACGTGCCGGCCTCGATGCGATCGGGAATCACGCTATGGTCCGCGCCGTGAAGTTCCTTCACGCCCTCGATGACGATGCGCCGAGTGCCCGCGCCCTCGATTTTCGCGCCCATCTTGTTCAGGAAATTTGCGAGGTCCACGACCTCCGGTTCGGCGGCGGCGCTGTCAATGATCGTCGTCCCTTTCGCGAGCGTCGCGGCCATCATCACGTTGTCCGTGCCGAGGACGGTCGGGCCCTGTTTGCCGCGAAGGCTGATCTCCGCGCCGCGAAGTTCCGTCGCCGAGAGATGCACATTTCCGTGATCGATCACGCACTTCGCGCCGAGCGCCTCGAAGCCCTTGATGTGAAGATCGATCGGCCTGTCGCCGATGATGCAGCCGCCGGGGAGCGAGACGATCGCCTCCTTCATCCTCCCGAGCAGCGGCCCGAGCACGCAGACGGATGCGCGCATTTTCCGGACGATGTCGTAGGGCGCCTCGGATTTGATTTGCTCGGCCTGCGTGCGCACGGTCCCGCTCGCGCGCTCCACGCTCGCGCCGAGTTGCGAGAGGATTTGCAGCATGTAGTGGATGTCCGAGAGGTCGGGCACGTTTGAGATCGTGCACGGCTCCCTCGTGAGCAGGGTCGCCGCGAGGATGGGCAGCGCGCTGTTCTTGCTGCCGGAGATGCGGACGGTGCCGCTGAGTTTGTTGCCGCCGTGAACGAGGATTTTATCCATGAGTGGTGAAGATGAAACGTTCGCGGCCCTGGTGATCTTTCAGGAGTTTTGTGTCGCGCCATCCTTGCGCTGAAAGTTCCGCCGCGAGGATCGCAGTCTGATCGAGTCCGACTTCGAGCGCGAGCGTGCCGCCATTGCAAAGTTTCGCCGCAGCCTGCGGGAGCAGCCGGCGGATGATGTCGAGCCCATCCGCGCCGCCGTCGAGCGCCGCGCGGGGATCGCGCTGGACCTCGGGCTGGAGTGCGGCGAGTTCCGCGGCGGGAATGTATGGCAGGTTCGCGACGATGAGATCGAAAGGGCCTTCCGCGGCGTCGAGCAGATCGCTTTTGGAAAAAGTCACGCGCGTGGCGAGCCCGATGCGCTCCGCATTTTCGCCCGCGAGCGCGAGCGCGTCGCCGGATGCATCGAGGCCGGTCACTTTTGCCTCGGGCAAGGCATTCGCGAGCGCGAGCGCGATGCAGCCGCTGCCCGTGCCGACATCGGCGATGCGCCCGTTTTTCCAAATGCAATCCGCGCCTTTCGCCTGCGCCGCGAGCATCTCGCAGAGCTGCTCGGTCTCGGGCCGCGGGATGAGCGCGCGCGCGTCGCACTTCAGCGTGAGGCCGAGAAACTCCACGGTGCCAAGCAGGTGCTGGAGCGGCTCGCGCTGTGCGCGGCGGCGGACGAGATCGCGCAGCGGCGCGAGTTCCTTCTCGGTGAGTGCGCGATCAAATTCCATGTAAAGATCCATGCGCCGTTTGCCCATGACGTGCGCGAGCAGGTGCTCGATGTTCAGCCGCGGATTCTCGACGCCGCTCTTTTGAAAATACGCCGCCGTCGCGGTGATTACCCCAAGCACAGTCTTCGTGGGCGCGGGCTGTGTCACGATGCGGATTGCAACTCGTGATTCAGCACGCTCACGCAGTAGATCGCAGCGGTCTCGGTGCGCAAAATGATCGGGCCAAGGGTTACGGGGCGGCAGCCGTGGCTTTTCGCGAGTGCGACCTCGGCAGGAGTGAAATCACCCTCGGGGCCGATGAGGATGAGCACGCTGCGCGGACGCTTTGCCCCGCTCTCCGCGAGCACCTGCTTGAGCGGGCGCGCGTCGCCCTGGAGCGAGCCGATGAGCATGAGGTCGAAGCGTTCGTTCCGCCCGAAAAGTTCGCGCGGCGTGCAGGGCTTGGCCACGTGCGGGAGAAAATTTTGCCCGCACTGCTTGCACGCCTCGATCGCCGTGCGCTGCCACTTTGCCTGTTTGCGAATGTGATCATCCTCGGCGCCGCGCACGACCGTCCGCTCGCTCATCAGCGGCGCGATTGCGCCGACGCCCAGCTCTGTCGCCTTCTCGATGATCAGCTCCATATTTTTCCCCTTCGGCACCGCCTGCGCGAGCGTGATGCGGCAGGGCAGGGGGGCGGTTTTTACGAGCGAGATTTTCCGCAGCGGCGTGCCGGATTTCCCGCGCTGCCCGAGCTCGGTCTCGGCCTCGTGGCCGTCGCCGTCGAAGACCGTCGCGCGCTCGCCCGACTTCATCCGCAGCACGTCGAATGCGTGGTGCGTCTCGGCTGTGTCGAGCGCGAGGCGGTCGGGATTCCACGCGATGCTGGGAATGTGGAAGCGCGGCATCGCTACTGGAAAAACTCCTTCGCCCGCTCGAAGAAACTCTTGTGCGGCGGCGGCACCTCGTCGCCGAGCAGTTCGGCAAATTCCTGCAGCTTGTGCTTCTGCTCCGCCGTCATTTTTTTCGGCACTGCGATCACGGTTCGCACATTCAGATCGCCCATGTCGCCGCTGCCCAGCTCGGGCATGCCTTTTCCGCGGAGCTTGAAGGTGGTGCCGCTCTGCGTGCCTGCGGGGATCTTCAGCGAGGTGTCGCCCTGCAGCGTGTGGACCTTGATTTCGCCGCCGAGCGCCGCCATCGCGAAGCTGATCGGCATGTCGCAGAAGAGATTCGATTCCTCGCGCTCGAAGATGTCGTGCTCCTTCACGTGGATGACCACGTAGAGATCGCCGGCCTGCCCGCCGCGGACGCCCGCCTCACCGTTGCCCGTGCTGCGCAGGCGCGAGCCGTCCTCGATGCCCGGCGGGATTTTCAATTTGATGCGCGTGCTCTGCTCCGAGCGTCCTTCGCCGCGGCATTCGCCGCACGGCTTCTCGACGGTCTGCCCGGTGCCTTTGCAGCGCGGGCACGTCTGTGCGACTTGGAAAAATCCGCGCGAAGTCACGACCTGGCCGCGGCCTCCGCAGGTGTGGCACGTCACGACGCGCGAGCCTTTTTCCGCGCCGGTGCCGTGGCACGCGCCGCATGCGCTGGGCTTCGAGACTTCGATCTCCTTCTCCGCGCCGAACGCCGCCTCCTCGAGCGTGATCTGCATGTCGTACCGCAGGTCGCTGCCGCGCTGCCGGCTCTCGCGTTCCGATCGTCCGCCACCGCCACCGCCACCACCGCCGCCGAAGAACTGCTCGAAGATGTTGCCCGCGCCGCCACCGCCGCCGCCGAAGACCTCGCGGAAAATGTCCATGGGATCGTGGAAGCCCGCACTGCCGCGCGCCGCACCGCCGCCCTGCGCGAACGCCGCGTGGCCATAGCGATCATACGCCGCGCGCTTGTCGGGATCGGAGATCGCCTCGTACGCCTCGCCGAGTTCCTTGAAGTTATTCTCCGCAGTGTGATCGCCCGGATTTTTGTCCGGGTGCAGCTTCACCGCGAGCTTGCGGTAGGCCTTTTTGATTTCATCCGCGGGTGCGTTCTTCGCAACGCCGAGGACTTCGTAGTAGTCGCGTTTTTTGGACATTCGATTTGGGCGCTAGGCTGCGGGCGCGCCCTTGCTCACGACCACCATCGCCGCGCGCAGCAGCCGGTCGCGCAGGCGGAATCCGCGGCGCAACTGCCGGATGATGTTCCCCTCGGGAATCTTCGCGTCCTCTTCCTGGCTCACGGCCTCGTGCAGGTTCGGATCGAATTTCACGCCGGACGTCTCGATGATCTCTACGCCGCTGCCAGCCATGAATTCCTTCAACTGCCGCTCGATCATCTCCATGCCGATCACGATCGGCGACTTCGCGTCGCCCTTGCGCACTTCCATCATGCCGAGATCGAAATTGTCCAGCACCGGCAGCAGCCGCTCCAGCAGCACGGCTTGCGCGCGCTTGAAATCCTCGTCGCGCTCGCGTGCGACGCGCTTGCGGTAGTTGTCGAGTTCGGCCTGCGCCCGCAGTGTGGTGTCCTTCCACTTCGCGGCCTCGGCCTGCGCGGCCGTCAGCGCATCGGGCTCGGAGGTCTCTGCGCCCTCGGGATTCTCTTCGGTGTCCACGTTCGTTGTGCTCATTTTTTCAAGATGGTGATCAGTGTGATGTCGTCATGTGGCGGTTGGTCGCCGATGAATGCCTTCACGTCACTGGTGACGCGCTGGATGATGCCGGCCGCGCCTTCGGATGCGCTCGCCTGCACGGAGCGAATCATCGCTTCCAACCCGAACTCGTCCCCGTTCCTGTCCTGCGCTTCGGTCACACCGTCCGTGTAAAGGACGAGGCAGTCGCCGGGTGCGAGGCTCAGGGAAAAGTCGTTCGTGACCCTATTGAATGCGCCCCCGCTGTCAATGCCCACAGCCATGCCCGGCGGATTCACGCGCGTCACGCTCCTGTCCGCGGCGCGGTACACGAGCGGTGCGTCGTGGCCGGCGCGCACGAGCTGAAGTTCACTGCTGCGCCGATCGATCACCACGTACGCGAGCGAGATGAACATGTCCTCGCGGATGTCGGGGTAAAGGTGCGCGTTCAGCCTGCGAATCGCCTCGGCGGGGGAGCCTTCGCCTTTTGCAAAAAGGCGCAGCGCCGTGCGTGTCATCGCCATCAGCAGCGCCGCCGGGATGCCTTTTCCCGACACGTCCGCGATCACCACGCCGTAGCGATCCTCGTCGAGGGGGATGTAGTCAAAATAGTCGCCGCTCACGTAGCGCGCCGGGACGTTCGTGCCTGCGAGATCGAAGCCCTCGATCATCGGCGGCTCGCTCGGCAGCAGGATGCGCTGCACCTCGTTTGCAATGTTCAGATCCTTCTCGATCTGCTGCTTCTCCGCCGCCTCGTGGTGGAGGAATGCGTCGAACAGCGAAAACGCCGACTGCTCCGCGAGGGCCTTGAACGTATTGAAATGCGCCGGCCCGAACGGCGCGCTTTTTCCCGAGCGCGCGAGTGCGAGCACGCCGAGATTTTGCCCGGCGTAGATCAGTGGCGCGATGAATGCCGAGTTCACCCCGTACGCCAGCAGGCGCTCCAGCCGCGCATCCGTCGGCAGAAGTGAGACCGGGCTGTTGTCCGACAGTGCGAGGCCGATGATTCCTTCGCCGACTTTCACCGCCTGCAGGCGGATCTGCGCGTTCAGCGAAGTCGTCGCGCTGCCGGCCAGCTTCGGCAGCTCGACAAATGGCGGCGATCCCTTCGAGACATACGTCGGCTGGAGCACCGTGCCCTTCTTGTTCGTGAGGTAGAGCGTGCCGCCGTCCGCCTCGAGAATCCGCAGCGCACCCTCGACGATCAGGCCGTCCAGATCGCCGGCGTGCGAGTCATCCTTCAGCGCCTCGCCGATGCCGTGCAGGAAATCAAACACGCGCCGTTCCTCCGTCTGGATCTTCACTTTCTCGCGCATCAGATCCGTGAGCTGCCGCCGGTGGAGCCGCGTCGCCCGCACATTCCACGCGACAGTCGCTACGAGCGCGGTGGTGAGGATGATTTCGGCCAGCATGGGATTCTTCGGGCGGCGAAAGTGAGTCCGCGGATGGCCTTGCTGCAAGCATTCGATTTCCTACGGGATCGTTACAGACTGTGTAAAAAGTCACGACGCTGGCGTTGCGAATCCACAGTGCGCCCGGACGCGCGCAGGAAAACGGGAGCGCACGCTTCCAGCGTGCGGCGTGCGGCATCCTTGCCGGACGCAGGGCGAAGGCGGCGGGCTCCTGGGAGCGGCAACTTCCAAGTCGCCGTTCATGCTCCGGGCCGGCATCGCTTTGCGGCAGGATGCCGCAAAGGACACGCTGGAAGCGTATGCTCCCGCTTCCCTCCCTGCTCCGCCCGCTTCGTGTGATCGGGATGCGACGCTGAATCGGACAAGGCGCACTTTTTACACAGTCTCTGAGGAAATCGAATGCTTGCAGGCGCCCGCGCGCGTGGAGGCAGTGCGTGCGTCCGCTTTTCAGTCTGGCGGTCTGCCGTGCCCGGAGGCAGAGTACGGCTCCTCCCCCATGAAACGCCCCGCCGTCCTCATCCTTCTCCTGTGTGTGAGCCTCCATGCCGTGCATTCCGAGGAGAAGCCGCCGCTCGCCGTGCGCGTGAAGGAATTTGTCGCCACATACAAGACGCCCGATGCCATTGATGCGAAGCTGAAGGAGTGGAGCGAGCAGGAGCCGCAGAATCCCGATCCATACGTTTTCGCCGCGAACGCATACCTCGCCGCGGCGGACAGCGTGAGCATCACGACCGGCACGAAGCGTCCGGGATTTGCGATCGTGGATCCCAAGACAAAGAAAACCGTCGGCACCATTTCCGACACTCCTGATCCCAGGCTGCAAATGAAAGGTGAAGCGATCCTCGCGACCGCAGCCGGGAAATTTCCCCACCGCCTCGACATCCACGTCGGGCGCATGAGCATCTGCGAGCGCGCCGGCGACATGAAGGCGCTCGAACATGCCGCACTCGCCATGCTCGATGCCGTCGCCACGCAGGGCGATAAGCTGCGATGGATTGACGACGCGCCACTCACGGTCCCGCTGGAGCAAAAGGTCGCGGGCGAAATCCACGGGCGCATCCGCCTGCTGTATTCCAAGGAAAAACCGGACACCGACAAGGCCGGCCACGGGATCGCGGTCGCCGCGCTGAAGCTCTATCCGAAAAACGTGAAGCTCCTGAACCTCGCCGCCGTCTTCCACTCGTACAACAAGGAATGGGAGCAGGCGCGCGCGCTTCTGGTGAAAGCCTCGGAGTCCGACCCGGACGACATCATCGTGCTCATGAACATCGCCATGACCTCCGTCCGCATGAAAGACACCGCCGACGCCCGGACGCGCTTCGAGGCCATCATCAAGAAAGCGCCCGACAGCGAGCAGGCGCGGGATGCAAGGGAAGAGCTGAAAAAGCTCAAGGCACCCGCTCCGAAAAAGCGTTGAACGGGTCGGGCCAAGGCTGCTTTTCCGCCCGCAAGGCCGCTTGCTCCCGACCATTCCGCCGCCGTCCACAATCCCTACCTCTCCGGCCCCGGAGGCTGCACGATCTGTCAATCTTTGAGCCGGACGGGGCACAGACAAACAGTCGTGAACTTCGGTGGCGGCTCAGTTTGAATTTTTCAAAGCGGGGTCCTTCGAGTCACTTAGGCTCCCCCCGAATGACCCCGGTTTTCAAATTGGGCCTCTACCTGATCTCCAGCGATCTTCACGCCCGGCATGGTGTTCGATGGAGATGTGAATTTTCCAAAACGATCGGAACAATGAGGGCGGCCGATGATTCCTTGGCTGGCGTGTGCTGCAGGAAAAACGTGAATTCATAAATCGGTGATTGATTGGCGGGACGGAATCGCTGACATGAATTGGCCCGGCTGCGTGATGACTGGCAGCGACCCCTCACAAATTTTTCCGAGAACCATCCCCTACCTGTGGCTGCAAACGACGACTACATCCTTGAAATTCTGATCGAGAATTCGCTGGTGACGAAGACTCAGGTGAATGAGGCGCGCGAGGCGGTGAAGCCGGGGAAGACCCTGATACAGGTGCTCATGGATCAGGGGATCATCACGCAGGAGGATGTGTCGCGCGCGGTGGCGTCGAATGCGGCGATGGACTTTGTGAGCCTCGACGGAATCATCGTTTCCGGGGATGTGCTGTCGCTGATCACCGCGGAGGTGGCGCGGCGCTACCGGGCGGTGCCGGTGGCGTTCACGGAACTCGGCGGTGTGGTGGTGGCGGTGGATGACCCGCTGAATTTCGACACGCTGGACGCGATCCAGGCGGTGCTCGGGCGTGAGGTGGAATTCCTCTGCACGACGCCGGACTCGATGAAGTCGGCGCTGATGAAATATTACGGCACGGCGGAGGATGCCGTGGCCTCGATGGAGAACATGGCCGGCAGCATCCAGATCGGCGGACAGGCGGTGGATGTGGAGGGCGTGGCGGGCGAGGTCGGCGATGCGCCGATCATCAAGCTGGTCACGATGATGCTGCTGGAGGCTTACAATTCGCGGACTTCAGACATCCATGTGGAGCCGCTGGAAAAACGGCTGCGCATCCGCTTCCGAATTGATGGTGTGCTGCACGAGATGCAGAACCCGCCGAAGAAACTGCAGGCGGCGATCGTGTCGCGCCTGAAGATCATGACGGGCACGATGTCCATCGCGGAGAAGCGCCTGCCGCAGGACGGACGCATCCAGGTGAAGATGGGCAAGAAGTCGATCGACTTGCGCGTCTCGACGATCCCGACGGCGCACGGCGAGTCGGTGGTCATGCGTATTCTCGACAAGTCGTCGCTTTCGCTCGGTCTGCCGCAGCTTGGATTTTTGAGTGACGACCAGGAAATTTTCGAGCGCCTGCTGCGTCTGCCAGATGGACTCCTGCTCGTCACCGGCCCGACGGGCTCGGGCAAGACGACGACGCTGTATGCGTGTTTGAATTACATCAACAAGCCGGACAAGAAGCTCATCACCGTGGAGGATCCGGTGGAGTATCAGATGAGCGGCATCAATCAGGTGCAGGTGAATGCCGAGGTCGGCATGACTTTCCCCGCGGCGCTGCGCGCGATGCTGCGGCAGGCGCCGAACATCATCATGATCGGTGAAATCCGTGATCCGGAGACGGGGAATATCGCGATCAATGCGGCGCTCACGGGGCATCTCGTTTTTTCGACGCTGCACACGAATGACGCGCCGAGCGCCATCGCACGTCTCGTGGATATCGGCGTGCAGCCGTTCCTCGTGTCCTCCGCGGTGCGCGCGATGATCGCGCAGCGGCTCGTGCGGAAAATCTGCCCGAACTGCAAGGCGCCCGTGGATCTGACGGAGGCGGAAGTCATGTCGCTGGGCATTGACCCGACGCAGCTCGCGACGGCGACGGTGATGGCCGGCGTCGGCTGCGAAAAATGCAAGGGCCTTGGGGCGAAGGGACGCATGGGCATCTTCGAAATCTTCGAGGTGGACGACGACGTGCGGCACATGGTGAACACGCGCGCGACGACCGTGGACCTGCGCAAGCGCGCGCGCGAGATGGGCATGCGCACGCTGCGCGAGGATGGCATCCGCAAGGTCCTCTCGGGGATGACGACGGCCGAGGAGGTCATCAGCGCCACGATGTCTGACAGCGCATAAAAGGAGCGACCATGGGCATCTTCCGATTTGGAAAAAATCCCACCGGGGAAACATCCGCATCCGTGCCGCCTCCGGTGCCGGAGCCGGCGGCACCCGCGATTTCCGCGGGAGGGCGCGGGGCGTTTGCGCCCATCGAGGACATCCTGCGCCTCACGGTGGACTCGGGGGCGTCGGACCTGCACCTCACCGTCGGCACGCCGCCGGTGCTGCGCATCCACGGCAGGCTCGTGCGGCTGGAGACGCGCGCACTTTTTGCCGAGGACACGGACAACATCGCGACGGAACTCGCGAGCGGGGAGCAGATTCACAAACTGCGCACCGAGGGCAGCGTGGACTTCGCGATCACGAGCGCGGGGCGGAATCGTTTTCGCATCAGTCTCTACCGTCAGAAGCGCACCACGGCGATCGCGCTGCGCCTGCTGCCGCGGGAGATGCTTTCGTCCGCGGACATCGGGCTGCCGGCGATCGCGAATGAACTCATCCGCCTGCCGCGCGGGCTCGTGCTGGTGACGGGGCCGACGGGCTCGGGCAAGACGACTTCGCTCGCGGCGATGCTGAACGACATCAATCTGCACCTCGGGCATCACATCGTGACGATCGAGGACCCGATCGAATACATCCACGAGCATCAGCAGGGCATGGTGAACCAGCGCGAGGTCGGCACGGATGTGTCGTCGTTTGCCGAAGGATTGCGCCGCGCGCTGCGGCAGGATCCGGATGTGATTCTCGTTGGCGAAATGCGCGACCTTGAGACGATGGAGACCGCGATCCGTGCGGCGGAGACGGGGCATCTCGTCTTTTCCACGCTGCACACGACGGGCGCGGGCAAGACGGTGGATCGCATCGTGGATTCCTTTCCCGCGCACCAGCAGGAGCAGATCCGCGTCCAGCTCTCGACGAATCTCAAGGCAGTGATTTCGCAGCTTCTCATCCCGCGGATCGACCGGCCGGGGCGCATCGCGGTCTTCGAGGTGATGACGAACACACCGTCCGTCGCCGCGCTGATCCGGGACAACAAGACCTTTCGGCTCGCGACGGAAATCCAGACCGGCGCGAAGTACGGCATGAACACGATCGAGCAGTCGCTCGTGGACCTCTACCTCGGTGGCGTGATCGCGCGTGAGGAGATTTTTGCAAAGGCACAGGATCCGGAACTGGTCGCGCAGCTCCTCGCAGGCCGGGAGACGCGCCGCTGACCGCCAATTTTTTCACCCATGAACGCAAGACAGACACTGAACATTTTCGTCGAACAGGGACTCGTGGATCCGACTGTGGTGGATGATGTCCTGCAGGAGGTCGCCAGCACGGGAAAGTCGCTGTGCGACGTGCTCGTGGACTACCAGGCGGTGACCGAGGACGGCTACTACCAGAGCATCGCCAATGCGATCGGCGCGGAGTTTGTGAACCTCAAGGATTTCGTTCCGCCGGTCGGGCTGCTGAAATTGCTGCCCGCCGGGCTCGCGCAGCTTCACCGCGCGTTTCCGCTGGGGTTTGAGGACAACATTTTGCAGGTCGCGCTGATCGATCCGCTGAATCCACAGACCGTGGAGGATCTGCGTTTTGCGATCGGCAAGGACATCCAGCCCGTCGTCGCGCCAATCTACCAGATCGAGGACCTGATCAAGAAGCACTACGGGTCGGATGCGGCGAGCCTCGACTCTATCCTCGCGGAACTCGGCGGCGGCATCCAGTTCGGCGGCGAGGGTGGGAACATGGATATCAAGGAGATCGAGAGCGCGGCGAATGCCGCGCCGATCATCCGCTACCTGGATCTCGTGCTCGCGCAGGCGATCCACGATCGTGCGAGCGACATCCACTTCGAGCCGTTCGAGACGGAGTTCAAGATCCGCTACCGCGTGGACGGCGCACTTTACGAGATGTCGCCGCCGCCGCGGCATCTCGCCAACCCGGTGATCTCGCGGGTGAAAGTGATGGCGGGCCTGAACATCGCCGAGCGGCGTGTGCCGCAGGACGGGCGCATCCAGACGCTGATCGCGGGCCGGCAGGTGGACCTCCGCGTCAGCACACTGCCGACGCAGTTTGGCGAGTCCGTCGTGCTCCGCGTGCTGGATCGCAGCACGGTGAAGCTCGACCTGGAGGCGCTGGGGATGCCGGACGGCATCTACAATTACCTCCTGAACACGATCCAGAAACCGAACGGCATTTTCATCGTCACGGGGCCGACGGGTTCGGGAAAGACGACGACGCTCTATGCGTGCCTGAACAAGATCAATACCGTGGACTCGAAGGTGCTCACCGCGGAGGATCCGGTGGAATACGAGATCGAGGGAATCATCCAGGTGCCGATCCAGGAGGCCATCGGGCTGAACTTCGCGCGCGTGCTGCGCGCCTTTCTGCGTCAGGATCCGGATCGCATCATGGTCGGCGAGACGCGCGATGTGGAGACGGCGCAGATCGCGATCCAGGCGTCGCTCACCGGGCATCTCGTCTTCACCACGCTGCACACGAATGACGCGCCCGGCGCGGTCACGCGTCTCATTGACATGGGCGTGGAGCCGTTCCTCATCTCCGCGTCGCTCGAGGCCGTGCTCGGCCAGCGCCTCATCCGTCGCGTGTGCTCGGTGTGCCGGACGCCGTATGAGCCGAGCGAGAGCGTGCTCGCGCAACTCGGCCTCACGCCGCAGGAGATCGGCGACAAGAGCTTCTACTACGGGAGCGGCTGCGACATGTGCAACAACACCGGCTACAAGGGCCGCAAGGGAATCTACGAGCTGCTCGACATCACCGATCCGCTGCGCCAGCTCATCAACGAGCGCGCGCCCTCCGTCGTGATGAAGCAGAAGGCCATCGAACTCGGGATGGACACGCTGCGGCAGGACGGCCTCCGGTCAATCTACCTCGGCGAGACGACGATCGAGGAAGTGATGAAATACACGTAAACGCTTTTTCAGGTGCCATCGGGATTGCGATGGACAATAATTCACCCCGCCAATTACAACCAAGCGCAGAGCCCCCACGATTTTATGCCGAGATTTGAATACACCGCCCTTGATGCACGGGGCGCGGAGTCCACAGGAGTCGTTGATGCCGCCTCGCAGAACGATGTCGTCGCGCAACTGAGGCAGCAGGGATTTTTCCCCACGAGCGTCGCGCCGGAGGGGCAGGGGAAGAAGCCCGCAAAGACAGGAAAGGCCGTCGCGAAGAAAGCCGATGCGGCTGTGTCCGGCGGGAAAAAGGGCGGCTCGTTCTTCCAGAAAAAGACCGTGCCGACGAAGGTGCTGATGATCTTCACGCGCCAGCTTGCGACGCTGATTGATGCCGGCCTGCCGCTGCTCAAGGGCCTCACCGTGCTCGCCAAGCAGGAGAGAAATCTGGTGCTGCGCACCGCCATCGTCGCGATTGCGGATTCCGTGCAGGGCGGCAGCACATTCTCCGAGGCGATGGGACAGCACCCGCGCATTTTCCAAAAGCTCTACGTGAGCATGGTGAAGGCCGGCGAGATAGGCGGCGTGCTCGAGCTCGTGCTCACGCGTCTCGCGGAATTCCAGGAAAAGGCGCAGAAGCTGAAAAACAAGATCAAGAGCGCGATGACGTATCCGCTCGTGGTGCTCACCATCGCGCTGCTGATCCTCGTGTTCCTCCTCACGACGATCGTGCCGAAGTTCGCGAAGATCTTTGCGGACATGCTCGGTGAAAGCGAGAAGCTGCCGGAGCTCACGCTGTGGGTCATGGCCGCGAGCAATTTCCTCATGAACATGTTCGTCCCGCCGACGCTGTGGTTCACGCTGGTCGCGATCTTTGGCATCGGCAGCGGATGGTGGGCGCTGAACAACACCGTGAAGGGCATTGACTTCATGGACCGCATGAAGCTGAAGCTGCCCATCTTCGGCGACATCGCGCGCAAGGGCGCGATCGCGCGCTTCACCCGCACGCTCGGAACGCTGGTCACGAGCGGTGTGCCCATTTTGCAGGCGCTGAACATCACCAAGGAAACCGCGGGCAATGTCGTGCTCGCCGACGCGATCACGAAAGTCCATGACGCGGTGAAGGAAGGCGAAAGCATCGTCTCGCCGCTGGAGGCCAGCGGCGTCTTCCCTCCGATGGTGATCAGCATGGTGGATGTCGGAGAGGAGACCGGCCAGCTTCCTGAGATGCTGCTGAAAGTCGCCGAGGTGTACGACGACGAAGTGGACAACGCCGTCGAGAGCCTGACGTCGCTGCTCGAGCCGATCATGATCGTCATCCTTGCGTTCATCGTCGGCACCATCGTCATCGCTCTCTTCCTCCCGCTGATCAAGATCATCGAGAAGATGCAGACGGCCTAACAGAGAATCCATTGGCAGCCGATTGCGAACCGGATATTTTGCAGCAATGAGAAAACCCTCCCTCTCCGCCTTCACCCTGATCGAAATGCTCACGGTGCTCGCGATCATCGTGATCCTCACCGGCATGGTCATCTCCGTCGGCGTGTATGTGCAGAAGCGGAGCGCGCTCGCGCGGTCGGCGGGGGAAGTCAAGATGCTCGAATCCGCCTGCGAAAGCTACAAGGCGGACAGCGGCAGCTATCCGCGGGACACGGCGGTGAACAGCGTGACGGACAGCATCAATCCCAAGGTGGACTTGGTCCCGACCGCGGCGAGCTACGCCGCATCATCGCTCTTTCTCTACAGGGAACTGACCGGCGACAAATCCACGACTGGCGACAACGATCTCAAGGGGAAGCAGGCGAGCGGTCCGCCAAACGGAATCCCGGACTTCGGCGAGCCGCGCTACCTGAAGGAATTCGAGCCGCGCATCCTGAATGCGGTGAAGGACAAGACCACCAAGAAAATCACCTCGGTGAACTTTTTTCAGGATCCGTTTGGATTTCCCTACGCCTACTCGACCGGCGCGGCGAAGGACGAGCAGACCTACCAGACCGCGATCAAGACTGATCCCAGCAAGATTTCCTCGCAAAAGCGCCCGACCGGCCCCGCGCTCCACGGCTTCAGCCCCGGCAGCTACGATCTTTGGTCCACCGGCGGCAGCAATCCCACGGGGAAAGTCACCGCGGAACTGGAGTGGGCGAAGTGGGTGAAGAGCTGGTAGTGAAGCCGTGAGGCGGACACTCCTGTCCGCCGTATTGGCAGTCCGGCGTGATTCGCAAAATCGGATCTCGCAGCAGGGCATGGTGAATGTCGAGGGCGTGATTGAAAGCGGGTGCATAATGTGAGGGCCGAAGGCCCGGTTTCATACCAGCCTGAGGCATCGCCCGAGGGTGCGAACGGAAAACGAACGAGGCCTGAAAGCCCGATCCATCCACGGTATCCGCGCATGGAACGGGCTTTCAGCCCTCATGATTTCATTCCCTCGTTTACCTGGGGCGTTGGCCCAGGCTGGTATGGTTCCGGGCCGTTGGCCCCCGGTTTTTGGACCCGCTTTCAATCACGCACGAATGTCGGATGTTCACTGCGCCGCGCTTGACTTCGCGCAGTGCCTTCTTGCCAATGCACGCATCATGAAACTCCTCCTCACCCTCGCATTGTTCGCCGCATCGCTCCCGCTTCGTGCCGCCGATCCGCTGCCGGACAATCTCAAGCAGGGCAGCTTCGTCATCGGCTGCCAGGCGTGGACCTTCAATCGCTTCTCCGTCTTCGAGGCCATCGAGAAGACCGCCGCCACCGGGGCAAAGACGATCGAATTTTTCCCCGGCCAAAAACTTTCCGCCGAGCAGAAGGACGTGAAGTTCGACCACAACGCCGCGCCCGAGGTTTGGGAAAAAGTGAAGGCCAAGCTCAAGGAACGCGGCATCACGCCGGTCGCTTACGGAGTCGTCGGCCTCTCGAAGGAAGAGGCCGCCTCGCGCAAGGTGTTTGAATTTGCGAAGTATTTCGGCATCCGCGTGATCAACACCGAGAGCGTGGACGCGATTGATACGTTCGAGAAGCTCGTGAAGGAATACGACATCAAGGTCGGCTTCCACGATCATCCGAAGCGCCCCGATCATCCCGAGTACCGCATGTGGGATCCGAACTACATCCTCGAAGTCTGCAAGGACCGCGACGCGCGCATCGGCTCGTGCGCTGACACCGGCCACTGGGTTCGCAGCGGCCTGAAGCCCGTGGACGCGATCCGCATTTTGAAAGGCCGCATCATGAGCAGCCACCTGAAGGATCTGAACGAGGAAAGCCCGAAGGCCCACGACGTGCCGTACGGCACCGGCGTGAGCGACGTGAAAGGCATCCTCGACGAATTTGCCGCACAGGGTTTCGCCGGGCCGATCTCGATCGAGTACGAGTTCAAGCAGGAGGACAACCTCGCCGAGGCGAAGCTGTGCATCGAGTTCGTCCGCGGCTACACCCCGAAGAAATAGCGGCTCGGCGCGCGTGGGAAATGTAGCGCCGGCGATTCGTCGGCACCGCGCGTGGGTTCAAGTTCGCCGTCTCCATTTTCATCGGTACAGGTCGGCGCGGGTGACTGGTTTTTCCACTCCGGGATTTGCCTTCAACTCTGTGCTGCATCCGACATTCGGCGTCGCACGTGCTCGTCGCGTCGCACGTGGATTTTTTCGAGCACTGCGGTGGATGTGTCGCAGACGTGCGCCGCCTGTGTGCTCTCCTGCGCGGCCAGTGTGTCCGCGATTTCCTGCGTGCCAGTGCGCAGGAACCACGCGCTGAAGCGGTGCCGGTTCCGGCTCACCATGTCGCACACGCGCAGCGCGAACGGCCGCAGCAGCGGGCTCGCGAGGCGCTGCGACCACGCGCGATATTCGCGCAGCGCCCACAGGCACATGATCCACGCATCCGCGCCGCGCCAGACATCGCCGCTGTCCGCGACGACGAGGATCTGGCGCGCAGGCTCCAGCGCGGTGATGCCCGGGAAGCGCTCCTCGAGTTCCGGGCTTTGCAGCGGGACAAATGCGAGCGGCACGAACGCCGGCTGCCCTTGCAGCCACACGCGCACGCGCCGGCAAAGCTCACACTTTGCATCGTAGAGGACGTGGAGTTTTTTCATGTCCGTGGGATCACTTCGTTCAGGGCCTCACTCCGATGTGCGCGGTCGGCGCGACCGGCGGCGGCGCACCGTGCAGCAGCGCGCGCTTCCTCATGCCGTTGAAAATCCAGATGTTCAGGAAGTGCATCGCGCCGAGCGTGAGCAGCACGACACCCTCCTTGCTGCACACCGCCTCCAGCAGTTCCGCCAAGTCGGTGGGCCGCGTGCCGGTCTTCACCGCGAGCGTGATGAAGCCGACATTGACGAGGTAAAAGCCGACGACGAGCAGGTGGTTCACACTGTCGGCCAGGCGCTCATTCCCGTGGAATGCGTCCACGAGGAAGATGCGCCCGTTTTTGTGAAGCGTGCGCGCGACCCAGACGGTCACGGCGACGCTGATAGCGAGGTAGAGGAGATGATAGGCGGCTGTGTAGTTCATGGTGTTTTGTTGTTCGTATTTTGTTTTTTGTAATTTAGGAAAATCCGGGGATTTCAGTAAGTAGTGAAACATAGCGTCAAAACGAAATCACGAGAGCCACTTCAACGCCCAGGGCAGGATCGTGGATTTCTCCGAGCGCGCGATCTTGCTCAGCAGTCCGTCCATCATTTCGAGAAATTCGCGCAGCGCCTTCACCTGTTTTGAAAATGCGACCGCCTCGCCGCCTTTCAGCGTCTCCGTGCGCTCGTGGCAGTCCTTGAGCACATTGATCGCCGGTCGAATCTCCCGCCGCTTCCGCTCGCGGGTGATGATGCAGAACATCTTCCAGATGTCCTTCTCCGCCTCGAAATACTCCTTCCGCTCGCCCTTCGGGATGATGCCGCGGATGAGCCCCCAGCCGCACAGTTCGCGCAGGTTCGTGTTCGCATGGCCGCGGCTCACCTTCAGCTCGTCCATGATGTCGTCGGTCGTGAGCGGCTTCGTGCTGATCATCAGCAGCGCGTGGACCTGCGCCATCGTGCGGTTGATCCCCCACGCGCTCCCCATCGCCCCCCATTGCGTGATGAACTCATCCTTCGCCGCCTGGAGCTGTGCGGCCTCCCCTGCGCTGCCGGCTGGAGTGTTGCTCTTCATATCGTGCTTTCAGTATTTCCTGAAAACACGGGATGGCAAGGAAATTCTTCACCAGGCAGGAAACGCCGCTGGCGCCCTGGTGCGGCTGGGAGCGACTGGGAGCGGCGACATTCCTGTCGCCGTCCTTCACAAGCGCCGGAGGCGCTCCGTTATTGGAAAGACGGCCTGCCAGACGCCCGCCCGCACACCCGCCGCCGTGCCACGAAGTGTGCGCCTCCGGCGCAGGTCGAGGACGGCGACAGGAATGTCGCCGCTCCTTGCGCCACCTAGCCAAACGTCCCGCCTTCATGCAGACTCGCGCGATGCCGAGTCACAGCCATCCACTCACGCGGGCGATCAGCTTCGCGTCCGCCCTTGCGCTGGTGATCGGCATCATCGTCGCCGCACTGCTCACGCTGGAGTACCGCTGGAACTGGAGCCCTGCGTGGAAATACCGTCAGCTTTTCATCGACGGCTGGCTCGCCACGCTCGGCATCTCTGCACTCGCGCTGCCGTTGAGCTGCGTGCTCGGGCTGCTCTTCGCGCTCGCGCGGCGCTCGGCATTTCTGCCGCTGCAATATTTTTCCCGCATCTACGTCGAACTCACACGCGGCGCACCGCTGCTCGTGCAGATTTACCTCTACTTCTACGTCTTCGCGAATGCGCTCCACATACAGAGCCGCTACGTCGTCGGCCCGCTCATCCTCGCCGCTTTCACGGGCGCGTTCATCAGCGAAATCATCCGCGCGGGCATCGAGGGTGTCGGAAAATCGCAGCTCGAAACGGCACGCGCCATCGGTCTCACCACGCGGCAGACTTACCGGCATGTGATTTTCCCGCAGGCCATCCGGCAGATTCTGCCGTCGCTCGCGGGGCAGTTCGTCTCGCTCGTGAAAGACTCGTCGCTGCTCTCGATCATCGCCGTCGCAGAGCTTGCGAATGCGGCGAGCAATGTGAATTCCAACACGCTCAAGCCATTCGAGAGCTATCTGCCGCTCGCCATCGGCTACCTCATTATTACGCTGCCGATTTCGCTCTGGACGCAGTCGCTCGAACAGCGTGCGAAGTTCGACACGTGACATGTTTTTTGAAAACGGCGCTCCGATGTGCCTCACGCCAAGTCCGCGAAGGGCGCAAAGGCTCCGGCAAAAGTTTCCTTTGCGCCCTTCGCACCCTTTGCGTGAGTCCCTTTTGATGATGACTTCCCCGGCACAGACCTGAAATACCGCTCCGGAAATGCTCATCGCCTTCAACAAACCATTCGGCGTGATCAGCCAATTCACCGACGACGGCTCGAAACACCGCACACTCGCGGATTTCGGATTTCCGAAACACGCCTACCCGCTCGGCCGCCTCGATGCGGAAAGCGAGGGCCTGCTGCTGCTCAGCGACGAGCCCTACCTGAACAAAAAACTCCTCGCGCCCGAGCACGCGCACAGCCGCACGTACTGGGCGCAGGTCGAGCGCATTTCGACGCGTGAGGTGCTCGATGAATTGCAGCGTGGCATCGTCATCGGCGAGCACCGCACGCTGCCGTGCCGCGCGTGGATGCTCTCGCCGCAGCCGTTCGTGCCGCCGCGCGATCCGCCGGTGCGCTTCCGCAAAAACGTTCCCGACTGTTGGATCGCGCTCTCGCTCATCGAGGGGAAAAATCATCAGGTGCGCCGCATGACTGCGGCCATCGGGCATCCGACGCTGCGCCTCATCCGCGTGCAGATCGGCGAACTCGAACTCAACGGCCTCGCCCCCGGCCACTGGCGCGAACTCGGCCCCGGCGAACGCGCGCGCGTCTTTGCCGGCCGGCCGCGCTCGGCGGGAAAATCAAACCGCGAAGGCGCGAAGATCGCGAAGTAGGATCGGCGCGAGGATTTCGAGAAGCATCCAAACTTCGACGCAACGGCGGCGGGCAATGTAGCGCCGATGACCCGTCGGCTCGGCAGGATGGGAAGCGTGGCGGGATGGCGGTCTTTCTTGTTCCGAAAGTTTCCCCGCAATCCCATGCCGGGGGCCGACGAATCGTCGGCGCTGCATCGGCTGTGGCGCACCATCAGCCGAGCTTGAGCTCGAGCTGATTGTCCTCCGAGAGAGCCCATGCCTCGATGCCGCGGCGGCGCAGGTCGGTGGCAAATTCCGCGGCGAAGCCATGCACGGTCAGCACGCGTTTCGGCTGCACGAGTTCGACGTAGCGGAGCAGTTCGTCGTAGTCCGCATGATCGCTGAGGGGAAATGCCTCGTCGCAGCGCGAGCGATATTTTGCGCCGGGGTCGAGCGCCCAGCCGGTGAGGATTGCGGTGCGGCGCGCGCCGACTTTTTCGAGCGCCGCTGAATTTGCTGCGTTCGGCGGGAAGACGATCACGTGGCCTTTCGCTGATGACGCGCGGAAGCGCACGCTGCCGCAGGGGAAATCCGCGCACAGCTCGCTGTGGATCGCGGTCATTTTCCACACGGCCTCGTGCAGCATCGGCGTGAGGCCTGCGTCGAGAATGATGCGGATGATCTCCTGCGCCTTGCCGAGCGAGTAGCCGAGCAGCACGGGCACCGCATCGGCGTCGAGCGTCTCGCGGCAAAATGCAACGACGCGCGCGGCGACTTCGGCGCGCGGCGGCATCCGGTAGCGCGGCAGGCCGAATGTCGTCTCCATCACGAGCGTGTCCGCGTGGCGCCACTCGCATGGCTCGGCGGTGAGGCCGTGCGCGAGCTTGAAGTCGCCGGTGTAGAGCAGCGAGCCGGCGTCCGTTTCAAAAAACAACTGCGCCGAGCCGAGGATGTGTCCCGCAGGGATCAGCGTCGCGCGCCCGCCGGCAAATTCGCGCGCCTCGCCGAAGCCCGCGATGATCTCCGTGCGCCTGCCCGGCATCCGTTCACGCATGAAGCGTGCGGTCGCCGCCGTCATCAGCACTTCCCGATGGCGCGCGATGTGATCGCCGTGCGCGTGCGAGACGAATGCGAGCGGCTTCCCGCGATGCGGGTCGAGCCACAGCTCGTGCTCCGGCAGATGCAGTCCGCGCTGATGGACGATGGTGATCACGGCGCCGCATCTTCGGTGCAGTCGCGGTGCGGTGCGAGCCCGTAGCCTGGCTCTCCCGAGTTGCGCATCGCGTGGGAGCGCGTCGCGCAGTCGCTCAAGAGTCGGGCCGTGAGTTGGAATGCAGGCGCGGGAGCAATTCGCATCCGGGGCGCGGCTCAGGAGAGCTACGCTACGACGGGCAGCATTGCCGCACGTTGGATATTGATCGTCCGTCGTGCGTTGTGCATTTGTCCCAGATGCCGGTCATCACTCCCCGAAAGACGCTGCCGAACTATGACGCGATCATCGTGGGCAGCGGGGCGGCGGGCGGCATGTCGGCGTATGTGTTGTGCAAGGCGGGGCTGAAGGTGCTGATGCTGGAGGCAGGGCGGAATTATGACCCGATCATGGAGACGCCGATGTTCCAGACGGCGGCGGATGCGCCGCTGCGCAATGCGGCGACGCCGGACAAGCACTTCGGATTTTTCGATGCGACGGTGAACGGCGGTTGGACGGTGCCGGGCGAGCCTTACGTGGTGAAGCGGGAGGGTGAGAACGGTTGGCACGAGGCGAAGGATTGGGACGCGAAAAAGACGACTCAGAATTTCACATGGTGGCGTCCGCGCATGCTGGGCGGGCGGACGAATCACTGGGGACGCATTTCGCTGCGGATGGGGCCGTATGATTTCAAGCCGAAGTCGCGCGACGGACTCGGGCTGGACTGGCCTTTTGAATACAAGGACATCGAGCCGTGGTATGACAAAACGGAGGCGCTCGTCGGCGTGTTTGGCAGCAACGAGGGACTCGAGAACACGCCCGACTCGCGCAACGGTTCGCTGCAGCCGCCGCCGCATCCGCGCGCGCACGAGATGCTCATTCGCAAGCACGCGAAGGGGCTCGGCATCCCGGTGATTCCGTCGCACATGGCGATCCTCACGAAGCCGCTGAACAATCGCGCGGGGTGTTTTTACGCGACGCCGTGCGGGCGCGGCTGCTCGATCAAGGCGAACTTTCAAAGCACGACGGTGCTGCTGCCACCGGCGGTGGAGACGCGGAATCTCGACATCATCACGGATGCGATGGTGCGCGAGGTGACGCTCGACAAATCCGGCAAGGCGACGGGCGTGCTCTACATGGACAAGGCTTCGGGCAAGGAGGAGCGTGCGACTGCCCGCGTGGTGGTGCTCTGCGCGAGCGGCTGCGAGAGCGCGCGCATTTTGCTGAACAGCAAGTCGGCGCTTTTTCCGAACGGCCTCGCGAACGGCAGCGGCAAGGTCGGCCGATATCTCATGGACACCGTGGGCAGCAATCTCGGCGGGCACATTCCCGCGCTGGAAAACTGCCCGCCCTACAACGCCGATGGCACGAGCAGCATGCACGTCTATACGCCGTGGTGGCTCTACAAGGAGCAGGTTGCGGGGAAGCTCGACTTCGCGCGCGGCTATCACATCGAAATTGGCGGTGGACGCCAGATGCCGGAGATGAGCGTGCATCTGCCCGACTCAAAGGCGTACGGCAAAAAGATGAAGGACGACGCGCGGCGATACTACGGCGCGAGCGTGGGCCTCAGCGGACGCGGCGAGATGATTCCGAACGAGGACAGCTACTGCGAAATCGATCCGCAGAAAAAAGATCGCTGGGGCATTCCCGTGCTGCGCTTCCATTGGAAATGGAGCGACCACGAGAAGAAGCAGGCCGTCCACATGCAGAAGACTTTCGCGGCGATCATCGAGGCGATGGGCGGCAAGCCGGGCAAGGTGGAGACGGATCCCGAGAAGGCAATCATGGGCGGCGGCACGATCATCCACGAAGTCGGCACGAC
>JBBRYC010000037.1:0-55328 GCA_038238025.1 Chthoniobacterales bacterium
GGCTTCCAGCCTGTGCGGCCCGCGGGCTTCCAGCCCGCAAATGCCCGCACCGAATGGTTCGACTCGGCGGCTGGCAAGATGCCTGCCGGCCGCACAGGCTGGAAGCCTGTGTTCCGACGCGCGCCAACTGCATCGTTCCGGGTCAGAATGACCTCAGTTTTGAAATGGAATCATTGCTGGCCAAGGCACGCCGCACGCGCCGCGATCAGCTCACCGGCAGGATTTCCTCGATCGGCGAACCGAATGGAAGAATCGGCATCGGGCGGCCCTGCAAGTCTGGGAAGCTGTCGTCGGGATCGATGCCCAGGAAACGATAAACCGTGGCCCAGAGATCGTTCGGCGAGAGCTGGCGCTCGACGGGATGTTCGCCGCGCGCATTCGTCGCTCCGATCACCTGCCCGGTCCTCATGCCGCCGCCGGTCACGAGCATGGACATCGCGCTCGGCCAGTGGTCGCGGCCCGGCTGCGTCACGCCGGTCTGCGTGCCGACGCTCGTGCTGATCTTCGGCGTGCGGCCAAATTCCCCCGTCGCGATCACCATCACGTCCTTGTCGAGCCCGCGGTCGTGGATGTCCTCGATGAGCGCGGTGAGCGCCTGATCATACACCGGCATGCGCCAGCGCGAGTCGTCGTACATGTGGCAGTTCACCGCGTGCGAATCCCAGTTGTAGCAGCAGTTCTGCGGGATCTTTCCACTCGGGAACGGATTCTCCCACACCATCGAGACGAAGCGGCTGCCCGCCTCGACGAGCCGCCGGGCCATGATTCCCCGCTGGCCGTACGCGCTGTGCCCGTAGCGTTCGCGCAGCTTTGCCGGCTCGCGGCTGATGTCGAATGCGGCCTGCACTTTTGGCGACGTGAGCATGTGGAATGCGCGCTGGCTGAACTCGTCCATCGCGCCCATGAGCCCGCTCGCATCCGCGTCGCGGCGCAGGCGATCCATGCCACCGAGGAGATGCACGCGGTCGTCGAGCCGCGTCTGCATGTCGTGCGTGAGGCCGATATTTTGCACCTTGAAATCCGGCGCGCTCGGATCGCCCGCGACCACGAAGGGCGTGGTGCTCGGGCCGAGATACGCCGCACCGAACGAAAAGACATCAATGGCACTGCGGCCTGCATCCGTGCCCATCACCGTCGCAGGCATGGCCTGGTCGGGACGCGTGAGCGCCTTGCTGATGATCGAAGTCACCGCCGGCGCGTCATTCACAAAACCGACGGGCGACGCAGGCATGCGGCCCGTGAGGAAGCGCTTGTGCCCGCCGCCGTGGTCCGCGAACTCGTGGCACACCGAGCGGATGATGTTGAACTTGTCCGCGATCTTCGCATGCCGCGGAAACATCTCGCACACCTCGATGCCCGGCACGTTCGTCTTGATCGGGCTGAAGGTGCCGCGGTACTCCGACGGCGCATCGGGCTTCATGTCGTAGCTCTCGAGGTGCGACATGCCGCCGGGCAGCCAGATGAAAATCACGCTCTTCTCGCGCACCTTGCGCCCCGCGGCCTTTGCGATCGTCTCCGCGCGGAGCACGTCACTCATGCCGAGCCCGAGCAGACTCAGCGCGCCCGCCTCGAGGAAGCTGCGGCGCGAAATCGGGCCGGCGCAGCGACGCGCGCGTGATGGGAAAAAATTTGAGGTCTCTGACATCGGCAAAATGAGCCGGGGTTCGTGTCTTTCTTAGCAGGTGCGACAATGGAGGCGAGGTTTTCAACCTCGCGCGAAGGCTCACCGCGAGACACATGTCTTCTCCGAAATGGGAACTCGCGAAGGAGTCAGGCTGCCCGCATTTTGCTTGGGCTGTTGCCGGTTTTGATCCGGCTCGCCGCATGGGAAATGAGTTGCCGTCGCGGCCCGCAACGCATCCCTTTTCCGTCCACTTGAAAGCTGGCGCCCCGAATCTGCTCGATGCCATCGCCCGCGAGCGCTCGCTTGCGGGGAAGCTGCGTGCCGTGGCGAAGGGCGATGACGGCGTCACGTTCGAGCAGGTGGCGGAGGGCGCGCACTCGGCGCTGTGCGCGGCTATCGCGCGTGCGGCGCAGGACAAAGGAAGGCGACTGTGGCTCGTGTGCCCGGCGCTGCGCGCGCAGGAGCAGCTTCACAACGAGCTGATCCAGTGGCTGCCGGATGCGCTCTTTTTTCCCGAGCTGGAAGTCGCGCCGGTCGAAGGTGCGCTGCCGGACCCGGAGACGATGGCCGAGCGGCTGGCGATCATTCACCGGCTCAACACGGACGACGGTAAAAAATCCCCGCTCGTGATCGTGCTCACGAGGGCGGCGCTGGACGAAGCGGTGCCGGATGCGGAGCAGATGCTGGCGATGGAGTTGCGGCTGTCGCGCGGCGAAACAGTGAAGCGCGAGGCGCTCCTCGCACGGCTGACGGGCGCCAGCTACGAGCCGGCGGCGCAGGTGTCGCAGCGCGGGCAGTTCGCGGTGCGCGGCGGGATCGTGGACGTGTTCAGCTTTCACCACTCGCAGCCGGTGCGGCTGGAATTTTTTGGCGACGAGCTGGAGAGCATCCGGCAGTTCGACCTCGATGCGCAGACGAGCGTGGAGCAATTGCCGTCCTGCACGATCCTGCTCGGCCAGGCCGCGCCGCGGGAGTGCAGGCTGCGCGACTGCATCGGCAAGGGGGACATCACCGTGGATGTCGGCGCCGAGTGGCTGGAGGCGAAGGTGACAATCAGCAGTTATTCGATGGCCACGAATTTTCCCGCGGAGGACGCGGAGATTTTAACCACGGATGACACGGATACCACGGATGGAGGACGCGATACCGCGAGCAAGGAACCGGATGGCAGCAAGTCCGCCCAGCGATCGAAGCAGCGAAAGGCTGATGCCTCATCCGAGTCATCCGTGCCATCCGTGGTTCCTCCCACCGCACAATCCGCGTCGAGCGGTGCGTTCGATTACTCACTCGCGTTTTTTGACAACGGGCTCGGCGAATTTGAGGCAGGCGACTTTGTCGTGGATGAGGCGCGGCGGGAGCGGTTCTTTGCGCAGCTCACCGAGTGGCGCACGCAGGGCTGGAGCACGTTTGTCTTTTGCAACAACGAGGGCGAGATCGAGCGGCTGCACGATTTGATTCCGGCGGTCGAGGCGGACGCGCTGCATTTTTCCATCGGCACACTCGGGCGCGGCTTCACCTTTCCCGCGGGGAAAGTCGCGGTGCTGAGCGATGCGGAACTTTTCGGGCGCTACCGCAACACCCGCGCACGCCGCATCGCGCTGAAGCGCTCGCGCGAGATCGTCAGCCGCTCGCAGATTGATTTCAGCGAACTGATCGAGGGCGAGCTGGTCGTGCATCTGGAGCACGGCATCGCGCGTTTCGAGGAACTGCGACGACTCGCGAACGACGAGGATGTGCTCGTGCTGGAATTTGCCGAGTCTGCGAAGCTCTACGTGCCGCTGGAGCAGAGCTACCTGGTCGCGCGCTACGTGGGCATCGGGAAAAGGAATCCGCCGCTGAGCAAACTCGGCGATGCGGCGTGGGCGAACGCGAAGAAGAAGGCGGAGAAGGCGGCGTTCGACTATGCGGGAAAACTGCTGGAGACACACGCGGCGCGCGAGACGCAGAAGGGCTTTACCTTTCCGCCGGACAGCAAGTGGGTGCGCGAATTTGAGTCGTCGTTTCTTTACAAGGAAACGCCGGATCAGCTTACCGCCATCGCCGACACGAAGGCGGACATGGAGACGGAACAGCCGATGGACCGGCTCATCTGCGGCGACGTGGGCTTTGGAAAAACGGAGGTCGCGATCCGCGCGGCGTTCAAGGCGGTGTGCGCGGGCAAGCAGGTCGCCATCCTCGTGCCGACGACCGTGCTCGCGGAGCAGCACTGGCGGAATTTTCGCGAACGCATGAGCGACTATCCGGTGACGGTGGACATGCTCAGCCGCTTCCGCACGCGCGGGCAGCAGACGGAGACGGTGCGCGGGGTGCGCGAGGGTCGTGTGGACATCGTCATCGGCACGCACCGGCTGATTTCGAAGGACGTGGAGTTCAAGGATCTCGGGCTCGTGGTGATTGACGAGGAGCAGCGCTTCGGCGTGCTGCACAAGGAGCGCTTCAAGCAGATGTGGCCGCTCGTGGATTTGCTCACGCTCTCTGCAACGCCGATCCCGCGCACGCTCTACCTCTCGCTCATGGGCGCGAAGGACATGAGCACCATCGAGACCGCGCCGCCGAACCGCATTCCGATCGAAACGCTCATCTGCCCTTACGACGAGCGCATCATCCGCGACGCGATCCAGCGCGAGCTGAAGCGGCAGGGCCAGGTGTTCTTCCTGCACAATCGCGTGGGCGACATCGCGAGCGTGGAGGCAAAAATCAAGATGCTCGTGCCGAATGCGCGCACGATCGTCGGCCACGGGCAGATGCACGAGCACGAGCTGGAGGAAGTGATGCACCGCTTCGTGAATGGCGACGCCGACGTGCTCATCTCGACGACGATCATCGAGAGTGGCGTGGACATCCCGAACGCGAACACGATCATCATAGACCGCGCGGATCGCTTCGGGCTCGCGGATCTGTATCAGCTCCGCGGCCGCGTGGGCCGCGCGCAGCACAAGGCGTATGCGTATCTCATGCTGCCGCGCGACATGCTCGCCACGGGCGAGGCGCGCAAGCGCATCAGCGCGATCAAGCAATACGGCTCGCTCGGCGCGGGATTCAAAATCGCGATGCGCGATCTGGAAATCCGCGGTGCGGGAAACATCCTCGGCACGGCGCAGAGCGGGCACATCGTGACGATCGGCTTCGACCTGTACTGCGCGCTGCTTCGGCAGGCGATCGCGAAGCTCAAGGGCGAGCGCAGCGGCAAGCGGGTCGAGGTCGCGCTGCGGCTGGATTTCGTCGTGCAGCGCGAGGTGGAGTGGATGGGAGGGAATGACGAAGTGCCGGCGTCTCACGCGAGTGCCGGGGCGAATTCAAAATTCAAAATTCAAAATTCAAAATTTTTCAGCGCGCCCGCTTTTCTGCCGGTGAATTACATCAGCGAGACGGGCCCGCGCATCGCGGCCTACCGGCAGCTCAATGGGCTCGCGACGCAGGAGGCGCTGGACAAGTTGCGGAAGGAATGGCGCGACCGCTACGGACGCTTTCCCGAGGCGGTCGAGAATCTGCTCACGCTCGCGGAGATTCGCATTTCGTCCGCAGCGAGGAAGATTGCCGGCGTCGAAGTGAAGGATGGGAAGCTGATGCTCACGCGCGGCGGCGATTACATTTTGATCGGCGGGAAATTCCCCCGTCTCGCAGCGGCGAATGGCACAGAGCAGTTGCGCGACGCGCTGAGGATGATCCGCAGCCTGTAGCCGCACTTGTGAAAGCGCGGGCTGATCTTCCCGCGTGAAAGCAAAGTGTCCCCGCGCTTTTACAAGCGCGACTACGAGGGAGCACCGCTTGCAAAATTGTCCCGCGCTTCAGCGCGCTTCGCCCTCTGACTCACAGGGATCGCCGGAAACTCTGTGTGTCTTGCGAGCAGGCGGAGCCATGACGAGCTGAAGCTCGGGACTACTTTGCTTGCCTTCCTCGGGCGCTCGTCTAAGCGCTCTGCATCGTGAAAATCCACCGCACCATCGCTGCCGTGCGCAGCTTCCGCGCAAGGGCGCCCGGGCGTGTCGTGCTCGTGCCGACGATGGGGGCGCTGCACGCGGGACATGCGGCCCTCATCCGCCGCGCACACGCGCTTGCTGGCAAAAACGGGCGTGTCGTAGTGAGCATCTTCGTGAACCCGGCGCAGTTTGGGCCGAAGGAGGATCTCTCGCGGTATCCGCGACCTTTTGCAGAGGACAAAAAACTGTGCGCCTCGCTCGGTGCGGATGCGATTTTTCATCCGTCCGCCGCCGAGATGTATCGCGAGGATTTTTCGACGTGGGTGAATGAGGAGAGCGTCTCGATCGGGCTGTGCGGGGCTTCGAGACCGGGGCATTTTCGCGGCGTGACGACTGTGGTGCTGAAGCTGTTCACCATCGTGCAGCCGGATGCGGCGGTCTTCGGGCTGAAGGATTTCCAGCAGTGCGCGGTGATCGCGCGGATGGTGCGCGATCTCGATCTCCCGGTGCGGCTCGTCTTCGCGCCGACGGTGCGCGAGAGCGACGGGCTCGCGCTCAGTTCGCGCAATGCCTACCTCTCGCCGGAGGAACGCGCCGAGGCACGATCGCTGCGGATTGCGCTGCTCGCGGCGGGCGGGGCATTTTTGAAAGGCGAACACAGCGCGGCGAAGCTCACGCAGATCGTGCGGGAAAAAATTTCGCGCACTGCGCGCGTGGACTACGTCGAGGCCGTGGACAGCACGACGCTGCAGCCGGCGCGCGAAATGAAACGCGGCGACACCATCGCGCTCGCGGCGTTCTTCGGGCGCACGCGGCTGATTGACAACATCCAGCTCCGGTAGCGCCATGCTTCGTCATCCGTCATTCGTGCTTCGTCACTCGCGGGATCAGCCCGCCTCCTTCCGTCGGCGGCTACTGCTTGCCACGCCACCCGCCACCCGCCACTCGTCATCCCGCCACCATGCTTCATTTTGACTACGCAGTGATCGGCAGCGGCCTCGCGGGGCTGAGCTTTGCACTGAAGGCTGCGCGCAAAGGCACGGTCGTCATCATCACCAAAAAGGCGAAGGCCGAATCGAACACGGCCTGGGCGCAGGGCGGCATCGCATGCGTGACGGATGAGACGGACAGCATCGAGTCGCATGTGCAGGACACGCTCGGCGCAGGCGCGGGGCTGTGCGACGAGGCGGTGGTGCGCAGCATCGTGCGCGATGGGCCGGGACGGATCGCCGAGCTGATCGAGATCGGTGTCGCCTTTGATCAAAAGTCCGACGGGCGCCCCGATCTCACGCGCGAGGGCGGGCACGCGGCGCGGCGCATCCTCCATTCACGCGATGCGACGGGGCGCGAGATCGAGCGCGCGCTGCTGGAGGCCGTCGCGAAGGAGCCGCGGATCACGCTGCTCGAAAATCACATGGCGGTGGATCTCATCACGCTGCAAAAGCTCAGGCTTTCCGCCGTGGGAGATCGCTGCGTCGGCGCATACGTGCTGAACGAGGTGACCGGCGAAGTGCTCACGCTGCGGACCGATCGCGTGATCCTCGCGACGGGCGGCTGTGGCAAAGTCTATCGCTACACGACGAATCCCAGCATCGCGACCGGCGACGGTGTGGCGATGGCCTGGCGCGCGGGCACGCCGGTGGCGAACATGGAGTTCATCCAGTTTCACCCGACATGCCTTTTTCACCCGGAGGCGCGCAGCTTCCTGATCAGCGAGGCCGTGCGCGGCGAGGGCGGAAAACTCACGGATGCGAACGGCAGGGAATTTGCGCACCGCTACGATCCGCGCGGCGCGCTGGCTCCGCGCGACATCGTGGCGCGCGCGATTGATGCGGAGATGAAGCGCACAGGCAGCGCGTGCGTATTTGTGGACATCAGCCACAAGCCGGCGGAGTTCGTGCGCTCGCATTTCCCGACGATTCACGAGCGGTGCCTCGCGCTCGGGATTGACATCACGAAGCAGCCCATCCCCGTGGTGCCAGCGGCGCACTACCAGTGCGGTGGAGTCGTCACGGACTCGAATGGCGCGACTCCCCTGCCCGGCCTGTTTGCGATCGGCGAAGTGGCCTGCACCGGGCTGCACGGCGCGAACCGGCTCGCGAGCAACAGCCTGCTCGAAGCGGTCGTGCTCGCGCACCGCGCCGCGCTGACTTTGGAAAAATGGGACGCGCCGTCCGAGCCGACGCTCGGCGATCTGCCAGAATGGAAAAGCGGCGACGCGACGGATGTGGATGAACTGGTGGTGATCTACCACAACTGGGGCGAAATCCGCCGGCTGATGTGGGACTACGTGGGCATCGTGCGGACCGACAAGCGGCTCCAGCGCGCGGGCGCGCGGCTGCGGAATCTGCTCCAGGAAATCCAGGAATTCTACTGGGATTTCAAGGTGACCACCGAGCTCCTCGAACTGCGAAATCTCGCGACGGTTGCGAGCCTGATCGTGGACAGCGCGCTGCTGCGCCGCGAGAGCCGCGGGCTGCACTTCACGCTGGACTACCCGGAGTGCGACGAGAATTACGTGCGCCCGACAGTGCTGCGGAAGGTGTGACGATGGGCAGGGAGGCCGGCGTTGTGCGCGAGTGCGGACTGGAGCGGGTGGGGCAAACTTTTTGGACCGCAGTGCGATGCGAGCGCGCTGCGAGGATCCGGCCAGTGACCGGATACAGCGCGCGACCCGCGTGCTCCACCCGCGGGATGCACGCTACCCCTCACCGAAGCGCTCCATCGCGCGCCGATCCCGCTTCGTCGGCCGCCCGCTTCCTTGCGGACGGAACATCGGCGGCAGCAGGTTCGGCACGGACCGCCGCGCGTATTCCTCCGGCGGCGTGAGATCCTCCGCAAATTCCGCCACGAGCTTGGCGGCGACGCGCGACTTCGGTGCAGCGACGAAGCGCACCGTCCGGGTCATGATGCCCACGCGCGCGACCACCGTGTCGCCGGGGCTCACTTCCCGCGCCGCCTTGCACGGCGCGTCGTTCACACGCACATGGCCACCCTTGATCGCATCAGCCGCCAGCGAGCGCGTCTTGAATACGCGGACAGCCCAGAGCCATTGGTCGAGACGCATCGCTGTATCAATGCACAAAACCGGCGCATTTGAAAATCGCGAAGTCTCCGTCCCCGCGCAACGATTCGCAAACTTCCGCCGCAAATCGGAGTTTCAACACCGCATGAAAACGCTCCCCTTGCTGCTCTCGCTCATCCTCCTCGCACTGCGTCCCGCATTTTCCGCCGACGGACTCACGCGCCACGAATTCACCGTGGACGGCACCGTCCGCGAGGCGCTCATCTCTGCTCCGGCGAAGGCGAAGACTTCACCCACCCCGGTCGTCTTCGCATTCCACGGCCACGGCGGAAACATGGCGAACGCCGCGCGCATGGTTCACATCCACACACTCTGGCCCGAGGCCATTGTCGTTTATCCGCAGGGCCTGAACACGCCGGGCCAGCTCACCGATCCCGAGGGAAAAAGGCCCGGCTGGCAGGGTGTCGCCGGCGCGCAGGGGGATCGCGATTTGAAGTTCTTCGACACGCTGCTCACGACGCTCGATGCCAAATTCAAAGTGGATCCGAAACGCATCTACTCGACAGGCCACTCGAACGGCGGCGGCTTCACGTATCTGCTCTGGGCCGAACGCGGGGAAAAGTTCGCAGCCTTCGCGCCCTCCGCCGCGGCGGCGCGCGGCGCACAAGGCAAGCTGAAGCCGAAGCCCGTCCTGCATGTCGCGGGCGAAAATGATCCGCTTGTGAAATTCGCATGGCAGAGTGTGATGATCGAATACGTAAAAAAAGTGAACGGCTGCGGCGGGGGAGAGACATGGGAATCGCAGACGGGCTGCACGCTGTTCCCATCAAAAAACGGAGCACCCGTCGTGACGTTTATCCATCCCGGCACGCACGCATATCCCAGCGAGGCCCCCGCACTCATCGTGAAGTTTTTCAAGCAGCACGCACAACCGTGATGCGGACATTCCTGTTCCCAGACACCGCGCAGTTTGAAAATCCGCATCGCATTTTTCATCCGTGCCATCCGTGAAATCCGTGGTTGTTCATCCATCCGATCACAGTGCGGGAACTGCCGCAGAGTTCTCAGTTTGACTGCCCAATCTCCGGGCCTCAACGCTCCACGCCAATTTCATGATCACCCTGCTCCGCTCCGCCGTCCTCGCACTCGCCCTCACGGTATCCGTCCACGCCGCGGATTATTTTCCGCCGCCGGACAGCAAGGGCGGCTGGCGCACGGCAACCACGGCGAAGGACGCGCGTGAAAAGGCGGGCCTCGACCTCGCGCGCCTCGAAGACGCCTACAAGATTTGCGAGCATACGACGCCGAACGGCGGCCTGCTCGTCGTGCGTCACGGCTATCTGGTTTTTGAAAAATATTTCGGCCGCGCGAGCCGCAATGCGAACCCCGACATGGCCTCGACCGGCAAGGCGTACACGAGCATCGCGTGCGGAATCATGCTGAATGAATTCCGCGACAAAATCCCGCAGGGTCTCGATGCGAAAATCTTCACCGAAAAATTTCTCCCAGAGGCATTCCCCCTCGACGATCCGCGCAAGGCGGACATCACGCTCGGCCAGCTTCTCAGCATGAGCGCGGGCTACTGGGGCGAGGGCCAGACGCCGAGCGGCACCGTGAACGGCGGCAAGTCACAGCCGCTCGCGCCGAAGCCCGGCCAAAACATCCGCGACCTCGACATGTCTTCCATCCGCGTGCCGCTGTGGTGCGCGCCGGGCGAAGGCTACTCGTATTCGTCACCCGCGCCGCACATCGCGTCCATCGTGCTGCGACACGTCACGGGAATGGAATTGCAGGACTACATCCGCAAACACCTCGGCGATCCGATGGGCTGGGAATCGTGGGGATACTGCCTGCATCGCGGCGACTACGACATGCCGCACGCGAACGGCGCGGGCAGCATCGCCGTCCACGCGACGGATGCGCTGCGCTTCGGCTGGTGCCTCGCGCACGGGGGCAAGTGGAACGACCAGCAGCTCGTGCCGCCCGACTACATCGCGCTCTGCCAGAAGGTGACGAAATACAACCCGCATTTCCCGTTCAGCCTGCAGTTCGAGCACAACGAGCGCGGCCAGATTTTCGGCGTGCCGCACGATGCGTTTTACAAGACGGGCGCCGGCGGCTTCTGCATCTGCATCGTGCCATCGCTCGACCTCGTGATCTACAAGCTCGGCGGCAAGGACGGCCAATACGACCACGCGCTCACCGGCCTCCCGCAGCCCGAGCAAAAGCACGACCGCGACAACTGGCAGCCACAGCCGCGCACCGCGTTCGACGAAGGCAGCGCCAATGGCGACTCGACCTGGCGCGTGCTGGAGATGGTATGCGGTGCAGTGCGCGAGTGAGCGTTTCGTGAGCGCAGCACGCTTCGTAGGCGCGCTCGGGAGAGCGCGCGTGGACTTTCGCCCACGCCTACTGTGGCGCCGGCAGCCCGACGCTTCGCAACCACACGCGCACCTTGCGCCGCTGCTCGCAGTCACGCAGCGCCCAGCGATCCGTGTGATTGCGAAATGGCAGAGCGGAAAACTCAAACGCAGCGCGCACGCCCGACGCACCCAGATATGCGCGCGTCTCCTCGACCGATCCCTCGTGACTGATGAACTGCGGACGGTCCTTCAGCCGCTGCAGCCTCGCGAGTGCCGATGCGCGATCCGCATCCGCATACGGCCACGCCGTCCGCACGCCATCATAGTGGCTGTGACAGATGAATGCGCGCCACAGCGCAGCGATCGTGTCATTGCGCAGGCCGATGTAATTGCACGCGATCGCGCCGCGCGAGAATCCGCAGAGCAGCACCGCCTTCTCGTCGCCGTCAAATTCCCGGCACACCTCGCGCACCGTCGCCACGCAGTACGCCGCAGTCTCATCCGCATCGCCCCACCAATTTGCGACGTTCTCCTTGCGACCATCCGCCACTTTCACAAACGGCATCGCAATGCAGATGTAATCCGCGCCGCCAGAAATGCCGTATGCGAGACTGCCGCCCTCCACAGTGCCGTCGCACGTGTCGCCGAAATTGTTTTTGTATCCGCCGTTCCCCGCAAACTCCACGAGCACCGGAAACTTCCCGCCGCGCTTCCAATTCACCGGCAGGTAAAGCGTGTGATGCACCGCTGTCCCCTCCCACCCGCGCGTCGTCTGCCGCACACGCAGCCCCGCCGCAGGCGCGGCTTCGGAAATCGCGGGCACCTTCAGATCCTCGGGCACCGTCGTGATGTCCGGCAGGCCTTCGGCACGCAGGAAAAACGCGGACGCCAGCAGGGCGGCGAATGCAAAGGGGCGGATCACAGAAGCGCGGCGGGTTTATCGTCAGTTCCGGATCCAATCGAAGAAACCCATCTCATCGAGATCTCGGCGCAGCTTCGTGATCTGCTCGGGCGACGGCGTCCCGTTCGGCAATCGCGCGGGGCCGACATCCACGCCGAGCATCGCCATCACCGCCTTTGCCGCTCCCATGAAGCCGACGCCAGCGAGAAGCTGGACGAGCTGCACCGAGCGGAACTGCTCCTCACGCGCCGCCGCAAGATCGCCCCGCTGAAATGCCGCGATGAGCCGCGTGTAGATCCGCGCGGCAAAATTGTAAGTGCTGCCCACCGCGCCCGTCGCGCCGAGTGCGAGCGCCGCGAGCAGGAATTCATCGCAGCCAAACGGCACGTCCCACGCGCCGCCGTCTGCACGCAGGCAAAGCTGGAACGACATCAAATCAGGATTCGTGAACTTGAGGCCCGCAAGATTCGGGATGCGTTCGCGCGCCTGCGCTAGAAAATCCACCATCGGAAAACTCACACCCGTCATGCTGGGGATGTCGTAGAAATAGAACGGCGTCGCGGGTGCGGCGGCTGCAATGTCCGCGGCACACGCGATGAGCGAATCGAGCGTGCGCGGCTTGAAATAGCCCGGCGACAGCGCGGCGATGGCGTGCGCGCCGAGTTGCTCCGCCTCGGCCGCGAGCATGCGCGCATCGGTGAGGGCATTCGCGCCAACGTGAACGATCACGCGCATCGCCGTTCCGCGCGCGATTTCCATCCAGCACTTTGCCAGCACACGCCGTTCGTCGAGCGACAGCGAACTGCTCTCGCCGGTGGTGCCGCCGATGAAGACGGCGGCGACATCATTCGCCAGCAGATGCGCGCATTGCTTTTCGACGATGGCGAGGTGCAGCGCGCCGTCCGCGTGAAACGGCGTGTGAGCCGCTGCGACGAGTCCGCGGAGACGCTGATGATCCTGGAGCTTCATGGCTCGAAGCAAGAAGTCTCAGCGCCTGTGCGTCCATCGCGAAATGCGGGCACACTGGGATCGGCGACATTCCTGTCGCCGGCCCGTGATCGCGCCGGAGGCGCACACTTCGACGAAAGGCGGCATCGTAACGCATCGTGCGGCCCACCGCGTGACCGAGGACTGGCGCGCCTCCGGCGCGGGTGAGGACGGCGACAGGAATGTCGCCGCTCCCAGCACGCCGCGCTCACTTCGCAGCCTTCATCCGCGCCGCCCACACCTCCGGCGTCCGCACGCGCGGACGCACCTCGCCATTTGGGATCACATCACGACCGAGCCAATGCACGACGGGCACGGTCGCACGCGAAAAGGGAACCTCTCCCGCCCTGCTCCACACATCGTTCTCAGGATCGTATGCAAGCACATCGCGCGGAAATCCCGGATGCTCGCGCACAGGAGTGAAATCCACCTTCGTCCCATCGTCGCCGCTGACGATGAACAGCCTCTTTCCATCGGTGAGCGCGGGCGACGGTGCGGCGACCGCGGCACGCGGCATGTCCGCAATGCGCTTCCATCCCTTCTCCGGCGTGTACCGGTACGCGTCGCGCAAATATTCGCGCACAGGCTTTCCATCCACACCCGGTTTCAATCTCACACCGCCGAAAAGATAGAACGAATCGCCGAGCGATCCCGCGACGGCCAGCATCCTCTCCGGGCCGGGCCACGGATCGAGCTCCTCCCAATCCTCGCGAAAATCCTTTTCCGGCGTGAACTTCCAAAATGTCTTCATCGCCACCGTCGCATTTGGCGTTTCGATTCCGCCAGCCACGTAAACCGAATCGCCAACAATCGCACCGCAGGCATTCGCGCATGGCTTCGGCAATGGCCGCCCCCCAACGCTCACAAGTTCCTTCTCCACCTGATCCCATCTGACGGCAAAACACTCGGCGTAGTGCTGTTCCCCATCACTTCCGCCAATGCACATCATGGCTCGCGGAAACGTCACTGCGACGCCATAGCCGAGTGGCCGCGGAAGTTTGAATTCCGTCCTGATCCACGCGTCGCCGGGCGTCCTCAGCACGAACACCGAATCATGCCATGTCTTCCGAAGCGGCTCGCTCCACCTGTCGCCGGAGATATTTGCGCCACCCGCGACAATGAGCCAGCTGTTCACCACGCCCGCAAACGATCCGGCGAAGCCCTCCGCATCGGGAATCGGAGGCAGCTTCTCCCACTGAAGCGTGGGTTCCGGCTTGGAGTTGCAGCCCGAAAGCGATGCGGCCATGAGTGTCATTAGTGCAAGCCACACGACGCGCGCGAGGCGCGAAAATCTGGCGCCGCGTTTTCCTTCGGGAAACGCGGCGGTGGACTTTCGTTCCGAGGAATGCATGCCGCATCTCTATCCCTCAGTGACCAGCCACGGGCAATACCAGTCGTGCATGGAAGTCTGCAAAGGCCGACGCTGCGAATGCAAATGCGATGAAGGTGATGATACTTGAGGTCATGGCGGGGAATTATCGCGAGCGCTGGAACGCTGGCAGTTGCCCGTACCGGTGGCGCGTTTCGGAGACAGCCTGTTCCCGCGTCCATCGCGTGAGTTCGACCCGGCCGCAGGCGAGGAGCGGCGCATCGATCCAGTTCAGGCCCGCATCTTGCACGGCGCGTAACACGTCATCGCCCGGCGTGCTGATGGTGCGGAAAAATTCCATGCTCCTCGTGATCTCCGGCAAGCGCGCGATGAACTTCGCGTCGCACTCCTCCTCACGAATGCTGATGATCAAAAGCGCCCCGGTGATCCGCGCGGCGAGCTGCGCGCGCGCTGTCGCGGTGTGATCGCGTGCATCAAGCCGGAGAATCACACCCCTGCACGGACGGTAGCGGAACACATTGCTCTCCGCGCGCAATCCCGACGGATCGTGCCCGACGGTGAAGTGCCCCGCCCACGCAGCGCGGTAATCATTTTCCAAATCTGCCGCATCGCGCAGCCGGGAGAAGCTCAGCACGTAGTTCGGCCCGCCTGCCTTCGCGCCCGGTCCGATGCACGAGCGCTTCCAGCCGCCGAACGGCTGCCGCCGAACGACTGCGCCAGTGATCGCGCGGTTGATATACAGGTTGCCCGCCTGCACGCGTTCCTCCCACCACGCGATCTCATCGGGGTCGAGCGAGTGCAGGCCGGCGGTGAGGCCGTAGCCGGTCGCGTTCTGCCACTCGATCGCCTGCGCGAGCGACTCCGCGCGCATGAGCCCGAGCACAGGACCAAAACATTCCGTCTGGTGAAACCACGAGCCGGGCCGCACGCCGAGTCTGATGCCCGGCGTCCACGCGCACGGATCGTCGCCGAGCCGGCGCGGCTCGAGCAGCCACTCCTCGCCGGGGTCAAGCGTGGTGAGCGCGCGACGCAAAGCGTCACCGGGCTCGATGACAAGCGGTGTGACGACGCTGCGCGGATCGGTCGCCACACCCGCGTGCAGGCTCGTTGCAGCATCGCGGAGTTGCCGGCGGAAAATGGGATCGTCGTAAACTTCCGCCTCCAAAATCGCGAGACTCGCCGCGCTGCATTTCTGCCCAGAGTGGCTGAAGGCAGAGCGCACGAGATCCTTGATCGCCAGTTCGCGATCCGCCTGCGCGGTGATGATGATCGCGTTCTTCCCGCTCGTCTCCGCGAGCAACGGCAGCGCAGGCCGCCAGTCCTGAAACTTGCGCGCCGTTTCGCAACTCCCCGTGAGCACGACGCACGCGATGCGCGGATCGGTGATGAGTGCGCGACCCGTGGTGCCGTCGCACGGAAAAAAGTGGAGCACATCGCGCGGCACACCCGCCGCCCAGAGCTGACGCGCGAGCAGCCACGCGGTCTGCGCAGTCGCACGCGCGGGCTTGAGCACGACAGTGTTGCCCGCCATCAGCGCCGCGAGCACTCCGCCCGCGGGAATGGCGTACGGAAAATTCCACGGCGACACCACGGCGACCACGCCGAGCGCCTCTGCCTTCACGCCCTGCGGCACTCCACCGGTGCGAGCGTAGTAGCGTGCGAAGTCAATCGCCTCGGAGACCTCGCCGTCCGCGTCGGCGCTCGCCTTTTTCCCATCCAAGCGCAGGCAGGCGATCGCCTCGAAACGCTGCGCGCTCATGATGTCCGCTGCGCGATTCAGAATCTTTGCGCGATGCGGCACACCCAGCGCTTCCCAAGACGGCTGCGCATCCGCTCCCGCGCGCAGCATCGCATCGAGATCAGGCAATTCCGGCAGCGGCTCCGGCTTCCACGAACGAATCGCACCCGTCAGCGACGCGCGCACGGATGGCTGCGTCCAGTCGGCGTCCGGCTCGTTTTGAAACTCCGCCGTCTGCGCGGGCCGGACGGCAGGCGTCTTGCGACGCGACTCGACGGACACCGTTGAGCGCTCGTTCCAACCGTGCACGAAACGCTCGCGCTGCCGCTCCCACTCCACCGAACCGGGTCGCATGGCGAACATGTCGCGCAGGAAATTTTCCGGCGCGGTATTCTCATCGAGCCGCCGCACGAGGTACGCCATCGCGCCGGGAAAATCCTCGCGCTGCACCGCGGGCGCGTAGAGCAGCAGGGCACCCGCGGCATCACGCACCGCGCGCGCCTGATGATTGGCCATGCCTTCGAGCATCTCGATCTCCACAAACTGCGCGACCCCGTTCGCCTCGCGCAACGTGAGTGCGAGTGCCACGTCGAAAAGATTGTGACTCGCCACGCCCAGCCGCACCGCCGCAGCGTTCGCAGGCTCGCAGCCGTATTCGAGCAGACGCCGAAAATTCGCGTCAGTCTCCGCCTTCGATCCATACGGAGCCGGATGCCAGCCGTGGAGTTCCGCCTCGACGGATTCCATCGCGAGGTTCGCGCCTTTCACGAGCCGGATCTTGATCGGCGCACCGCCAGCGGTCACACGCGCGCGGGCCCATTCCGTGAGCTCGCGCTGCGCGGCGAATGACTCGGGCAGATATGCCTGGAGTGCGATGCCCGCGGACAGCGCGCGAAATTCCGGCTCATCAAGCACGCCGCGAAACGCCGCGATGGTCAGCGCGAGGTCGCGGTATTCCTCCATGTCGAGGTTGACAAATTTCCCGACCGACGCCGCCGCGCGATACAGCGTGCGCAGCCGCACTTTGACCTCCGCGACTGTCTCGTCCCACGCGATCAGATTGATCTGGCTGAAGATCGCCGAGACTTTCACTGAGATGCAGCTCACCGCCGGATCAGCGAGATGAGCGAGCACCGCGGAGAGTCGCCGTGCAGCCTCCTCGTCGCCGAGCACCGCTTCGCCGAGGTGATTGAGATTGATACGAAATCCCTCCGCGCGCCGCACGCTCAGATAGCGGTTCAGCGGCTCCTTCTCACCGGCCAGAATCACGTGCGAACTTTCCCCACGCATCCGCGCCGCCACGGCCTTCATCACCACACCCGGCAGCACGCGGCTGCCCGCCGCGCCTGTGAACATCAGCATCCGATCGACGATCGGGAGATATCGCGGCACACCGAACGTGCGCAGCAATCCGCGCCAGCGTCGCGCCTCAGCCGAAGGATCGCGGCTGCGAAAAACCTGATCCACCATCGCGAACGTGAACGCCCTCCCAGCAGGATCGTTCAGCAGACGCCCGAGCTTCGCAGCCTCGGCGTGTTCCGCGCGCGTCTGCTGCCTGAGCGCCTCGCCCAGCAGCCGCTCCGCGAGCGCCACGGCGCGCTCGCAGACATCGGCCCCCATGCTCGGCGAAGCCGACGGAAGCGGACCGGCTTGGGGCGCGCTGTTGGTCATGTGGTGACAATGCAGCCGGGCGGGTTTGCAGTCATGGCGATATTCCCGCGAGCCGATTCAAAAATGGAACGCTCACCGCTCAGTGCGCGAGTTCAGGATCAAGGTCGCGCCAGCAATACCAGGAATCCATCTGCGGAAATCTGCGTGCATCTGCGGTTCCATTTTCAGCGCGGCAGTTTCACCGTCCGCTTCTCCCGCGCGCTCTGCACCGCGCCGTCCACGATCTGCTGGCCGATGCGCGAAATCTCCGGCGAGAGCGGCCCGCTCAGCGGCGTGCCCGTGGCGATGCAGTGCAGGAAATACTCCACGGGATTCCGCTCCGGCGCGCGCAGCGTGTCGCATTGCACGTCGAAACCCTCGGGCCTTGCGTGCTTCTGCACACGCACGATCGGATCGTAGTCGTAGCAGCTCACCGTGCCGGCGCTGCCCCAGATCGCGAACCCGCACTTCGGCTGCGGCTGGTGCGTCCACGGGTCGGTGAATGTCCCCCAGCGCGTCTCGCATTTGGAAAGTCCCGACTCGTAGCGCACGACCACCACGCTGTGCTCGTCCACTTCCAATCCCGGCGGTTCGTCGGTCACGGCGGTCACTTCGAGCGGCACGCGCCCGCCCATGAACCATGTGCCGAGCGTCGTCCCGTAGCCGAGGTAGTCGAGCAGCGAGCCGCCGCCCGCGCTCTTTTGGTAAAACCAGCTCGCCGACTTTTCCGCCGCCGTTGGCTCTTTCTCGATCTTGTCCGCGCCGTGGCAGAGCGGGCCGCGATTGCCGCCGTAGTGATGAAAGCCGCGCACCTCACCAATGACTCCCTCGTCAATGATCCGCTTCGCCGTCACCGCGCTCTCCGACCAGCGAAGCGGCCAGTTGATCGCGAGCAGCTTTCCGGCGGGCATCGCCGCGACCATCGCATCCGCCTCCGCGAGCGAGGCGGCGAACGGCTTTTCCACGAGCACATGCACGCCGTAATTCGCGATACGCGCGACGTACTCGCCGTGCTTCGCCGCCGCCGGGCAGAGAATCACCAAATCGGGCCGCGCATTTTCCATGCACGCATCCACGTCGGTAAAAATGCGCGCATCGGGAATCGCAAAGTTCCGCTGTGCCTCGCGCATCCGCTCCGGCTGCGCGTCGCAGATGCCGGTGAGTTCCGCATCCGGATGCTCATGCGTCATGCGCAGGAGGTCGCCCATGTGGAAGTGATCGAAGTTGATGCCGGCGATGCGGAATTTTTTACTCATGGCTTGGGGACGTTTCGGGGAAATGGGACGCGCGATTAAACGCGAAGCACCCGCGGCAATGGAAGCCCTACGTAGTTGATTGCCTTCCCCACCGCAAACGCACAGCCTCCCGCGCGAATGAAGGCGGCATCCTCCATACCCGGCAAGAAGCGCGGCGGACTTGCATGAGCGACAAGCCCACCATCTTCGTCTCCGCGGTGAGCAAAGAGCTTCGTAAGCAGCGTGAGATCATTGGCAAGGCTCTTCGCTTTCTTGGATGCGAGCCGGTCTTTCAGGACGAGTTCGGTACCGAGACAGGAAACATCCGCGGGATGCTCTCCGCGAAGATCGGCCCTTGCCAAGCACTCATCCAGCTTGTCGGCCATTCACTTGGCAGCGTGGTGAAGGATGCACGGCGCGTGCGCGACGTGATGAGCTACACGCAGTATGAGGCCGACTTTGCGGAAGAGAAAGGCAAGCGTGTCTGGTATTTTCTCGTTGCCGACACATGGCGGTTACCACTCCTCGCGGAGGACGGCAGTAACCTTGGTCCCGAAACACAGGACGAAACCGACGACCAGCGCACCTACCGACGCAAGATCAAGGGCTCGCCAAATCTTTACCACACTGTCGCCGACGAAAAGGACGTGCAGATCGCCGCCTTCAAGATGCTCCGAGAGCTCGACACACTGCGCGAGAAGCACACGCCGTGGTTGATGGTGGACGGCGAGACCTCGCCAGCCGACGAAAAAGCCCTCACACTGGAGGGTGACATCCGGTTACAGTTACGCGAGGTATTCGACGAGTACGTGAAAAAGGTCGGCCCCATTCGCCAGCAAGCAAACCCGGCGGCAGAGGAAGCAAGTGAGGATGACCTCATTGCACAGCTCGCAAAGCGCCAAGGGAAGGATCCTGATGAACTGCGCCGGCAGCTCAACCAGACTGCAGTTGCGATTCAGCAGGATCCTACCGAGCCGCTGTTAAAGCGCGCTACGGCAGCCTACGCACGACGCGAATATACCGAGGCGGAAAAGCTGGCGCTGGAGGCCGGGGAAGAGAGTGCCAGGCGCGGCCCTGAGGCGACAGCGAAACGCATCAAGGCTCTGCAGCTTGCAGGAGATGCCGCTCGCGAACAAATCAAATACGCCCAAGCCCTTAACCACTACCGCGCCGCCGCCAGCCTGACGGACAAACAGCGAAATCCGGTAGAATGGGCCGTCGCCCAGCATCAAATCGCCCGCGTCTTGGGCGATGATGGTAAGTACAAAAAGGCGGAGACCATCCTACGGCGTGTGGTGGAAATCCGGAAAAGATCTCTGGGAGATGAGCATTCCGATGTGTTGTTGAGCCGGAACTGGCTCGGCAACATGCTGCGCAGCCAAGGCAAATATCCAGCGTCCGAGCAGGAGCATCGCGCGGTGATTGCCATCCGTGAACGCGTGCTGGATGCCGAACATCCCGATATCTTGAGGAGCCGAAATAATTTGGCAGGCGCACTGCAAGGCCAAGGAAAGAATGCCGAAGCCGAGAAGGAACTGCGACCGGTGATGGTTATCCTCCAGCGCGTGTTGGGGGCCGAACATCCCAACACCTTGGCGGTCCGGGCGAATCTGGCCGTCGCGCTGCAAGCTCAAGGCAAGAATGCCGCGGCGGAGCAGGAGTATCGCGCGGTGCTGGCAATCCGGCAGCGCGTGCAGGGCGCGGAGCATCCCACTACCTTGCAGAACCGGAATAATCTGGCCCTCGCGCTGCAAGCCCAAGGCAAGAATGCCGAGGCGGAGCAGGAGCATCGCGCGGTGCTGGCAATCCGCGAGCGCATACTTAGTCTCGATCATCCAGATATCTTCCAGAGCTCCTTCAATCTGGCGCTATGTCTCGAAGCTCAGAAGAAGCTGAAAGAGGCATTGGCCTTCATGCAGCGCGCGGAGGATGGATGGGGGAAAGGCTTGGGGTCGGAGCATCGGGATTCCAAGGAGGCCAAGGCAGCCCGCGAGCGCATTAAGGCGGCGATGCGCAAGCCATGAGCGGCGCGGGCTGGCAGCCTCCGTAGCCGCCGACGGGAGAAGGCGGGCACTCCTTGAAACACAGAACGTGGGGCACCGAACAAGGAAAGGAATATATACCCGCGTCCTTCCGTCGTCGGCTACTGAAGCTTTTCCGGCAATCGGGAGTTCCCGACGTGCGGAACTCGGAACAGCGGGATTCGACTTTGACTGCCAGGGCCGCTATTTGGGATCAGGTTTCGGCGCGACGGGCGGCGGGTTGATGATCGTCGTATTGTTCTCCACCTTCTTCTCCACTTTCGCAGGCGGATTGATGATGGTCGTGTTGTTCTCCACCTTCTTTTCCTCCTTGGCGGGAGGCGTGATGATGGTCGTGTTCTTCTCGATCACTTTCTCCGTCGAAGGAGCGACCGGACGATTGTCGCATGCTGTGAGAAAACCGAGGGCGGCGGTGGCGATGATAGCTGATTTCATGATTGGTAGGTGATGGGTGTTTGCTAGCTTGGATTCGCAAATGCCCGGCGGGACGGCCCTGTTTATCTCAGGAAACCTTTTGCAACGAAGGCCATCGGGCTCGGAAATCGAGGTCGTGACGCCGCAGCCGGGAATGCCGAATCCGGATCGGCGCGGGAAACGCGGCCTCACTTTTGCCAATGCTCAATGCGCCGCGCCGGTCTGCAATCTGTCGCGCACGGCGATTTTCTGCGGGCTGCGATCATCCATCACAGGCATCTGCGAAAACGACCGGGACGCAACGCCCGCGGGCTTGCACTGCCGGGGTGAGCAGTGCGATTTCTCGGGCATGAGCACACCACGCATCCTCGCCTTTGGCGGCAGTCTCCGCCGTGAATCGTACAACCAGAAGCTCGCGGCCATCGCCGCGCAGGGCGCGCGCGAGGCGGGCGCGGAGGTGACGCTCATCGCGCTGCGGGATTTTCCGCTGCCGGTCTTCGACGAGGATTTCGAAAAGGAGTCGGGGATGCCGGAGCATGCGAAGCGGCTGAAGGATCTTTTCCGCAAGCACGACGGGCTGATCATTTCCGCGCCGGAATACAACTCGAGCATCACGGGCGCGCTGAAAAATGCGATCGACTGGGTCTCCCGCACGGAGAACGACGATGAGCCGCCGCTGGTGGCGTACACCGGCAAGTCAGCGATCCTTTGCGCCGCGTCGCCGGGAGCACTCGGCGGCCTGCGCGGCCTCGTGCATGTGCGGGCGATCCTCGGAAATATCGGTGTGACGGTGCTGCCGGATCAGGTCGCGGTGAACAAGGCATACGAGGCATTCCACGAAGATGGCTCGCTGGTGAATGAGAAGCAGGCGGTGAAGGTGAAGGGCCTCGGCGCGCAACTCGCGCGGCATCTTGCGAAGATGCTGGCGTAGCGGAAAATGGCGGGGCGGCACGCCCACATGATCACGGCAATCGCATCAAGACACCGGGAAGCATTTCAACTCCCAACGCCCAACTCCCAAGGGCAGAATCCCAGCGCGAAGCGTTGTTTGAAATTGGGCGTTGAGCCCGCCGCAGGCGCCTTTCTCCCTGCGCCGACGTTTTCCTCCTCGCAACCACGCATCATTTTGATGCGATTGGCACTGTGGGTAGTGGGCTGCTTTGAAAAGTGGCATGGGCGTCCCGCCCATGAACGGGCGGGACGCCCGTGCCACGGAGCGCAGTGCGGCAGCGGCGGACGTCGAGCAGATTCAAAGTAGCCCACTGCAGCCCTGCGCCCACGATTGCCAGCAATCACGCAACCGGACACGCTCGCCGGAATGTCCGCCCCCCTGCCCCGCAAGCCGTGGTATCGCATTCTCTACATCCAGGTGCTCATCGCCGTCGCGCTCGGCATCGTCGTCGGGCACTGGTGGACGGCGATCGGGAAAGGCGTCGTGGCGAGCGGGATGTTTGGCGCGAAGTTTGCGTGGCCCAGCGTGAAGGACGCGCTGTTGCCGCTCGGCGATGGCTTCATCAAACTCGTGAAGATGATGATCGCGCCGATCATTTTCTGCACCGTCGTGCATGGCATCGCCTCGATGGGCGATTTGAAAAAGCTCGGTCGCGTGGGGCTGAAGTCGCTCGCGTATTTCGAGGTCGTCTCGACACTCGCGCTCATCATCGGGCTCGTCGTGGTGAATGTGATGAAGCCCGGCGCGGGTTTCAATTTCGACCCGGCGACGGCCGTCACAAAGGTGACGCAGGAATACGTCGAAAAGGCGCACGCGGTGAGCACGAAGGAGTTCCTGCTGAAGATCATCCCGGACACTTTCCTCGGCGCGTTCACGTCGGGCGAACTGCTGCAGGTGCTCTTCGTGTCGCTGCTCACGGCCTTTTCGCTCGTGGCGCTCGGCGGAAAGGCGCGCCCGATCCTGAATGCCATCGAGTACGCATCGCAGCTTTTCTTCGGCGTGATGCGCATCGTGGTGAAGGCCGCGCCCATCGGCGCATTCGGCGCGATGGCCTACACAGTCGGCAGCTACGGCTTCGAATCACTCGGCAAGCTGGTCGCGCTGATGCTCGGCTTTTACATCACTGCGGGAGTTTTCATCGTCGTCGTGCTCGGCGCGATCGCGCTCTGGTGCGGCGTCTCGATTTTCCGCTTCCTCGCATACATCAAGGACGAGTTGCTGCTCGTGCTCGGCACGAGTTCCTCCGAGACCGCACTGCCGGGGCTCATCGAGAAAATGCAGCGCCTCGGCTGCTCACACTCCACCGTCGGCCTCGTGGTGCCGACCGGCTACAGCTTCAATCTCGACGGAACGAACATCTACATGGCGATGGCCGCGATCTTCCTCGCGCAGGCGACGAATACGCCGCTCGATCTCGGCCAGCAGATCAGCCTCCTGCTCATCGCGATGATTACATCGAAAGGCGCGAGCGGCGTCGCGGGATCGGGCTTCGTCACCCTCGCCGCGACGCTCGCCATCGTGCCGTCCATCCCCATCGCATCGCTGCAACTGCTCGTGGGCATGGATCGCTTCATGAGCGAATGCCGTGCGCTCACGAATTTCATCGGCAACGGAGTCGCGACGATGGCGATCAGCCGCTGGGAAAAGGAAGTCACACCCGCGACGCTGCGCGAAAATCTGCGCAATCCGCCGCCACTCATCCCGCATGTGGCTGGAGCAGGTGCCGAGAGCGCGCAGGCAAAGTAGGCGGGGTTTTCAACCTCGCGCGGGCGAGTGCAGCGAGGCGGAGGGCGAATTGCGAGTGGCGTGCGTCTTTCGCTCCGCACCATCCCCCCGCCTTCGCCCGTCCTGCCGGGCGGGGTTAAAAACCCCGCCTACTTTGCCTTGCCTCGCGCCGCGCCTCCCGCCACTCGTGACGGCATGACTTTGATCGACGGCAAGGCAATCGCACAACGCATCAACGAGGAGACGCGCATCGCAGTCGCGGAACTCATCGCGCGCGGCGTGAAGCCAGGGCTAGCCGTCGTGGTCGTCGGCGACGATCCGGCATCGCACGCGTACGTCCGCAGCAAGGAGAAGACCTCTCGCGATCTCGGCATGCACAGCGTGCAGCACGCGTTGCCGCACGACACCACACAGGCGCAGCTCCTTGAGGTCGTGCGCGCACTGAATGCCGACCCGGCCATCCACGGCATCCTCGTGCAGTCGCCGCCGCCGAAGCACATTGATGAGCGCGCCATCGTCGGGGCGCTGGACCCGCGCAAGGACGTGGACGGCTTCCATCCGATCAACGTCGCAAAGCTCGCGCTCGGCGATGCGGACGCATTCGTCCCCTGCACGCCGCTCGGCTGCCAGCGGCTGCTCATCGAGAGCGGCATCGAGACTGCGGGCGCAAATGTCGTCGTGCTCGGCCGCAGCATGATCGTCGGAAAGCCGATGGCGCTGCTGCTCATGAACAAAGGCCGCGGCGGCGATGCGACCGTGACCGTCGCACATTCGCGCACGCGCAATCTCGCCGAGGTGTGCAGCCGCGCAGACATCCTCATCGCCGCGATCGGCCAGCCGGAATTTGTGAAGGCGAACTTCGTGCGCGAGGGCGCGGTGGTGATTGATGTCGGCATCAATCGCATCGCCGATCCGTCGTCGCCGAAAGGCTCGCGCCTCGTCGGCGATGTCGCATTCGCCGAGGTCGCGCCGAAGTGCAGCGCCATCACGCCCGTGCCCGGCGGCGTCGGCCCGATGACCATCGCGATGCTCATGCACAACACCGTCATCGCCGCGCAAAGGATCGCGCGATGAGCGGTGAAACGCGACCTCCGGGCGCGTTGCGAAGCCGGCCAGAATTTTTCCGCAGAGACTGTGTAAAAACTTTCCCATTCACAATCAGCGCGCCGCGAGACTCGCGGAAACTGAAAGCAGCAGGAAGGAAACCGGGAGCATACGCTTCCAGCGTGTCCTTTCCGGCATCCTGCCGGAAAGCTGCACCGGGCTGCGGGTCGGCGAACCGGACAACTTCGCTGCCGATGCAACTGCCCGCCGCCTTCGCCCTGCGTCCGGCAGGGATGCCGGACGCGGCACGCTGGAAGCGTGCGCTCCCGTTTTCCTGCGTGAATCCGAATGTCATATCGTTCGGGATGCCGGGGTCGCGTTTTTTAGCACAGTCTCTCAACCCAAAATCAGAAACGCGCCCGGAGGTCGCACGCCCCCGATGAACATCACCCGCACCGCCATCGTGCGGCTGACGCTCGCAACCGCCGCGTGGGGGCTGAGCTTCCCGACGGCGAAGGCCGTCATGCAGGCGCAGATGATCGCCGCGCCGGGACATGCCGAGTGGTTTCACGCCGCGCTCATCCTTTTCAACCGGATGCTACTCGCCACGCTCATCATGTTCGTCCTGCTCGGAGCGCGGCGGCGCGGCTTCACGCGGCTGGAAGTGCGGCAGGGCATCGAGCTCGGGCTCTTCGGCGGACTCGGGATGCTGCTGCAGACCGACGCGCAGAACTACATCGCCGCGAGCACCTCGGCGTTCTTCACGCAGTTCACGTGCGTTTTTGTGCCGCTCACCGTCGCACTGCGTTCGCGCCGGATGCCGTCGCCGCTCGTCATCACCGCGTGCGTGCTCGTCATGGCCGGGTGCGCGGTGCTGAGCGGCGTGGAGTTTGGAAAAATCACGCTCGGTCGCGGCGAATGGGAGACCATCGTGGGCGCCGCGCTTTTCACCGGGCAGATCCTCTGCCTCGAACGCGTGCGCTTCCACGGCAACGACTCGCGCCGCTCGGCCACCGTCATGTTCGCGGTGAAAGGCGCGGTGCTCTCGGCATTCGTCATCGCCGGCGGAATGAAAACCGCAACGCGCCCGGAGGTCACATTCCACCACATTTACACATCGCCCGGCGTGCTCATGCTCACGGCGCTGCTCGCGGTCTTCTGCACCGTCTATGCCTACACCACGATGACCCACTGGCAGCCGCGCGTGACTTCCACGCAGGCCGGCCTCATCTACGCGACCGAACCGGTCTTCGCCTCCGCATGGGCGCTGTTCCTCCCCGGCTGGTTCTCCGGCTTCGCCGGAATCGCCTACGCCAATGAGCATCTTACCTGGCAGCTCTTCGCCGGCGGCAGCCTCATCCTCGTCGCAAACCTCCTCCTCATCGCCCGCCCCGACCAGCCCGCACACGGCGACCCGCCGCCGGTGACGTGATGCTGGTGATGCCGAGTGAGTAATCAGGCCATCCCCTGTTCCACCGTTTATTTCTTCGGGGAATCCCCGATGCGCGAAATGACCTTCTCCGCGATGTCAGGGTAGAGCTTGCGGATGCACTCCGGGCAGATGCTGTGCGTCACCGCGCTCAGCCCTTGCTGGACAACATACGCGTCCACCGCGCTCCAATAGCCCTCGTCGTCGCGGATTTTTTTGCATGAGGAGCACACGGGCAGCAGCGACTTGAGGGTTTTCACCTCGTCAAGTGCGGCGCGCAATTCGATCACCGTTTTTTCCAACTCCTCGCGGTAGCGCTGCAGGTCCTGATCGGCCGCGTGCTTGTAAAGCGCGACTTCTATGGCTGCCCGAAGGTCACGGTCGGAGAAGGGCTTCGTGAGGTAGCCCAGCGGCCCGGAGACGGTTGCCCGCCGGATGGTGGCATCGTCCGAGTAGGCGGTGAGGAAGACGACTGGAATGTCGAAGCGTCCGCGCAACTGCGCTGCGGTCTCAACGCCGTCCATCGGCCCCACGAGATTGATATCCATGAGGGCCAGCTCGGGGCGGTTGGCCTCCGCGAGTGCAAGGGCCTTTTCGCCCGTGGCGGCATGGCCGATGATTTCGTAGCCCATTTTCGCCAGTCGCATCTCGATCTCCATGGCGATCACCGCCTCGTCTTCCACGACGAGGATTTTCGGGCGTGATTTGGAATCCATATTCATGATTTCTGCGAGAAGATGAGCTGGAAGGCGGCACCCTCAGGCGGGTTCAGGATTTCGACTTTGCCTTGCAACTGATCCGCCAGGCGGTGGATCAGACGCAGGCCAAGCGAGTGCAAGTTTCCGCGATTGGCATAGGCTGGCAAGCCCACCCCGTCGTCGCTCACGCGGATGGTGAGAAGGCCGGCGGCCGCATCCTCGCCCAGCTCGATGCGAATCGCCCCGCGGCGTCCGCCAGGAAAGGCATGCTTCATCGAATTGGAAATCAGCTCATTCAGGATCAGCGCGCAAGGGACCGCCTTTTCCACGTTCACGGAGAAGCCGCCGCCCGTCACTGTCAGTTGAACCTTCGCGGCATCCGCTCCGAAGCTCTGCATGATGTAGTCCGTCAGTTCGCGGACGTAGCTGGCAAAATCAATCTCGTGGAGGTTTTCGGACTGATAGAGGCGTTCATGCACGAGGGCAATGGCCTCGACCCGGTTGCGGCTCTGCTGGAACTGGGCCACGACCCCGGGATCCGTCGCCCGCTGCTGCTGGAATGACAGCAGGCTGGAGATGATCTGGAGGTTGTTCTTCACCCGGTGGTGAATCTCCTGGAGCAGTGTCTGCTTTTCCGCGAGCTGAGCCTTCACGAGCTGCTCCGCCTGCTTGCGTTCGGTGATGTCGCGCAGATGTGCGGTGAAGATTTGCTTTCTACCGAAGGAGATTGCCGTCACCGCCAGTTCCAACGGAAAGTTGCTGCCGTCCGCACGCTGACCTGTGAGTTCGACGCGTTTGCCCAAAACCGGCCCCTCGCTGGTGCGAAGGTAGTGAGCCATTCCGCGCCTGTGGGCATCCCGATATTCCGCAGGGATGATCGTTTCCGCAAGTTCCACCCCGATCACATCGCTCTTGTGAAAACCGAACACCTTTTCCGCCGCGGGATTGAACTCCACGATCCGCCCGTGCTCATCCATGGTGATGATGCAATCGAGCGCCGCCTCCAGGATCGAACTCTTCCGCGCCTCACTCTCGCGCAGTTCGTCCTCGGCCTCTTTTCTCTCGGTAATGTCCACCCACACGCCGAGCACCGCCGGTTCGCCGCTCTCGGACACGGTGAATGGAATCTTCGTGGTCTGGAAAAAGCGGGTCTCTCCCGCGCGGTTCGTATTCGGCTCCTCGGGGATGAACTTCGCCTTGCCGGACTTGATGACAGCGAGGTCGTCCGCCCGATAGGCTTCGGCCTGCGCCGTGTCCGAAACCATGTCGAAATCGGTTTTTCCACGGATCTCTTCCAAGGGAAACCCGTATCTCTCGGCGAGCGCGCGGTTCGCGAAAATGTAACGGCCCGCCGCGTCCTTCGCAAAGATGCCATGCGGCACGAGATTCGTGATCAGGCTCAGCCGCTGCTCGCTTTCGCGCAGCGCTTCCTCGGCCCGCTTGCGCTCCGCGATCTCGTTTTGGAGCGCGGCATTCGCGCGGGTGAGTTCCCCGGTGCGTTCCGAGACACGGGCTTCGAGGCTGGCATTGACCTCGGCGAATGCCGCCGGGCTCCGCAACTGCAGAGCCTGCGGGATCAGTTTCACAAGCACGATCGCAGTGCCGACAGACAACAACGCAGTGATCGCCTTGACGCCCCCGGAAATCCAGTACGTGCCGTGCCAGATGGACCAAATCTCCATGATGTGCGTCGTCCCACAGGCGATGATGAACGCGCCAAACATCAGAATCAGCAGTGGGAACGGCATGTCCCGCCGCCGGAAAATGAAAAAAAGCAGCGTCAGCGGGATCGAATAATAGGCCAGCGCGATGAGCGCATCGGAAGTGACATGCAGCCAGAGGAGATTCGGGTTCCACAGGTAGCAGTGACCGTGCGGCATGAACTCGCCGTCCGAGAAAAGACGCTGGAAAAATTCACTCATGACAAATTTCGGGATCGGGATGTTTCATGACGGAGCTTCAACAGGTCGCTTTTGTGGAAAGGGAACGAGGGACTGATTATTCGTTAAGCGGGGAGTCTGCCGTGCCCCCGTGCGGATGCTCGCGATAAATTCGTCGTTCACGGGATGGCGCGGGCTGTTGAGCGCCTGCAGCATGGCCTTCTCCAGCTCCGGCAATTCAAATTCAGCGGACGAGAGCACAGTCAGGTGCTGATCCGCCATCCAGCCGAGAAGGACGAAAAAATCCTGCTTCGGCAGGGTTTCGATGGAGGCTTCGATCTGCGTAATCGTGGACATGCGCGAAAACTAGTGGACTCCGACAGATTGACAAACTCAACGCTGCGGCTGACACGCCTCACCCCTTCAATGGCTCGACGTAAATCCTGAGCAGTTCGATCTCCGCGCCTTCGAAAACGAAAAGTTGGTTCTTTCGTTCGATGATACTCTTCGTCATGCTCCGGAAAGTTCGACTGTCCTGCCGAGCCTCCCCATGTCGCAATCCAGCAAAGTCCGTGGTCCGTGGTTTCATCGCTTTCTCATCGGGCTGTTCACCGTCCTCCTCACGCTGCTGATTGCTTGGCTGATTGACTTCGTCCTGGATGACATCGGCAGCATTCCCGGTCCGCAGTTCGAGGAAATCGAGAAACGCTTCCTGAGCCAGCCGTTGCTCGATGACGCGCGCGTTGTGGAGGAGCAGTTGGCCGACACCGGGCGCAAACTTCAGCAGCAGCGCGGCAGGCAGTCGCTGCTCCGCGACAGCACCACGCGCCACGAGCAGACGATGAGGCAGCTTGTCGAGTTGCAGCGACTGAACGTGGAGAAAGGCATCGCGCCCGAGGAGACCTCGCAGAAGGCGCTCGCGGAAAGCGTCACTTTTTTCCTCTCGAATCAAAAGGCGGACCAGAGTCTGAACGATGAAATCACCCGCCTCTCCGCGCAGGAACGCGCCGCCGAGGATCGCAAACGGGGCATCGAAAAAAGTCTCGAGGCCCAGCGTGAGCCCGCGCGCAGGGAATTCCAAAAACTCCAGCGCCAGCACGACAGGAAACTTGCCGCCTTCAAGCTGCTGTTCCTCCTGCCTCTGCTCGGATGCGCGGTCGCCGCCTTTTTGAAGAAACGCACGAGCGCGTATGCCCCGATCATCTATGCCGCCGGGATCGCCGTCCTGTGGCAGACCATCCTTGTGATCCATCATCACTTCCCGACGCGCTATTTCAAATACGTCGCCCTTTCCGCGGCGCTGGCAGTGGTCGGCTACACGCTCGTCTCGCTGCTGCGGATGCTGCGTTCGCCGAAGAAGCCGTGGCTGCTGAAACAATACCGCGAGGCCTACGAGAGCTTCATGTGCCCGGTGTGCGAGTATCCCATTCGCCGCGGGCCGCTGAAGCACGCGTTTTGGACAAAGAGGAGCATCAAGAAACTCGCCGTGCCCCTCCCGGCATCGCCGGAGAAAGCGGAGCCATACACATGCCCGGCCTGTGGCTCCCGCTTGTTCGAGGAATGCCAAAGCTGTCACGGCATCCGCCACTCGCTGCTTCCGTTTTGCGAGCATTGCAGCGCGGAGAAACCGGCTGAGGTTTCAAGCTGATCGCGGAAGGCCGCTTTGCAGCTAGAGCGTTTCAAGTAATGTCGTAGCCGGTGCGCGGCGCAATGAGCACCAACGGTGCGCCCCATGCCAGCCCAGGGCAACGCCTTGGGAAATCGGATGAAAATGGACAAAGCCCTGAAGGGGCGTGACAAAAATGGAGCCGCCCTTTCAGGGCTTTGTCCTGGATTTGCCGATGACCCAGGGCGTTGCCGGGCTGGCATGGAGACGGGCCGTTGGCCCTCCGCACCACCAGATGTTCTGCCGGTCAAACCAGCCACAGAATATGTTGAAACGCTCTAATCGCCGGACGAGTGGATTGCCGCCGGAAGATGGGCAAACTCAACGCTTCTGCTGCTCATCTTAGTGCGGCACGGCAAAGGCTGCTCCTTTCCTTGCATTGCCACACGCGTCACGGCCCATGATGAAAGGCGCATGAGATCACATTTTGAACTCCCCCCTCCCACCGACCTGCACCGCCTCCTCGGTACTCATCGCCGAGGGCGTCCCGCTCAATAACTAAGTGTCCGTGCAGTTGCTTAGGTGCCCATGCACCGTCCGACAAAAACACGCTGTATCGGCCTCACGGCAGTCCTAAAATCACTTCAATTCACGCCAGTGCTGTTCACGACATCCGCCAGCACGAGGCAGACGTCGTCGGTGAAATCCTCATGCCCCGAGAACCGCTGGCTCTCGCCGATCAGTTCCCCGAGGAGCTGATCACATGGCGAGTTCAGCCGCCGGGAGACCGCATCGAAAAGGCGCTTGCGGCCGAACTCCTCGCCCGCGGCGTTCTCCGCCTCGAAAAGCCCGTCGGTGAACAGCAGGACGGAATCATGCGGGGCCAGTGCGGTTTCGAAGGCCGGATACACAGCATCGCCGATCAAGCCCAGCGGCGGCGTGCCCCTGCCACTCCCGGCGAGCCAGTCCACCGTGCCCGCGTCGCGCCGCATCACGAGTCCGCTCGGGTGGCCTGCATTTGCGTAGGTCAGGTGCCGCTCCGTCAGGTCCATCACGCAGTAAAAGGCGGAGGCAAAGGCATCAATCCCGGTCTGTTTCAGAATGCCTGCAAGCTCGCGGTTGATCTCGCTGAGGAATTCGCCGGGCCGGCTGGCGGCGGGCATGCATTGATCGACAAGCCCGCGTGCGAGCGCGCCGATCAGCGCCGCGCGCACCCCGTGCCCCATCACGTCGCAGATGAGCACGCCCGCCTTTGTATCCGAGAGGCGCAGCACATTGAAGAAATCCCCGCTGAGCATCGCGGCCGGCCTGTAGCAGTGGGCAAAGTGCAGCGCGTCGCGGAAAAATCGCGGGTAGCTGTGGGGCAGCAGCGCCTGCTGGACGTCGCGCGCCATCCGGAGTTCATCCTCCAGTTCGCGGTTCTTATTCTCCAGTTCGGCGGCGTAGTGCTCGCGTTCCATCCGCGCCCGGTTCCGCTCGATCGCGTATCGGATCGCGCGGGGCACGATGCCTTCCATCACCCGGGCCTTTGGCAGATAGTCCTGCGCTCCCCGCTGGATCATTTCCGTCGCCAGCGCGTCGTCGCCGAGGCCGGTCATCACGACGATCGGGATCGAGGGAAGCGCTGCATGAGCGCGCTCGAAAGTCTCGATTCCCTGGGCATCCGGGAGCACGAGATCGAGCAGGATCACATCGAAGGGTTCCGCGCTCGCGCGCTCAATTGCGGCGTCCAGGCGAACGGCAGTGGTCACCTCGAAACTTGCACTGGTGTCGGCGGACAGCATGGAGCGGACCAGCAGCGCGTATGTCGGGCTGTCCTCGACGAGCAAAACTTTGATCGGCTCTGAAGGCATGACGGATACTAGCGCACCGCAAGTGCTGCCGCAAATGACAAGTGTCCCAAAAACCTCCGCGGACAATTCATCCCGAGGCCACTACGACGTGACGCCAAGCAGTCCGCGCGTGAACTGAAAGTCCACGAAGCCCTGCGCGCTGGCGGCTGGCGTGCGTGAGCTTTCGGCAATGGCGGCGAGCAGCTTTTCCAGCGCAGCGTGATCGCCGGGGGCATCGCCAGTGAGGAACAGATCAATGTCCTCGCTGGCAACGGACGCGCGCAGCGAAGGTTCGGCGACTTGGATCACGGGCAGCAACGGGTGCCCCTGCCGCGCGTGATCGCTGACGACGGTGAGCGCGAGATGTGCGCCGCACGCGCCGAGGCCGGTGAGATTTTCGACCCAATGCTCGGTCTCGCTCGCGACGACGTGCAATCCCGGCTGCATCATCGGCTGGCCGTATGCGAGCGTGGCGTGCAGGACGATCGGGCCGAGCGCGCCGCTGCGGAAAGTCGCGTTGGCGAGGAGAGCGTCGCTTTCTGGGATCAGCACCGAGCCGCCGCGCCCGACGATCGTGCGTGTGACGGATGCGAGCGCAGCCGCCGTGGCATCGCACACCGGCGCAGCAGTCATCAGGCCGATGGCGAGCGCGCCGATATCAGTCACGGCGGATGCGGCGGGACTGAACGCGGAAAACTTTTCGGTGAACCACGCTTCGATCTTGTCGAGTGCCTTTGCGATGCCGCCGTCGAGCTGCACGCTCGCCCAGCCAAAGCGGTCGGCGGGCAGACCGGCGGCCTTCAGTTCGTGATGCATCGCGTCGTTCGTGATCTTCTCGCAGCCGTGCTCGAGCAGGAGCGCGGCGGCGACATTCGGGTGCGTGAGGTAACCGCGATACGAGCGGCCGAGCATCCGGTAAAGCGTCTCGCCGGAGGAGCCGCACGCCTCGGTGTGCGCGAGTGCGACGAAGCGCGAAATCCCCTGCGCGCGACCGATCTGTTTTTCATTCAGGCGATCCGCGGCGAGACGTGAGATTTGCGAAGAGCAGAGGCTCGTCGGCAGCACGAGGCCGATCTGCTCGGTCGCAAATCCGGTCGCGGTGCGGATGATCCGCAGCGGCTGCGCTTTTGCATCCGCAGGCGCCGGAGCATGCGCCCGGCACAGCGGGACGCCGTCCGGCGCGACGCGTGCGCGGAGTTCGGCGAGATGCGAAGTGTCCGTCTGCGCCCAGTTGCGCCAGAGCGAGACTTGCGAATGTCCGGCGTGCTCGCCCTTCGTCCTGCGGCCCGAGGCGGTCGCAAGCGTGAGCGCGAACGATTCGGCGGCGAGCGCATCCATCGGCTCGCCGTCGAGGTAGCGGCCGGCGTTGATGTCCATCTCGTGGATGAGCAATTCGTGGCGGCGCGTGGTCGTCGTGATTTTCAACGTGGGCACGAACGGAAAATTTGTGACCGAGCCGTTTCCGGTGACGAAGAGGATCAGATTGCAGCCCGAGGCGACCTGGCCCGCGATGCCTTCGAGGTCGTTGCCGGGGCCGTTCATGAAAGTGAAGCCGGGCTCCGCGATGTCGCGCAGCGGCTCGGCGTATTCGATGACTGTGTCGAGCCGCGTGCGCGGATCTTTTTTGTGAACCGCGCCGACGGATTTCAGCGCGATATTGTAGAGGCCGCGGAATTTGTTTCCACCGCTCGGATTGCTCTCGGAGGTCACTCCGTGCCACGAGAGGTAAGTCTTGAACCGTTCGATGGCGTCGAGGAAAGCGCGCGCCGTCGCGATGTCGCGGACGTTGCGCAAAATGCAAGCCTCGGCTCCGACCACTTCGTCAGTCTCGGTGAGGACGCCGGTGCCGCCGTGGCGGATGGCTTCATGCACGATCATGCCGGCGAGCGGATTTCCCGAGACACCGGAAAACGCATCCGAACCGCCGCACTGGAGCGCGATGCGAAGGCCGCTGATCGGCTCATTTGTGCGCCGCTGCGCGGAGACCTCCGGCAGCCATCCGCGCACGATGCGCTCGCCCTCGGCGAGTCCGGCGGCAAGTCCACCGCGCAGCGTGAGAAATTCGTGCGGCACGTCCGCGAGCGGATACTGCTGCTCCTCCATGAACGAGCGAAGCCGCGCATTCGTGACCGGCTCCACGCCGTAATCGAGCGCGAGCACCGCGCCGACATTCGGATGCACCATGAAGCCCGCAAGCGCGCGCAGCACTTCGGCGGCGTTGTGCGGCTCACCAGTGCCGCCGCCCTCGGTGTGCGCGATGGCCACAATGCCATCGAGCGACGGATGCACGCGCGCGAGCGCCTGGAGCCGCGCGGCAAGCAGGCGCGCAAAACTGGCGGTGCGCGAAGTCGTGCCGAGGATGACGATGAAATTGCGCGTGCCGGTGCCACGCCGCCCAGCGCGGCGGAAGCCGGAAAATGTGCCTGGCACTTTGAGGCGATCGTTCTCCGCGCTGGCGCGAAATGATCGCTCGTCGAGATCGAATGGCGCGAGCAGGTCGGAAAAATTCGCCCGCGCGGGAAGCTGCGCGCCGTCGAGCTGCCGCATCGCGAGCGCGTCGAGCATGGACTGGTTGCTCACGTAATCCCCTGCCCCGATCTCCACGAGCGAAAGGCCGAATGGCAGTCCCCACGAGAGCAGCGGCTCGCCTGCCGCGATGGGCTTCACCGCGAAGCGATGGCCTTCGAGCACGGTGTGCGCAAGCACGCACGCTGCGCCGTTCAGGGCGATCACCGTACCCGCCTCGAGCCTACGCGTGGCGATGGCGACGTTGTCGCCCGGCGCGGGCAGGCGCGCGATGGCGTCGAAGGAAACTGGAGCGGGAGCGTTCGGATGTCGGATCATTTTACTCTGCGTGCCGGCCACACAATCGGCTCCACCGGCCCGAGCAGAAAGGCATAAATCGCGGCACCTATCAGCACCACAATCGCAGAGACTGCAAACGCCCAGAAAAACTGGCCGGTCCTTTGCACGACGATCCCCGTGATCGCCGGTGCGGCCACCCCAGCCATGTTTGCGACGCAGTTTTGCAGCCCCGACCATTTCCCCGTGGCCGTCGGTCCCGCGATCGTCTGCGGGATGGCCCAGTGGCTCGATGCGAAGACTCCGTAGCCGATGCACGCGAGCATGAGAAATGTCATCGCGCCTGCGGAACTGCGCACGAAGACGACGCCGATGATCACCGTCGCCGAGGCGAGTCCGCACGCTGCGCACGCCTTGCGGACGCGGGTCGGGGCGAAGCCCGTGGAGATCGCGCGATCAGCCAGCCATCCCGTGATCGTCGTCGCCACGCCGGTCACGCAGTACGCGACCGCACTGAGCTTCGACATCTCATCCATGGAAAAGCCGCGCTCCTTCACGAGGTAGGACGGCAGCCATGTGAGGAGAAAATACCAAAAATAGTTGCCGCAAAAATGTCCCGCGGAAGTCGTCCACATGGCGGGTTGGGACATGATTTCGGCGAAGCCCGGCCCTTCATCTCTTCCGATCTCCGCGCGCTTCTGCGTGCGAGGCATCCACCGGAACCACGCCGGCAGCCACAGCAGGCTGCAGAGGCCGAGGACGATGAAGACCGGCCGCCACCCGTGACGCGCCATGAGCATCCCGCCCACCAGAATTCCGAGCGCAGGGCCGAGCTTTGTGCCGGCATCAATCAGGCCGTTTGCCAGTCCGCGCTGGTGCTCGTGAAAATGCGCCGCGATGATTTTCGAATAGCACGGATAGGCGACCGATTCGCCGACGCCGAGCAGCAGCCGGCATGTGAGCAACATGCCGAATGTCCCGGCCCATCCCGTCGCCGCCGTCGCCAGCGACCACACGAGGAAGCCGGCGGCCATCACCCATTTCACCGCGAAGCGATCCACGAGCCAGCCCGACGGAATCTGGAGCAACGCGTACGGCCAGAAGAATGCGGACAGCAGCCAGCCGAGCTGCGCGGGCTCGATTTTCATCTCGCGCTCCAGCAGCGGCCCCGCGGTCGAGAGGCTTCCGCGATCGATGTAGTTGATCGCGACGGACACGACCATCAGCGAGAGGATGATCCACAGCACGCGTGAAAAGCGCCGGTGGATGCCGTCCGTATCCGGCACGGCGATCATGGGGCGACGGACGCAACGGTGTCGTCGAAATGGCGCGCATGCACTCGTCTCATGGTCTGATGGGCTTCACTTTTCGAGGGGAAACAACGCATGGTGACTATCGCTGTCAGCGGGCATCCGCAGTCCTTTTCTCGCGGGCATTTTTCACAGCATGTTGACGGAAATGCGCCACGCCTTCGCCTTTCCGCGCGCGTAGGCATCGCCGATGATGTAGCGCCCGTCGTCGTGAAAGAGCGCCATGCAGTGGCCGGGCTGCTTGAGCGCGACGACGGTTCCCATCGCAACGATGCCCCCGAAATTGCCGATGGGTTTCAATTCGCTCCACGTCGCGCCGTCATCCTCGCCCCCCTCAGTTCACGTAGGCCGCCTCATTCGAGAACAGCAGCGCCTGCACGTACGTTTCCCACGGCGACAAAACCTTTCGCACGACCGTGAGCCCCTCGTTTTGGATCGCGCTGAACTTGCTGTCGCCGCGTCCCTTCATGCCCGTGGGCTTGCCTTTTGCCGAGGCGGTCTTTGCGCCGATCTCCGCCGCGACCTGGCCCTGGTTCTTTGCCTCGGCCTGGATGAACTGGATCCCCATCTGGATTTCGTTCATCTTCGGAGAGCGCTGGAAAACGATCCGGTAGATCGCCGAGATTTTGTAAAGGTCGCCGCTCTTGCTCGCGACTTCGGGACGCGCGAGAATTTTCCGCGCGACGTCCACGGCCATCGCATTGTTCATCAGGAAAAGTGCCTGCTGTGGGACGATGCTCGTCGCGCGTTTTGAATTTGGCATGTCCGGATCGCTGAAGTCGAACTGCGACATCAGCTCGGGCAGGTTGCCGCGATCAATGTAGCCATAGACGCTGCGCCGGAAGCTGTACGGCTCGTCGGTGAGATTGATCGGCTTTCCGCCGACGGTGCGATCGAGGCCGCCGCTGAAGACGAGCAGGCTGTCGCGCATCGCCTCGAATTCGAGACGGCGCACATTTGCGCGCCAGATGAAGCGATTGCCCGGATCGATCACCTCGTACTCGGGACGCGTGTGGCTGCTCTCCTGGTAGATGCGCGAGAGGACGATGAACTTGTGCAGCTTTTTCAGGCTCCATCCGTTGTCCATGAACCAATTCGCAAGGAAGTCGAACAGCTCGGGGTGCGTCGGCTTTTCCGACATCGTGCCGAGGTCGTCCGGCGTCGCCACGAAGCCCTCGCCGAAATGGTGCATCCACACGCGGTTCACGATCACGCGCGCGGTGAGAGGGTTTTCCTTCGACGCGATGCACTTCGCAAGTTCGTAGCGTCCGCTGCCCTCGGTGAACGGCACGGGCTTGCGGTCGGGGCTGAGAATCTCGAGGAAGCTGCGCGGCACGATCTCGCCGCGCGTCTGCGCCTGGCCGCGGATGAAGACAGGCGAGTTCACAGGCTTCGCCTTGTCCGCGACGACCATCGCGCGCGCCGGTGCGCCGGGGTGCGAGATTTCGAGCAGGTTGATGTCGCCGAGATTCAGCCGTCCGCGGCCCGCGAGCTTCTGCGGGAGGCCCTGCACAGCGGACTCGATCGTCTCCTGCGTGAGGAGCGCCGCAGGGGCGATCTCGAACGGCCCGCGCAGCAGATCGATCATCGCGCTGTCGTAGCCGGGCACGCTCACCGACGCCGCCGTCTTCATCGCCGGAGCGAGCGCCTTGCCCTTCGCCGCCATGCTCGCGAAGAGCTGCACGTACACTTCGACCGCCTCGTCGAAATTCTTCGGCTGCTTCGCGGCCAGCGCCTTTTCGACGAATGGATTCACGCCCGACTGCGTGCTCGCAGCCATCGGCTTCGCCATCATCTTGCCGGACTTGTCGCCGCCCTTTTCCGAGCCCTTCTCCATCGCGACCACGTTCTTGAATTTCGCGCCGCCATTCTTGAACGACATCAGCGGCCCCCACACGGACGAATTCTGCTGGATGCCGCGCCCGAGGAACTGCACCAGTTCGCGCTCGAGCTTGTAGTTTTCGATCATCTCCTTTGCCGCATCGTTGCCCTTGCCGCGATTGCCGCCGCCCGCGAGCGCCGCGCGGATGTATGCGCCCGGCTCGCGGTAAAATTCGTTCAACTGCGTGCCGACGATGTCGAGATACTGACCGCCCAGATTCTTTACGAGGGCCGTGTACTTTTTCTCGAAGTCCTGCCGCTGCTGGGGCGTGATCTTCGAGCCGATCAGCGGCTTCTGATCCGGCTCGGTGATGCTCGAAAAGACGCCATGCAGCGCGTAGTAGTCGCGCGTGGGGATCGGATCGAACATGTGATCGTGGCACCGCGCGCACGCGACGGTGAGGCCGAGAAAGCCCTTGCTCACCACGTCAATGCGGTCGTTGATCACGTCGTTCGCATTCGGAAAACGCTCGCCGACGGTGAGGAAACCGAGCGCCGCAAGCCGCGGATCATCCGGCTGGATGCCGGGGATTTTGTCCGCGGCAAGCTGCTCGATGATGAAGTCGGTGTACGGCTTGTCCTCATTGAACGAACGCACGACGTAATCGCGGTAAGTCCACGCATCGGCGTAGCGGTATTGCTTCGTGCGGGCCGCATTCCGAGGGCCACCGATCGTGTCCGCGTAGCGCGCGGTGTCGAGCCAGTGCCGCGCCCAGCGCTCGCCGTACGCGGGCGACGCGAGCAGACGATCCACGACTTTCTCGTACGCGTTCGCCGTCGTGTCGTTCATGAACGCCTCGATCTCCGCATACGTCGGAGGCAGGCCCGCGAGATCAAAAGTGATCCGGCGCAGCAGCGTCTCGCGATCCGCATCGGGCGACGCGAACATCCCCTTCTCCTCGAGCTTCTGCAAAATGTACGCGTCAATCGGCGTGCGGCACCACTGCTGGTTTTTGTTATTCGGGATCGCGTACCGGCCCGGCTCACGGAAGGCCCAGTGCGCCCGCGCGCTTTCGGTGAGACCGCTGCGCTTCACCTTCGTCGCCTGTGCGCGCGGGTCGGGCGCGCCCATTTTGATCCACGCGGCGATGTCCGCGATCTGGTTGTCAGCGAGTTTCCCGCCGCTGCTCGAAGGCGGCATCTGGAGGTCTTTGTCCGCGTAGGTGAGCGCCTTGTGGAGCGGCGATTTCTCCACATTTCCGGGGACGATTGCAGGCCCGGCATCGCCGCCCTTTTCCCAGCCGGGCTTCGTGTCAAGCGTCAGGCCACCCTTCGATTTTCCGCTCTCCACAGAATGGCACTTGTAGCATTTGTCCGTGAGGATCGGGCGGATCTTGTTCTCGAAAAAATCCAACTGATCCTTGGTGGGTTCGGCAGCGGCGACCCATGCTGGCGCGGATGAAGCTGCGAGGATGCAAACGAGGAGACGCGGAGTAGTGCTCATGGAGGTGGTGGCAGGGATTTGCTGCGAGGCGTGGGGTTCCTCACAACAGCGGCTTTTGCGCCACTGAAAGATACCACTTCCCCCGCAGGATAGAATACCTTTCTTCCGCCAACCTACAGGGCCGTCCGCGCTGGATTTGCCTTACGGAAACGTGGGCTTCAGCTCGAACCTGCCGTTGTCGAGCTTCGCATCCTTGCCCGCGGCGGGCGCGTAGAGGAAGACCGGCGCGACGATGCCGCCGGTGCCGATCTCGTTCACCACGTCGTTCACGACGCCGATCGTGATCACATTTTTTCCCGGTTTCACTGCCGGCGTCGCGTCGAGCTCGAAAGGATAGAATGCCGCGCCGTGGCTGATGCCGATCGGCTGGCCGTTGATCCACACCTTCGCCTTCTCATCCACGCCGCCGCACCAGAGGAACAGCCGTTTGCCCGCGTCCGCTGCTGGCACTTCGACGGTCTGCCGGTACCACGCCATGCCCTTGTAGTACCGCAGCCCCTGGTTGCTCCACGACGAACTGCTCGTCTTGATCCGCTGCCAGTTGCCGCCCGTGATATCGCCGCGCCACAGTCCGATGGATTCGCCGATGCGCTGCGGATCGATCTGGAAATCCCACTCGTCCTTCGCCGCCACGACGAGACGGTTGCCGCCGGTCACGCGCTTGAAGCCGTCTTCCGTCGCCGGGCGGAAGAAGCGCTTCATGTAATTCACGTAGGTGCTGAAGCGTCCCGCGGACACCATCGGCGTCGGATTGTAGGCCATGAGTTTTCCGGCGACAGCGTCGAGCCGTTCGAGTTCGCGCTGTGCTGCGGGGAAGTCCACGCGCACACGCGCATCCATCATCGCGATGAACGCCTCCAGCATCTCAAACGTCTCGCTGATCATCTGCACGCGCGCCTCGTATTCGCCCTTGCCGGCAGCGAGCTTGCGTCCGTCGGCGAGCAGCGCGCGCGCCTCATCGCACAGCTTCGCGGGGTAAAAATGCGGCATGTCCCACGACGAACCCGTGCAGTGATCGCCGTCGCGCAGCGCGGCATCCATGAGCGTGATGTATTTCCCCATCGGTGCCGACGCAGGGCCGAAGAACTTCTCGCTGAAGTCGCGCATGAGCGCGTCCACATCGAGCTTATGGTTCCACATCAGCTTCGCGGCGACATACATCGAGGGCAGTTGCGGGCCGTAGTTTGGGAACGTCTCCACGCGCCATCCCTTAAGCCCGAGATCGTGGCTCACGGGAATCTCATCGCGCAGCCGATGCACGATGATGAACGGAAACCCGGGGCACGCGAGGTTGCTCCAGTAGCTGCGGTCGTAAATGTCCGGCAGCAATTTGCACCACTCCTGGCAGAGCCACTTCGCGTAGCTCTTCTCAGGCGCGACGGGATTCGAGAAGCCATGCACGCGATCGAGCGCGATCGGCGCGAGCGCACCGGTGATGCGCTGGTCCGGCTTCCAGCGCACCGGCGGGCGCATGTAGCTGTGGTAAATGTAAAAGGCGATCCGCGTGTCGGGATACTCGTCGTTCACTTTCGCGAGCACCTGATTGAAGAACCAGATGTAGCGATCCGTCACGGAGGGCTCATTCGAGAATGGATCAAAGTCGCCGCCATCGAGCAAGCGGCACTTCTCGCACTCGCAGAAACCCGCGCCGTCATTCGGCCCCATGCCGATGATCGGCCCCTTCCCCTTCTTGCGCATTTCGCGCACGGCGCTCACGGCGAATTCGAGGAGCTTTGGATTCGACAGGCAATGCTGCCGCGTCGTGCGTTTGCCTTTGTTCAGCGAGAAATATTCCGCAAACTCCGCCGGCTCGATCGCGCCCGTGGCCTTGTCCATTTTCACCTTCGGCGCAGGCAGCCCGTGCCCGCCGGGAAATGCATCGCCGCCGCAGCGCACGCGCACCTGCCAGTCCTTGTCCGGCATCTGCATCCATCGCGAATCGAACGACGGCGACTGCATGGTGTCCTGATTCTTCACCGTGATCGTCTTCATCTGCGGAATCACCGCACCGAGATCGCCCGGCATGAACCAGCGCACGCCCTGCTGCTCCAGCAGTTCACTCACGCCGTACGCCGGGCCTTCGCCAGTGCCCGCAATCATCACCGTGTCGTCGGTTGCCTTCAGCGCGAATGCGCCGCGCACAGCAGCCTTCTCGCCGAGCAGTTTCTCCAGCTTCGCCGCGACATTGCGTCCGATGAAAATCACGTTCTTTTTCTCGGCGCGCGCCTTCGCCGCGAACGCATCCGCGCCGGCCGCGTCCACCGTCGCCGTCTCCAGTTTCGCACCCGACATTTTCTCGATGTGCGTCGTGAGTTCCTTCGCCGCGAGCGTTTCAAATTCCGTCGGCTCCGGCGGCAGCGCGATCACCGCGGACGGCTTGCCATTGCGCACGAGCGTCGCGGCGTCGAGAGACGTGAATGATGAAGCTGCCGCGATGACTGCGGCGCAGCGGAGAAGGGTGTGTCGTGGTGTGATCATTGGCGTTCGGATGCTGGGATGTGGATGACTGCAAAAGCCGTGAGGCCAAACCCACTCGGCTTCATCTTCGCGGGCCGGATGCCGTCGGCGGGATGCCCGTTGAAATTCACGAAAATCATCGAGCCGTCCACGCTGATTTTCATGCCGTACGTCCCGCCTGGCACGAAGTCGGTGCGGCTGTCGATGGCGGGCGCGAGAAACGCGAGCACTTTGCGCCTGCCCGTCGCGATCTCAAACTGGATCACTGGCGTGCCGCTCTGCCACGCGCGACCGTGCGAGCCCGGCAGGTAGTACAGGAATTTTTCATCCGGCGACAGCTCGCACACCGCCGTGTATTCGCCCGCGAGCCAGCTTGGACCAAGCAGCTTGAATTCATCTTTCGCCACGTCGTAATCAAACAATTGGTGCGTAGTCTGCATGACACCGAAAACGTGCCCGCTGCGCGATTCGCGCGTCGCACAGCGCATTCCCGGCGAGCCCTCCGCGCCCGCACGCAGCATCTGCATTTTGCCCGTCGTGGGATCGAGGACTTGGAAATTTTTAACGCCATTGCAGACCACGCGCCCGTCGCGCAGCAGCGTGAATGCTCGGTTGAATCCCACCGAGCCATCCTCGCCCTGATGCATGATTTTCTTCGTCGCGAGATCAATGCCGAACAGCGCATCGCCCTTGCCCGCTTCGAGATTGCACCACCAGATGTTGCGCTCGCGATCGAGGTGCGAAGTCGCCGTGCAGCGACGCGGTGGGAGGCTCGCGAATACTTCCGTGCGATCATTCGCCGGATCGAAGCGGTAGAGCTGCCCGCCGGTCAGCGCTTCGTTGAATCCATATTTCGGATCGCCCGCCTTCTGCCCGCCATTGAGCGTGCAACTGAAATAAATTTTTCCATCCGCACCCTCGTCAATTTTCGCGTGAACCTTCGACCACGCCGGCTGCCCGGCCTTCGACGGCACCACGCGGTTCATGTCCACGATTTGGCGGAGCGCGTGCTTTGCCGGATCCCACTGGTAGAGGAAGCAGCGCGCATTGCCGCCCGCGTCGTCGCCGTGATCGCCGATCGCGCAATACACGCGCCCGTCATTCGCCACGCCGATGTCGCCCCACGAAGACCACAGCCGCCGCGACGCCGCATCCGCTCCAAGCTGATCGTGGAATGCAAGTTCGACGCGCGGCGCAGCGTGCGCGACATCGAATGCCACGACGTCCATCTCCTTCCGTCGCGTCTCGACCGATGCAGGTACGCGCAAAAAATCATCCGTCTCCACGTTGGCCACGCCATCCACGATGCCGCGCAGCGGCGGCGGCCAGTCGGCGGCATCAAGTCTGATGGCACAGAGGGAAAGGCAGAGCGCGATGATTTTCATGCACGGGAACAAGAGTTTGCGATGTCTGTTCTTGGGGTTCGCGCCGGGAAAAGCGCGATGCTCACTTTGCAGAGCCCGCCTTTGGCTTCGCGATCAGCAGCACCGGGCGGATGATCCCGCCGAGCGAGAGGTCCGTGATCTGCGAGTGATCCACGCGCACGGCCACGGTGTTCTCGCCCGTCTTCATCGCTGCGGTCACGTCCACCTCGAACGGCGTGCGCGCCTTCGCCATGCCCTCGCGCGCTTCCTTCACGCCGGGTGACGCGGCTTTTTTTGCATTGGGAACTGCCTGCGACACCGCGATCTTTTCGCCGTTCACATATACTTCGGATTTCCCGTCCACTTCGCCGAAGAATAGCGCGAGATTCTCGTGCTTTTCCGACACGGTGATTTTCGTCCGGTACCAGAACACCGTGTTTTTTTCGAAACCCTGCGTATCGAGCGTGGCGCTGAATGTCGCGACCTGCGGCCATGCGTCGTCCTTGAAATCCGCACGGTGAAAGCCCTTCGCATTTCCCGAATCATCCTCGTCGAAGCTGAAGCGCCAGCGATCGGGCAGCACTTGCAGCAGGCGGTTTGGCGCGGCGGTTGCGGCGGCGCCTTCGGTCACGGTCTTGCTCAGGAAGCGCCGCAGATACGCAGTGCCGTATTCACGATTTGCGGAGTGGCTCGCCATCAGCGGTTCGATGCGCGCGAGCGTCGCGTCGTATTCGCGCTTCGCCGCCGCGAAGTCCCCGCGGTTCATCGCATCCGTCATCGTGCGATACGCACGCGCGCTGCGCAGTCCCTCGGCGTGCATCGCCACGCGCTGCTCGTAGGTGGCATCGCCCTTCGCCGCCGCCGCCGCATTTGCCAGCAGGCCCTCGCACTGCGCGAGAAATTCCGGCGTGTAGATCTGCGCGAGCCCAAAAAAGCATCCCGCGTGCGTCGTGAGCTTCTGCTGCGCGGCGTCAATTCCCATCCAGTACGCCTTCATGGGTGGTGCGGCTTTCTCGCCGTAAAATTTCACGAAATAATCCTCCATGATCGCTGCGGCATCGGCATGCGGATCGTACGCGAGGCGCAGGCTCAGGTAGATCTGCGGGCCGTAGATATGCCAGTTCGAGAGCACCTCGATGGTCATGTAGTTCAGCCCCTTGTCCGCGAGATACGGGAATTCCTTTTTGCACGCGCTGAACTTGAACATCGGCAGCGTGCCATCCGCGAGATTGTACATGTAATTGTAGTACCCGAGCCTGCTCGCGACGGCGGCCCAGCCCTCGACCATCGCAACCTGCTGCTCGCGCGACGGGCAGCCCGGCGACCCGAGCGGATGCAGGCGGCAATATCGGATCGGCGCGATCATCGCGCACATGTTCGGCCCGAGTTTGCGCGGCACCGTCGGCGGCTGCGTGTAGTCGGCGTAGCAGTAGAAACTCAGCACCGAATCGGGATGCGTCTTCGCCACGCGCTGACCGATGGAGTCGAAAAAATCGAGGTAGCGATTCGTCATCGCGACCGTGCCGCTCGATGGCTCGAATGCCTTTGGATCATCCTGCGCCTTGCACGCCGGGCACTGGCAGTAGCCGCGCCCGTCCGTCGGCGACAGCGAGGGATGATGCGACCCGCGTTCGATCGCCGCATTCACTCCCGCGGCGAAGTGCTCGCGCAATCCGGGGTTCGACGTGCAGATCCATCCGCCCGCCTTGCGCTGGCCATCCGCGCCCATCGCGAAATATTCCGGGTGTTCGGCGAACAGCGATGGCGACACGTAGCCGCCCCACGAATGCGAGTGGCCGAACGGCTCGCCGCCCGCGCCATTCCACGCCTTCCAGAGTTTCGCATTCCAGCTCGGGCCTTTCGGATTCCGCCACTGGAGGCCGGGCTTTTCGGTGATGTTCATCGGCTTGATCGCAAGCGTCCGCGAGCGCGGGAAGACTTCACCGAGCGGGCCATCCATGAGGTACCGGCAGCCCATTTCCTCGAGGAAACGGCACACGGCCTTCAGCGTCGCCTCGTCGCTCTGGCCTGCGATGAGCACGCGCTTTTCATCCGCGACGATGCGGATGCCCTCGTGGCTCGCGCTCGCGATATCGTCGAGCTTCAGCCCCGCCGCGACCGCGGCGCGTCCGACGTAGATCGCAGGCACGCCGTCTGTCGCCTTGTCGGCGATCGGCAAATCCGCGTCGGTAATTTTCTTCACCCACTCGGCGAGCGTCCGCGCCGCAAGCGTTTCGTCATTCTGCGGGCCAGCCTTCCTTTTCGCGCCCTTGCCTTTCGCGGGGGCGCCCTGCGGCTCGGGCGGCACTGCACAGACGATCGTCGCGACAGGCTTGCCATCGCGGACGAGATCGAGCGCGTGAAGCTGTGCGAGTGCCGGGAGGAAAATGGCGGGGAACGCAAGAAGGAGGAAACTTTTCATGGAGGGAGGGAAAGGGAACACAGCAGGCTCCTCACTTTTTTACAAAGCCAATGAGCCACATGCGGCAGGTGCCGCGCTGTCCTTGGCGATAGCAATGAACAACGATTTCAATTCGTACAAAATAGCATTGACACCCCGCCATCTCTGGCGAACCGCGCAGGCGCGAGGAATCCCCCGATGAATCCGGCTGTCCATTTATGGTCACACCTCTCCGTCCTCACGGAGATGGCCGCGCATTGCCCGGAGCCGGTGAAAAATCACACGTCCCGGCTGGCGCGATCCATAGCGATGCCTTCCCGTTCCACGAACCCGCCGTCCAATCCGAAAACAACGGCTTCGGGTTCGACAACCACAGGCTCCGGTTCGACATCAACGCCTCTGAATTCCACCACAACGCCCGCGAATCCGACAACAACGGCCTCCGTTTTGACAACAACGGCCTCAATTACTACAACATTGTCGTCCCGCTCGACCACAACAGGTTCCCGTTCGGCAACAACGCCCAAATTCCACTCAACATCGTCCGCATTTTCCTCAGCACCGCCCGGATTTTCAACGGCATTGCCCTAGTGCTGCGTCAGCGGTGAAATGATGGGTTGGTTTTCGAGTCCGGCTGCGGTGATTGGTGACTGGTGAACCGTGACTGGTCTTCCGGTTTTCACGAGGCGATCAGGGCTGGATACCAGTCACTTCTCACCAGTCACCAGTCACACCCTGTGCGCGTTTGGTAAACCCATCACATCACACTTGACCCGGCACTAGAGCCTGTACGGAACTTCATGGTGCAGCAGGGCCAAAGGCCCGAAACAAGCCAGCCGAGGGCAAAGCCCTGGGGCGCGGCAAAGTTGTGCCGGCCATCGGCAAAGTTGTGCCGCGCCTCAGGGCTTGGTCGTTCTTCTTTCCTTCCAATACGCCGGCTGCCCCTTCCGCCTCACCGACGTTTACGGCAAGGTCGCGAAGGCCATCATCGCGCAGTCACCCCATTCCCGCTGCACGCCGCCAAGTCGTGCTCGGACTACCCACCTTCAGGGCGCTTGCAGCAACCCCAACGCTCCGACCCATTCATCGGCGCGACCCCACAGACCGATGGCAGGACGGGCAGGGTCACCAACGCGCGCGGACTTGCTGTTGTATTCGATGCCGAGCCATTCGCTCTCATAGGTATCGTTTGCGACGACCCCCTGATGGAAGACGTCGAGCTTGCGGAATACGAGCTTGATCCCGTGGATATGGTTCTGCGGTGCGCACACGACAACCTCAGTGACGACGTATCCCGGCCTGGCCTCGGCAACCAGCGACAGTTTCCCGCCCTTCTTGCCAACTTCCTTGCCACGAATTCTGCCGCTGCGGGTCTCGTAGATCGGTTCGAGAGCCGAAATGATGGGTGTCCCGAACCAGTCGCCTTTCCTCACGGCGAGGCCAACGAGAATCGCAGGTTCGCCCGGGAGATCGATGAATTCATTCCCGTTCTTGCGGTTGCCGATGGGAGTGGTCTTTTTTGGACTCGTGAGGGCCTTGGCAATGCGGGCAAGGTAGCTGCCCGAAAGGAACGCCTTCGGTCCGGCTGCTACCGTGGGCGCGCCGGTCGCCGTTCCAAGAGGAGACACCGCAGCAGGGCCGGGAACCCCCGTTGCCTGCGGCAGCCACGCGGCGGCAACTTCATCACGCTTGCCTTTCACCAGCAGCGCGTCGTCGAGACGCTTTGCTTGGGTGAGTTGCTGTTGCGCCTGCGCGAGCACCGCATCGTATTTGGCGTGCAGCGCCTTCGTCCGCGCAGCGTTCTCCTGCTCGATCCGCGCAAGCTGCAGCCGTGTCGCCGCGCGAATCTGCTTCACCGATGCGGCCTCGCCGTCGAGATCCTGCTGGGGAAACACGTTCGTCTCCGCAAACCGCTTCTGCTCGTTGCGCAGCGCGAGCGCACCATCGAGATCCCCGGCGGCGCTCGCCTTGGTGAGCGCCGTTTCGAGTGAAACGTCATATTGTCCCGCGAGCTTTTTGAGTGCTGCCGCATGCATGTCCACAACATCGCGATTGAACGCCGCCTGCCACTGCGCATCGGTGGTGGCGATCCACTTCTGCATCTCGGTTTGCACCGTTTCCGTGGCCGGTGCCGGAGTTTTGTCGGGAGTGGCTGGAGCTTGGGCATGGACGATGCCCGCGATCGGCAGGAGGGAAAGAATGAGCAGCCGTGTTGTTTTCATGTTTCGATTGGCGAGGTTTTGAAATTTCGGGCCTCACCCACGGCGCATCCGCATCGCCGAGGCGGACCTCACGCCAAACGCAACGGATCGCGTTTGCGATCCGCGAGATGCATCGGAAAGCGGACCTCCTCGGCTCTGCCGCGCGGCAAGTGGTGCCATTTGAGTCTTAAAATTCCCTCCCGCTGAACTGCGGCGGTATTACCCGTCGAGCCGTCGAGCCGTCGAGTCGATGAGAACGTGGAGGGAGTGCCTTTCATACTGCTGCTGCTTGGATGCGTGGATAGCCAATCCGCCCGAACCGGTCAAATCGAAATCCAAAGTAGCCGCCGTCGCACCGCATTTCGCTTTCACCCGGCGTTCCGGGGACGCTGACGCCGCCCTGTCCGTCACCCATTCAGGCTCAGGGCAATCGCATCAAAACAGGGAGGCATTTCAACGCCCAACCCCCAACGCCCAACGCAGGCGTCTCTCTCCCTGCGCAGAGGTTTTCCTCCTCGGAACATTGCTTTATTTTGATGCGTTTGCCCTGCATTCAGGCTGCCCCCCTATTGCACAAGCCTCAACAATACCGCCTTGGGCAGATGCCCATTTCGCCGCCGCATCGCGATTTCAGCGACAGAAATGTCGCCGCTCCCAGTGCGCCCTCGCAACAAACTCACATCGCTTTTACAAAAGGATCACAACCGTCGCGGCGCGATCGGCTAAGAAATTCACCTCACTACCCGTCATTGCATCCGACCCGGCAGACCTTCACGATTCAATCAACCCCTTCATTCCATGAAAAAGCGCACATCGTTACCCTCGGCAATCGCCCTCGTCACCACCCTCGTCCTGCCTGTCTGCTCGTGGGCGGAGAATGAGATCGGCTTCATTGAAAAATTCGCGCTCGCGCCGGATCGCGCGAAGGTGCTCGGCGAACTTGTCCCCGGCACCGAGGAGTATTATTTTTTCCACGCGCTGCACTGGCAGAACATGCACGACGCAGCGAAGCTCGCGGACGTGCTCGCGCAGTGGACCAAGCGTTTCCCGGACGAGAGCGCGCAACGGCGCATCATCCTGAATCGCGAGGCGCTGCTCGGCTACGATGCGACGCCGCAGCAGACGCTCGCGTATCTGCGCGAGCGGCTCGGCTTGCAGTTTAATCATCAGCAGGAGGTGCGCGACAAGAAGCCGAATCTGCCGAGCGTGCTCGATCCGAAGCGCGTGACGCGCGATGTGTTCGAGCGCGATTCGCTGACCTATGATCGCGGCATGGGCAGCTTCTCCGAGGAGGCGCTGGAATCGCTGGTGAAAAATGGGGCGCAACTCGATTTGCAGCAGCGGCGCGCGCTGCTGTCGCGTCTCGCGCGGCCCGATGTGCCGGGGCTCGTGGAGCTGATCGCGCTCGATCTGAAAACGAAGGAGTCGCGCGGCTTTGGTGAATTCAACATCCATCGCGCGCTGCTGCCGGAGCAGCTCGATGCGCTCGCGAAGCTGGTGCCGACGCTCGACGGCTACCGGCCGTTCGTTTTTGCGAAAATGCGCAAGCTCGCGCCTTCGGCGGATGTGGACATTGAGTTTGACGCCGTCGAGCGCGAGGCGTGGCTGGATCGCGTTTGGGCTTATGCGAAGACGCTGCCGCCGGCCTTCAACACGGAGAAGGCGCACATCCTTTTCCGCAGGCTGGACCACGATCGAAAGAAGGGCATCTACGATCAGGCGCGCTTCATCGAGTATCTCAAATTGCCGCGCCACACCGGCTACGTGAACCCGAGGTGGATGGAAAAACAGTTGGAGAGAGTTCCGGCGTCCGATCTGAACGCCGACCTCGCCGAGCCGCTGCTGCACAGCCGGCCCATCGGCAACGACGAGCCGCTCGTGCGCGAATTTTTCCTGCACATCTTCAATCAGGCGGCGGCGGCGAACCCGGGCAACATCGGCATCGCGATGATGGCGCCGTACACGGACTACGTGCGCGACACGTGGCTGAAACCGGTGCTCGCGGAGGCGCTCATCACGGGTGGGCACGGGAATCCCGAGCAGTGGGCCTCGCTGTTTTCGCCCGCGGAGTTTCAGAAATTGAAGGAGCGCGTGGACATCGAATTTCCCGCGACGAACTCGCCGGTGTTCAAGCCCGCGAGCGCGGGGAGTGCGGGCGACGAGGTGCAGTTTGATGTCGTGGTGAAAAACACGCCGAAGCTCATCGTGAAAATCTACGAGGTGAATGCGCTGAACTTTTTCCTCGCGCAGCACCGCCAGCTCAATACCGACGTGAACCTCGACGGCCTCGTGGCGAACAGCGAACAGACGCACACGTTCGACAGCGGCCCGTTCAAGCGCACGCGGCAGACGTTCAAATTTCCCGCGCTGAATGGAAAGCGCGGCGCGTGGATTGTGGAGTTCATCGGCGGCGGGCGCAGCAGCCGCGCGCTCGTGCGCACGGGGCAGTGGCAGGTACTGCAAAATTCCGGGCCGAGCGGCGACATGCTCACGGTCATTGACGAGCGCGGCGCGCAGGTGAGGGACGCCGTGGCGTGGCTCGACGGACGCAGGCTCGTGCCCGAAGAAAAGCTCGGCCGCATCGTGGTGCCGTTCACGGCGCAGGGAGGCATGAGGCAGATCGTCGTTGCGGATCCGGAGGGGACGTTTGCGACACTCACGCAGTTTGAGCATCACTCGGAGGCCTACGTGCTCGACGCGAAATTCCACATCGAGCGCGAGCAGCTCCTCGCGCGGCGCGAGGCGACTCTCGCCATTCGCACGGCGCTGATGGTCGGCGAGACGCACCTTGATCCCTCGCTGCTCACCGAGCCGAAGCTCACCGTCACCTCGACGACGCACGACGGCATCTCGACGACGCGCGAGTTCAAGGATCTCAAGCTCACCGCGGGCGGCGTGCTCGTGCATGACCTGAGCATTCCCGAGCGGCTTGCGCGGCTGACGGTTACGCTCTCGGCGAAAGTGGACATGCTCAGCGCAGGCGGCGAAAAGCGCGATGTCTCGGCGAACCACACGTGGACGCTGAACGGCATCGAGAAGACCGACTTTGCGAGCGACGGCTACCTCTCGAAGTTCGGCAGCGACTACGTCTTCGAACTGCTCGGTCGCAACGGTGAACCGCTCGCGGATCAGCAGGCGGTGTTCACGATCAAGCACCACGACTTCGCGCGCACACAGACCGTCGCGCTGCGCTCGGACGAGAAGGGTCGTGTCGTGCTCGGAGCGCTGCCGGGCATCGCGAGCGTCGCCGCGCAGATTCCGAACGGACGGCACAGTTCGTGGGAACTCGACACCTTCGAGCGTACTTGGCCCGCGGCGATCCACACCGCCGCAGAGCAGCAGGTGCGCGTGCCGGTTCCGAAATCCATCGAGGATTTCATGCACACGACCGGCGCGAACGGCCTTGCGCCGCTGCGCTCGCAAGTTTCCCTGCTGCAGCTCAACGCGGGCACCTTCACCGCGGATCTGAGCAGCAAGATCAAACTCGATGGCGGCTTCCTCGTCATCGAGGGTCTCGCGCCGGGCGACTACGCACTGCGGCTGCGCGAGGAGAAGCGCGACATCGCAATCAAGGTGAGCGGCGGGAAGCCGAGTCACGGCTGGTATCTCGGCAGCGCGCGCAATTTGCAGGCAAAGGCGGAGGCACCGCTGCACATCACGGATGTCGCGACGACGCCCGACGCGATCAGCGTGAAGCTCACGAACACCTCCCCGTTCACGCGCGTGCATTTCGCCGCGTCGCGCTTCGAGCCGGGGCGCGGAATCTTCGGCGACTTCGGCGGCTTCACGCGCTTCGGCGCATCGTCGGGCTCGCCCGCGCGGCTGCCGAATCTCTACGCGGCGGGCCGCGAAATCGGCGACGAATACCGCTACATCCTGGATCGCCGCTACCAGAAACTTTTCCCCGGCAACATGCTCACGCGTCCGGGCCTGCTGCTGAACCCGTGGGACAAGCGCACGACCGACGTGCAGGATCTCGCGCAGCAGGCCGGCCAGGCGGCGAGCGCGACGCGCGGCGAACGCGAGAGCGCGCTGCGTCGTGCCGCCGCGGAACAGCAGCAGCAGCGAGGCACCGGCCCCGGCGGCGCGGCGGCGGAGTCGAACATTGACTTCCTCGCGGCATCCTCGCCCGCGATTTACAATCTCATCCCCGACAAGGACGGCACGGTGCGCATTGACCGAAAGCTGCTCGGTGATCGTCAGCATGTGCAGATTTACGCGGAGGATCTCGCGAACGCCGTGTGGCGCACAGTCACGCTGCCCGAGGTGCCGACGAAATTCGCCGACCTGCGCCTCGTGCGGAACCTCGATCCCGTGAAGCCATTCACGCAGAAAAAGGAGACGACCGTCGTCGAGTCAGGCAAGACGCTCACGCTCGCGGACATTCTCACGAGCGAGTTCGAGACCTACGACACGCTCGGCGGAATCTACTCGCTGCTGAAGACGCTGAATGGCGACGCGACGCTCGCGAAATTTGCGTGGGTGCTCGAATGGCCGAAGCTCAAGGACGACGAGAAGCGCGCGAAGTATTCCGAGTTTGCCTGCCATGAGCTGAATCTCTTCCTCGCGAAAAAGGACGCGGCCTTTTTCAACAAGGTCATCAAGCCGTATCTCGCGAACAAAAAGGATCGGACGTTCATGGACGACTTCCTCCTCGGGAATGATCTCGCGGGCTACCTCCAGCCGTGGGCCTACGCACGGCTGAATGCCGTCGAGCGCGCGCTGCTCGCCCAGCGCACACCGGGAAACGCGGCGGAAACCGCGCGGCATCTGCGCGAGCTGTGGGAGATGATCCCGCCGAATCCGGACGCGCAGGATCGCCTCTTCGAGACCGCGCTGCGCGGACGCGCGCTGCAGGGCGAGGGCAAGGGTGACGAATTCGCGGCCTTCAAGCGCGACAAGACGAGGGAGATGGATGCGTTTGAGAAAAATAAGAGCATGAGCGCTCTCTCAGCAGCCGCGCCTGCTGCGCCGCCGCCAATGCCGATGAGCGCTCCGGCAGCGGCTGGAATGGCAGGCGGCGGAGGCTTGGCCAACCGCGCGCGCGACGGCAAGGAGGCGGCGAGCAATAAGCCGCAAGAGGCGCTGGAGGCGCTCCAGGAAATGCGCAAGGATGTCGCAGGCGCGAAGGGCAAGAGCGCCCGCAAGCTCGGTGATCGCTCCGAGAGTCTGAAGAAGATGGCCATTGACGGCGATGATCGGGTGGCAAATGGCGAGCGTGCGCTCGAATTGGGCTTCATCGGAGCCGACGCCGCAAAGGCCGCGCGCGACGAAGTGCGCGCATACTACCGCCAGATCGGCGCGACGAAGGAATGGGCGGAGAACAACTATTACCGCCTGCCCATCGAGCAGCAGAACGCGCAGCTTGTGACGGTGAACGCATTCTGGCGCGACTACGCCGCGTGGGTCGCGGATGGATCGAAGGGCGCATTCGTCTCGCCAAACATCGCCGAGGCCAGCCGCAACTTCACCGAGATGCTGCTCGCGCTCGCCGTGCTCGATCTGCCGTTTGACGCACCGAAGCACACGCAGAAGGCGGACGCCGGACAGTTCCACTTCACCGCGGGCGGCGCGGCGATCGTGTATCACAAGGAGATCAAACCCGCCGGGCCTGCGAAGCCCGATCAGGGGCAGCTCCTCGTCTCGCAGACATTTTTCCGCCAGGGTGATCGCACCCGGCAGCAGAACAACGAGAAGGTCGAAAAATATGTGACCGACGAATTCCTCACGGGCGTGGTCTACGGGACGAATGTCGTGGTGACGAACCCGACGAGCTCGCCCGTGAAGGCCGAGGTGCTCCTGCAAATCCCGCAGGGTGCGCTGCCCGTCCATGGCAGCAAGCCGACGGATTCGCTGCGCCTCCGGCTGGAACCGTACACGACGAAGACGTTCGAGTATTACTTCTACTTCCCCGCCGTGCCGCGCGCCGGGATGAAGTTCCCGCACTACCCGGTGAATGTCGCCGTCGCCGGGAACAGCGCGGCTGCAGCGAAGGCGTTTGAGTTCAACGTCGTCGCGAAGCTTACGCAGTTCGACAAAGCCTCGTGGGACTACGTCTCTCAGTACGGCACCGATGCGGACGTGTTCGAGTTCATTGCGCAGAACAATGTCGAGTCACTGAACCTCGAACGCATCGCGTGGCGTGTGCGGCAAAGCGCGGAGTTTTTCAAAAAGCTCATCGGCGTGATGCTCCAGCGGCACGTGTGGAATCCCGTGATCTACAGCTACGCGGTCGTCCACAACGACACCGCCGCGCTGCGGGAATGGCTGAAGCACCGCGATGATTTCCTGAATGGCTGCGGACCGTTCCTCGCGTCGAAGCTCCTCACGATCGATCCCATCGAGCGGCGCGCCTACGAGCACCTCGAATACAGCCCGCTCGTGAATCAACGCGCGCACATGCTCGGCAACGATCGCCGCATCGCGAATCCGACGGTGCTCGGGCAGTATCAGCACCTGCTCCACATCCTCGCGCACAAGCCGACGCTCGACGCAATGGACAGCATGAGCGTGACCTATCACCTCTTCCTGCAGGATCGCGTGGAGGAAGGCCTCGCGCGTTTCCATTCGCTCGATGCCAAGGCGCTGCCGACGCAAATCCAGCACGACTACTTCAAGTGCTACGCGGACTTCTACGAGGGCAACCTCGCCGAGGCACGCGGCATCGCGGCAAACTACACCGGCCATCCCGTCGCGCGCTGGCAGAAGCTTTTCGCCGAAGTCGGCTCGCAGCTCGACGAGATCGAGGGCAAGGCCGCGGCGAAGAAGGACGACGACAAGCCCGACCGCGAGAAACAGCAGGCCGAACTCGCGGCGACGGAGCCGGTGTTCGACTTCAAGGTGGAAAACAAATCCATCGCGCTCACGTGGAAGAATCTCGGCGACGTGACGATCAACTACTACCTCATGGACCCCGAGTTTTCGTTCAGCAGCAGCCCGTTTGTGAGCCAGGACTCGAGCCGCTTCAGCATCATCAAGCCGAGCAGCAGCGCAAAGCACGCGCTGCCGAAGGGCAAGGATGCGCTCGACATTCCGCTGCCGGGTGAATTTGCGAAGGCGAACGTGCTCGTCGA
>JBBRYC010000038.1:0-54978 GCA_038238025.1 Chthoniobacterales bacterium
AGCATGCCTTTGTCGCCGACGAAGAGCACGCCGCTGTCGGCCCACGCGGGGATGATTTTTTCCTGCCACTGCGGCGGCTTCATCTGGCCCTGATACCAGGTGAGCTTCACGGGCGGCATGGTACCTCGTGCGCCATACGTGTAGGTGGCGCTCATCGTGGCGGGCGCGATCTCCGGGTGCGGCGGCGGGCCGCTGGCCTCGATGGTGAGCGGAGCGTCGAGGTTCAGCGCCCAGAAGGGCAGATCGTTCCAGTGCGAGCCGAGGTCGCTCATGGTGCCGTTGCCGAAATCCCACCAGCGATACCACTTCGGCCCTGGGAAATAGACGCTGGCATACGGGCGCATCGGCGCGGGGCCGATCCACAAATCCCAGTCGAGCCCCGCGGGCACGGGCTCGGCCTCGGTGGGGCGTTCGAGCACGGTGACGATGTCGTGGTAAGCGGCGGCGTCCTCGGCGGACTGGCGGCCCCAGGTGCGGCTCACCCACACATGGCATTCGCGCACGGGGCCGATGGCTCCGCCCTGCACGAGTTCGACGACGCGGCGGTAGTTGTTCGTCGCGTGAATCTGCGTGCCCATCTGCGTGGCGACGCCCGCGGCCTTCGCGGCCTCGGTGACGATGCGCGCCTCGTGCACATCGCGCGTGAGCGGCTTCTCGCAATAGACGTGCTTTTTCCGCCGCAGCGCCGGCAGCGTGGCAAAGGCGTGCGTGTGCTCGGTTGTGGCCACGACGACGGCGTCAAACTCGGAGTCCTTCAGCCCCTCGTACATCAGCCGGAAGTCGGTGAACTTCTTCGCGCCCGGCGCCTTCGCAGCGGCGGCATCGAGGTTCTTCGCATTCACGTCGCACAGCGCGACGATGTTCTCGCCCAGCATCGCCTTCATGTCTTCCCCACCGCGCCCGCCGCAGCCGATGATGGCGATGTTGAGCTTCCCGCCCGGCGACGCGGAGCGGAGGATCGCCGGGAAGCCGAGCACGCCGGTGGCGGCAGCGGCGGTGTGGAGGAAGCGGCGGCGCGTGATGGATGCGGGGGTGTGGCGGGTGTTCATCGGATTGGGTGAGGGATTTGTGTTGTGGGGAAAAAATCGCGCTGGCCGCGATGCACGCGCGGAGTGTGCAGGTTCACGCGCACGGGCACAGCGTCTATTTTGAAGCGCGGCGTTTCTTTGGGGATTCGATCACTGCGGCCGCTTCGGAGCCGAGGCTGTTCAGAGGAACCGGTCAAACGAGAGGTGGATTATTTGCGCGGACGGGAGCCGGAATACGGAGCGGAATCCCGGGTGGAGCACGCGACTCGCGTGCCGTCTGCGGCGACTCGCCGCAGACACCCGCAGGATCGGTGTTAGTCGGTTGCATTTCGATTCACTGTGCGCGTTCCAAATCTGCGTATGCAGCCTGCATGTGGGCACCGTCGGGTGTTTCCGGCGAGTCGCCGGAAACAGCACGCGAGTCGCGTGCTCCACCCGGAAATTGCGCGCTTCCGACACCAGAGCCGGTTTATCGGCAGCGGAGTTCCTTCGCGAGTGGGGCAGTGGACTGAGCCAAGTCGCAGGATCCCACAAAAGCGGTTCCCGCATTCCACGGGATCATTCGGTCCGCTCAGAATGACTCGCGGTGGGGAAATCAAACTCATCCAGCGCCAAGCGCCGCGACCGCCTCATCCGTCGCCTCCGCGAGCACGCCGAGCGATTCCACGAGAGCATCGCGCGGGATGGTGAGCGGCGGGGCAATCTTCACCGTCTGCCCCCACGCGCCGACAGGCGCGAAGAGCAGCAGCCCCTTCCACATGCAGCGCTCGATGATGGCGTGCGCGAGATCGTGGTCGGGTTCCTTCGTGCCGCACTTCAGCGCCTGCATCCCGGCGACGAGTCCGCGCGCGGAGACGTGGCCGATGACTTGCGGATGCTTCGCCTGGATATTCTTCAGGCCCGCGAGCAGCACCGGCTCCAGTGCGGCGGCGTTCTCGGTCAGTTTTTCGCGGATGATTTTCCGCAAGCTCGCGAGCGCGGCGGCGACGCAGACGGGGTTGCCCGTGTGCGTGCTCGTCATCGAGCCGGGGCCGAACTGATCCATGATGCTCTCGCGCCCGATGACCGCGGAGAGCGGCAGCGAACTGCTGATGCCCTTGCCGCAGCAAATCACGTCGGGCGTCACGCCGTAGTGCTCGAACGCCCAGAATTTTCCCGTGCGCCCGAAGCCCGCCTGCACTTCGTCAAACGTGAGCACGATGCTGTTCGCGTCGCACCACGCGCGCAATTTTTGCACGAACTCCACGGGCGCGAAGTCCGGCCCGACGCCCTGATACGTCTCCATGATCACGCCCGCCGTCGTCTCCGGCGTGAGCCCGCGCGCGGCGACCGATTTCAAAAACGAATCAAAGCTCGTGTCCGTCTGCCAATAGCCGTCAGGAAACGGCGCGGTGATGATCGCGGGGTCCTCGTTCACGATCCAATTCTTCTGCCCGCTCATGCCGCCCGCCTGCTGCGAGCCGAGCGTGCGCCCGTGAAAGCCGCGCTCCCATCCGATGATGCCGATCTTCCTGTTCCCGCCGACCTTGATGCCGTGCGCGCGGCTGAGCTTGATCGCGCACTCCGTCGCCTCCGATCCCGTCGTGAGCAGGAACACTTTCCGCAATCCCTCCGGCGCGAGTCCGGCGAGATATTCCGCGAGTTCCGCGCGCTCCTCGCTCGGGAAGCAATAGTTGTGCAGCAGCCCGCTGTTCACCTGATCGATGATCGCCTGCTTCACCTCCGGCGCACCGTGGCCGGCGTTCGTCACGAGCACGCCGCTCGACCAGTCGAGCCAGCGGTTGCCATGCTTGTCGAAGACGAAAATGTCCTCCGCGCGATCCCACACAATCGGCGGCTGCCCGCGCATGGACTGCGGCTCAAACTTGCGCAGCTTTTCGAGCGTAGAGATCGAGTCCGGATGCGGTATCTGCGTCGCGATGCGGCGATACTTCGTCTCGACGTGAGGCACGTCGCGCGGAGTGATGCTGAATTCTTTGCCCATGATTGGTGAGGTGTGAAGCGAGCACTATCCCGCCGCACGGCGCGCTGCTAGGTGCTTTGTGACGGCTTCCGATATTTTTGCGCGTCATGCGGGAAGCGCAGGAGCGGAAAATGTAGCGCCGACGATTCGTCGGCAAAAGGCGTGAGAGCACAAAGGATATCCATAGTCGCGCTGCGCGTGTGCCCGGCACTTGCCGATCTGCGACGCAAGCCCACGATGTCCGAAAGCAACGAAAAACGAAACCGCTTCAGAATCCCAAGCGCCGCTCCTGCATGGGCGCGCGGTGCCGACGAATCGTCGGCGCTACATTCTCGCCGCTCCCAGTTCACGGCCCGTTGCCGACTTGCACTCGGTAGAACCGCCGCGCAGTCACGCCCGGCGCGGTGCCGGTGACCGTGCCATCGTCAATCCACAGCTTCGTCGTGCCATCGCCGGAGACCTGCACCGAACCCGGATGCCACGTCGCAAGATCATCGCTCCAGAAAACCTGATACACGCGCTGCGGCAGCGTGGGAAAAGTGATCTCGTGAAATCCCGTCGCGGCATTCCGCGCGCTGCTCCACGAGTAGCGATCCGGCACGCCCGGGTTCAGCCCGAAAAGATACTCAGCGAGCGCCGTGAGGCCGTCGTGATCCGTGTCGAGCGATGCGTCGGAGGGATCGAAGCGGTTCATCCCATTCGCAATCTCGAACGCATCCGCCACGCCGTCGCCGTCGCTGTCCGCAGCGCCCTGCTTGATCACGGTGAACGTGTCATCCACGACCCCGCTGCTGTTCACAAAACTCGCATCGAGACGGTTGCCACTGACGTCAATTACCATCGAGCCGAGCCGCAGCAGCGATGCGAACATCACCGGATGCGGCGTCGGATTCACCAGCGCCGTGCTCCCGCCGGTCCAGCTCGTCGCCTGCCCTGCGGAACCCGCCACCGCATACACCGCGCCGAAATGATCGCGCGGCCCGGTGAGCGGCTTGAGGTATGCGCCTGTGCTGGTCGTGCGTCCGTCGCCGCTGCTCTTGAACGTGCCGCTCGTCGCCAGCGTCGGCGTCGCGTAAAAACCATCGATCAATTTCGATCGCTCGTAGCAATGGCTGTGGCCGCTCAGCACGAGGTCCACGCCGCCGGCCTCGAGAATCGGCAGGAGGTTCTGCCGCATCTGCGTGAGTTCGGTCTCCGTGTCGGAATTGTGCGAGCCCTTCGTGTAGGGCGGGTGGTGAAAGAAGCACACGATCCACCTCGCGGTCGTACTCGCGAGATCGCTCTGCAGCCACGTGGCCATCGCGCCATTCGCCGCGCGGCTCGCCGTCATCGAGTCGAGGCAGACGAAGTGAATGTTCCCGTAGTCGAACGAATAGTAGTGCTTCGTCCCCGAGGGCACGCCGCCGCATTCGCCAGCGGTGGGCATCGTGTAGATGCTGAAAAAAGGATACGTGTCCACGAACGCCGTCGCCTGCGCCGTCTCGTGATTCCCGAGGCACGACCAGAACGGCACCTTGCGCAGCATCGTCGGGTAGATGTTGAAGACGGCATTTTGAAATTCGGCATCAGTCCCCGAGTTGTACGCGTTGTCGCCGAGTTGCAGCACGAGGTTCGGCACCTGCGCGCCGGTCCATGTGTAAAATGCGTCGCGCACCGCGGTCTGGTTCACCGTCGCCGTGCCCGCGTCGCCGAGCACCCACACGCGCGTGCTCACCGCCGTGCCGGGGACAGGCGATGTCGTGAAATAAAAATCCGTCCCGCCCGCGAGCGTGTCCGCCGCCGAGCCGACGCTGTAAAAATAAGTCGTGCTCGCAGCGAGGCCGGTGAGTTCGACGATGTGTTCCGTCGTCGCGCTCGCCCCGTCAGCGATCAGATTGAGGCTTGCGGATGTCGTGCCGAAGCGCACGCGGCCGATGACGGACGCGCTGCTCCGCCAGCGGATCGTCATGCGGTTCGACGCGGCCTTTTGCAGATACGGCCCGCGCGTGAGCGTCCCGCTGGCCGCCGGTGCGGCTGCAGCGGTGACTGCCGCCGAACGCGAAGGTGCGCTCTTCGTTTTCACCAGCGCGAGCGCCAGGACGGGGAGCAAGACCAGCAGCGCAGCGACCTTCATGGATGCAGTGCGGTGAGAGCGCCGATGGCATGGCGTGCGCGTTCGGAAAGTGAGGACATCGCATGCGACTCGCGCTGCACCGCCGGAAGCGCCGCGAGACGCGCCTGCAATTCACGCCACGCCGCGAGCGAATCCGTGACGCGTCCCGCCTGCGCCAGCACCGCTGCGCGCCGCGCCATGAGCGGCTCCTTGATCGTCGCCGCGCTGATCGCCTCCGCGATCCGCCGCAGCGCGCCGTCGAAATTCCCGAGACCCATTTCGATCCTCACTCCGCACTCGACGAGCGATGGCACGCCGGGCGTCGCCTTCAACGTGCGGTCGATCGCGGCCAGCGCATCCGCCTCCCGCCCCGCGGCGCAAAGCAATGCTGCCAGTTCGAAGACCTGATCGGGTTCCGGCTGCGACACATGCGACATCGCGCGAACAAATTCCTCCGCAGCCTCCGCCTTTTTTCCCAGCGCACCGAAAACCCGCGCACGCTGAATGAGCGCCCCCGCGTGCGCCGGATGTACGGCGAGAAATTTGTCCAACGACGCATTCGCATCTGCAAAAAATCCGCCCGCTGCCTGCGCACGCGCGCGCACGAAACCCGCGCCGAGATCCTGCGTCTGCCGCCGTTCCGCCTCGTCCACATCGAGCAGGCACGCGCGCCAGTCGCCGTATTCGAGCTGAAGAATGCCGCGGCGAAGATACAGCGAGGCGTCGTCCGGCCGCGATGCGATCTCGCGGCTCGCCGATTCGATCCGTTCGTGACTGGTGCCGTGGGCGAAAATTTCCGCCCTGTGCGACACAGCCACGGCTGTTGCGCACAGGAAAAAAATACTGGGGCACCGGAGTCTGTTTTTTGACGGAATCAAACTGCGCCCACGATACGCCGGAGCGGAGTGTTGTCCACCGACTCCCAAGATCGCTCCTCTCGAAAATCGCGAGCGCACCGCGCGACTGGGAGCGCGACTGGGAGCGGCGACATTCCTGTCGCCGTCTTCGCCGGCGCCGGAGGCTCACAAAGTAGTCCCGGGCTTCAGCCCGTATGGACGTCTGTGCGGGCTGAAGCCCTAGACTACTTTGCGCTCCGCCGCATCTTCGGCCGCGTCTTGATTCCGTCGCGGATGATCTTCAGCACGCGCTTGCGCTCCTCGCCTTCGATGAGTTGCCGCGGCGCGCGCACCCATTCCGAACCGAGGCCGGCCTCCTGCGCGCAGAGCTTGATGTATTGCACAAAGTGCGGGTGCGTATCGAGCTTCATGAGCGGCTGGAACCAGCGGAAAACTTTCCGCGCCTCGTCCCAGCGGCCCGCGCGCGTGAGTTCCCACAGGTGCTGATTTTCCGCGGGGAATGCGATGCCCGTGCCCGCGACCCAGCCGTCAATGCCGACGATGCTCGACTCCAAAATCAGATCATCCACGCCGGTGAAGACCGCGTAGCGCCCGCCGACTGCGTTGTGGATTTCCGTGATGCGCCGCGGGTCGCCGGAGCTTTCCTTCAGCGCGACGAATGCCGGCTCATCCGCAAGCTCCGCGAACATCGCGGGCGTGATGTCGTTCCCGTAGCTGATCGGGTTGTTGTAGATCATCACCGGCAGCCCGCCGCCGCGCGCGACGGTGCGGAAATATGCGAGCGCCTCGCGCGTGTCGCCCTTGTAGCTCATCGGCGGCATGAGCATCACGCCGCTCGCGCCGAGCTTCGCCATGTCGCGCACGTAATGCAGAGCCACGGCCGTGGACGACTCCGCCACGCCGCTGAGCACGGGCACGCGCCCGCGCGCGACCTCCACCGCGCAGCGCACGACAGCCCGTTTTTCCACAGGCTCGAGCGTCTGGTTTTCGCCGAGCGAGCCGCACATCACGAGTCCGCTCACGCCGCTCTTGATCAGCGCTTCGAGATGCCGCGCGGTCGCGGGCAGATCGAGCGATTGGTCGCGTTTGAGCTGTGTCGTGCATGCGGGGAAGACGCCGGTCCAGTGGGGTTTCATCCAGCTAGCTAAATCACTCCCCCGTTCTCATGCAATCCTGCCCTCGACCCACCGGCAGATTGCCGACGACTTTCACATGTTCGTGTCTCGCGAAAGCGATTCACCGCGGAGACGGTGATCGTGCCCGCAAGCGGCAAGGACGGCCAGGGGCGGCAAAAATGTAGCGCCGACGATTCGTCGGCCCCACATTGGCCGCGCTCACCTCGCAGGAAGAACTGCGCTACCCTGCCGTGATTGCCGCGCGTTCGTCGTCGAGGGCGCCGGTTTTTTCGAGGAAGTAGTCGTAGCCGCCGGGGTAGCCAGTGACTTTGCCATCATTCACGTGAAGGACTTTCGTGGCGAGTTTGCGGATGAAATGCACGTCGTGCGAAATGAAGACGAGAGTGCCGGCGTAGTTCTCCAGCGCGAGGATGAGCGACTCGACGGTGTGGATGTCGAGATGCGTCGTGGGCTCGTCCATGAGCAGCAGGTTCGGCGGATCCACGAGGAACTTGATCAGATTGAGCCGGGTCTTTTCTCCGCCGCTGAGGATGGCGGTCTTCTTGTAGATTTCGTCTTTCCGAAAAAGGAACGATCCGAGAATGCCACGCGCGTCGTTTTCGCTGAGGTCCTTGCCGCTCTCCATGACTTCCTGCAGCACGGTCTTCGCGGGATCGAGCGTGGCGGAACGGTGCTGGCTGAAGTATCCGATCTTCGCATTCAGCCCCGGCGTGCGCGTGCCCTTCTGGAAATCGAGGACGCCGCCGAGGATTTTCAGCAGCGTGGATTTGCCCGCGCCGTTCGGGCCGACGAGCACGGTGCGCTCGTCGCGCTCGATGGTGATATCGAGGCCGGTGTACACTTTCACATCGCCGTACGCCTGGTGGATTCCCTCGAGTGACATCGCGCGCTGGCCGATGCGCGGCGGCTGCGGGATTTGGAAACGGAACGGCTTCTTCGGCGGGAGCGGCTTCTCGAATTTCTCCATGCGCTCGATCTGCTTGAGCTTGCTCATGGCCTGCGAGGCCTTCGAGGTCACGGAGCGGAAGCGGTCCACGAATTCCTGGAGCGACGCGATTTCCTTCTGCTGATTTTTGTACGCCGCGAGCTGCTGCTCGTAGTTCGCCTCCTTCTGCTCCAGGAAAGCCGTGTAGTTGCCGGTGTAGGCGACGAGTTTGCGCTCATCAATTTCGTAAACGCGCTCGACGATCTCATCCATGAACTGCCGGTCGTGCGAGATGAGCAGCACCGCGCCGGAGTAGTTCTTCAGGTAATTTTGCAGCCACAGGAGCGAGAGCAGATCGAGGTGGTTCGTGGGCTCATCAAGCAGCAGCAAATCCGGCTCCATCACGAGCAGTCGCGCGAGGTGCGCGCGCATCACCCAGCCGCCGCTCATCTCCTTTGCAGGCCGCGAAAAATCCTTCTCCCTGTAGCCGAGGCCGTGGAGCATTCGCTTCGCCTTCGCGTCCACCTGTGGGTTGCCGAGCGCCTCGTGCTTCGCGTGCGCCTCCATGTATTCGGGGCTCTCGACGTCGCCGGCTTTTTCGAGCGCGTGCAATATTTCCTCCAGCTTCGCGATGTCGCCCGCGCGTCCGGTCGCGATGTCGAGCACGGTCTCGTCGCCGACGCACTCGGCCTCCTGCGGGAGATAGCCGACCATCGTCCAAGCATCGCGCTCCACGGTGCCGGCGTCGGGATCATCCTTGCGGAGGATGAACCCGAAGAGCGTGGACTTGCCCGTGCCGTTCGGCCCGACGAGTGCGACGCGCTCGCCGTAGTTCACCTGCATGGATGCGTTCTCGAAGAGGACGCGCCCGCCGAGGCTTTTGCGGATGTCGCGGATGGTTAGCATATTTTGAAAAGGACGGATGCCGAATGACGAATCCCAAGTGCTCGCAGATTCGGGGGCGGGAAGGAAGGCACTTCCGCGCGGACTGCAAGGGGCAACTGCATGATCCGAACGGAACTGCGGAGCGCGCGGATGTTGAGTGCCGGCGCTAAAGCGCCTTCACCACGACCCACGTCGTCACCGTCTGCCCGGACTCCGCATCGCGCGCGATCAGTTCGTGCCGCCCCTCGACAGCCACCGCGAATGTCCGCCCCGCCTGCTCGCGCATCGCAAGTGTCGGGCTTTCCCACACCAGCCGCCCCGCACCGCTGGCGACCAGCGGCAAGAGGCCCGACGACGGCACATCGGGATCGACCAGAAAAGTGGAGCCCGGCTGCGGCGAGATGAGGTGCAGCCGGCCTTCGTCGGCGAGCACCACGCGATCACGGAGCTGATTGTCCGCCGTCGCGGCCCACTCGGTGTACTCCGCGCCGAGCTTCACGCGGCCGCCTGCGTCGTAGTCGTCCGCACGCTCGATCTGAGGGAGGCACGCGGCGGAAAATTTTTCCGCCACCGCATCCGCACGCCGCGCGGAGAGCAGCCGGCCAGTGAGCGGATGCACCGTGCGCTCGATGATCCCCGCCGGGCTCTCGAACCATGTCGTCCCGAAACGCCGGTGCAGATGCTCCATCACATCGTGCATGATCGGCGCTGCGCCCGTGACGCCCGACACCTCGCGCATCGGAGCGCCGCTGAAATTCCCCACCCAAACGCCGACCGTGAATTCCGGCGTGTAACCCATCGCCCAGTTGTCGCGAAAATCCGTGCTCGTCCCCGTCTTGCACGCGACGGGAAAATCGAAGCGCAGCGCCGAATTCGCACCGAAGGACGGCGTGCGCGCCACATTGTCCGAAAGCATGTCCGCGATGAGCCAGCAGAGCAGCGGTGAGACGGCCGTCGCGGCTGTCGGAGTGGGGCGGGCGTCTCGCCTGCCCGCAACCGTGCGGACAGCCGGGACGGGCTGTCCGACAACGACAGGCGAGACGCCTGTCCCACCGTCTGCGTCACTCACGAGCCGATACGGCCGCCACTCGCCCATGCGCGCGAGCGTCGCGTAAAGATTCGCCAGTTCGAGCAGCCGCACCTCGGCATTTCCGATCGTGAGACCGAGCCCGTATTCGTTCGCTTCCTTCGGCAGGGTCGTCACGCCCCACGCCTGCAGCCGCCGCTGCAAAATCGCGGCGCCACCGAGCGACTGCAGCACCTTCACCGCAGGGATATTCAGCGAGCACGCGAGCGCCTCGCGGTAGCGCACCGGGCCCTGGCAATGGCGGTGGTAATTCTCCGGACGATACGGCCCTGTCGGCGTCGGAAATTCCGTCGGCACATCCGGCACGATCGTCGCCGGTGTGTCGCCCCGCTCCAGCGCGAGCAGGTACGTGATCGGCTTGATCGTCGAGCCCGCCGAACGTGGCTCCATCGCGCCATTCACCATCCCGCTGCCTGGCGCGAAATAATTCTCCGAGCCGACGAACGCGAGGACTTCACCCGTGCGATTGTCGAGCACCACCGCCGCCGCATCGCGCACATTCTGCGCGCGCAGGCTCGCCAGCCGCTCCGTCACGCTGCGCTCGGCGAAGCGGTTCAAATCCAGATCGAGCGTCGTGCGGACATTCCCCTGTAGCCGCCGACGGGAGGAGGCGGGCACTTCTTCCCGCGTAACGTTCGTCTCATTCACGCCGTCCGCGCTCGCGACTTCGCCGCTCTCCCGCTGCAAAATCAAATCCACAAAATGCGGCGCATTGAAAATCCGCCGCGCCTTTTCATATCGCAGCGGCTCCGCGACCGCGCGCTCGCAGTCCTCCTGCGCGAGCCAGCCCGATTCGCGCATCCGCCGCAGCACCGTCTCCTGCCGGCTCTTCGCAGCCGCGGGATTCGTGTGCGGATTCAACCGCGTGGGATTCCACGGCAGCCCCGCGAGCAGCGCAGCCTCGGCATTGCTCAAGTCGGCAAGCGGCTTTCCAAAATAATAGTTCGCCGCCTCCGCGACACCGAAATTCATGTTCCCAAAATCCAGCCGGTTCAAATACGCCGCGAGGATTTCCTCCTTCGACCAGAGCTGCTCCAGCCTCAGCGCCGTCGCCATCTCGATGAGCTTCGTCCTCAGCGTGCGCGGGCGCGGCACAGAGAGCTTGATGAGCTGCTGCGAAATCGTGGACGCGCCCGAAGTCTTCCGTCCCGCGCGCACGCCCGACACCGCCGCGCGCCCCGCCGCGAGCCAGTCCACGCCGGAGTGGGAAAAGAACCGCTTGTCCTCCGCCGCGAGCATCGCGTGGATCACGTTCTGCGGGATCTCCGCATACTTCACCTCGCGCCGGAACCGCTCGCCCACGCGCTTCTCACGCAACGCCGCCCCGTTGCGATCCGTGAACTCCACGCTCACCGGCGGTGTGCGCAGCAGCGACTCGGGCACGGGGACGAACTTCAGCCCGATCCACGCCGCGAGAAAAACCGCGAGCAGCGTGAGCGTGGCGCGCCTCAGCCATTTCACCCAGCGCCGGGACTGACACGCAGTCTTCACGGCAGCATCCGGACGGCGCGCGAGCGCAGAATCCCGGGTGGAGCACTCGACCCGAGTGCTGTCTGCGGCCACTGGCCGCAGACACCCGAAGCGCGTGGCATTCTAAGCAGCACTGTGATTTGAACCGTCTGCGTGCTGCGAGCGCCGCTCGGTGTTTCCGGCGAGTCGCCGGAAACAGCACGCGAGTCGCGTGCTCCACCCGGGACGAACTGCGCTCGCGCGCCGCAGGTCATTTCAGCGCCTTGCCTTTCACGACGAGCGAGGCGCTCAGGCCGAAACGATCCGGGTGATACATCTCCTCGATCTTCGCAGGCGGCGCGGTGGCGCTGCCAGTGGCGCGCACGCGGGCGAGGTAGCGGATCTGGTGTTTGCCCGGCCACATCGAATTCGAGAAGAACAGCGCGCGGTCGTCGCGCAACTCGGTGAAGTCCGACGCATACACATTCGACAGCGCGTGACCGGCCATCGCCTGCGTCTTGAATTCAGGATTTACCGCCTCGAAAATCGCGGGCAGCGGGTCATCAATCGCCACGTAGCTCGAACGCCCCGGCGCGACAAACTCCAGCGTGACCAGCACACGGTCGCCGATGCGCGCCTCGTCGAGCGGCGACAGCGAACCGTCGTCGTTGATGCGCTGGTAGCTCCGCGTGATCGAGTAGCCGCGATCCTTCCGCTCCGCGACGAGCGTCTTCGGCTGCGACTCGACTTTCACATGCGTAAAGATGCGACCCTTGCCGGGATTCCGCAGCGTGATCGCCTTCGCCACGTCGAACGAAAACTCCTGCTCGAAAAACGCACCCTTCGCCGGGAGCTTGAAGTCCGAAGCCGCGCCACCTGCGACGAGCGCGCCATTCACTTCCTTGCGATCCGTTTCCGTGCGCCGGATGTATTCCGCGAGGCCGAGCACCGCCCATGCGTTGCCTTGAGTGGTCATCCAGTGGCCATCGGCGCGCGCATCGAAAACGGCAGTCGCGATTGCATCCGCGGCCTTGCTTGTCGGCGCGAGCTTCGACCATGCGAGCAGACGCACGCCCTGTGCGCGCGCGACGGAGCCGAACCAGAAATCCTCCTCGACCGCCTTGTCCTGCATCTTCAGCAGCGTGTCGGCCATCTTGCCGCCCTTGGCTTCGAGCACTGCGAGCGCGAGCAGCGCGCGGCTTTCCTGCGTGAGCACGTCGCGTTTCTTGAACAGCGCCTCGTGATACGCCGCCTCGGGCCGGCCCGCGAGCGCGAGCGTGTAGCACGCAAGCGCACGCGGCGAGAGTGCCCACTTTTCGTTCGAGTCAGCAGCGCCGCGCAGTTCTTTGCTGAGGTAGTCGAGCACCTTTTTCAGCGAATCCTCGTCCACGTCATAGCCCGCCTTCTTCGCCATCACGAGGCCGAGGCCGCCGTATGCACTGCCCCAGAAATCGGCCTCGTGTCCGCCGGGCCAATACGCGAGCCCGCCATTCGATGTCTGCATCGTGAAAAGCCGCGCCACGCCTTTTTCGATCACCGCCTGGAACTCCGCGTCCGTGCGTTTCAGCTCCGGCAGCACGTCGCGAAAATCACGCAGCCCGAGCCACGGCAGCATCGAGGAAGTCGTCTGCTCCACGCAGCCATACGGATAGTGCAGCAGTTCGCCGACGCTCTCGCGCAGCTCGAAGATGCGCGAATTTGCGAGGCTCACGCGCACGACGCCCTTGCCCTGCATGAGCGTCGGATCAAATCCCGCGAGCACGTTCGTCTCCGCTGCGTCCACGCGCTGCTGCTTCACCTCGTGCAGCAGCGGCGTCGGGAAAGTGATCTTCAGTCGCGACTCCACCGCGTCGCGGAACTTCGCGCCGCCGCCGGTGAACTCCGCGCTCCACACCCACTTCGCCTCGCCCGTCTCGCGAATCTCCACCGGGAAATCCACCGCGACCGATCCCTTCGCCGGCAGCTTCACCGTGCGCTCGCTCTCCGCCACGGTCGCCGTCGCGTCGAGTTGGATGCGCACCTTCACCTCGCCCGCCTGCTCGGTCGTGTTGTGGACGACCGCGCGCAGCACCATCGTGTCGCCAACATTCGCAAAGCGCGGCATCGCCGGCTCCAGCATCACCGGCTTGTTGATCTCGAACGCGCCCTCCGCATTTCCAAACTGATCGCGCTTCGTCTGCACGACCGCCATGATGCGGTAGCGCGTGAGCCCATCGGGCACGATGAAGCCCGCGTGAACCTTGCCCTCCACGTCGCTGCGCAGCGACGCGGCCCAGTATGCGGTGCCGAGAAAATTCCGCCGTACACCGCCGTCGCCGCCCTTGCCGAAACCGCCGACGAGGTAGCCCTTGTTTTCAAAAAGCCCCTCGGCAATCGCGTCCGATCCCTCGCGCAGCAGCTTCTCGATCGTGAGCCCCGTCGTCACATCGAGCCGCAGCAGCTTGCTGAAAAATGTGAGCGGGTCCGGCGTCTCGAAACCCGTGAGACTCAGCACGCCCTCGTCCGCAGCCCACAGCGTGACCTCCGCATTCGCGACCGGCTTGCCGTCCACGTCGCGTACCTCAGCGGTCACCTCCGCCTGCTCGCCGGGCTGATACGCCGCGCGCGACGGCTTCACGTTCACGTAAAGTTTTGCATCCGGCCGCGCGATGCGCACCTGCGTGTAGCCGATGCGATACTCGGGCATTTTGAATTTCTTCGGACTGTCCTGCGATCCGCGCAGCACGAGCACGGACACGAAAACATTCGGCGCATCGCCCTCCTCGATGGGCACGCGGATCGCAGGCGCATTGCCCTCGAGCTTCGTGAAAAAGTAGCGCTTCACATTCTCGCGCTCGACCGTCACGAGCGCAGGTCCGTTGATCGGCGTCTTGATCAAAATGGTCGCCTGCTCGCCGCCGCGATACTCGGGCTTGTCGGCCACGAGTTCGATCTGGAAGCGGTTGCGATAATTCCACGTGAGCTGGTCCTTGCCATACACGCTCACCGTCGTCGTCGTGATCACATCGCGCCCCGCCGCATCGCGCGCGACGGCGGAGACGACATACAGCCCCGGCTTGTCGAGCGTGAGCGACGTGTCCTTTTTGTCCGGCTCGGCGAGCAGCCACTTGCCGCCGTTCTGCACGAGCTTCGCCGTCCGCACTTCCGCCTGCCCGATGAGCTGCGTGATCGGTTCGCTGCGGAAATTCTCCGCCTCGTCCGCATCCTCGACGCGGTTCGTCTGCCACTCGATGCGCGTGAGCTTGACCGTCGCCTCGATGGGCTCGGGGTTCGGCGTGCCATCCGTGCGAATCGCGACGACTTGCAGCGGCAGCTTCTCGCCCTCGCGCACTACTTCCGGCATGCGGCGGATGCCGAGGTAAAAGTCCGAGCTGTGCGCGAGGAACTCCGTGCGCTCCGCGACCGTCTGCTGATTGATGTCCGTGATCTCCGTGAGGAATTTTACGCGCCGCGGCTGCGGCATCCGCGTGTTCTGTGGCACGCTGAACGCCACTTTCACTGCTCCATCCACGCCGACATCCGCGCGCCCCTGCGCCGAGAAGCGCGGCTCGCCGCCGAGCTTCTGCTGGAGCCGCCAATCGGCCAGCGCCTCGGTGAACACAAAATCCTCGAAGCCCGTCGGCGCAAAATGCTCATCCATCGCGCGCACCGACCACGAGAGCTGCGCCTTCGAGAGCGGCGTGCCCATGTAGTATTTCGCTGTGACCGGAATCTCGATCGGCGCGACGAGCGAAGGCGTCGCCGGCGGCGCGACCTTCACCTCGAAAGCATTCGGCGAATACTCCTGCACCGACCACCCGCATGTGATGTCACTCCAGTCCTCGTCCTCCTTCCCGGCAAAAAATAGCTGCGCGGAATATCCGCCAACCGCGTCCTTCCCGAGCGCGATATCCACGTCGAACGATCCCGTGTCCGACAGCGTGAGCTTGCGTTCCAACAGCACGCGACCCTTCGGCCCTTTCACCTTCAGCTTCGCACTCACGCCCGCCGCCATGTGCGACTCGCCCGGCGTGTAGCTGCGCACGATGCCCTTCAAATGCGCCGTCTCGCCCGGACGATACACGGGCCTGTCGGTGAACAAAAATCCGCGGCGCTTTCCACCATTCGCAAATTCGCCCTCCATGATGTCCTCCTCATCGCCGAAGACGTTGATGCGGAAACGGCCGAAACTGAGTTCGCCCCGCTCGGAATCGAAACGCACGAGGTGCTGGTCGTCGCCGCGCGAGACGAGCAGCCACTTCGCAGTCACTTCCTTCTCGTCCTGCTTCGGCACGCGCACGGTGCCGTCGGCAGCAGTCTTCATTTCGGAAATCTTCGCGCCTTTTTCATCGAGCAACTGCACCGTCGCGCCGCTCACCGCCTCCGCCGTCGTGAGCGAGAAGACGTGCAGGAAATTATCCGCGCCATTCTTCCACACCACCCCGAGATCCGTCACCTGCACGAGCGCCTGCGTGCCGACACGCTTCACATTCGGCGCGGGTTTTGTCGGCTGCTCGGCGGTGAGAAATACCGCGCCCGTCTTTCCCGGCCCGAGGATTTCGTCCCAGTTCAAGTTCGTCACACTCCGCATGTCCACCGCGGCGTCGGATGCAAAATCCTTCTGCCACACGACGGTGCCAGGCACGGTCTTCTCGTCCACCTTTTGGTAAAACTCGTCGTCCTTCGATTCGTCGCGAGTGTACTTTGCATACGCATCGAACGCCGCGATCAGACTGTCCGCCGGGATGATTTTTGCAGTCGCACGGATCTTCGACACATTCACGCCCATGAGGCCAAACTGCCGCGTGCCCGCGCGCTGCTGCTGCGCCGCGAAGCCCTGGAAATACAGCCGCGACGCGACCGGCGCGAAGCTCACCTTGCGAGTCGCCGCCTGGCCGAGTGTGAACGGCTGCACCGCCGCGGTTTCGCCCGCGACGGTGATCGTATAGTCCGTCCCGAGCGCGAACTCGCCATGCACCACGATCGTGTTCGCATCACTGAAAACATTGTCGCCCAGATCGAACTTCAGCTTCGCGGGCTCAGGCGAGATCTTCACAAATTTCGCCGGCTCCTTCTTCACGGCCTTGCCGAGGGGCTTTGTGAAAAGCAGCGTCACTTTCTTTCCCGACACCGCGAGATTTTCGACGGAGACGCCGCCCACTTCAAACGGCCGCACGTCGCCGATCACCTTCACATGCGCCTGCGCCAGCTTGAACGCCCCGTCCTCCGACGGCGTGCCCTGCGACACGGTGAGCTGCCAGTTTTTCCCCGGCACGAGCGGCTTCGCGGGCGTCACGATGATCTGGTTTTTGAAAACCTGCGTGACCTTCGGCGCAGGCGGCGCATCCTCCTCGTCCTCATCCCCGCCCGGCTTCTTCGCCGGACCGCCCGCGAGATGCTCACGCACCTGCGCGTCCCACGTGAGCGCGCTGCGATCATCCGCGCGGTACGCGGGGAACACTCCCTCCTGCGCCGTCGCGCGGCGCACCGTTGCTTCCACGCTGTGCTTGTCCGCGTCCGTGAATTTCACATGCGCGGCGAGCGCCGCGGGATCCACGTTTGCATTGAAAAGCAGAATCACCTGCGGCTGCGACACCGCGTCCTTCGCGTCGAAATACTCGACCATGTTCACGCCCTTCACCTTGAACGCCTGCGTGCTGAACGACTCCTTCACCGAGCCGCGAAATGCCTTTCCATCCGCCGTCTTGAGCCCGCCCGCGAGCGTGACGACAAACGTCGTGCCCAGCGGCGGCGGCGCGCTCGGCTGGAAGACGCCGCTCTGCGTGGAAACCCAGCGCCACTTTCCAGCGATCACGGGCCTGATGATCAGCGGCGATTCCGCGTCCGCCTTTCCCACGGCATCCGCCGCGACCATCGGCTCGGCAAAGCGCAGCTCGAATGCGGACGACGGCTTGAGGACGTGATTCTCCAACGCGTCCACGAGGAGCGAGACAGGCGCATCCTTCGGCGCGGCGAAGAGGGTGAACGAGGAGAGGAGGACGAATAGCGAGGTGAGTTTCATGGCAACAAGGAGGTTAACGTTTCCCGAGACGCGATTCTTTCAACGAAATCCGCGGAAGGCGAGCGCGCAATGAAGCGCCGACGAGTCGTCGGCCCTGCGGATGACTTGGAAGACGCGCCAACCCGCCACCTTCTCCCACCCGCCGGACCGACCACTGGTCGGTGCTACATTGCAATCGCCCGCGCCAGGCGGCAGCTTCGGTTCATGTTGGACACCCTTGCCCGATTGCGCGCGGAGATTCCGGGCGCAGGATTGTTTGCGGAAAAGGACTGGCTGCTCTCGCCGGAGCCGCTGCGGCTCGATGCGGCGATCGTCGAGGAACTCGAAAAGCTCGGCCACCGGCTGACGATTTTTCAGCGCGCGTCGAACGAACTTTACCTCCGCAGCGCGAACGGCAAGGCACCCGCATGGGTCGCCGACTATCTCGACCGCGGGAAGCCGCCGGAACTGATCGAATTCGCGCGGCGCAAGGAGTTTCGCAACGACGTGCCGCAAGTCATCCGCCCCGACCTCCTGCTCACCGCAGAGGGTTTTTCGATCACGGAACTCGACAGCGTCCCCGGCGGCATCGGCCTCACCGCATGGCTGGGAAAAACGTATGCCGCGCTCGGCTTCGACATCGTTGGCGGAGCCGATGGAATGCTCACGGGCTTCCGCAGCGTGCTCGGTGAAAATGCGGACATCCTCGTCTCCGAGGAATCCGCGACCTACCGCCCCGAGATGCAATGGCTCGCCAAGCGTGCGAACGAATCCGGCGCGAAGTGGAGCGTGCAGGGCGCGGAGGATTTCAATCCGCAATCCGCAATCCGCAATCCGCAATCCCTCTACCGTTTCTTCGAGCAATTCGATCTCCCGAACATCCCTGCTGCGCGCGCGATCATGGACGCCGCCGCGAACGGCACGCGCGTGACCCCACCCTTCAAGCCATGGATCGAGGAAAAGATGTGGCTCGCGCTTTTCTGGTCGCGCCCGCTTCGCGAATTCTGGCGGCGCGAACTCACCGAGCGCAATTTTCTCATCCTGCAAAAGCACATCCCGCAATCGTGGGTGCTCGACCCCGCGCCGCTGCCGCATCACGCCGTGCTGCCGTGGCTGAATATCTCGTCGTGGGACGAACTGAAAACCTTTTCGCAAAAGGAGCGCGACTTCGTGCTGAAGGTCAGCGGCTTTTCGCCCGAGGCGTGGGGCAGCCGCGGCGTCACCGTCGCCGCCGATGTCCCGCAGACCGAGTGGGCCGCCGCCATTGATCGCGCCATCGCCGACTTCCCACATCACCCGCAGGTCCTCATGCGCTTCGCCCACTCGCGCATCATCGAGCATCCGTATTTCGATCCGGCGACCGGCGAAGTGCGAACGATGCGTGGCCGCGTGCGCCTGTGCCCATACTACTTCGTCGCCGGTGGCGACACGAAGCTCGGCGGCATCCTCGCGACGATCGTCCCGGCGGACAAAAAGCTCATCCACGGAATGCGCGACGCGATCCTCGTGCCGGTCGCGGTGCAGGCATAGCCCGCTTTGACGGCGGAGGCGTCGCGGAAATCAGGGGCCGTCACCCGCTGATCGCCCGGTCCAGCAGGTTCTTCGTGATGCGCTGGACGCGGTCGTCCGGCCCTTGCGGGCGGGACCAGTGAGACCACGGGAGCATGTGGCCGGGCGGCGATGACATCGCTTGCGGCCACCAGATGGTCGCGGCGTTGAAGACGAAGTTTTTCTTCGGGCCGGGGAAGATTGTCGCGGTCCAGTGCGCGGGGGTGGTGCCACCTTTCCAACTCGTGCCCTCGGCGACGACTTCGAGGCCGGGGATTTTTGCGGGCGCGCCGTGGTGCTCCCAGCCGACGAGGCCGGGGATGCTGTCACCCTTTTTCATGCCGGTGCCCTCGAAGATCCAGTGCCCGGGCCGCGTGCAGGTCCAGTCGCCGCCGCCATTGAACGGCACGATGCTGCGCGCGCCGATGATGAGGCTCTCGTCGGGGCCGATGCGCTCATAGTTGTTCGTGAACACGGCCTTCTCCATCGCGACCTCGTCGTTGCTCAGCCCAGCGAAATGGCCGTCGCGCGTGATGATGCGATTTTTCGCGCCGCCCGATGAGTTGTAAAAATTGCTCACGGCGAAGACGGCGTTGCCCGTGAGCCAGAGCACGCTCACGCCGTCGGCGATGGCGGTCTTCATCGCGTCGTATTGCCGCAGGTCCCAGTATTCGTCGTGGCCGACGCTGAGGAAACTTTTGCACCGCGTGATCTGCGCGGCGTCGAGGCAGTCGCTGTTCGAGCAATACGTCACGTCGTAGCCGTGCTGCTCGAGCCAGTAGGCGAGCGGGAACTCGAAGCAGAGCCATTCGCCGCTGCCGAGCGACTGCGGGTTCTCGTAGATTTGCGCATATTTCGCGTAGGGCCGGTCGAAGCTCGCAGAGACGCCGCGTGCGTGCGCGCCGCGCGGGTCGGTGTAGAGCGAGAAGTTGTCTGGCCACTTGTTGTAGGCCTGCCACGTGTTGTCGCTGCACTGGAAAAGCACGTCGGCCTTGCGCGTGTCGCGCACGATGAAGATGACGTAGTTCTGCCAGTATGGCTTGTCCGCGTCGGGCACGGTCGTGAGCCGGCCGAGATAGACGCCGCTCGGCCAGTCGGCGGGAATCTTCAGCGAAGTGCTCGGCTCCCATTTGCATTCGCGCAGTCGCTTTTCGCCGACTTCGGGATCGGGCTGCTTTTTTCCGGCGAATGGCCCGAGCGTGGTCATGTGTCGTGCGCCGCGCCCGCCGTAGTAGCCGGTGCGGAAAATCTCGATGATGAAATTCGACGGCGGATTTGTGCTCACCATGAAGTCGAGCGACTCGCCCGCGAGCACGGACTGCCGCGAGCAGTAGCCCTCGACGGCAGGGGCGCGGAAGCCGCCATTTTTGTCGAGCCGAACACGGGTGAGCTGCCAGTCGCGCGCGCCCTCCTTCGCGTTTTCCTCGCGGATGGAAATGGGGCGCGGCTTTTCGGCAGCGGACGCATCCGCCGCGGCGAGCGTGGTGCCGAGCGCGGCGGTCGCGGAGGATTTCAGGAAGCTGCGGCGGGAGAGCGCAGGTGAGTCGGCTGCGGAGCGTTCGGGATCATTGTGCATGGGGAGCGGGTGTGTGGGGACAATCCCTCAGCCCGCGCAATGTGAGGCGGGCGCTGCGATGCGCCGCCGCACGCGCCTTCCGGAATGCCGGCACGGAAATCAAGCGCGACTTCGCCGCGTCACGCGGGTTCATCGGCGGAATGAAAACGCCCCTCCCGATTCTTGCAGGCATCCTCGCACTCACGCTCAATGCCGCCGCGCCGTCGCGCGCTGCGGACCAGCCGATTGACATCGAGCGCGCGAAGGAACTTTTCCGCCGTTCGCAGGCCGGCGAAAAGCTGACCGACGACGAGCAGAAATATCTCGACGCTGCCAAGCGCATGCGCGACGCGCAGCCGGGCGGCCCGGAACGCGAGAAGCTGGGCGCGATCAAGGAGAAGATGGATCGCGGCGAAAAGCTCACTGACGACGAGCAGAAGATCGTGGACGACATGCGCAAGAGGCAGGCCGGCCCCGGCGGCGCCCCCGATCCCGCGATGCGCGAGAAGATGATGGCCATCCGCGAAAAGATGGAACGCGGCGAGAAGCTCACCGAGGACGAGCAGAAGCTGGCCGACGACATGCGCAGGCGCATGGGCGGGGGCGGGCCGGAGATGGAACGGCTGCGCGCGATTTTTGAAAAGAAACAGCGCGGGGACAAGCTGACGGACGAGGAGGAGAAGCTCCTGGAGGAAGCGCAAAAACGCCGCGCAGCGCGCGAGGCCGAAGGACAGCCGGGCGGCGGGGAATTCACCTGGGCCAGGGCGCGCGCGGCGCACGAGAAGGAGCAGCGCGGCGACACGCTGAACGACGACGAAAAGAAGCTGCTCGCCGAGGCGCGGAAGCGTTTCGAGGAAGGCCGCGGGCCGGAGACCGAGAACGGCAAGCCGCAGAATCCGCAGGGCAATCCGCCGCCGAAACCGCCCGGTGATCGCCCGCCGGGGAACTGATTGCCGCGCCTGGCAGGCAGCGCAGCGACGCACACTTTTCCTACGAACGCCGGCACAACAGGATTGAACGAAGCACGGCGCCCGACGACAAACCTCCCATCAATTCCATGAAACTCCCCGCACTCATCCTCGCCGTATCCATTTCCTCACTCGCCACCGCCGCCGACTGGCCGCAGTTCCGCGGGCCGAACCGCGACGACATCTCCACCGAGACCGGCCTCCTCAAGCAGTGGCCTGCGACCGGCCCGAAGCGCGTGTGGCTTTTTGACAACGCGGGCATGGGCTACAGCGGCTTCAGCGTCGTGGGCGGGAAGCTCTTCACGCTCGGCACGCGCGATGGGAAGGAAATCCTCCTCGCCCTCGACGCCGCGACCGGCAAGGAGCTGTGGACCGCGGGCATCGGCGATGTCCTCAGCAACGGCTGGGGCGACGGCCCGCGCGGCACTCCCACCGTGGACGGGGATCGCATCTACGCGATGAGTGGCACCGGCAATCTCGTCTGCGCGCAGGCTTCGGACGGCAAGGTGCTGTGGACAAAATCCATGTCCGACCTCGGCGGCAAAAAGCCCGGCTGGGGCTTCACCGAATCGCCGCTCGTGGATGGCAAGCTCGTCCTCGCCACGCCCGGCGGCGAGAAAGGCACGATGGCCGCCTTTGACAAAATGACCGGCGCGGTCCTGTGGCAGAGCGCGGACATCACGGAGGGCGCGCAATATTCCTCCATCGTCCCCGCGACGCTCGGCGGGAAAAAGCAATACGTGCAACTCGTCATGCAGACGCTCTTCGGCGTGGATGCGGCGAGCGGCAAGCTCCTGTGGCGCACGCCGTGGAGCGGCAAGACGGCCGTCATCCCCACGCCCATCGTGAAGGGCGACGAGGTCTTCGTGAGCAGCGGCTACGGCGTCGGCTGCATGAAGGTGAAAGTCAGCGGCAGCGAGGCGACGAATGTCTTCCTCAACAAGGATCTCGAGAACCACCACGGCGGTGTCGTGCGCGTGGGCGACTGGCTCTACGGCCACAGCAACAAGAGCGGCTGGACATGCATGAATTTCGCCGACGGCACCGTGAAGTGGACGGAAAAATCCGCGCTGGAAAAAGGTGCGCTCACGTGCGCCGACGGGATGCTCTATTGCCTCGGCGAAAAGACCGGCACCGTCGTGCTCGCCGAAGCCTCGCCGAATGGCTGGAGCGAAAAAGGCCGCTTCAAGCTCGACCCGCAGGCGACGATCCGAAATCCGAAGGGCGCAATCTGGACGCACCCGGTCGTCGCGAATGGCAAGCTGTACCTGCGCGATCAGAACTATGTGTATTGCTATGACGTGAAGCAGTAGCACTGCTGCTCTCCTCTTATTCCTAATCGTATTCTTATTCTTATTCTCAATCCCGACAGCCGCAGCGGAGGATTAAGAATAGGATTAAGAATAAGAATAAGAGAAGACCGGCCACCTATCCTAACTCCCCACATAAGACAACAAACCCGATAACAACCATGAAACTCCTCACGATCGCCCTCGCCACCGCAACACTCACCGCGCTCACCTTCGCCGCAGACGCCCCGCTCGGCGTCGGAGCCGCGGCACCCGAAATCACCGCCAAGGATCAGGACGGCAAAGCCGTCAGCTTCAAGGACACCTATGCAAAGGGCACGACGCTCGTCTATTTCTACCCGAAGGCCGACACGCCCGGATGCACCGCGCAGGGCTGCGGCCTCCGCGACAACTGGGACAAGCTCACCGCAAAGGGCATCCACGTCCTCGGCGTGAGCGGCGACAAGCCCGAGGCGCAAAAGGCGTTCCGCGACAAGTTCACGTTCCCCTTCCCTCTCATCGCGGACGACGACGGCAAGGTCGCCGCGGCCTTCGGCGTGCCCGCGATGAAGCCGGGTATCTACAAGCGCACATCGTTCCTCGTGAAAGGCGGCAAGATCGTCTGGAACATGACCGAAAAGACCACGACGAAAACCCACGCCGAAGACGTGCTGAAGGTCGTCGAGGGGCTGAAGTAGCTGCCTCTCCTTTAATCTCCGGATCGTGGCGCGCGCACCAGCGCCGCGAGATCCTTCGGCAGCGGCGACTCGAAGCGCATCTCCTCGCGCGTAACCGGGTGGACGAAGCGCAGCGCGCACGAGTGCAGCCCGAGACGTCCCGCGGGATCGCTCTTCGCGCCATATTTCTCGTCGCCGACGATCGGGCAGCCCGCATCGGAGAGATGCACGCGAATCTGATGGCGGCGGCCCGTTTCGAGCGTCAGCTCGACGAGTGATCGCCACGTGCTTTTCGCAAGCACGCGCCAGTGCGTCACCGCGTGGCGCGTCAGATCGCTGCGCGGCGCACTGCGGACTTTGTACGGATTTGTCTCATCGAGATCCGACTCGAACGTCCCCTTCTCCGACGGCAGCTTCCCCTCCACGACCGCCTCGTAGCGCTTCTCGAAAGTGTCCCAAGACCCTTGCAGCGTCTCCTTCACCATCGGCGTCTTCGCAAAGACCATCAGCCCCGAAGTCTCGCGGTCGAGCCGGTGGACGATCCACACGCGCTCCTTCGCGCGCGGGTTGCCGTGGCGCAGGTATTCGGTGAGCTGGAAATACGCTGTCTTCTCCGGCTCCGCCTCGCTCGCGATGCTCAGCAGGCCCGACGGCTTGTCGATCACGATGAGATGCGCGTCCTCGAAGAACACCTTCATCCCGCCGCCGAGCTTCGTCTTCGGCACCGCAAAACGATCCGAGCGCACCGCCACCACATCGCCGCGCTTCAGCGGATGGTCGAACTGCGCCACCGGCCGCCCGTTCACCGTCACCGCCTGGAATTTCAGCCAGGTGCGGATCTGCTTTTTCTTCTCCTCCGGCCAGGTGGCGAAGAGGTAGGCAAGGAGAGGCGCAGGCTCCTGCACGGTGCTGGGTTTCGGCATGGCGCAATGTCACCGCTCGCCACACGGATGTCGATCTTCCTGCGGCAGTGGTTCAATTTGAAAATTGAGTGTCGGGCGGTTCGTGTTCTTTGTTTTGCTTGTGCCCTTGCTCTCAAACCGAGGCAAAGAGAGCAGGAGCAAGAGCAAGACAACGATGTAAGATTTCAAACTCGGCCGCGCCCAGCGCCCCGCCCGGCTTGCGTCTTCCCGCATGCACGGTATCTTCCGGGCCTATGAACACCACGAGCAGTCTCCCATCGTCACGCAGCCTGCGGATCTTTGGCGGCGCAGGCCGCGCATTTGCATGTCTGGCCGGCATCTTCGCGATGCTCGTCCTCGGCACGGCCGTCAGCCACGCAGGATCGGGCGGCGTCGTGGACAATGGCGCATTTTTCTCCGAGCAGGCAAAGTCCGACGCCGTGAAGACGATCGCCGAGATGGAGCGCACGCTGAAAAAGGGCGTGCTCGTCGAGACCTTCAAGGAAATCCCCGCGGACGTGAAGACCGGCGTGAACACGCAGGACAAGGCCGCGATGTCGCAGATGTATGACCAGTGGGCGAAAAAGCTGGCGAAGCAGCATGGCGTGAATGGCGTCTATGTGCTCCTCGTGAAAAACCCGTCGCACCTCCAGGCTGAGGTCGGCACGGAGACGCAGCAACTTGCCTTCACGATGAAGGATCGCGCTGCGCTCGTGAGCCTCATGATCGGCAAACTCGGCGCGAAGCAATATGACGAGGCCCTGCGCGACGGCGTGAACTTTGTCTCCGCCACGATGAAATCGCACCTGCCGAACCGCCCGCGCACGGGCGGCGCACCGGTGCCGGTGTCGTCGCATCCCGCGCAGTCTTCGGGTGGCGGAATGGGCTGGCTGATCCCGGCCATCATCATCGGCCTCGTCGTGTGGGTCGTCATCGGCATCATCCGCGCGATCTCCGGCAGGGCGAGCGGCGGCTCCGCGATGGGGCAGGCCGGCGGCGGCGGCGGCGGCGGATTTTTCAGTTCACTCATCGGCGGCATGTTCGGCGCAGCGGCGGGCATGTGGATGTATGATCAGTTCAGCAACCACGGCAACAGCGCCTACGGTGCCGATCGCAACGACACAAACAGCGGCGACAGCGGCTTCTCCGGCCAGGACAACGACTACTCCGGTTCCGGCGGCGACATCGGCAACGGATCGGACAGCGGAAGCTCCGGCGGCGGCGACTTCGGCGGCGGAGGCGACTCCGGTGGTGGAGATTCCGGTGGCGGCGGGGATTTCTGAGAAAGGCCGAGCAGCGTCTCGAATGCGCGGCGGTAAAGTAGTGCCCTGTCAGTCGTGGCATGATGGTACCGCAGCAGTTCGGCTCCGGAGGGCATCGGACACTTGCCGGGGGCGAAGCGAGGAACGAGCGCCGCCCCCGGATGGGCGGGCGATTCAAATGCGCCCCGAAGGGTGCGCCGGAAGGTCCGCAGCCAGTTTCCGCCGCCCCTTCCGGGGCGGTTTCGCGTTGGGATGCAAGTCCGGGGGTGTCACTCGTTCCTCGCTTTACCCCCGGCTATTTTCCGTAGCCCCTTCGGGGCAAAGGCACCCACGAACCCCTCATTTCTCGCGTGACGCTACTGCCGTGTCAGGTGTGAGGTGATGGGTTCCCCGAACGCGCACAGGGTGTGACTGGTGACTGGTGAGAAGTGACTGGTCTCCATCCATGATTGCCTCGTGAAAACCGGAGGACCAGTCACTGTTCACCAGTCACCAATCACAGCAGCCGGACTCGAAAACCGACCCATCATTTCACCGCTGACGCGGCACTACAGTAGTCCTGCGCTTCAGCGCGCCTCGCTCCGCATAGTTCGCAGAATCTGTAGGCAAGTCGTACGCGCCCTTCGCACTTGCGCGCCAAGACGCGCTGAAGCGCGGGACTACTTTTTCTTCCCGGTCTTCGGCTCTTCACTCTTCACCGGCTCGGTGGAGACGGTGAGCCAGAGCTGATCGGTCGAATTGATGATCAGTTCCGTGTAGCCCTGCGGCACGCCGTTGTTTTCCGACGTGGCGACCAGTGAAAAACGCGCCGGATGCTCGATGCCGCCTTCCGTCTCGCGGAGGACAAGCGTGAACGGCTGGCTCGCCGGTTTCGCATCGGCGGTGGCGGTCAGTTTCAGCGTCACCTCGCCGTCTTTGTCCGGCACATCCGCTGGTATCGCAGTCACACCGTCCGGGAGATTTTTCGCGGCGAGTTGCAGCTTCGATTTGAATGCGTTCGTGCGCTTCACGGCGATCTTCACGTCCGCGCTTTTCCCGGACTGCACACTCGCGGACTGCACGCCGATCGTCGCGGCGACCGATGGCGCGGCCTCGGTGATTGCAAGCCGGTAAAAATACTCGTCGCCGCCGTGGTGCGACACGTCGCCGATCGCGCAGGTGAACGTGCCATCCGCCGGCGCAGTCCATGTGAGCGCCGAGTCGCGGAAACCGTTCACGTCGTCGTTCGTCGCGAGCTGTTTGCCGTCCTTGCCCTCGATCTTCAGCCACGCATCGAGCGCCGATCCTATCCGTGCAGCCGTCACCTTGAACTCGTACGCGCGTCCCTTCACCGCGGTGAAGGCAAAGCGATCCTCGTCGCCCGGGCGATTGATGCAGCCGGTGATGCCACTCGGAATCCCGACGGTCTGCGCCGTCGCCGCGGTGTCGTTCGGTTCCTTCTCCAAAATCTCCGCGATGTCGCTGACGATCACCGGCTGCTCCGAGGCGAAGCCCGGCAGTTCGAGTTCGGCAGCCGTCGCGTCCGCGGAAAAATGCGTGCCATCAATCTCCGTGTGCGTGGACGCGAGATTCCAGCCGACGAGTTCCACCGGCGTCTTTTTTCCACGCGCAACGGCGAGCGGCAGCGTCCGGCGCACGAATGGCCCCGCCGTGAGATGCAGCCGATAGACGCAGCCTTCACCGCCGGTGAACGCCACGCCGGAAGTCGCCGGGAGGACGAAGCCCATCGTCTGCACGATGAATGTGCCATCGCGTGGCGCGGTCCACGCGAGGAACGGATCGAGCGTGCGGCCGTCGTGATTGAACGCAAGCTCGTGCCCGTCCGTGTCCACCACGCGCAGCATCCCGTCGAATGTGGACGCGAGCACATACGCCTCCAGCCACGCGACGAGCGTCTGCCCGCGCTTCAGCGTCACGGCGAACGAATCCACGTCGCCCGCCTTGTCGAGCCTGCCGTTGATCGTCGCGGGGAGGCCCGCGATCTTCTGCGGCGCGCGAAAGTCGTCGTTCGGCTCGACCTCGCCTGTCTGCGGTTCGCGCGCGACGATGAAAAAGCGCGGAGCCGACGCGCCGCTAGCATTGAAAAGCCGGACGAGATGCGGCCCCGGCGCTGCGTCCTTCGCGATCTCCACGTCATATTTTCCCGCGGTCTTGCCGGGTTTGAAAACCACGCCCGGCGTGTCCACCCAGACCTGCGCAGGCCAGGGATCGAATTTCCCCGACGCCGTGACGGAGACCGTCGTGCCCTGCTGCCCCGCGGCGGGGCTGAGGTGACTCAGCACGGGGTCCGCGGCAAAGGATGACGCTGTGAGGAGGATGGCGCTGAACAGGATTGCGAGGTGCCTGCGGCGCTCAACATCTAACATCGAACGTCTCACGCCTAACATCGAAGAATGAACGTCCGGCGCAGCAGCGTCGCGACTTAGGTGTTGGGTGTTAAATGTTAGATGTTCGATGTTAAACCGCCCGCAGGGCCGTACCGGCGTCACACTGGACATCCTCAAACGAACAGCTCCTTGATCATCCGCCCCTCGTTCACGAGATGCACCGGCTTGCCGGTCGCGGTGTGCAGCACCTGGTTCGGATCGATGCCCATCTTCGTGTAGAGCGACGCCGCGAAGTCCTCGGGCCGGTACACATTCTCGGACGCGTTGTAGCCCTTCGCATCCGTCGCGCCGACGATCTGCCCGCCGGGAATCCCCGCGCCCGCCATCAGCACCGACATCGCGTGCGGCCAATGGTCGCGGCCTGCGTCCTTGTTAATCTTCGGCGTGCGGCCGAATTCTCCGAGCGCGAGCACCAGTGTGTTTTCCATCAGCCCCCGCTCGTGCAGATCCGTGAGCAGCGCCGAGAGTCCCTGATCAAAAGTCGCGAGCTTCTTGCCCTTGTAGGTCTCGAACAGCTTCCGGTGATCGTCCCAGCCGCCATAGTTCACCGTCACCCACGACACGCCGACCTCCACGAGCCGCCGAGCCATCAGCATCCGCTGGCCGAAATCCGAACGCCCGTACCGGTCGCGCATCTTCGCGTCCTCCTTGCTGATGTCGAAAGCCGCCTGCGCCTTCGTCGAGGACACCAGATCAAATCCCTGCTGGTAAAATTTGTCGAACACCACCGCCGGATCGTCCGTGACCTTGTCGTTGAAGCGCACCATGCGATCCAGCGACGCGCGCAGATCGCGCCGCGACTTCGCGTGCCCCTCGGAGATCGCCGCGGGCACCACCACGTCGCGCACTTGGAAGCCATCCGAATTTGGATCGCCACCGATGACAAACGGCGCGTGCTGGCCACCGAGGAAATTCGGCCCGCCGCTGCGCGTGTTCGACGGCGCGGCCATGTAGGCCGGCAGCCCGCTGCGCACCCCGCGATCATACGACACCATCGAGCCAAACGACGGATGAAACGTGACAAACGCACCGCACCCGACTGGCACCGGCGTCGGCGCACCGGTCATCATGTAGTGGTTGCCGCCGCCGTGATTCGGATCCTTGTGCGCGATCGATCGCACGACGGTGAATTTGTCGAAGCACTTCGCCAGCTCCGGCACCGGCTCGGAAAAATGCACACCCGGCACGCACGTCGGGATCGTCTTGAAAGTCCCGCGGATCTCCTCCGGCGCATCCGGCTTCGGGTCGAACGTCTCGTAATGCGACGGCCCGCCATCCATCCAGATCATGATGCAGTTCACGTTCTTCTTCGCCGCACCCGATGAAGCCGCCGCCGAAGCGCGCATCCGCAGCAGATCGCAAAGCCCAAGCCCGAGCGTCCCGCCGAGCCCGACTTGCAGGAAGTCGCGCCGTGAAATGCCTGTGCAGTTGCGGTGGATGGTGGACATGATCTCAGTGGTTAAAAACGAATTCCGCCGAGTTCATTAGCGACCAAAGCACGTCCTCGGTCGCGGTGCGGCGGGTCGCGCCTTCGGCGGAAAATGTGGCGGCGGCGATTTTCAGCTCATCGTCGGCCGGCTTGCGCGAATAGCAGGCGAGGTAGATTTCGGTCACGATTTCCTCGGGTGTGAGCTTGCCGGCGACGAGCGTCTGCGTGCGCGAGCGTGCTCCGGTGCTCGCGAGTTTTTCCTGGAGCAGCTTCGAGTTCATGAGGTGCAGCGCCTGCACGATGCTTGGCTTCGCGTCGCGTTCGCAGGGGCAGTCGCTGCTCGAATTCGGGCGGCTGAAGGCGTCCATCGTCTGCGAATCAATCTTGTAGGTCCACGCCTGCATCGCGCGGCTGCCGGGCGGCATGCCGGGGAATTTGTCCGGGACGCCGGTGATGTCCGCGATGGCGTCTGCGAGCGTCTCGGCGGGCAGACGGCGGCGGTAGGCGCGGGAAAAATTCCGCGTGTCGCCGCGGTTCGTGTCGTTCGGCACGGCGCTGAGCTGGTAGAGGTGCGAGCGGAGGATCGTTCGCATCAGCGCCTTGAGATCAAATTTCTGCTTCACGAATTCCTGCCCGAGCGCGTCGAGCAGCGCAGGGTTCGAGGGCGGATTCGAGATTCGGAAATCATCCACGGGATCCACGATGCCGCGCCCGAAGAACGCGGCCCACACGCGGTTCGCCGCGGCACGCGCGAAGAACGGATTCTTCGCACCGGTCATCCAGTCGGCGAGCGCGCGGCGTGGATCGGCGCTGTCGTCTGCTTTCACCGCCGGACCGTCCGGCGGTTGCGGCTGCATGACCTCGTTCGTCACGGGATGCTTCACGGTTTTTCCCGGTGCAAAATAGAACGTCTCATTTCCCGCCGAAATCGGCGCGGAGATGCCCGCGCCTTTGCGGCCCATCGGGCCGAAGAATGCGGCGAAGCGGTAGAAGTCTTCCTGCCCCCATTTTTCATTCGGATGGTGATGGCACTTCGCGCAGTCGAGCCGCACACCGAGGAAAAGCTGACTGAACATCGTGGTGAATTCGGCAGGCTCACGCTTGTCGCGATACACCACGGCGGGGCCGTGCCGGTGCGTGTTGCCTTCGCTCGTGATGATTTCGCGCACGAACTGATCGTAGGGCTTGTTCGCGCGGAAGCTCTCGCGCAGCCACTGATCGAGCACGTAAACGCTCTTGATGCCCGCGTGATCGGGATTCGGCCGCAGCAGGTCGGCCCATTTGTTCGCCCAGAAATCCGCCCACGCGGGATGCGCGAGCAGCCGCTCGATGAACTTCTCGCGCTTTTTCGGATCGGTGTCGTCGAGGAATGCGCGCGCCTCTTCCGGCGTCGGGAGCACGCCGATCGTGTCGAGCGATGCGCGGCGCAGAAATTCCGAATCGCTGCACGGCTCCGAGGGAAAAAATCCGAGCCGCTTGAAGTGCGCGTACGCCTTTTCATCAATGACGTTGTTCACCGGCAGCGCGGTGTATTTTTCGTCCGGCAGCAATTTGTCCGCCGGCACGCTCACGCGCGAGTCGCCGACGAGCCCCATGTAGCGCGCGATGATGACTCCTTCACCGCTCAGATTCCCGGTGCGCACGAGCCCGTCCTCGGTCACGCGCGCGATTTCCTTGTCGTTCGAGTTGAAGCTCGCGAGCGCCGTCACGTCGCGGACGGAGCCGTCGGAGTAGCGCGCCTTCACGGTGAGCTGTTGCGTCTCGGATTTTTTGTAAGTGCGCTCGGGTGGCGCGACGGTCAGGCGATCCAGCGAAGGCTCGTTGTCCGCGCGATAGACCATGCCGCCGCGGATCCACTGCGCGATCGTGCGGTACGCTTCGGAGTTTTTCTCGATGCGCTCGCCGCCCTCGTGCGGTACGGCGAGCGTGGGCTTCAGCAGGAGCAGGCTCTCCTCCGGCGACGCGGGGAAGATGCGCCTCCCGCGCGCCTCCTGTGTGATTTCACGGTGGTCGGTCTGCGGGTCGAAGGAAAAAACCGTGAGGCGGAATCCATTTTGCCCGTCGGGCTTCGCGTGGCACGCGCCGGCATTGCAGCCGGCCTTGCTCAGAATCGGGAGCACGTCCCGGACAAAACTCGGCGGCTCACTTTTCACCGCGTCCGTCTTCGCGCGCACCTCGAAGGCTCGCGTCTGCTTGCCGTCCTTGTCCCACTCGATCACACGTCCGTCCTGCGTGCCGGCGAAGACGCGCGTGCCATCCGCGCTCGCCGTGATGCAGTGCAGCGCGCTCTCCGCACCTGCGAGCTTCCGCTCTTTCCCGGAGCCCGAGGACTGCGTGCCGTTGTGCGCCTGAAGCTCCGTGTAGCTCTGCGCATCGCCGCCATCGGACGCCGCAAAAATCGTCGGGCCATTTGGAATCCACACAAGCGAAGTGACCGCTGCGCTGTGTCTGCCGAGCGAATTGATGCGCTCCTTCGTCTTCACATCCCACAGTTTGAGATCCTGATCCGCGCCGCCGCTGATCAGTTGCGTGCCCTTTTCGTCGAATGCGACTGCGAGCACCTGCGCCGTGTGGCCCTCGAGTTTCGCGATTTCCTTCCGCGTCGCGAAGTCCCAGATTTTCACGAGCCGGTCGCCACCCGCGGTCGCGAGCAGCTTCCCGTCGCGGCTCAGCGCGAGATCAAAAATGGTATCGTTGTGCGCGAGCCACGACGCGGTGACTGCGCCCGTCGCGATCTCGATGATGCGCACCGTCCCCTCCTCCGCCGCGCGACCATCCGCGGCGATGAGTTGTTTTCCCTCGGGCAGAAATCGGAGCGCCGTGATGCGATCGGTCAGGCCGCCGGGGATCTCGCGTTCCTGCGCGAGCGTTTCGCCATTCCACAGCACGACGCGGCGGAACGCGCCGGTCGCGATCCGTTTTCCATCCGGGCTCCACGCGAGCGATTGCACGGGATCGAGATGCGCGCTCGCACGCGCCACGAGCGCCGGTTCCTTGCCCGTCACGTCGTAAAGCACGATTTCATTTCCGCAGCCGAGGGCTAGGCGCTTCGCATCCGGCGACAGCGCGAGCGCGAGCACCGGGCGATACGCGGATGGCAGCGCCGCGAGCGGGACCGTGCGCGGTGCGGAGGGCTGATCCTTCAGCGCCAGGGCATCCCACGGCGCACCCTCCGTGATCCAGCGCCGGAGCAATTCGATCTGCGCCGCGGCGATCTGCTTCTTCGGCGGCATGTGCGGATCGGCATCGGCGGCGAGCGAGGAGAGCAGCGGACTTTTCTCCGGCATGCCGACGGTGAGCACCGCACCGTCGTCGCCACCCTTCAGCAGCGACTCGCGCGAAGTTATCACGAGCCCGCCCTTCTTTTTCTGATCGTTGTGGCACCCGAAGCAGTTCGTCTTCAGCACGCGCATCGCGTCGGCGGTTTCGCCGGGCTTCAGCGCGGCATGGGCGGGCAGCACGAGCAACACCAGTGCAAAAAGCACCGTGTTGTGGCGGAGGAGGCTGCGGGGAAATTTCCAGTCGGGGATCACAAAGCTAGATGAACCGAAACGCGGGGGTGCCTTAGCCCGCATGTAGCCGCGCTTGTGAAAGCGCGGGCCAACTTTGTTTTCGCACCAAGAGGATCAGCCCGCGCTTTCACAAGCGCGGCTACGGAAATTACCCACCTACGTGAGCCCGGCGATCGGCTCCGCGTCGTAGATCGAGTGCGGGCGGTCCAGCGGGTCGTGCCACTCGACGGTGCGCGGCAGGCCGAGCCCTTCGTAGATCGTTGCGGCGAGATTTTCCGGGCGCTGCGGGGATTCCGAGGGATATGCGCCGATTTTGTCCGTCGCGCCGATGACCGTGCCGCCGCGGACACCGCCGCCTGCGAGGAAGATCGTCTGGCTCGCGCCCCAGTGATCGCGGCCGGGCAGCTTCGCGCCGGGGATGCTCTTGATGCGCGGCGTGCGGCCGAATTCGCTGCCCATCACGATGAGCGTCTCCGAGAGCAGGCCGCGCGAATCGAGATCATCAATGAGCGCGCTCACCGCGCGGTCCATCGGCGGGAGCAGGAAATTTTTCAGATTTGGAAACGCGGCCTGGTGCGTGTCCCACGACTCGTTGTTGCCGAGATTCACCTGCACGAGCCGCACGCCGGTTTCGAGGAGCTGCCGCGCCATGAGCAGCGACCAGCCGAAGCTGTTGCGCCCGTAGCGATCCAGCCACTTCGGGTCCGCTCGGCTGATGTCGAAGGCGTCGTGGACTTTTCCATTCGTGATCAGCGACACCGCCGCCTCGCGATATTTGTCGAGGCCCGCATCTTCCACCGTGCCCTCGACGAGCCGCGACTGCCTCTCCATTTCGCCGCGCAGTGCCACGCGATCCATCACACGCGCGGTGCTCAGGCCCTGCGGGAGCGAAAGGTGCGGCGCCTCGTAGATGAGCCCGGCATCCGTCTCGCGTCCGCGCTCGTGGTGGAAAAGATACTCGGGAAACGCTCCGTAGTGCGCCGGGTGATACGGCGACATCTCGATGAACCACGGATCGTGCTGCCTGCCCATCTGCCCCGCGAACTGCCCGCCGATCATCCGCCCCTCGCGATGCCGCAATTTTTCCGGCAGCACGACGGCGGGCGGCAGATTGTTCCGCGACGGCAGCACGCGGCCGGCGATCGCCGCGATGCTCGGGAAGTCCGTCTCCTTCGACTTCCGCGGGTCAAAGCCCAGCGGCAAATCGCTCTTCCCCGTGAGCATGATGTGATGCCCCGCCGAGTGGTCGTTCGACGGATGCGTCATCGAGCGCACCAGCGCAAACTTGTGCGCGCGCTTCGCCAACTCCGGCAGGTGCTCGCAAATGTGGATGCCCGGCGCGCTCGTGCGGATCGGGCGGAATTCCCCGCGCACCTCGATGGGCGCCTCCAGCTTCATGTCGAAGCTCTCGTGCTGCGCCAGCCCGCCCGAGAGGAAAATGTAGATCACCGATTTCGCCTTCGCAGTCTGCGGAGCGCCGAGCGCGCGCAGTCCCGCGACGTGATTCATCCCCAGCCCGAGCAGCCCGATCGCGCCGGCCTGGATCGCCGTCCGCCGCGTGATTCCATGCGGATGGCGAATCCCGCCGTGCGGATGGCAGGCGTTGCCGTTCGGGTGTGCCGGTTTCATGGGAGGTGCTGGCGTGCTGCTTCGGGGGCTTCGGTGAAACGCATCATGCGATCCACCGGAATGCCTGCCGGTTCTTTGCCGCTTTCACGTCATGGGGCTCGCGAGGTGAGCCACCCGCCGGTGGCTACGAAGTGCGGCTGGCTTTGCACAGCTTGCGGAAATCGGCGAGCAGCTTTGGCTTTGCGAAAAGTTCTCCGCCGGGGCGCGGCGGACCGCAGGCGATTTGCCAGCTTGCGAGTGAGGCGAGGTAGCGGTCGCGCGCGGTGGCGGGAATGTCCACGGGGTCGAGGCCGGCGGCGAGCAGCGGGATATTTGCGAGCATCCGGGCCATGCGGCCATTGCCATCGGCAAAGGGGTGGATGCGGGCGAAGCAGGCGTGCAGCCACACTTGGGACTCGAAGGGATCGCCCTTGCCGTCGCGGAGGCGGTTCAGTTCGGCGAGCCATGCGGCCATGAGCGCGGGGACATCGTGCGCGGCGGCGTAAGCGTCGTTCCACTGCATCTTGCCGCGCAGTTTGATGGACGTGCCGTTGTCCTCGATCTTCCAGGTGCCGACGGGCTTCATGCTGTCCACCGTGGAGCCCTGCATGAGCACGGTATGCAGACGGAAGAGATCCTCCGCGCGCCACTCCCGGTCGTCGCGGATGAATTCCGCCACGACCTGCAACGCCGCGCCCTGCGCCCGCGTCGCCGCCGTGTCCGTCGCTGGTCTGCCGGGGAAGACGGCAGCCGGGTTTGACAGCGCCTCGCGGGTTTCCTCCAGCGTGAGGGTGTTTCCCTCCAGCGTGGTGGTGTTGTAGGTCCAGCCGTGGTTCAGCCGCTCTAGGGCGAAGGCGAGACGGCATTCGGAGAGGGTGGTGCGGGCTTCTTCAAGATCACGTGAACTGAGTTGAGCATAAATCGCAACAGCATCGCGGGCGAAACAAAGTGCCTGAACAGCTTTGCCTTGTCGCACCAAAGCCATTGCCACGCGGTGAGAGTTCGCTGCGAGTAGTTCTCTTCTCCCAATTTCTTTTGCTAAGCATAGAGCCTCCCGGGCTTGAATTTCAGCTTCGACCCAGTCGTTAGAGTCCAATCGAAGTTCGGCAAGGTTCCCAATCGTAGCTGCGACTCCTTCAGCGGAATCCAACTTTCGGTAGATACGCAACGCCTCTTTGTAATCACGCTCAGCGGCATCACGAATACCAGAGTCTCTTTCAAGCATTGCTAGAGCGTTTAGACCAGCTGCTACGTCAGTGCTTTCTGGGCTTGCTGTTCGCCAAAGATCGATGGCTTTTCGTAATGCCGCGATTGCTGCGTCATTTTTTTTCTCCTGACGAAGTGTCATGCTACGCAGATAGATAGCTGCCGCTTGTTCGCGAACACCGGCCGCCGCCTTATGCCAGTAAACATCGACACGGTCAGCGCACGCTTTCATCTCGTCTGTTTGACCGCGCAGGCAGTGCACCATGGCAGCTTCAAAGGCCCGCCAGCCCGCATGAAAGTCGTCCTTTTCTATTACTGCTCTATGTTCGGCATCATGAGCGAGAACAAGCCGCTCATCCCATCGGCCTGTATAATCGAGGAAAAGTGTGAGCATGTCACAAACAGCCTGTAACCGATGGTTAGAACCAGAAAGGAAACTAGGCAGGGCGGCAGAAACGGTGAGCCATTCGTTGTCAAGAACTGGGAACCGATTGTAATTGGCGAATCCGTTACTGAGCACGAGCGCAAGCACGTGCTTTTCGAGGCGGTTGCCAGTTTCAGTAATCGCCTCGGGCCGCTTTTTACGCAGAAAGTCCGCGGCCATCGGCACGAGGGCGAAGTGCTTTTCCTCATCATCCGGGATCACGAGGGCGCGGCTGGAGAGATCGCCGAGCGCGGTTTCCGTAGCGGTCTTGGAGAGGTCTGCCAGCTCGGCGATGAGCTTCACCTCGACCTGCTGCGTGAAGTAGCTGAGCGCGGCGAGGGCCCTGGTCTCGGCTTCGGTGAAGGTCTCCAGCAGATCGCCGAAGATGAATTCCAGCGGGTCGTTCTCCTTGGCCGCGTCGCGGCAGAGGGCGAGCGCGGCGGCGAGGGTGCGGCAGCTTCCGCGGCCGAGCTGGCCGGCAATCCAGCGGAGCAGGAGCGGATTGCCGCCAGTCTCCTCGTAAAGGTGGATGCGCTCTTTCTCCGTCGCCTTGGCGAGCAGCGGGCGGTCGGTGGCGAGTTCGGCGATGAGTTTAAGGGCGGCGTCCTGCTCCAGCTTGCCGAGGCGGATGATGCGCGCGTCCACATCCGTGCGGCGGCGGCTGGTGACGATGGCCTTGCAGCCCGGCGGGAGCTGGCTGAGGAACTCGAAGAGCCGGTTCTGGTCGTCCTTCGGGAGGGATTCGAGATTGTCGAGGATGAGCAGGGCCTGCACGGGGGCGAGGGCCTCGATGAGCAGCCGCGCGCGGTCGCCCTCGGGGCGCTTCGCGAGGTCGGGGAGCTTGAGCAGGCGGGCCAGCTCGTTGAGCATGTCGAGATAGCCGGGCACGACGAAGTCGGTGAGCTTGCGCTCGCCCTCCGCGGTCATCTTCCGCTCCTTCGACGAGAGGAAGTAGATGTGCTGGAAGTTCGCGGCGGACTCCTCGGCGGCGCGGATGGCGAGCGAGGTCTTGCCCATCCCGCCGGGGCCGTCAATGAGCGCGCCCCAAGTGCGGGTCTTCGGCGAGAGGGCGTCGGCGAGCTTCTTCAATTCGTCGGTGCGGCCGAAGAAGTAGGGGAGGTGCGGGAGGTTGATCGCGTTGGAGGGGCGATGGCTCGCGGCGGGAGCGGGCTTCGATTTGCGTGCGGATTTCTTCAAGGCTGGTTTCGCGGCAGACTTGGGGCTGCGAATTTTGCCGAGGCGCTTGGTGATCTGCCCGAACAGGGCGTGGGCGAAATCGGCTGCAAGCTTGCCTCCGCAATCAGCGAAGCACTTGCGCGCTTTGCCGTGCGCGGTGGCGTGCAGGAAGATTTGGAGTTCCTCCAGCCCCTTGAGATCCTGATTTTTGAAGTCAATGCGGCAGAGGCCGACCGGAATGCAGAGCTTTCCACTCCCAACAAAGTGGGGCAGCTCGTGCTCACCGATATATTTGCTGCCGAGGAATGCAGGACTGACAAGGAGCAGGCCGAAGTCGCATTTGCGAGCGGCCTGCTGGATTTGGTCGTGCCATTTTTCACCGACAAGGAGGTCTGTGTCCTGCCAGCGCTCGAAGGTGAAGTCCTTGCAGGCACCGAGTTGTTTTTCCAGTTCGGCCAGGAGCTTGCCCGGAAGCGCACCGTCCGCGTGTGCATAGGAAACAAAGTAACGGACGAGGCGCTTCGATGTGGACGCTGGACGTTTCATAGGGCCGCGACCTCTTTGACGAATGCGCGCTTTTCCCCCGCGAAGGAGAAGGCGATGCGGAACCGCTTGGGCGAAGTGCTCACGACGGACGAGTATTTGCCGGATGGTTCGCCGACTCAAGCCTGCGCTTGAAGGCGTGATGGCATCACTTTTCCTCCCTACGCCAGCATCCCGACGCGCGAGGCGATGATGCACAGCTCGGCCACGGAATGCGCGCCGAGCTTTTTCATCATGCGTTCGCGGTGGTGGCGGACGGTGTGCGGGGAGATGCCGAGCATGTCGGCCATCTGCTCCTTGCTGAGGTCCTTCACGACGAGGCCGAAGACCACATGCTCCGGATCGGTGAGCGACGCGAGGCCCTCGTGCGGCACCTGTTTCGACGCCTCGGCGATCATGGGCGAAAAATAGGTGCCGCCCTGCACCGCCGCCTCAAGCGCCTTCTGCCAGCAAGACAGGTCGTCCGTCTTTGAGACAAAGCCCGACGGGCCGGATGCCATCGCCTCGCGGATCTGCACGGGGTCGGTGCTCCCGGTGAAAAGGACGGCGCGCAGCGTGATGTCGCGCGCGCGCAGCACCCGCAGGAGCCCCGGGCCGTCGAGGCCGGGCAGGCACACATCCACCCACAGCACGTCGGGCATGGCGAGCGGGATGGCTTTCAGCGCCTCGGTTGCACTCCGGCAGGTGCCGGCGATCGTGCAGGGGAGCAGGAGCGGGAGGGCGCATTCCAGCGTCCTGAGGATCGAGAGGTGATCATCCACGATGAAAAGTTTGGGCTTCATGCAATTGCAAAACAGATGGCGACCGGATTCCGCCCGGCAGGGAGGCGAGTTTTGTCAATGCATGCAATGCAAAACTCACTCCGTGAGCCGGACGCCGGGGTGATACAGCCCGCTGCCGCGCAGTCAAAATAGCCCCGACAAACCGATCCGTTCCATGCGATAACCCGTTGGAGCAGAGTAAACTGAGGATGCTCGCCCGTGCTGCAAAGGCTCCTGCCGTTTTACGAAAGGAATAGGACGAACATCCCATGAAAAAAAGGACGCCCGTCCTATTTCAACGACCACCGAATCCTGACAATCTCACCAACAAGCACCCAACAAGGCCGTGGCGCAAGTGGAACTTTTCAAACGACAGAACACCTCCGCATTCCCGCTGATTCTCATTTTCCCCAACCTATCCGACTCACGTAACATGAAAAACAACATCCCCCGCCATTCCCGGACTTTGTGGGCGCTCCCCGCTGTGATCGCCGTAGCCATCGGGCTGAAATTCGCACTGCACGCGGATCCCGTCCACACGCCCGCCCCGCAGTCACCCATGCCGGTGCCGGCCAAGCCCGCGCCGGACTATGTGCAGGGAATATACAAGAAAGTGGAGGAACTCCGCGCGAATGCGGTGAAAGGCGAGCCGCTCGACGAACCGCTCGGCGGCAAGACGATGAAAGGCACGCCTATCACGCCCCGGATCCCGGAGTGTTTCCCGGCGGAGTCGCGCGACCTCTTCTGGCAAATGGACATGGTCTCGGCGGGAAAAGACACGCCGCTACAGCCGCTGAATTTCGACACGAACGGCGACGGCGTCATTGACGAACAGGAGCGCAATGCCATCCGCGGACGCAATACCTGGCTGCTGTGGGGCGGAGGCAACGAGGGCTTCTGGAATTGGCTCGCGCAGGATGGCTTTGGCATCACGGATTTCCTCGTGCTGCTGGATTCGCGAGACCGTGGGAAGCGATTTAAGGACAAGGGAGTGGTCAACCAACCCGGCTACAAGATTAACTCCGACCCCTCGAGGAAAATCCTCGGCCTCTATCTGGATCTGCCAGTGCCCGAGGGGCAGAAAAATAGCGACCTGCCGGACGGCTATGCCAGCAGCGGCCACATCCTCAAGTCCCCGCCGTGGGATGCGGAGGCAAAGCGCGCCTATCAGCCCCCGGGCCATGCGAAATATCAGCGCCTCGTCGCCACGGATCCCAATGACTATGTCGCCCGCGTGCTGGCCGAGCAGTCCGAGCTATTTGAGGCCGGGGATCAGGCTCTATTCAACCAAACCGTGATGAAACTGGCCGCGCAGGGCGACGGCGTGGACTACACGGTCTATGGCTTCCCCACAGGGATCTTCGGCCTGCGGATGTTCCTGAACCCGGACTTTTTCGGCAAGACCCCGGCGGCCGCCAAGGCACGCACCTATTGGAATGACCGCGTCATCAACACGAATGACCGCTATTACTCCGACCCGTCCATCCAGCAGGATCCCGAGCTGGTGCGCCCGTTCCGCATCAGTGTCTCGTGCGGCTTCTGCCACATCGGCCCGCACCCGCTGAACCCGCCGAAGGATTTCGAGGCGCCCGACTGGGCTAACTTGTCATCAAATATCGGCGCACAGTATTGGAAGCCGCAGCCCGCCTTTGGAAACCTCCAGACTGGCAATAGCTTTCTGTTCCACTTCCTCGCCAGCCAGCAGCCCGGCACGGTGGACACTTCACTGGTCAGCACCGATCATATCAACAATGCCAACACGATGAATGCCGTGTTTGACATCAATGCCCGCCTCGCGCGTGCAGGCATGAACACGGAGGAACGGCAGAGCGTGGACAATGTGCGCATCAAGAGCATCGAGGATCCCACCCGGCCTGTGAAACGCGACAACCAGGACTGGCGCCACACGCCGCGCGTGCTCGTGGATGGGTCGGATTCCATCGGCGCGTTCGGCGCGCTCGCACGGGTGTATCTCAATATCGGCACCTTCTATGAGGAATGGTCCACCTGCCACAATCCGCTGATTGGTTTCAAAAAACAGCGCCCGCTCCGGCTGGAGACCTGCCAGCGGAATTCGGTCTATTGGAAAGTGAACGAAGACATCCGCACCAACTATCTCGCCGCATATTTCACGCTCAAATATGGCGCCACCCCGGCGAAGACGGTGACTGCCCCACTGCCACCCGCCACGGCACCGCATAACAGCACGCAGCCGATGAAGCTCGCCGCAGCCAAGGAACCCGACGGCAAGACCCAGAGCATCGCCGCGGAAAAGGCGCTGGCCCTGAACACCAAGGATCAGCGGATTAACGGACGGAAGGTGTGGATGGAAAGCTGCGCGATCTGCCATTCCAGCAAGCAGCCGCAGGGCTTCGACCTTAGCTTCACGAGAAAGGCAGGCGGGCAGAAGTGGGACACCCAGCCCGCACCTGCCGATGCCAAATATGCGCTGCCGATGGATGCGAATGACTGGGTGGATTTCAAGCAAAGCCCCGCTTACAAGGACTACACGAAGCGGCTGACGGCCCTGGTCACCGATGCCGGTCCGCTCGAAGGCGACCCGATGTCGGATGGCCACGCATTCTGGAAGGATAACTACCTGTCCTCGGAAATCCGCATCCCGGTCACACTCGTCGGCACGAATTCCAGTCGCGCGATGGCCACGAATGGCATCAAGGACAGTGTGTGGGACAACTTCAGCTCCCTTACGTACAAGGAGCTGCCCGCCGTCGGGACCATCGGATATTTCAATCCCATCAGCAAGACACCGGCGACCTATGATTCGCCGGGCGGAGGGCGCGGATACTATCGGCCCGCGACCCACATCAGCCTGTGGGCCACCGCACCCTATTTGCATAACAACTCGCTCGGCGTGTTCATGGAGGATCCGTCGGTGAAGGGCCGGCTCGTGCAGTTCATGGATGGGATGCGCCGCATGCTCTGGGTGGCCAAGCGGCCTGAACGCTCACTGCAACTGTCGCAGGCCGAATTCGCATGGCTCGACGAGGTGCAGGCCAATGACGCGAATAAGATCGATCCAAAGCGCATCGTGACCCGTCCCGGCGACCTGCGCGGCGGGGGCTCCGAGGCCGCGGCTGGGGACGAGGGATTCATCTACCGGCTGCCGCAGGATGCAAATATCTCATTTGCCGCCAAGTTCGTGCGTCCGCTCATCGAGGGCATCGCCGGGAAAGGGGTCACGTCCTTCATTTCCCGCTGGCTGTGGGTGGTGCTCGTCATCCTGTTCCTGTGGCTGGCATGGAAGCGCAAGCCCCGCTATCTCGGCATCACGCTGATCGGAATCGCCGTGCTCGTCGCCGCATTGCTCGCGCTGAGCGGGCTCGGCGGCGGCGGCAGCACCATCGCCGTCCTGATTATGGGCGCGACGCGTCTGCTTGAGACGAGTTCCCGCCATTGGTGGGTGCTCGCCGCCTTCCTCGCCGCTTTGGGAGTCATCTTCATCCAGGCCAAGCCGGATTGCAACAGGAGCGCCCGACTCCTGCTAAGACTGGCGTTGTTCGGGGTCATCTATGCGGTCTTCCGCATGACCTATCCGATGAGCCACGCATGGTGGCCGACCGTGGTGACCGCGCTGATCGCGCTCTATCTCGGATCGAGGTGGAAGCCGACACTGCCCAGGTTCTCCCGCGCATTCTTCCTCCTGCTCGCCATTTTTACGGGGCTGATCGGCTGGGCGGCGGACAGCTTCATCAATGGACGCGCGCTGCTGAAGATTCCGCTGGCAAATATTTCTGTCGGCCCCTTCCCGGTGGAGGTCGGCCCAATCCCGCGCGGCACGCCGGTGAACCTGATGATGAGCATGGACCCGGCATCGCCGAAGCTCCCGAAGGCGCTTGTCTCCATGATCCTCGCCACGGCTGAGATCAAGAAGAAGGGACTTGAGCGCGAGGCGGCATGGAAGGTCTTCGCAAAGAATGCCGGACAACCGCTGATGGATGCGAGCAAGTGCCCGGATTTCGTCTTGGATCGCGGCCATCTCTTCGGCGAGACGCTCGATCCCGATCCGGTGAAAAACGATCAGGCAAAGGAAGACCTCATCGCCTTCCTCAAGACCCTCTGAGCGCCCATCAACCCTCAGCCCAATCCCGCCTCTTATGCGTGCGAAAGTCACCCCCACCACTGCGCCTGCGGTCATTGCCGACGAACAGGCATTTATAACAAGCGCCAAGCACCAGAATGAGTCACCATTCGACTATATCATCGTCGGCTCAGGCGCAGGCGGCGGGCCGCTTGCGTGCCGGCTCGCGCTGGCTAAAAAGAAGGTGCTGCTCATCGAGGCTGGCGGAGACCCGAAGGAAGAGCTGCGGAAAGCCGCGGCAGAAGACCTCGCCAAAAATGGGAAGGATGCGAGGTTTCAGAATCCCGACGATGCCAAGATCCTCGGCGAGGCACCGCTTTTCCACGGTGCGTCCACGGAGGAGCCGAGCCTTAGCTGGTCATTCTCAGTCCGGCACTACTCGGACGACAAGAAGCAGATATTGGATCACAAATATGAACCCTCACGCGATCCGCTCAATGAAGACGACCGCAAGAAGATAGCCGACGATTACCTGAAGATGTGGGGCAAACCGATGCCACCCTATGATCCGGCATTGCCTGCTGCGCCCAGCGCGGGCTCTGGCAAGGGTGGCATTTTCTATCCGCGCAGTTCCGGCATCGGCGGCTGCACGGCGCACCATGCGATGATCGTGATCCGCCCGAACGATCACGACTGGGACGAGATTGCGAGGCTTACCAATGATTCCTCATGGAGCGCGAAGAACATGCAGCCCTATTTCGCCAAGATGGAGCAGTGCCTCTATGTGGACGAGTATATGGGCGTCCTGGCAAAGTTCTTTGGCTTGTTCTTCAAGGGCTACCTCGCGTTGATGCGGTTCATCAACCCTAAGTCCCTCCTCGATCAGGGTGGGCACGGGAAGAAGGGCTGGCAGCCCACGAGCTTCCTCTCACTCTGGCTCGTCCGGAAGATCATCAATACAGACAGGGAACTGACCACTGTGCTGATCAAGTCTGCGTTCAAGGTGCTCAAGCGCAGCAGCCCGCTCACCGCGACGCTGAAGCGCTTTCTTCTCACCCTCGGCTTTGTGCGCCCGCTCGATCCAAACGACATTTCGACACGCGCAAACAACCCCGATGGGAACGTTTACCTTATCCCCATCGGCACAGGCGGCGGTGGTGGGCCGGCGGACAATCCTGTCGTGGATGAGCATGGCGATTCCCTCAAAGGCAGCCGCGTCGGAGTGCGCGAGTTCATCCTCAAGACGCAGAAGGAGGTGAACTCGAAGCCGGAAAGCGAAGGCCGTCTGGTCATCGCGAAAGGCGTCCATGTGAAACGCGTGATCTTCGACAACAGCACGCCGCCGCGCGCCATCGGGGTCCTCGGTGTGAAGGGCGACCATCTCTATCGCGCCAGCCCCATGCACCCTCACGCGAAGGCCGGCAAGGATGAATCATATTTTGTCCGCCATGCGAATGAGAAGCACGCGAAAGGCGGGACGGCAATCGGCGAAGTGGTCCTGTGCGGTGGCGCATTCAATACGCCGCAACTCCTGAATCTTAGCGGCATTGGTGACGTGGCCGCGCATGAGGAGCGGGGCATCGAGCTGCCGGGATTGCATAATGCAAAAGGCGAGCGGTTCCACGATCCTATCAATCTCCAGGGCGTGGGCAGGAATTTGCAGGACCGCTATGAAGTCACGGTCGTCAGCGAACTCAACGACGAGTTCAAGTCCCTCGCGACCGTCTCATTTGATCCCGCATCCACCACCGACGAGAAGCTCGCCGAATGGCGCAAGGATAAGACCGGCCTCTATACCAGCAATGGCGGTACGCTCGCGATCCTCCAGCGATCCAGTTCGGCGGATCCCGATCGTCCGGGGGCGGATCTCCTCACCTTTGGCGCACCCGCGACATTCCGAGGTTACTATTGGAACTATTCGAAGCAGTTGCTCCGGCCTTACAAGGACGCGCCGCGCGATCAGCAGAATCTCTGGACGTGGGTGATCCTGAAGGCTTACACGCGCAACAACGGCGGCACCGTGCGCCTCCGCAGCACGGATCCGTTCGACACGCCGGAGATATGTTTCCACTCGTTTGACGAAGGCGTTTCCAAGGAGGAGGCCGACAAGGACGTTGAAGCCCTCGCCGAGACGGTCGAATCCATCCGCGAGGTCAATGCCCAGCCGGGTTCGCCATTCGCGCGCGAGATCCAGCCGGCCGATTACATCGCAGCCACGAACACGACCCTGCGCGATTGGATCCGGAACGAGGCATGGGGGCACCACGCGTGCGGCACCTGCCGCATCGGCAGCGATAAGTGGCAGAAGGATGTCGCCGAACTGAAGGATGAGCACGCCGTGCTCGACAGCCACTTCAGGGTGCATGGCGTCGCAGGATTGCGCGTCGTGGATGCGTCCGTGTTTCCGAAGATTCCCGGTTACTTCATTCTCGCGCCCATTTTCATGATGAGCGAGAAGGCGGCGGAAACGATCCTCACCGAAGGAATTGACCCGACCTATCCCGAGGCGATCAGCGACTTTGAAATGAAGGCGATCGAGGAGCGTCGCAAGCGCGCCCTGGTGGATGGCGACAACGAGTTGACCGGCGGCAAAAGGCCGGCAGAGCCCGAGCCCGCCGTTGCGCGCGAGAGCATCGTCGGCCTGGCGCTTTCGGGCGGCGGCATCCGCAGCGCCACGTTTTCGCTCGGCGTCCTCCAGGCGCTCGCGAAGAAAGGCAGGATTCGCCATCTGGACTATATGTCCACCGTGTCCGGCGGCGGGTATGCGGGCAGCTTCATGGGAAGACTGTTCACGAGCAAAGGTGTCGCCGATGTCGCCGATCCCTGCGCGCGCGCCGAGGAGCTGCTGAAGTCGAACGACAGCGGTCCGCTCCGCTGGCTGCGTTCGCAGGCGAACTATCTCTTCTCCAGCGGCACCGACGACATCCTCAGCGCGGCGGCCATCTATTTCCGCAATGTCTTCACGGTGCATCTGGTCATCGGCGCGGTGCTCATCGCGTTTTTCGGGACGCTCGCGGGAGTCAGTCAGTTTCCCATCTTTCAAAAAATCATCCCGCAGCCGCCCGGATTGCCGGCGTGGCATGGCTTGCAGCCGTCGCTCTCGCTCTGGTGGTGGCTGCCGCTCGCCGTGCTCGCGCTGTTCATCCTGCCTTTGAAGCTGGGCTTCTGGCTGGCACCGAAGCGCCTGTCTTACCGCGCACATCCGCCCCATCCGCTCGGGGCGTGGCTCGTCCTGATCGGCGGTGCATCGCTCGCGCTGGCGCTGCCGGGCCGCGGAAGGATCGCGGGCTTGGCGGTGCTCGGCGTGCTCGGCCTCGCGTGGATCTGGCAGGAACTCGCACGGCGCGGTCTGCCGGAGGACACGGTGGAGCAATCCCGCGCCGAAGGTTCCATCGTGCGGAACCGGCTCACGCGCGGGCTCGGCGAGGCGCTGATGATTTTCCTCGTGCTCATCCTCTGGGTCGCGCTGGACACCCTCGCACGCACCATCGCCAGCCCGCGCACCTTGACCGGGATGATCTCCGTACTGCTCGTGCTCTCGCCCGTGCTGCACAAGCTGCGCGCGCGGGCCATGGCTCTGCTGCCAAAGGCAAAGGACGGCGAGTCCGAGGGCCACACGAAGGAAAAGGTGTTGGGCGCGGTGCTCACGACCGCGCTGCTGCTGATGATGGATGTCATCGCGCACACCCTGTTCCTCGCCCTCGAACCAGAATGGGCATGGGGCTGCCTGCTGCTCGCGCTCGCGTTCTCGCTCGTCATCGGCCAGGCCTTTGACCTCCTGAACTACACGTCCCTGCACGACACGTACGCCTCGCGCCTCAAGCGCACCTTCCTCGGAGCCTCGAATCCGGCACGCACGCAGGGCGCGGACACGAGCGCCGCGGACGTCCAGATCGTGCATCCCGGCGACGACATCCCGCACTCGCAGTATCGCCCCGAGCAGCACGGCGGCCCGCTGCATCTCATCTCCGTGTGCGTGAATGAGACCGTGGATCACGCCTCGCAGCGTGAGATTCGCGAGCGCAATGGCCTGCCGATGACCGTCGGATCGTTTGGCGTCAGCGTCGGCCTGCGTTACTTCGCGCGGTGGTCCAAGGTCATCGAAGCACCGTGGTGGCTGAAGCTGCGCCGCCGTCTCGAAGGCATCGATATCGAAGGTTCGATCTCGCCCAGTCTCGATCCCATCCTCCTCAATTCCGATCCCAACACATTCCACCCGCTCGGCCGCCGCGACGGCAAACCCGCCGTCGTGCAAAGCCTGTCCCTCGGCGACTGGGCCGCGGTGTCCGGCGCGGCATTTTCCACTGGCAATGGCCGGGCCACAAATCCGTTCCTCGCGCTCTTCATGGGCATCTGCAATGTGCGACTCGGCTTCTGGTGGGATTCCGGCATCACCGCCACCGAACGCCCCGGGCGCTTCCCTGGAAATCTCTGGCGCCGCATCAAGGAACTCCCCGGCGCAGTCTTCCGTGCGCAGCAGTTGCTCGTGGCCGAGTGGCGCGGTCGCTTCGACGGCCCCTCGCGTGAGTTCTGGAATCTCTCCGACGGCGGGCATTTCGACAACACGGCGATGTATGAACTCATCCGTCGCAAAGTGCCCTTCATCATCTTCACCGACGCCACGGGCGACCCGGATTACACCTATCTGGACCTGGCAAATCTCGTGCGACTCGTGCGCGTGGATTTCGGCGCAGAGGTCGAATTTGTCAGTCCCGAAGACTTCACACGCTCAGACCTGACCGACGGGAAGGAAGTTATCCCGCCGGCATACGTGCGCAAATGGGTGAGCATAGATGACGATCATCTTACGACTGGCCCGATAGGCTCTCTCAAAGACATCAAGGGCAACCCAGGGGACAAAGAGCACGGCAAGAAATACGCGGCACTTGCCCGCATCCGGCACCGAGGCGAAAAAGAGCCCAAGACGACCTGGCTCCTGCTGATCAAGCCCAACCTCATCGGCGACGAGGCCCTCGACATCACGCAATACGCTCACTCGAACAAAAAATTCCCGCACGATCCCACCTCGGATCAAACCTTCGACGACGAGCAATGGGAGAGCTACCGCAAGCTCGGATACACCGCCGCGGGCGCACTCTTCCGCAATCCCGCATCACAGCCCAAAGCATAGACATTATGAAACAATCCCATTCTGGCATTCGTGCCACTATCCTGACACTCGGCTGGATGGGCCTCGGAGCATTTGCATCCGATCACGCCGACCCGATGAGCCTGAATGCCTTCAAGCCTCAGGACGATCCGGTCGCCAATATCACAGACCTCCACGCCTTCGTCGTGGACAAGGATCGCCAGCCTATTTTCGATCAGGAGCGCATGAAGGATGCGGATCAACTTATCATCAGCCTCTGCGTCCGCCGGCGGCTGCTCCCGTGGCAGATCGACGGCATCAAGAATGACGTGCCCAAGTATTCCTTCCGCGTGCATCTCGACCTGAATCCCGACGTGCGCTTCTTTGACCCTGCAAAGACCCGCGATGGCAGGAACTACCAGGCGACGCTCGTGGACGCGGGGAAGGAGATCGCATCGGCAACCGAGGAGCGCGACGCCGCACGCAAGGCATTCCCCGGCGAGCCGAGCCAGCGCGAAAAGACCGCTCAGGCGAGGCTGGAGAAGCTGCTGGCGGACCGCGGCGCGCTCGTCGGACAGCACCAGTCGGATGAATCCATGCAGCGGCTCTATGGCGGCATCATCGGCAAGCCCGACTCCATCGCGGAGGAGGCCCTGCTTGATTTCCACCTAGCCTATTCGCCCGACGGCGAGAACTCCGAGGCCTCGCTGGCAAGTGCCCGCATTGACGGAATCCCCGGTGAAACTAACATGGTGAGCGAAGTCCGGCGCTCGCTCAATGGCATGAGCGATGTGGTCGCCGAAAAGAAGTGGAAGGACGGCGCGATCAATATCCAGACCGGAGTATTCGACGATCCGTTTATTTTCCCGCGATTTTTCCGCAGCAATATCGTGGGCATCGTCACCAGCATCCCGCTGAAGAACATCCGCCGCCCAGATGGCACGCCGGCAGCCGGCGGGCCCATCCTTCTGTGGGCCACGACGCACGAACCCAACGGGAAGCAAAGCGATCACGTCGGGCGTTCGCTGCGCACGCAGTTGCCGCGGTTTGGCTATCTGAACGGGCTGCATCCCTCGAAGCATGTCGCCGAGATCACCCGCGTGCATGACAAGCCGGACCTGATGGAGAATATCCTCGCGACCTTTCTTGGGCCGCTCGAAGCCCACCGGCACTACGACAGTTCGCCGGATGTCATGGTCTATGACCTGCGCAGGCCCGCGAAGTTCCCCAATGGCCGCTGGCTCGAAGACGATGTCGCCGCGACACTGGCCGACGCCGGCGAGACGCTCCTGGTCGAGCTATCCTATGCCGAGTCCAGGCAGTTCCCTCGCGCGACGACGAATGACAAGCCATTCCGCAAGGACTTCCCCTATCTCGCGCCGCGCTGGACCGCGCGGGAGACGGCAGAACACGCGGCACCCGGCACGACCTTCGACGGCGGCTTCATGGTGCCCGACGCCCCGGACAGCGCGGCCATCGGATTGCCGGATTTCGTGAAGGACGTCTGGTACAGCCTGTGGCTCGGTCTCACGATCGGCGTCGTCGTCTTCGGCTTCCTCGCATGGCTCGCGGTGCGCGGCGTTCTCGGGAAAGGCGCGGTCCTTCTCCTTAGCATCGTGGGTGTGATATTGCTGTGCCCGGTCAAGCTTGAGCAGCCTAATCCGATGGTGAAGGATTCGCAAAAGCTGCCGCAGAAGAAGCTCGTCAGGATGCTCATTGGCGGCGGACTTATCGGCGCCCTCGGACTTACCGCACTCTATGCGCTCGGCATCCGCCGCGGCATCGCCGTGGCTGCGCGTGAAATGGTGACGCCGCTCGGCACCCAGAGGCCCGTGGTGGAAGACCGGCAATATGAAGGCTCCACCTTTCAGGAAGTCCGGGATGCGGTGATGTCCGAGCCATACTACGGCCCCACATGGGGCACAGAGCCGCAGAAGGCGCTGCCTGTCTATCCCACGACATTTGCCACGATCGCGCAGGGGCTGTTTTCGCTGTCAAAGCGGTTCCTGTTGATGGACGCGGCGGCGCGCACCGTCGCCAGCAAAGCCGACCTCCGCTGGGGCGGCCCGGATAAGGAGGGCGTGCAGCGACTGTTGCATCCGAACGGCATCTGCCTCTCGGGCAAATGGGAAATCACTGAGGACACCAAATACACGGGCTTCTTTGCCAAGGATGCAAAGGGCCTCATCATCGCACGCTATTCGTCGGGCCTCTCGGTGCGGCGCGGTGAAGTCCGCACGCTTGGCCTCGTGGGTAAGATCTATCCGACCGAGAAGCCGACGGATAAGTGCATTCCGGCCAGCTTCATCACTCAGGAGGATCTTGGCGGCAGCACCACGGCAAGCATCCGCGACGCGCTGCTTCGGAATGCACCCAACATCAGCCCGCTGAAGCGCGGCTTCGGCCTCGGCTCGCTGCTGCTCACGGTCTTCGCACTGATGCGCGCGGATCGCCGCACCACCATCCGCCAACTGTATGAGATCGCCGAACTGAACAAGCCGGCAGGCAAGGCGACCTGCTGCCCGCAATTCATGCAGCTAAGGGTCATCAGCGAAAAGATCGGCGGGGACGAAGAGACCGCGGACTTCCGCGACGAGGTGCTCACGCAAATCTATGAGCGCGGATACCCGGACAGGAAGAACGATCTGGTCTTCCAGATCGAAGTGTCCGATGCCGGCAGAATCGGCGGAATCCTGAACAAGACCCTCGAAGGTGCGGACTGGAAACCGATCGGCAAGATTACCTTCGAAAAGGCCGCCGCATCCTACAACGGCGATTTCGTCATCCATTTCCACCACCCGAGGTGGCGCAACGATCCCAACATCCCCGACCCGGATCCCGGGCCGGGGCCGGGGAAAATCGGCAGGGCAGTGAACTGGATTGCGGGGAAGGTGGTCACGGTGCTCGGCTTCTTCGCAAAGAAGGCGTAATCGGTTGCAGGGAAGTCACCCGACGATTTCTCAAAATAAACTTCCGGTTCGTGTAACAAACGCGGACGAGAAGTGTATCCGCACACACGGGAGCGTCTGATGCCCCGCCGCGTGTCATGCCGGCGGGTGGCAGAGCGTTGCGCAACCGTCTCAACAAAAAACCATGAAACAAATCTGGATTACCCTGGCGATTATTTTCGCGGTCGAGGTCGCCGCGACAGCGTGGTTCATGCGCAGTTGCAAGACATCGACACAGCCCAAGGTCGAGAAAACGACCGCACGCAACACCCCGGCCGCGGGATCGTGACAGGTTGGCTGCCGCTGCGAGACGGGACCGCAAATTAATTTCGGGGCTTCAGCCCGAATCACGCCTGTGGGGGTAGAGCATTTCAAATAATGTCGTAGCCGGTGCGGGGGCAATGAGCACCAACGGTGCGAGCCATGGCAGCCAAGCAACGCCCTGGGAAACCGGATGATAACGGACAAAGCCCTGAACGGGCGTGACAAAGATGGAGCCGCCCTTTCAGGCTTTGTCCTGTATTTTGGCGATGACCCAAGGCGTTGCTGGGCTGGCATGGAGACGCGCCGTTGGCCCTCAGCACGAGCGGACATTCTGCCGATCAAAACGGCTGCAGAATAACTTGAACCGCTCTAACGCCCTGGACTGCTTCTTCCCGCCGCCTGTCCGCCCGTACGACCGCGTGAGAAATTCAAGACACCTTGGCAGATTATTTCGGCAGGGCGCGGTGCAGCGTCCAGCGTCCCTTGCTGCGGCGGAGGCGGAGCGGGGCGGAAAAAGTTTGCGTGAGGTTTGCGCTGGTGAGGATTTTCGGCGCGGGGCCGGTGGCGGTGACTCGGCCATCGCGGATTAGAAGCGCGTGCGTGATGGCGGGGACGATCTCCTCGACGTGGTGCGTGACGAAAAGCAGCGTCGGTGAATTTTTCCCCGAGATTTTTCGCGAGGCGAGGCGCTGCATGAAGCCGAGGAATTGCTCGCGCGCGACGGGGTCGAGTCCGGCGCAGGGTTCGTCGAGGATGAGCACGGCGGGCTTCGCCATGAGCGCGCGGGCGATGAGGACGCGTTGTCGTTCGCCCTGCGAGAGCACGCCCCAATTCCGCTCCGCGAGATGCGCGCATTCGGTGGCGCGCATGACCTTCGCGGCTTCGGCGCGGTCGGCTCGGGTGACGCGGCCCCAGTAGTCGAGCATGGCGTATTTTCCGCCGATGACGACGAGGCCGGCGGGATCCCAGTCGGGGACTTTCTGCCGGATGGCGGAACTGACGAGGCCGACGCGCTTGCGTAGTTCGCGCCAGTCGGAATTGCCGTAGGTCTCGCCGAGGAGCTCGATTTCGCCGGCGCTGGGCGTGAGGTAGCCGGTGAGCGCGCTGAGGAGCGAAGTCTTGCCGGAGCCGTTCGCGCCGAGGATGACCCAGTGCTCGCCGCGCTCCACGCGCCAGTCAAGCCGGTCGAGGATGAGCGTGCCGTCGCGATGGACGACGAGGCCGCGGATGTCGAGGACGGGGCGGGTGGTGCGGGTCATGAAAAAACGTCAGGGCGGTGCTGACGTGAAAGGCTGGGCGTGCGCATCTTCATTTTTTGGCCCACGCTGGATGGTATTCGGGATATGGCAGAACAGCCTCGTTGATTCGTGGAAGGTAAATCGTGGCAGTGAGTTCTTTCGCAATCGCAAGATCCCACATCGCATCCTTGGTCTGGGGCCAACGACCAGTCGGCAACTGAATCTGCCAAGTCAAGCGGCACTGGTAACCCGCTAACTTTGGGAAAGCCCGGTCAATCCACATGCTTGTGGCCGCAAAGCCATCACATTTGAACTGAAGATTAACTTCGTGGGTTGTTCTGGTATAAACCGTTGTTTCACCTTTCGCGTCAGTGCGGACGCTGCCGCTGAGCGGCTTCGCCGCGAAGCCGTCAACGCGGTTCCGCGTCTCATAGGTGATTGCGACGTTAGGGATCGCCGAGCCATCAGTCGTCTTGAAGTTCAAATGAACGGGAACTGTATCAGCGTGTGATGCCAGAGCCCAAAGAAATGGGACTCCAACTGCCACGAGAACAACAGTCGGAACAACAGCGCCCGGTGAAAGACGCTGGGGACGAAATCGGATGGCAACAAGAAGGATAACGGGGCAAATCAGGAGGTAGCAAAATACCATGGCAGCCCCGAGTGCCGCGAAGCCACCTTCAGCCCCGCCGCCGGAATTGCCCAAGTCAGGAATAACGGAAAGCCATGCCAGCGTCCCGCACACAATCGCTGCAGTGAATGGGAACCATGCGGCAAATGCCCACTTCTCACGTCGAAAGTTGAGAGCATAGCACCATGCTATGAATGATCCGATCAGAAGCATTACGACTAACTGGTTCATGGGTGGACTACACTTTTAGCCTAACCGACATCCGGCGGCAGCAGATCCGGCCTGCGCTGCTTCGTGCGCTCGATGTCCGCGTGGTTTCCGCTGAGCAGGATTTCGGGGATTTTCCAGCCGCGTTACTCGGGCGGGCGCGCACGGTTAAGCGACTTCGTTGCGTCGGGAAATCCAGTAGAGCGGCTTGCGGTTGCCGTGAGCGAAAGCGAGAACCCACAAGGTCTGTTCCCTGATGATGTAAGGCACGAAGTAAGGAAACACCCGGAGATTGATGCGGCGATATGCGCCCGGTCGGAGGCGGTATAACTCGGGGTGATCGGCAATCCATCAGATGCTTCGATCCACCTCGTCCTTGAATCGTCGCCCGAGCCCGGCGCGTGCCTCCTCGTAGAATGAGATCGCATCGAGAAATTCACGTTGCGCCTCTTCGACAAAGCGGATGTTCACGGAACCAGACGCGCTTCCGCCGAGCGCATCACATCCTCGTAGGAAACTCCGGCCACGCGGCCCTCGTCAATGGCGCGGATGCGATCGCGAATCTCGGAATCCCACGCCGTCTCCGCTTCGGGATCGGCGGCGGCCTCCGCGCTCTCAAGAAGGAACTCCGCGAGCGCGAGCTTCTGACGCGGCGGAAGATCCATCGCTTCCTTGGTGACTTGTTCGAGCGTCGTCGGCATGGGGAAAAAATCGCAGAGGTGCTGGTGCGGGTCAAGTGTGCGGAACCACCTGCGGGCGTGTCATGCACTTTGCGACGCCGGAGGCGTCATGGAAATTAGCCGGTGGTCGAGCGAGTGTAGCGAGCGACCACCACCGGATCCTCGGCACCACGGCCGTGCGCCCCGGAGGGTGCGCCGGGAATCTTCCGGCAGCTTCCGGCACCCCATCCGGGGTGCGTTCGTTTTTCGATGCGATCCGGTGGTGTTCGCTCGTGCCTCGCTCGACCACCGGCTAATTTCCGTTGTCCCTCCGGGACAGTTGCAGCTCTGAATGCTAAAGCGTTCCATCGCGCTTGAGTTCAGCGGGGAAGTCGTCGTGAGAGAGTACCGGTTCGTCACGGCGTTCGGCGACGACGGCGAGATCGTCCAAATCCTCAAGGAGTTTCTCGTATTCGCCGATGGGCAGAACGACTGCCGTGCGGTCGCCATGCTCATCCGTGAGGTATTGCAAGGTCTGGCTCATGGCTGGAGGCTACGCTTTGTCTGCTCCGATGTCGAGGACGCAAGCAACGGCTACCCGACCTCCGGCGGCAGCAAATCCGGCCTGCGCTGCTTCGTGCGCTCGATGGCCTGCTCGCGGCGCCAGCGCTCGATGTTCGCGTGGTTTCCGCTGAGCAGCATGTCGGGGATTTTCCAGCCGCGATACTCGGGCGGGCGCGTGTAGTGGGGGAATTCGAGGAGGCCGGTGGCGAAGCTGTCGTCGGTCGCGCTGGCGTCGTCGCCGAGCACGCCGGGGATGAGGCGCACGATGGCATCCACGAAGACGACGGCGGCGATGACGCCATTCGTGAGCACGTAGTCGCCGACGGAAATCTCGTCGTCCACGAGATGGTCGAGGACGCGCTGGTCCACGCCCTCGTAGTGCCCGCACAGGATGATGAGGTGCCCGCCTTTACTGCCAAAGGTGGAGTATTCCTGCGCGATGCGCTGGTCGAAGCGCCGCCCGCACGGGCCCATGAAGACGACGCGCGTCTCCGGCGTGCGCAGCGATTCCACGGCCTCGAAGATGGGTTCGCACTTCATCACCATGCCCTGCCCGCCGCCGTAGGGCGCGTCGTCGGCGCGGCGGTATTTGTCGTGCGTCCAGTTGCGGAGGTCGTGCGACTTGAATGTGAAGAGGCCCTTGTCCTGCGCGCGTTTCATCATGCTCTCGCAGAGTGCCGCGGTGGCGAT
>JBBRYC010000039.1:0-52716 GCA_038238025.1 Chthoniobacterales bacterium
ACGAATCTGCGCTGCTTCCTCGTCGTGGACACGAGCGCCTCGATGAAATTCACGAGCACGCCGGAGGGCGGCACGCGCTTCGACTACGCGCGCAAGCTTGCGGCGACGGTCGCGCACATGCTCGTGCATCAGGGTGACTCGGTGGGGCTCACGTGTTTTGCGGAGAAGACGGTGGACCTTCCGCCGCGGAAAACGCCGTCGCATTTGCGGCAGCTTTACCAGACGCTCAGCGAGGCGCAGCCGTCGGGTGAATCGAACATCGTGCAGACGCTGCATGATTTCGCGGAGCGCATCCGGCAGCGCGCGCTGGTGATCATCGTGAGCGATCTCTTCACCGAGGTGCCGCCGCTGCTCGACTGCATCAAGCACCTGCGATTTTACAAACACGACGTCGCGGTGTTTCACCTGCTGGATCGGCAGGAGTTCGACTTTGATTTTACGCGCCCCGTGCGCTTCGTGGACCTCGAGACGGGCGCGGATCTCATCACCGATCCGAGCGTCGTGCGCGATGCCTACCGCGAGGCGCTCACGGATTATCTCGAAGCAATCCGGCACGGCTGCCAGCAATTCCACGTGGACTACCACCTCACGTATCTCGACCAGTCGTTCGAGGGACTGCTGACTAACTTTTTGCTCTCGCGCGTGCGGCACTCGAAGAAAGGCGGACGGCGATGAATTCTGAATTTTGGGTTTTGAGTTCTGAATTGGGGCGTGCCCGGAAGACAGGCGTCCCCGCCTGTCGGGGCAAACAGGCCTCTGGCCTGTCCGAACAGCCGAGGACTGCGGTTTGCCGTGACAGCCGAGACGGCTGTCTTCCGCAATCCGCAATCCGCAATCCGCAATGAGCTACCTGCAACCATGGATGCTCTGGGCGCTGCCGGCGGTGCTGCTGCCGATCATCATCCATCTGCTCAATCGTCTGCGCTACCGCACGGTGCATTGGGGCGCGATGATGTTTTTGCTGAAGGCGAACAAGGCGGCGACGCGGCGCGCGAAAATCCGGCAGTATCTGCTGCTGCTGTTCCGCGCGCTGGTGATCCTCTTTTTGATCTGGGCGATGGCGCGTCCGATCACCGGCGGATGGATCGGAAAGGCGGCGGGCGGCGCGCCGGAGGTCGTGCTCGTGCTGCTGGATCGTTCGGCGAGCATGGAAGGGCGCGCGCCGGATTCGCAGGAGAGCAAGCGGCAGCACGCCATCGCGCTGCTCGCACAGGCGGCGAAGCAGAGCGCGGGCAGTCGTTTTGTACTCATCGAAAATGTGCTGCGCCAGCCGCTCGAAATCGCGGACACGGCGGCGCTCGGCGCGATGCAGATGGCGTCGGCGACGGACACGGCGGCGGACATTCCCGCGATGCTACGCACGGCGCTCGACTATCTCGTGAAGAACAAACCGGGCAGCGCGGAGGTGTGGCTTGCGAGCGATTTGCAATCGAGCAACTGGCGGCCCGACGCGCCCGACTGGCAGGACATCGCGGCGCGCTTTGCGGGGATGAAACAGGAGACGCAGGTGCGCGTGCTCGATCTGTCGTCGCCCGGCGGGACGAATCTCAGCATCGGACTGAAGGCCGCGGATTTTCGCGTGCGCGATGTGAAGACAGGCAAGGGCCAGCTCACGCTCGGGTTTGAGATCAAAACAAACGGCAAGATCGGAACGTTCCCGCTGCTCGTGACGCGCGACGGCGCGAAGAGCCAGTCCGACGTGAAGCTCACGGCATCCGCGCAACGGCAGACGATGAAATTTGACGTGCCGAAGCCCGAGGCGGGCGGCGGCTGGGGCAAGCTCGAACTTCCCGCTGATGACAACACGGCGGACAACACCGCGTATTTCGTCCACCGCGCGCCGGTGCCGATGCACACGACGGTGATCGGCGAACTCCCGGCGACGGCGAAGATTTTCCGCTTCGCGTCAGCGCCCGATCCGACACGTGCGGATCGCACTTCGGAGACGCTCACGCCCGCACGCGCATCGGGGACGAAGTGGAAAGATTCCGCGCTGATCGTGTGGCAGGGCGCTGCGCCGGCGGACGCGGAGGCGAAGGCACTGGAACAATTTGTGAATGACGGCGGCGTGCTGATCGCACTGCCGCCCGGCGGCGCAGGCGGCGCGGGAGTGGCGGGAATTTCGTGGGGCGAGATCGAGAAGAGCGGGAAGGATTCGTTCCGAGTCACGGCGTGGGACGATCTCGACGGGCCTCTGCAACGCACGGATGCAGGCACGCCGCTTCCGCTCGCGCGACTCTCGGTGATCCAGCGTCAGATGCCGCGCACGACGACGGGTTCGGCGCATGTCTATGGCGCGTATGCGGACGGCCAGCCGTTCCTCACGGGGCGACGCATCGGCCAGGGATATGTCTTCGCGTGCTCGACTTTGCCGGAGGAGGAATGGAGCAGCTTCGGCGAGGGCTTCGTGCTGCTGCCGATGGTGCAGCGGCTGATCGCGATCGGCGGGAAGCATCTCGCGCCACCCGCGAATGCGCTCGCGGGCGAATGGAATCCCGACGGCGAGGGAAGTTGGGCGCCCGTGGAGACTGACCGCCAACGCAACCCGCGCTGGAACGCAGGCGTGTATCGCAACGGTGCGCAGCTTATCGCGCTCAATCGTCCCGACGCAGAAGACATGCCGGAACTGGTCGAGAACGCACGCCTGCCGGAACTTTTCAAAGGCGCAAAACTCACCGTGATGGCTGGCGCGCTCGAACTGAAAGCCGACCGCCTGATGAGCGAAATCTGGCCCGCGATGGTGTTCGCGACGATGCTCTTCATGTGCCTCGAAATGCTGCTCGCCACGAGCAAGGCGATGCTGCCGGTGAAGCTGAAGGCGAAGGTGAAACCCGCGGAGAAGAAAGAGGAGGTGGCGGCGTGAGCATCTTGCGCACGAACGCAAATTTGGATCGCTCCGATTCACGCAGAACTTTCGGAGGCACGTTTGAAACGGGGAGCGCACGCGCCCCGCGTGCCGCCAGAGGCGCCCTCGCCTCTGGCATCAGACGACGGACGGATGTCGAATTCAGAATGATGCGCCACGCATCCGGAATGGATTCGCACGCAACCGATTTCCCGAATGGTCGAGGCGGGGCTCCTCGACCTGCACGCGAGGCGCGCGCGCTCCCCGTTCCTTCGTCCTTTCGCACGCAACCGAGGATCACTTCTCATGATTGAAGGCTGGCAGATCAACATGGCTCCGTGGGCGCTCGGCATTGCCGGGGCGTTTCTGGTCGCGTCGGTGTGGTTCTTTTTCCGCTCGGTGAAACGCGAGGGACGCACCGGCGGCATGATCACGCTGCATGTGCTGCGCGTCGTCATCGCCGTGGCAGTGGCGCTCACTTTTTTGCGGCCCGAGCGCGTGCAACTGGCGAAGCGCAGTGAGCAGCCGCGCGTGGCAGTGCTTTGGGATGCTTCGGGGAGCATGGCGACGAAGGACGTGGTGCTGGACGGCAAGACTGCCGTGCCGCGCGCGGAGTGGGTGAAGGAGCAGGTGGAGGCGAAATTTTGGGCACCGCTGGAGAAGCGGTATCAGGTCAGCGTCGAGTCATTCGGAGCGCCGCCGACGGATCCGAAGGCAGACGTGGAGACGGAGATTGGCACGGACTTGAATGCCGCGCTGGAGCGCGTGCTGAAGGCGCACACGGATCTCCGCGCGGTGCTGCTGCTCACGGACGGCGACTGGAATCTCGGCAAGTCGCCGATCACTGGCGCGACGGCGCTGGCGCAAAAGGACGTGCCTGTTTTTGCACTCGGCACGGGCAGCGAAAATTATCTGCCGGACCTCGAATTGCAGAGTGTGCTTGCGCCGACTTACGGGCTGCTGAATGAGCGCATCAGCGTTTTTGTGACGCTGCAAAATCATCTCAATCGCGAGGTGAAAACGACGGTGACGGTGAGTGGGCCGGGCGGCTCGACGGGGACGAAGAACGTGACGATTCCGCCGATGGCGCAGATTCAGGACATGGTGGTCATCACGCCGCTCGCGGAGGGCGAGGCGGACTTCACGGTGAAGGTGCCGGTGGAGAAGGAGGAGATGTTCGCCGAGAACAACGAGAAGAAATTTCACATGGCGGTGCGCAAGGAGACGCTGAAGGTGCTCGTCGTGGATTCGCAGCCGCGGTGGGAGTTTCGCTACCTGCGCAATGCGCTCATGCGCGACCCCGGCGTCGTGGTGAACACCGTGCTCTTTCATCCGCAGATCGGCATGGGCGAGGGGCCGGGGTATCTCGGTGCGTTTCCGAGCAAGCGCGAGGATTTGCAGGGCTACGATGTCGTTTTCCTCGGCGATGTCGGCGTGACGAAAGGGATGCTGACACCGGAGCAGGCGACGCTGCTGCGCGGGCTGATCGAGCAGCAGGCGAGCGGGCTGGTCTTTTTGCCCGGCACGCTTGGGTGGCAGAAGACGCTGAAGGATTCGCCGCTCGCGGATCTCGTGCCGGTGGAGACGGACTATGAGAAGGGCGCGGGCATGGTGAATTTCACGGCGGGCAGCGGATTCTCGACGGCGGGCGAGACGAAGCTGGAGCTGACTTTTCGCGGACGCGACCACTGGCTCACAATGCTCGCGACGGATCCGAGTGCGAACCAAGCCGTGTGGCGCGGGCTGCCGGGATTTTATTGGTACGCGCCGGTCGTGAAGGCGAAGCCAGGCGCGGAGGTGCTCGCGGTGCATGAGTCGGCGCGGAATCAATTCGGCCGCATCCCGCTGCTCGCCACGCGCAGCGCGGGCAGCGGCAAGGTGCTCTACATGGGCACCGATGCGGCGTGGCGCTGGCGCAAGGGCGTGGAGGACACGTATCACTATCGGTTTTGGAGTCAGGTCGTGCGGTGGATGTCGCATCAGCGGCATCTCGCGCAGTCGGACGGGATGCGATTTTTCTACACGCCGGAAGCGCCGAAGCGCGGCGACAAGGTGCGCCTCAGCGCGACGGTGCTCGACAAGCTCGGCACGCCGATCACCGAGGGAAAAGTGACCGTGACTTTGAAAGCGCCGGGCGGCACGAGCGAGACGATCGAACTCGCGGCGGAAAATTCCGAGTGGGGCGTTTACAACGGCACATTCACGCCGCGCGAAGGAGGACGCTACGAGGTGGAGATCGCAAACGACACGGCGGGGCGGCACATGAAGACGCAGATTGATGTGAGCGTGCCGACGCTGGAAAAAGTCGGCCTGCCCGCGAAGCTCGACGTGCTGCGCGAGATCGCGGCGCTGACGAATGGGAAGTTCGCCACGCCGGGTGACCTCGCGCAGATCATCAGCAGCCTGAGCCTGCTGCCGGAGCGCAAGCCGGAGGAATTGCGGTTCCGGCTGTGGTGCGATCCGTGGTGGTGCGGCGCGCTGCTCGTGCTTTTTTCCGCATACTGGATCGGTCGCAAGATCGGGGGGCTGGTGTGAAGATGCGCGCTGCGCGGGAACGTAGCGCCGACGAGTCGTCGGCACTGCGCGTTCAGTGCAGGGCAGCCCGTTCAGTTTCACCGCCACCATACCACCTTCGCCCGTCCCGCCATGCCGACGAGTCGTCGGCGCTACAATTTCCTGACAACTCAGCGGTTCCCATCCGCATATTCACCGCTACACTCCCCGCCTAAATCATAACCATGAACTCGATCTCTCTCCCGGAGTCACTGGTCGCGCAACTGCAAGCCTACGAGCGGAAGTTGCGGCGGATGGAAACCCTCGTCGCCGTGGCCGGAGGTCTGGCCGGGCTGCTCATCACGTACGTCCTGCTGTTTGCATTCGACCGTTTCGTGAATACGCCGGTGTGGGCGCGCACGGTGCTCATGGTCACGGGCGCGCTGCTGGCGGCGTGGTTTGCGCAGGGCTGGGCGAGCTACTGGCTGTGGAACCGGCGCGGGCCGACGCAGCTCGCGAAACTTTTGCAGAAGCACTTCCGCATCCTGGGTGATCGGCTGCAGGGTGTGATCGAACTGACGCATCTCGAGGAGCTGCCACCAAACATGTCCCCCGCCCTGCTGCGCGCGGCCATCCGTCAAGTCGCGGAGGATTCGGGCAAACATCATTTTGAAGACGCAGTGCCGAAGCGTCCTGCGCGGCGCTGGGCCCTCGCGGGAATTTCCGTTGCTGCGCTCACTGCCGCACCGTTCGTCTTCGCACCGCGCGCGGCGACGAATGCGCTGGAGCGCTGGGCGAAACCTTGGGCCGGCATCGAGCGCTACACATTCACGACCGTCGAGGCGCTGCCGAATGATCTCTACATTCCGCACGGCGAGGCGTTCGAGCTGGCGGTGGGGCTGCGGCCTGATGCGGAGTGGAAACCCTCGTCGGCGACGGCGCGGATCGAGAGCCAGGAAAAGCAGAAGGCGGACGTGCAGGAATCGAAGGCGCTGTTCAAGTTCCCCGGCCAGACTCACGAGGGCACGCTGAGCCTGCGCTTCGGCGACTATCTCAAGGACATCGCGGTGCATCCGCTGCACCGTCCCGAACTCAAGGAACTCGCGGCGCGCGTGACGCTGCCGGCGTATCTCGGGCATCCCGAATTGCGCGTGCCGGTGAATGGCACGATTGCGGATTTCCTCGCGGGCAGCAGCGTTTCCTTCGAGGGAAAAATCAGCCGCGCGGTCGGCACGGGCGCACTCGATGCGGGGAAGCTGACGCTCGACGCGACGGCGAGCGAGGCGACTTTCACGACGCCCTCCACCGAGCTTGCGAAGCTCGGCACCGAAGTCGCGCTGCGCTGGACGGACATCCACGGGCTCACGCCGGTGCAGCCGTATTCGCTGAAAATCGGCACGACGCAGGACGCACCGCCGCGCGTGGAAATCCAGAATCTCGATGCGCAGGAGATTGCGATTTTGCCGACTGAGGAAGTGCGTTTCACACTCGCGGCGACGGATGATTTTGGCGTGAAGGAAATGTGGGTCGGGTGGACGGTGCGCGGGATCAACGACAAGCCGAAGGACACGAAAAAAACCGCACAGGATCCAAAGGACAAGGGCAAGGACTGGGTCGGCGACCTTTGGAAAGAGTGGGCATCACAGGCAGAGGTGAAGCCCGAGACTGCCGATCCGAAGAAGCCTGCGACGGAGTTGCCGCGCATGGCGGGCGGGCAGATGGTGCGCGAACTCTCGCGTCCGATCGTGTGGACGCCGGCGGCACTCGGTGTCCCGCCGGACAGCGTGGTGGAACTCACGGGCTACTCGCTGGACTACCTGCCGAAGCGCGAGCCAAGCACGTCGTGGAAGCTCACCATTTTTGTCCTGAGCCCCGAGAAGCATGCAGAGCGCGTGCGCGAAAAAATGGATCAGGTGCTGAAGCAGCTCGACGAGCGCATTCGCGACGAGGAGCGCGCGCTGGAGGAGAACAAAGGCATCGCGGAGAACAAGGAAGACCTGAAGACGGAGAAGGCCGGCGAGGAAATCAAGCGCGTCGAGGCGAGCGAAAAGGCGAACGAGGATGCGCTCGGCAAACTCTCCGAGCAGATGGCCGAGGTGATGAAGGAGGCGCTGAAGAACAAGGATTTCCCGAGCGACACGATGAACGAGTGGAGCAAGATCGCGGAGGCGCTCCAGAAGGAGGCCGCTCCGAAAATGTCCGACGCAGCGCAGCAGATGGCGCAGGCGGCGCAGGCGCAGCAGTCGCCGCAGCAGCGTTCCGAGAGCCTCGACAAGGCGATGAAGGATCAGCAGGCCGCGCTGGACGCGATGCGGCAGGCGGCGTCGAAGATGAAGACGACGAACGAGAACCTGTTTGCGCGAAATTTTTACAACCGGCTGAAGCTTGCATCGTCGGTGGAGCAGCAGATTTCCGACGGGCTGAAGAAGCTCGCGAAGGCGACGGTGGGGCTGAAGCCCGACGAGATCGGCGCGAGCGAGAAGAAGTCATTCGAGGCGGTCGCCGGCAAGCAGGACGGCAACGTGAAGGACGTGGACACGATTCAGAATGACATGACGGCGTTCCTCCGCCGGATGCCGAATGAAAAATATCAGAAGGTCGTCGGCGAGATGGAAGAGAAGCGCGCGGTGCCGGAACTCGGCGAACTGGCGAATTCCGTCCGCGCAAATCTCGGGCTAAAATCCGTCGGGCGCGCGAAGGCGTGGGGCGAGCAACTCGGCGCATGGGCCGAGCTGTTGCGCGAAGAAGCGCAAGGCGGGGGCAAGGGCGGCGGAGAAATGGATCCCGACATGATGGAGCTGATGATCGCGCTCGTGCGCCTCGCGGTGACGGAGGACACGATCCGCGAGCAGACCGGGGAGCTGGAGCGGACGAAGGAAAAGAATCCGGGCCACTCGGAGGACAGCTCGAAGCTCGGCACGACGCAAAATCAGCTCAGTGGCACGGCGAAGGAGATCGAGGAGAATCCGAAGTTTGCGAAATTCATGGACAAGGTCGGGCCGCTGCTCGACGAGGTGACTTCGCTCATGCAGGAGGTCGCGGGCAATCTGCACAAGCCGGACACGGGCGCGGACACGACTTCCACGCAGGGCATCATCATCGAGATGCTCGTGCCGCCGGATAAGAAGAGCGACGACAGCCAGAGCCAGAGCCAGTCGCCGATGGCGCAGATGCAGCAGCAGATGCAAAAGATGATGCAGCAGATGACGAAGAGCCGCTCAGCGGGCGGGAATAATTCCAAAAATCCGAGCAACCTCGAAGGGACGGCCGCGCAGGGCTCCACGGCGAAGGACAAGGGGAACCAGCGCACCGTCGAGAAGAGCGGCGGCGCGGCGAACGCGGGCGAATGGCCCGAGGAATTCCGCGAGGCGCTGCAGGCTTACTTCCAGTCGCTCGAGGAGAAGAAGAAATGAACATTCAACGTCCAACATTGAACATTCAACATCCAACTCACACCGTTTCGCACGCGAAACGCGCGAGGCTTTCACGGTGTTGGATGTTGAATGTTGGATGTTGGATGTTGGATGTTTTTTGCGCCGCGCTTGTCCTGCTCGTCGCATCCTCGCCGCTGGCATGTGCGCAGACCACCGACTTCCAAGTCTATCGCGGGACTCAGGTGCCGCCGGAAGTTGAGCGCATCTACGAGAAGGGGCTGAAATTTCTCGCCGGCGCGCAGAATGCGGACGGATCGTTTCCCGGCCAATACGGCACGGAGCCGGGTGTCGTGGGCATGGCGCTGATGACGATGCTCGCGCACGGCGATGACCCGAACCACGGGCCGTATTCGAAGACGATCAAGAACTGCATTGAGTTCATCCTCAAGCAGCGCAATGAGTCGAACGGCTACATCGGCAGCTCGATGTACAACCACGGCTTTGCCACGCTCGCGCTCGCGGAATCGTACGGCGCGGTGGCGGATGACCGCATCGCGCCTGCACTGAAGAAGGCCGTCGAGCTGCTCATCTCCTCGCAGGACAAGAACAAGTTCCACGGCTGGCGCTATTCGCCCGAGGCGCAGGACGCGGACTCGACGGTGAGCGGCGCGTGCTTTGTCGCGCTCATCGCGGCGCGCAATGCGGGCGTGAAGGTGCCGGACAAGAACATCGAGGACGCGCTGAAATTTTACACGGACTGCCAGTCGCCCGAGGGTGGCATCGGCTACATGCCGCGCAGCGGCGGGCACGGGAATGCGACGACGGCAATCGGCGTGGCGGCGTACGCGTATGCGAGGAAGAAGGAGGCGCCGACGTTTGCAAAGGCGCTCAAGTCCATGAAGGGCGGCGACGATGGCAACGGCGGCGGCTACCCGTTTTACTACGACTACTATGCGGCGCAGGGATTTTTCCAGGGAGACTTCAAGGCGTGGCAGGTGTGGAACGAGAAGCAGGTGAAGCGGCTCACCGAGATGCAGAACGACGACGGCGCGTGGGATGCGGGCCTCGGCCCCGCGACATGCACCGCGCTCGCGCTGCTCTCGATCGCGCTGAACTACCGCTATCTTCCGATCTATGAGCGCTGAGGGCGGCGCGCGGTTTTCAGCGCCGTCTTATTCTTAATCTTATTCTTAATCCCCGCGGCCCACTCCGCATCCATCGAGTCCAAGGAACACGAACAAGAATATGATTAAGAATACGAATAAGAATAAGATGAAGACCGGCGCGGCGCGCTCGCTCTTCCTCGCGGCGCTCGCGGTGCTCACGATCCCCGCGCAGCACGGCCGCGCGGAGCAGGTCGAATTTTTCGACGGCCTCGACATTTTTGACAATGGCGCTTCCGACGAGGCGGAGGGCGTGCAGATCGTGAATGGCCGCGTCGTCCTCACCGGCGACGCGAAGAAGCCCGAGAAGCCCGCGCCCCCCGATCCCGCGGGCGATTCCGTGCTCGAACTCACCGACGGCTCGCAGCTCCACGGCAAGCTCACCGGATTTGGAAAAAGCGAACTCGTGTGGCAGCGCGCCGACACGAGCGTGCCGCTCACTTTTACACCGCAGGATGTGAAGCGGATCACGTTCGGTGGTGGCGAAGCCGTGGCTGCGCAAAAGGCGAACGCGACGGTGAAGCTCGCGGGTGGCGACTGGCTCACGGGCGATCTCACGGGGCTGCAGGATGGAAAATTCCGCCTCGCGATCGAGGGCGCTGGCAACTTTGAAATCGATCGCAGCAAGGTCGAGTGGCTCCACCTTTCCAAGTCCGTGCCGCCCGACGCGTACGAGGGCCCGACCGGGCCGATGGGTCTCGCGGGCTGGGACACCGGCGGGCCGGCGGGCGCGAGCGCGTGGGACTACGCGGATGGCGCGCTCATCGCGCGCGCGGCGATGCCGCTCACGCGGCGCTTCGAGGCGCTGAGCGACCGGACGGACATCGAATTTTCCGCGAGCGACGGCGGCAGCGCGATCCGCGGGCTCACGCTCTGGCTGCATCCCGGCCTCCAGTCGCAGGGCTACTCGAAGGGCTCCATCTATCTCCGCTTCCAGGCGAACAACATCAGCGCAAACGCGTACGATGGAAGCAACATGAAGAACCTCAGCGCGAACATGCCGGAGGAAAAAAATGCGCCGAAGGAAACGCGCTACCGCATCCTGCATGACCGGCGGAGCGGGAAGCTCATCGTCTTCGTGAACGGCAAGAAAGTCGCCGACTGGGACACGGCGCCGCAGGCCGAGCCGGCGAAGGGGGGCTCGCTGAGCTGGCAGCCGACGTACTGGAGTACGAACATGGTGTGGACGCTCTCGAAGGTGCGCGTGCGCCCGTGGGACGGCAGCCTGGAGCCTGATCCGAAGGGCGACGAGGGAACGAAGGATCTCCTCTCGAACCAGCATCAGGTGCTCAGCACGCCGCCGGTCACCGGCTGGCCGATCGTGAATGGCGAGCGCGTGGATCCCGCCGCGAAGCCCACGGTGAAGCCCGCGCGGCAGGCCGGGAGCCTGGATGCGATCACCGCGGATTCGGTGAAGTTTTCCGGAACGGAAATCCCGCGCAAGGATCCGCTTTTCATCCGCCTGAACCGCGCCGCGGCAGGCGATCCTCCCGCGGGATCGGTGGCTCGCGTGTGGCTCGCGCAGCGCGGGGAGTTCGACGTGAGCGCGCTGGGCTTCCGCGACGGGCAGCTCAAGGTGCGGACTTCATTCGGCGGCGACATCACGCTGCCGATCACCGCGGTGCGAGCGATCGAATTCCCGCACCGTCTCGCAGCCGCGGACAAGGTGATCGCCGAGGGCGGCGACACGCTCATTTTCCGAAATGGCGACGAGCTGCGCGGCACGCTCGTGAGCGCGAACCACGACCAGAAGGTGAAATGGAAGCCGGTGAAAGGCACGCAGCCCGTGGACTTCACCGTGAACCGCCTCGCAGGAGTGCTCCTCGCAAAGGCTGCGAAGCCCGCGCCCAAGGCGCAGACCGCCGCGGTGCGCTTCCGCAATGGCGACTGGCTCCCAGGCGAACTGCTCCATCTGGACCGGCAGCAGCTCCATCTCCGCTCGCCCATCGGCGACAATCTCCGGCTCGATCGCACGGGCATCCGCGCGATCTACTTTGGCCAGAACAGCGAGGTGCCCGTGTGGGACGGCGCGAGCGATCCGCAGTCGTGGATGAAAACTGCGAACATCGAGATGTATGGCGGCCGCCGCCCCGCAAAGGACGAGACCTCGAAGCGCAATCCTTGGCGCTACCTCGACGGCGCATTCAATCTCCCGCGCAACACGAGCCGCAACGGCTACAACAACGGCCCGAATATCGGGCGCAGCTTCGACACGCTGCCGGACAAGGTCGAGGTGAGCTTTGAGATGTCCACGCCGAAGGCGCAGGCCGGCTACTCGATCCAGCTTTTCCACGACGAGAACCGCCAGGGCCTGATGATCCAGGGCGGCTGGGACAGCGCCTATATTTACGACATGTCGCCCCGAAAACAGGGCGGCGTGTTTTTCAACCAGCCGCAGCAGATCGAGTTCTCCGAGTCGGTCGGATCCGAGGGGAACCGGCGCACGTTCCGTTTCCTCGCCGACCGCCGCACCGGACGGCTCGTGATGATCGTGAATGGAATCCCCGTCGGCGGATTCGGGCAGAAGGCAGGCAAGGAATCGCCCAAGCCCGGCAAGGGCATCGCCATCGTCCCGCAGCCGATGAATTCCAGCGTGACGATCTCGAACGTGTGGGTCGGCCCGTGGAGCGGCGACGCGCCGGAAATCCCGAAGGCCGGCGCACGAGCGAATCGCCGCGGCGGCGCAAACATCATCCTCAACGGCGGCGCGCTCCAGCTCAACGGCGTGCAGGGCGGAATCGTCGTGAACGGCAAGGCCGTCGCGCCCGCCGACGGAAAGAAGGACGGCGGTGCCGACAAACCCGCGACTGCCGGCGACAAGAATGACAAGCCCGAGGCCAAGCCCGTCGCGCAGGCCGCGGACGTGCTCGCGCTGGTGAACGGCGACGAGACCTCCGGCACTCTCGAAAGCGCGAGCGCCACGGAGATCCATCTCCAGTGCGACGTGGGCAAGCTCGACATCCCCGTGAGCCGCGCGCTCGTCGCAGAATTCGCAGGCCCGCTCCTGCCGCCCGCCGCCGGCGTGCGCCTGCACCTCGCGGGAAAAGGCAGCGTCACCGTGGACTCGCTCGACATCGCCGATGGCCGCGTGACCTGCCACAGCGCCGCCGCGGGCAACCTCACCTTCAGCGCCAGCGCGCTCTCCGAAATCGTCTTCCAGCCGCGCACCGCATCACCGCCCGAGAACGCCGCTGACAAGAAGACCGGTCAGAACAACGGCAACCTGAACGGTGGCGCCGTCATCATCAACCAGGTTGGCGGCGGACTGCAGATTCAGGGAAATGTGATCATCAACGGCGGCGGCGCGATCATAAAAGGCGGTATGATCGAATTGAAAGCCGCGCCTGCACCCGCGCCAGACGTAAAGCCCGCCGGAAAGTAACCGAGGGTTGCAAGCCTCACCTCCCTCACTGCACCGCCGTTCGGCGCAAGTGCTGGCAACTCCCGCCGCGGGATGTAGCGATGCGCCGTGCCGCACGCGAACCAGGGTTCCGCAGCCCACGACGCAGGCCGCTTTGAGGCCACGCGCTGGAGCATCGTCGTTGCGGCCGGCGCGGCGGATTCGCAGCGCGCGCACCGGGCGCTGGAGCATCTCTGCACCGCATATTGGTATCCGCTCTACGCATTCGTCCGCAGGCAGGGGCACTCGCCGCATGATGCGCAGGATCTCACGCAGGAATTCTTCGCGCGGCTGCTCGCACGCAATTTCCTCGGTGACGCGGACCCGGCGAAAGGCCGCTTCCGATCCTTCCTGCTCGGCGCGCTGAAGCATTTCCTCCCCGGTGAATGGGATCGCGCGCGTGCGCAAAAACGCGGCGGCGGACAGCAGCCGATCTCGCTCGACGCCGAGTCCGCCGAGACGCGCTACCAGCTCGAGCCCGCGGATGAATCGTCCGCCGAAAAAATCTACGAACGCCGCTGGGCGCTCGCGCTGCTCGACCAGATGCTGAAGCGCCTGCGCGGTGACTTCACCCGCGACGGAAAAGAGAACGTCTTCGATGAACTCAAGTCGGCGCTCACCGGCGGCAAAGTCCCCTGTGCGGAAATCGCCGCACGTCTCAATGTGAAGGAAGGCGCGGTGCGCACCGCCATCCACCGCCTGCGCCAGCGCTACCGCGACATCGTGCGCGCGGAAATCGCCGAGACCGTCGCCAGCCCCGCGGAGGTGGACGCCGAGATGCAGCACCTCTTCGCCGCGCTGAGCGCGTGAGCTTGAAGAAATCTTCGTAACATTTTTCCCGCGACTCCCCAGTAGCAGGTGAACTCACACGAACATGGACACCACTCGCCTCTGCCCGCAATGCCGGCAACCTTTCGCCGCCAATGCCCCGGAAGGGCTGTGCCCGCGCTGTCTGCTTCTGGCCGGGATGCCCGAGGGCTCCGCGGCAACCGTGATCACGCCGACACCCGGCGAGGGAAGCCCGAACGCAGGTAATGCGGGCCACCTGGATGCGTGGATCGGCACACGCATCGGCTACGTCGGCGACTATGAGCTGCTCGCGGAGATCGCACGCGGCGGGATGGGCGTGGTGTATCGTGCGCGGCAGGTTTCGCTGAATCGTACGGTCGCGGTGAAGATGATCCTCGCGGGGCAGCTTGCGGGTGAGGAGGAGGTGAAGCGCGGATTCCCCGCCGCTGGCGGCGAGCGGCTGTTCCTGACTTCAAATTTCCTCGGCGACGCGCCGCTGACCGGCGACACTCTGCGGGTTCCTTCGGGCACATTCGTGGATTTCAGCCCGGAGGGGAAATTCTCCTCAGTTCGGAAATGGGCGGCCTGGTCCGGCTCATCATCGCCGACACCGGAAAACCTCACGGCCCTCCGGTGCGTCTCGACGGACAATCACCGCACGCGCAATACGGCCCGACCGGGGAATGGTTCAGCGTGCTTTCCACCAGCGGGACTTCCCGCCGCTGGGACACGATGAGCCTGCTCCCGCTCGAACCCATCACCCACCAGCCAGACCTTGAGCAGCAGGAGTGGAGTCCCGACGCCCGCTGGCGCATCACGATCACAAAGTCCGGCGCGGGCCGGCTCTGGCGCGAGCCGGCCACGGACCTGAGCCTCGACGAGATGCGCGCGCGCACCTGGCTCATCACTGGCCACCGGATGAATGCGCAGGGCGTGGAGGAGCCGCTGCCCGCGGCGGAGATGCAGCAGCTTCAATCGCAACGACACTGACAAATGCAGACACAGCAGACACAAACCAAAAACAACGCCCCATGAAAACACGCATCATCGCCCTCGCATTCATCGCCAGCCTCACCGCAATCGCGCCACTCCGCGCGGAGCCCGCAGCACCACCGCCACCGGAACTCAAGCTGCTCGACCAGTTCGCGGGAAAATGGAGTTACGAATTCACCGTCTTCAAATCGGAATGGACCGCCGAGGAAAAGCACGGCACCGGCACTTTCACCTGCCAGTGGACGATCGGGAACCGCTTCATGGAGGAGAAGGGCACGGACTCGGACGGAACGAGCCACATGAAGCTCTACACCTACGATGCGAAGGCAGCCGTCTTTCGCGCGTGGTGGTTTCATTCGGCGGGGATTTTCAACGACTCGACCGGGAAATGGGACGCGCAGAAGCGCACATTCACCTTCACGACTCCCCTGCCCTCCGGCCAGAACGGCACGTCCACGATGCACTTCGCGGATGAGAAGACCGTCGAGTGGGATGTCATCTTCAAGGACGGCGAGAAGGTCTTTTACCACAGCAGCGGGAAGAGCCGGCGGGAGTAATTCGAAGGACACGAATCCGGCGCATTCGTGCGGCACACGGAGAAAAGGCACCCACCCGTGCAGTCGTTTTGGAAAGCACACTCGCCATCCGCGCGCGGCCCCGATAAATTCGCGCGCACTGATTCATGAGTGACCCCGCCGAAAAACTCGCCGCCTTCGTCGCATGGGCGGCGGCGCACATCACCGGCGATGAGAAAGGCCAGGCGCAGATCTTCCTGGATCGCCTCTTCCAGGCCTTCGGTCACGCGGGTTCGCTCGATGTCGGCGGCGAGCCGGAGTTTCGCGTGCGCAAGGCCACCGAGGACGGCGGCGGCACTTCCTTCGCCGACTACGTGTGGAAGCCCGTCGTGCTGATCGAAATGAAGAAGCGCGGCACCGTGCTCTCGAAGCACTACCGGCAGGCCTTCGACTACTGGACGCGCCTCGTCCCCGGCCGCCCGCGCTACGTCATCCTCTGCAACTTCGACGAGTTCCACGTCTATGACTTCGAGACGCAGATGGACTCGCCCGTGGGCCGCGCGAAGCTCGCCGATCTCGCCGAGCACTACGGCCCGCTCGCCTTCCTCCTCCCCGGCCAGCCGAAGCCCGTCTTCGACAACGAGCACGTCGCCGTCACCCGCGAAGCCGCCGCGAACCTCGCGAAGTGCTTCAACAAACTCACCAAGCGCGGCATCGAGCGCCCGCTCGCCCAGCGCTTCATCCTCCAGACGCTCATCGCGCTTTTCGCCGAGGACATCGGCCTGCTGGAAAAATACTTCGTCACCCGCCTGCTCGACGAGTGCGATGAAAAGACGAGCTACGATCTGCTCGGCGGCCTCTTCTCCGCGATGAACAAACCCGGCGGCAACGCCGGTGGCCGCTACAAGGGCGTCCCGTATTTCAATGGCGGCGTCTTCAGCACGCCCGCCGAAATCGAACTCACCGGCCCGGAGATCGTCATCCTCCGCGCATGCTCCCTGCACGACTGGTCGAAGGTGCAGCCGGAAATCTTCGGCACCGTCTTCGAGCAGACGCTGGGAAAAGAGGAACGCCACGCGCAGGGCGCGCACTTCACGCATCCCGCCGACATCATGAAGATCGTGAAGCCCACGATCACCGACCCGTGGACGGAGCAGATTGAAAGTGCGAAGACCGCGAAGCGCCTCGGCGAACTCCTCCACCGCATCCAGCACTTCCGCGTCCTCGATCCCGCGTGCGGCAGCGGCAACTTCCTCTACATGGCCTACCGCGAACTGAAGCGCCTCGAGGCCCGCATCTACGAGCGCCTCGACACCGAGTTCCCCAGCAAGTCCGCGGGGGAGCAAATGCGAATGTCCTATCTCTCCGCGCAAAACTTCTTCGGCATGGACCTCAATCCCTTCGCCATCGAACTCACGAAGGTCACGATGATGATCGGCCGCAAGCTCGCCATTGATGAACTGCACATCACCGAGCGCGCCCTCCCGCTGGACAATCTCGACCGGAACTTCATCGCCACGGATGCGCTCATCCGCAGTAGCGGGGACTTTCCAGTCCCCGTCAGCCCCGCCGACAGCCCGCGGGACTGGAAAGTCCCGGCTACGCGCACCCCGTGGCCGCAGGCCGACGTCATCATCGGCAACCCGCCCTTCCTCGGCGCGAAGATCCTCAAGCCCGAACTCGGCCCCGACTACGTGAACACGCTGCGCAAGCTCTACCCCGAGGTGCCCGGCATGGCGGACCTCTGCGTCTATTGGATTCGCCGCGCGCACGACCACCTCGCGCCGTGTACCGCCGCCGATCCCGTGGCCGGGCGCGCGGGCCTCGTCGGCACGCAGAACATCCGCAACAACGCCTCCCGCATCGGCGGCCTCGACCACGTCGTGAAGGACGGCACCATCATCGAAGCCGTGGACAACCAGCCGTGGAGCGGCGAGGCGAATGTCCACGTCTCCATCGCCAACTGGGTGAAGACGCAAGACCCCGCACTCCTGCCGAAGACGCGGCGGCTGTGGTTCAAAGTCGAGCCGTCGGCTGCGACGAAGAAACAGTGGAAGGCGCAGGGGAAAAAGGCGGCGAAGGAATACGAACTGATCTTCCGCGATGTAAGCGCGATCAGCTCTGCGCTCAGCGATCAAACTGACGTGAGTGGTGCCACAGCTTTGTCCGCCAACGAGGGCTACTGCTACACCGGACAATATCCGAGATCGGATGGTTTCCATGCAACCGATGAGGAAGCCAACGCGATGCTGCGCACCGATGTGAGAAATGCGGAAGTCTTGAAGCCGTTCCTCGTCGGTGGAGAAATGCTGACAACAGGATCGCTTGAGCGCTGGGTCGTTGATTTCCAAATGCGGTCGATTCTCGACGCGCAGAGCTACGCTGCACCGTTCAAGCATGTCCAAGAACGGGTGATGCCTTCAGTCGTTGCGCTTGCTGAAAGTGAACGCGCGAAGACAGGAAAGGAAAACGGCCAAGACCAAGGTTGGCTCAAGACTTGGTGGCGTCATTTCCGTCCTCGTCCCGAGCTTGTCGGGAAGATTTCGGCACTCACTCGTTACATCGTCTGCTCTCGCATCACGAAGCGTCCCATCTTCGTCTTCGTCTCGCCAGAGATTCGCCCCGGTGATGCGCTTTCATGCTTTGCTTTTTCAGATGACTACAGCTTCGGCATTCTCCAATCACACGCGCACTGGCTGTGGTTCATCACCAAATGCAGCAAGATGAAATCGGATTTCCGTTACACGCCTGAATCCGTCTTCGACACCTTCCCCTGGCCGCAATTCGCGCCCGTGCCGGGGACGCCCGCCGCGGGTGCGCGGGACGGACATGCCTCGGGTAGCGCGGGCGTCCCGCCTGCCGGTTTTCGCGTCCCGCGGAAACCACCGGGCGTGAAACAGACGCCCCTCGAAACCGACAGCGCAGCGACGCTCGATGTGCCCGGCGGGACGCCGGCCACGGCAGGCGGGACGCCCACCCTACCCGAGGCCGACATCGCGCGCATCGAAGCCGTCGCCACCGCTGGGCGCGAGGTGCGGCGCATCCGGGCGGAGGCATTGCCGAAGCTCAAGGGCGGACTGCGCGCCCTCTACCGCACGCTCGAACTCCCCGGCGCCAACCCGCTCAAGGACGCCCACGCCGCCCTCGATGCCGCCGTTCTCGCCGCGTACGATTTTTCGCCAAAGGCCGACCTCCTCGCCCAGCTCCTCATTTTGAACCAGACCGTCGCCACCCGCATCGAGCGCGCTGAACCCGTCACCGCCCCCGGCATCCCCGCCGGATTTCCAAATCCCCAAGGGCTCGTGACCGCGGACTGCATCCGCCCAACTGGGTGACCCCTGCGGATAGGCCGTCGTTTTTCTCAATCCCTGCCACCCGCTTGCGAGCCGGTGCCGGGCGGCGGGAGAGCGTGAGCCATTTGTCATGTCCAAGGAATTGCGCGCCGCGCTATGACTCCATAGAATCCCAATCCTACAATGAAACGCTTCTTCCTCTCCGCCATCGCCGCCGTCTTCGCACTATCGCTGCTCCTGCCAGGCACGGTCTCGGCAAAGGGCAGCAAAGGGATGACTCACAAGCCGAAACCGACGCCGGTGCCGGAAAAGATCAATGCGAAAGGCGCGACGATCGCCAAGGTCGGCGGGAACGCGATCACGATCGAGTATTCCAAGACGAGCACGGACTACAAGATGACGAACGAGACCCGGATCACCATCGACGGCAAGCCCGCGGGCTCGGCGGACCTAAGGCCCGGCATGCGCGTCGAGGTGGGCGCGAGCACACTGAACCCGACCACGCTGCTCACGCTCGCCGCGACTTCGGTGCCGAAAAAGTAAGGCGCTGGCTCGACTGGAAGCGCGCCTGCCAACGCCTCGCGGGATTCACCAAAACTTCAGTCAGGACTACGGCCTGCGTCTCACTTCCCAATCCACCACGGCTTCTCGCTTGTGCGGATGAAGAGGTGGCCATGGCTCAAGATGATTCTCCAGTGGCCATACCACGATCTGCATTTCGGATTTCGAGGATTATTACATCACGGCCGGTAAAGTCCTCCCAATACCAAATGGCGAACGCGGCGAAGACGGGGATATCCACATCGCGCACACCGGCATCGTTTGCAGTGTGGGCCGGAAAACACTGGGGATCGGCGATCCGGAAATGTCCATCCTCCCTCCGGGACGCTCGATGCGGCATCACTGCAGCATGCCGCCCGAAGGCGTTCGCCCGTACCCGTAGATTCACTTTCCCGCAACTGAAAGGCCCGAAGCAAAAGAGAACGCCCGGCAGCACAGGGCCGCCGGGCGTTTCCGGGATTCGCTTTCGCGAAAGTGACTATGCCTTCGAGTAAAGCTCGACGATGAGCTGCTCGTTGACGATCGGCGCGATCTCCTCACGGGTCGGGATGCGGGTGACGGTGCCGGTGAAGGCGTCCTTGTTCACCGTCAGCCAGTCCGGCACGGGCGCGATCTGCGTGAGTTCAAGATTCTTTGTGGCGAGCCGGCGCGAGGCGGGCTTTTCCTTCACCGTGACGACGTCGCCCGGCTTGCAGGAGAAGCTGCTCACGTCCACCTTGCGGCCGTTCACCTGAACGTGGCCGTGGCTAACCATCTGGCGCGCGGCGTTGCGGCTGTTTGCGAAGCCGAGGCGATAGACGACGTTGTCGAGGCGGCGCTCGAGAAGCTGGAGCAGGATGACGCCGGTAACACCGCGGGTGTTGCTGGCGATCTCGAAGGTGAGACGGAACTGGCGCTCAAGCATGCCGTATTGATAGCGGAGCTTCTGCTTCTCGGCGAGCGCGAGCGAGTATTCGCTCGTCTTGCGGCGGCTTCCTTTCGGGCCGTGCATGCCTGGCGGATAGTTCTTCCGCTCAAGGTACTTGGTGGGGCCGAAAATTGGCGTGCCGAAACGGCGGCTGATTTTGTCTTTGGGTCCGGTGTAACGAGCCATTGCAGTGTGTGAGAGTTGAGTGTGGAGAGTTGAGAGTTAGAAAATGCAGAGCATTAGGTGAGAGCGAGAGTCATTAGTCAGTCGGTCGGTGAAAGGGCTGTTGTGTTCCTCTCAGCTCTCAACTTTCAACTCTGCTACACGCGGCGGGCTTTCGGCGGACGGCAGCCGTTGTGCGGCACAGGCGTCACGTCCTTGATGATCGAGATTTCCAAGCCGACGGCCTGGATGGCGCGGATGGCGGATTCACGGCCTGAGCCGGGACCCTTCACGCGGACTTCGACTTCACGCACACCGTGGCCCATGGCCTGGCGGCAGGCGTCCTGCGCGACCATCTGCGCGGCGTACGCCGTGCTCTTGCGCGAGCCCTTGAAGCCAACCTTGCCAGCGCTCGACCAACCGAGGACGTTGCCCTTCTGGTCGGTGATGCTGACGACGGTGTTGTTGAAAGATGCGAGCACATGCGCGATGCCAATCGCGACGTTCTTGCTGCCCTTCGCCTTGATGACCTTGATCGGCTCGATGCCGGCATTCAGGTCGAGCGAGAGGTCCGCAGCAGCGGGTGCGCCTGCGGCAGGAGCGGCAGCGCCCTCGGCGTCCTTCTTTTTCGCAGGAGCCTTCTTTGCAGCCTTGGGTTTTGCCTCCGCAGCGGCAACTGCCGGAGCAGCAGCGACGGGGGCGGGTGCAGCCGCTTCAGGCGCGGGTGCGGGAGTGTTTTCGTTGTCAGCCATGGTTCGGAATTCTGATTGGTTTGAAGATTAAGCCTTGGCAGGAGCGGCGTCCTTGGCGCGCTGGACGCCGACGGTCTTGCGCGGCCCCTTGCGGGTGCGGGCGTTCGTCTGCGTGCGCTGTCCGCGGACGGGCAGGCCGCGGCGGTGACGCAGGCCGCGGTAGCAGTTGATCGCCTGGAGGCGCTTGAGATTCATCTGCAGATCGCGGCGGAGGTCGCCCTCGATCAATATCTTCCGCGCGGAGATGGCGTGGATGATCGCGTTGAGCTGCTCAGGCGAAAGATCCTTCGCACGCATGTTGGGATCAACATTGGCGTCTTCGAGCACTTTCTTCGCATTGCTCGGCCCGATGCCGTAGATGTATGGGAGCGAGACTTCGATTCGTTTGTCGCCGGGGATGTCAACGCCGAGAATTCGTGGCATGGTTTTTTGGATTTAAGATTGAGGATTTATGATTTAAGATTTTTGCGGGATCTTCGATTTCGGACTGATTCTTCGGAGTGGAAAAAATCGAAAATCTTAAATCGAAAATCTTAAATGGTTTTAGCCCTGGCGCTGCTTGTGGCGCGGGTTTTTGCAAATGACCCGGACGACACCTTTGCGACGTACGACACGGCAGGCTTCGCACTGCCGTTTGACTGATGCTCTGACTTTCATGATTGGTTCTTAGTTGGTTTCGAGAGGACAAAAAATCGCCCGGGGTGCCCGCTTCTGAGTGCGGGCGCCTCGTGCGCTAGGTGGTTGCTTGCACCGCTTCGCGAGCGGTCTTCGGTGAGGCCGAAGTGGGATTTCTATCAGAAGTTCGCGCGCTGGCAAGATGTGATTGCACGGAATCGGAAGTTTTTTCGATGCCGTTTTCAGCGGTATTTGCAGCGGGAAAAGTGGCCATGTTATTTTGCGACCATCTTCTCACGCCAGGTGAGGATTTGCGGCTCACCCTTCGTGATGAGCACCGTATGCTCGAAGTGCGCGCTGGGCATTTGATCCGCAGTCACGACGGTCCAATCGTCCTCCAGCGTGCGGACGGCGGCTCCGCCGAGGTTCACCATCGGCTCGATCGCAAGCGTCATCCCGGGCTTCAGGCGCGGCCCGGTGCCGCCGCGGCCGAAGTTCGGAATCTGCGGCTCTTCATGCAGATTCCGCCCGACGCCATGGCCGACGAATTCGCGCACAACATTGTAGCCATTCGCAAGCACCTCGTCCTCGATGAAAGCTGAGATGTCTCCCACGCGGCTGCCAGCCCGCGCGATCGGAATCACACGATCCAAGATGTCCTCGGTGACAGCGAGCAGTCGCGACCAGGCGGGCTTGATCGCGCCGACCGGGACGGTCTTCGCAGTGTCGCCGACCCAGCCGCCTTTGATCACGCCGACATCGAGTTTCACGATGTCGCCGTATTGGATCCGCCGGCTTCCGCCAATTCCGTGGACGACTTCATCGTTCACCGAGATGCAGATGTTGCCGGGAAAATTCCGATAGCCGAGAAATGCGCTGCGGCAGCTCTCGTCGGACATGAAGTCCGCAGCAGCCTCGTCAATGTCGCCAGTCGTGACACCGGGCCGGACGAGCATCGCCAATTTGTCCAGCACCTTTGCGGCGCTCGAGCAGGACTCGCGCATCTTGTCAATTTCGCGCTCGGACTTGATGGGAATCATCCTTGGTGTGACGCGAATTGACAAACCTGACCGGCGGCGGAAAGCAAAGGACTCAAGCGCTTGCCTAACGTGCAAACTTGCTCATGAAAAACGCGACAATGCCTGCGAGCACGATAAGCGCGGCTCCGACTGCCAGCCACACCAGCGTGGTGTTGCCGATGGATTCTCCGCGCTGCTCAGGAGAACGTTCAAAACGGCCGCGGAGCTTTCCTTTGCGGAGAAATCCGTCATAATGCCGCTGGAGCAAGTGCGTCTCGATCTGACGCATGGTGTCCAGCACCACGCCGACCACGATAAGAATGCTGGTGCCGCCGAAGAACTGCGCAGCAAGCATCGGCACATTGGCCTGCCGGCTCAACATCGCGGGAAGCAATGCGATCACAAGCAGGAACATCGCGCCTGCGAACGTTAGCCGCGTCATGGATTTGTCCAGAAATTCAGCCGTCGGCTTCCCAGGCCGCACACCGGGGATGTAGCCGCCCGCCTTCTTCAGATCGTCCGCGATTTGCTGCGGCTGGAACTGCGTCGCAACCCAGAAATAGCTGAAAAAGAAAATCAGCGCGCTGTAAAAGACATAGTAGAGCCAGCCAGAATTCAAAGCCTGCGAAAATTTCTGCGCCCACGGTGCATTCGGCGCGATCATCAATATCATCGTGGATGGAAAGACAAGCAGCGCCTGACCGAAGATGATGGGCATGACGCCCGCATAGTTGACCTTCAGCGGCATGTACTGGGCGACGCCACCATACACCTTCCGCCCCACCACACGCTTCGCATACTGGATGGTGATTCGCCTCTGTGCCTGAGTCAGACAGATGACGCCTGCGATCACGAGAACCAGAAATGCCAGCATCAGCACCAGTTTCATCGGCGCGACGCTCGCGACTCCCGCACCGGACGGAACGACCGTCTTCCACGCCTGAACCAATGCCGCGGGCAGGCGCGCAACGATGCCGACCGCGATGATAAGCGACATGCCATTCCCGACGCCGCGATCCGTAATCTGATCACCCAGCCACATCAGGAGCATCGTTCCTGCGGTGAGGCTCACGACGCAAATCGTCTCAAACCAGAATCCAGGCTCCGGCACTAACTGCCCGTAGTGCGCCATCGTATCCCGAATCCCGGGCAGGATGGAATCCGAGGGACTTACAAATTGCTTGGTCATCAGCCATCCCTGAAACACGCAGAGGATGATGGTCACATATCGCGTGTACTGGCCGATCTTCTGCCTTCCGCCATCCTCCTTCGAAAGTTTTCCGAGCTGCGGAATGACAGCCGTCAGCAATTGCATCATGATGCTGGCGCTGATGTAAGGCATCACACCGAGCGAAAACACGGCGCACTGCTCAAGCGCACCACCGCTGAAAATATTGAAAAGCGCCGCCGCCCCTCCACCCTCGCCGCTGTTATTCATCCGCTCAACGAAGTAATGCTTCAGGACGCTGGCATTGACTCCGGGGCAGGTAATCGAGCAGCCGACCCGGTAAAGCACCACCATCAGCAGGGTGAACAGAACCCTGTTGCGGAGTTCCGGTATTTTGCGGATGTTAAAAAAGGCAGAAATCATTCGGCGGATTTTGCTGGACCCACGGCTTGGTTCATCAACCCGTTCACTGGACAGCTTTGACTATCCTCTGGCGGGTTCCCATGCGGTGCTTACTTGATGGTCAGGCTCCCGCCTGCCTTTTCGATTGCGGCTTTCGCCGTTGCACTCGCGTGGTTTGCAACCACAGAGAGCTTCTTGCTCAGTTCACCAGAACCGAGAATTTTCACGCCTTCAAACGGAAGCTTGATGACGCCGGCCTTGATGAGCGCGTCCTGATCCACAGTCGCGCCAGCTTCAAAGTGGTTCAGTGATTCCAAGTTGACGATCGCCCACTTGGTCTTGAACACCGCATTGTTGAACCCGCGCTTCGGCACGCGACGAATGAGCGGCATCTGGCCGCCTTCAAAGCCGAGACGGATACTTCCGCCGCTGCGGGCCTTCTGGCCTTTGTGACCTTTGCCGCAGGTCTTGCCTTTGCCGCTGCTTTCGCCATTGCCGAGGCGCTTCACGCGATGCTTGGAACCGGGACGGGGTTTGAGATTGGTGAGGTTCATCGTTTGTTTTCTCGGGTTGGCTGTCTCGCGTCACCGGCATTGCCTGCGACTCACGGAGATAGCCTTGGGATTGTTAGCTGACTGGCTGGGGCTTTGGGCTGATGCCGCGGATCTTCATCACGGCGTCACGCTGCCTAAGTTTGCCGAGTGCATCGAGCGTCGCCTTCAGCACGTTGGCATGGTTCGACGAGCCGAGGCTCTTGGCCAGAATGTTCTTGATGCCGACCGCGTCGCACACGGCACGCACTGCGCCGCCCGCCTTGATCCCGGTTCCGGGGCTCGCGGGCTTCAGGATGACGTGACCGCCACCGTGGGTTCCCACGACCTCATGCGGAATAGTCATGCTACTGATGGCATAACGATGGAGATTCTTGCGACCCCGATCACCGGCCTTGCGGATCGCCTCGGAGACTTCATTCGCCTTGCCGAAGCCGACGCCGACACGGCCCTGCTTGTCACCGATGACGAGCAATGCGCTGAAGCTGAAGCGACGGCCACCTTTCACCACCTTGGCGCAGCGATTGATGAAGACGAGTTTCTCGATCAGTTCGGCCTGCGGCTGTCCGGCGAAGACGCCATCAAGCACCACGCCGCGATCCACAGGCTCGGACGGCGTGCGCGACTGCTGCGGACGACGGCCCCTCGGGCCGCGGGAATTGGAATCGTTTTTGGAATGAGCAGCCATAGTTGATTAGAATTGCAGTCCGCCTTCGCGCGCCGCATCCGCGAGCGCCTTGACTTTGCCGTGATAGATGAAGCCACCGCGATCAAAGACCACCTTGTCAATGTTCTTCGCCTTCGCGCGCTCGGCGACGAGCTTGCCGACAGTCGTGGCCGTGGCGGCGTTGGCCTTCGGCTTCTGAGCCTTGAGACCTGCCTCGGTCGTGTTCGCACTGGCGATAGTCTTGCCGACGGTGTCGTCAATGACCTGCGCATAGATGTGCTTCCCGCTGAAATGGACGGCGAGACGCGGACGCTCCTGGGTTCCGGAGACAATCTTGCGAATGCGCTTGTGGCGCATCTTGATGCTTGTTTTCTTGATGTTCTTAGCCATGGCTTACTGGACGGTTTTGCCTTCCTTGCGGATAATCTTCTCGCCCGCATAGCGGACACCCTTGCCCTTGTAAGGCTCCGGCGGGTAATAGCCCCGCACCTCGGCGGCGAGCTGTCCGACGACCTGCTTGTCAATGCCCTCGATGCGCACCTTCGTGTTATCGGTGACAGTCACCTTTACGCCCTCGGGAATCGGATGGTTGATTTCGTGCGAATAGCCAAGGTTAAGCTGGAGCAGGGAGCCCTTCAGCGCAGCCTTGAAGCCGACGCCTTGAATCTCCAGTTCCTTCACATAGCCATCTGCGACGCCGATCACCATGTTATTGATCAATGCCCGGCTGAGGCCGTGAAGCGCATTAGCGCTCGGCGTGTCGCAGGCGACGGTGACTTTTGTGCCGTCAACCTTGCCGCTGACTCCGCTGGGCAACGTCCACGACAGCTTGCCCTTGGGTCCTTCGACGTTGACCGCACCGTCAGCGCCAATCTTGACGCTTACTTTGGCCGGCAGTTCGATGATTTTTTTTCCGATTCGGGACATAGTCGTTACCAGACGAACGCCAGCAATTCACCGCCGACGTTCTGTTTCTTGGCCTCGCGCCCGGACATCAGACCTTTCGACGTCGAAAGGATGCTGATCCCGATTCCGCCGAGGACGCGCGGGATGTCGGTGGAGCCGACATAGCGTCGGAGACCGGGCTTGGATACGCGCTTGAGGCCGGTGATGGCTGGGGCGCGATTGACGAATTTGTTGACCACCTTCAGCTGCGTGTGCGGTCCGGTGCCTGTCTCGATTTCAAAGTTCGAGATATATCCTTCCTGCTTAAGAATGCGGGCGATTTCCGCCCTCATCTTGGAATACGGGGACAAGACCTCGGTCTTGCCCGCGCTGCAGCCATTGCGAAGGCGTGTGAGAAAATCTGCGATGGGATCGGTGAGTGCGCTCATGTCTTGTTAGGCAGCCGGTTGCTCCTGCTGTTGCGCGCGTTTCAGGCGCGCCTTGTCTGAAAATGGCATGCCCAATTCGGTGAGGAGGCTCTTGGCCTCCGCATCCGTACGGGCGGTGGTGACGATGGTCACATCAAAGCCGATGTTGCGCTTGATGCGATCGAGTTCGATTTCCGGGAAGATGGACTGGTCGGAGACGCCCAGCGTATAGTTGCCGTTGCCATCAAAGGCGCGGGTGCTCACGCCGCGGAAGTCGCGGATGCGGGGCAGCGCTGTCTTGATGAGACGCTCGAGGAACTCATACATCCGGCGGCCACGCAGCGTGACCTTTGCGCCGATTGCCTGATCCTTGCGGAGTTTGAAATTGGAAATGGCCTTCTTTGAGCGCGTCTCAGCGGGCTTCTGGCCGGTGATGGTCGCGAGTTCGTTCTTCGCGTCCTCCAGCGCCTGCTTTGCGTCGCCGGTGTTCAGATTGACGCAGGTGTTCACAACAACCTTGTCCACCTTGGGCACCTGATTGATGTTCGTATAACCGTGCGCGGCCTTTAGGGCCGGGATCACGCGGTTCTTGTATTCTTCGTGGATTTCGACAGGCATGGCTTACTTTTTCTTCTTGGACTCCTTCTTGGGATCCACTTTTTCAACGAGCTTCACATTGGAGACATGGATCGGGCCTTCGCGCTCTATGATGCTGCCAGTCTGGTTCTCCTGGCTCTTCTTCATGTGCTTCTTGATGATGCGCACGCCCTCGACGAGCACTTGCTGCTTTTTGGGCAGCACTGCGAGAATTTTTCCGCTGGCACCCTTGTGGTTGCCGCTGATGACGGAGACGATGTCTCCCTTTTTGACGTGAAAGCTAAGACGGCTGGACATGTTAGAGAACCTCCGGTGCCAATGAGATGATCTTCATGAAATTCTTCTCGCGAAGTTCGCGCGCCACAGGGCCGAAGATACGGGTGCCCTTGGGATTCTCATCCTTGTCAATGATGACGATCGCGTTGTTGTCAAAGCGAAGATAGCTGCCGTCCTCGCGACGGATAGCCTGCTTGGTGCGGACGACAACAGCGCGGACGACTTCACCCTTCTTGACCTGTCCGCCGGGCTGCGCCTCGCGGATGTGGGCAGTGATGACATCGCCGATGTGCGCAGTCATGGTCGCCTTGCCGATCACACCGATCATCTTGGCCATGCGGGCGCCCGTGTTGTCAGCAACATCGAGTCTGGTACGAATTTGGAGCATAGGAAATATTGCAGCCTAATCAGGCTGCGGAGTGGTTAGTGCTTGAGGATTTCGACGACACGCCAGCACTTCAGCTTGCTCAGCGGGCGGGTTTCCACGATGCGGACAAGATCGCCAATCTGGGCTTTCTGTTCCTCGTCATGGGCATAGAATTTTTTGACGCTCTTGATGATCTTTCCGAACTTCGGATGCGGTACGCGCATGGTCGTCTTCACAACCACGGTCTTTTGCATCTTGTTCGAGACGACCTCACCGACGCGGGTCTTGCGGAGACCGCGTTTGGCTGTTTCAACTGTTGCAGGTTCGCTCATGGAATATGGTTACTTGGCGGCAGTGGCCGCAGTCTTGTTCTTTTGGGTGAGCACAGTCTCGATGCGCGCCACCTCGCGGCGGAGGCTGCGGAGTTCGCTCGGCTTTTCAAGCTGCCCGCCGGCCTGCTGGAGCCGGAGGTGGAAAATCTGCTCGCGCAGCTCCCGTTTGCGTGCCCGGAGTTCGTCGGGCGTCAGTTCGCGGATTTCTTTGTTCTTCATGCTCGGCGATTAGTTATGGCGCGTCAGGAATTTCGTGCGCACCGGCAGCTTGTCAGCGGCAAGGCGGAGCGACTCGCGGGCGAGTGTCTCGGAGATGCCGTCAATTTCAAAAAGGATGTTCCCAGGGCGCACCGTCGCGACCCAGTACTCAGGCTGGCCTTTGCCCTTGCCCATTCGGGTTTCGGGCGGACGCGCGGTGACCGACTTATCGGGGAAAATGCGAATCCACATCTTACCCTTGCGTTTCATGTTGCGGGTCATCGCGACACGGGCGGCTTCGATCTGGGTATTGGTGATCCAGGCGCGTTCGATGGTCTGCAGTCCGAACGATCCGAAATCAAGGTTGATGGCTCGGGAAGCCATTCCAGCGCGACTTCCGCGATGGCTCTTCCGATACTTGACACGTTTTGGCAACAAAGGCATTTGGTTTGCTCCGGTTTGAAATTGCTATCTTGGTTAGGCAGCGGGCTGCTGTTCGGCAGTCTCGGTCTTCTCTCCGCCAGTGGTGGCCTTCTTTTCTTCCGGCGCGACAACTGCAGGTTTGCAAATCCAGCACTTCACTCCGATGATTCCATAGGTCGTGCGGGCCTCGGCAAAGCCATAGTCAATGGGCGTGCGCAGCGTGTGCAGCGGGATGCTTCCCTCGCGATACCATTCGGCGCGGCTGATTTCAGCTCCTCCGAGACGGCCAGCACAACGCACTTTGATGCCTTTGGCACCCTGCTCCATCGTGATCTGAAGGGCTTTCTTCATCGCGCGGCGGAAGCTAATACGGCGCTCCATCTGCATGGCGACGTTCTCAGCGACGAGCTGGGCATCAAGGTCAGGTGACTTGATTTCGATGATGTCAATTTTCACCTGTTTGCCACCGGAAAGCTTCGAGATTTCCTCGGTCATCTTTTCGATTTCCGATCCCTTGCGTCCGATGACGATGCCAGGACGTGCGGTGTGGATGGTCACGCGGAGGCTGTTCCATGCGCGCTCGATCACGATTTTCGAGACTGCGGCGAGGCGAAGCTTCTCCTTCAGCAATTTGCGAATCTTGATGTCGCTCGCGAGAAATTCGGGGAATTCCTTGCGGCTGGCGAACCACTTGGAGCGCCAGTCTTTGTTAACCGCGAGGCGGAAGCCGATTGGATTGGTTTTCTGTCCCATGATTTATTCGTTGGATTTCTCTGCGGACTTCTTGGGTGCTGCCTTGGCAACTTTCTTAGTCGCCGACTTGGCACCCTTGGCTGACCGCTGCTTGACTTTGATCTCGTCAGAAAGCGTGATGAAAATATGGCTCGTGCGCTTGCGAATCGGACCGGCACTTCCACGCGCCTTCGGGGTGAAACGCTTGATGGTGATGGACTCGCCCGCGACCGCTTCCTTCACGACGAGCGTGTCGGCGCGGAGGTTGTGGTTGTTCTCTGCATTGGCGATGGCGCTCTTGAGCGTCTTCTGCACGAGAAATGCAGCCTTCTTCGGGCTAAAGGCCACGATGTCCAGGGCCCTGGCAACAGGATGGCCTTGGATCTCACGTGTGACATCCCGGAGCTTGAACGCCGACATGCGCGCACCCCTGTATATGGCTTTGACTTCCATTTTTCGGTAAAGTTAGTGGCTTGGTTTGTTTGTTGAAAATCAGTTGAGTTGGGCGTCCACCCTTACGGTGTCACCCAGTTTTATGGGGTCTTTGTCTGAAACAAGATTCTGAATCACTGTGCCTGCGAAGCCCTGCCTGGCGTCCACGACTCGGATGGTCGCGACGAGCTTGGTCCCGCGGCGCACTTGGAATGGCATGCCGACTTTCACCCCTTGCTTCGTGCCAAGGTTGATGACGACACAGCCGAGTTCCGGCTTCACCGCGCTGACTTTCCCGTTTTGCAGGTCTGCCGGCGGCTCTGCGGCCTTCTGTTCGAGGGCTGTAAAATCACCGACTGCGGCTTTCACAAGGGTTTCCTCGGCATTCTTTAGCTCGGTCTGCAGTACCATCTTGGACTCGGCATCGGTCTTTTCGACAAATGCCTGGGCCAACTGAACCATTCGCATCAGTTCCGCACTGAGGTTTTTTCTGCTGCGGTCACTGAGTTGCAAATCGTGGACTGCTTGAAGCAGCCTTTGTTCGAGCTTGGATGGGTCGGTCGTGCTGCTTCCGAGCGCCTCCATGCGGAGGGCCATTTCCTGCACCTGTCGCTTGAATATCTCTGACTCGGCAGTCGTGGCGGCTGCCAGCTTTCTGGCTTCCTCCACTTCGCCGCGAAGTTTTCGATTATCAGCAAGGAGCTTTCCCAAGGCGGCCAATGCGGTCGCCTCGGAGGATTCTGAATCTGTAACTGCCAAAGAACTTTCGTCGGCTTGGCCGACGCCCGCGCCTAGCGCGAGAAAAGTGATGACTAACAGGATGGCCGTGTAGGATTTCATTGCTGATACCCGGCACGCGGCCGGCCCTGCTACTTCGCCACTTTCGCGGTGTGGGCACCGTGCTTCTTGAAGATTCGCGTGGGCGAAAATTCACCAAGCTTGTGACCCACCATGTTTTCGGTCACGAAGACCGAGTTGAAAACTTTCCCATTGTGAACGAGGAACGTGTGTCCGACGAAATCGGGGATGATTGTCGAGCGGCGCGACCAGGTCTTAATCGGCTTCTTCACCGGTGCCGCATTCATCTTGTCAACTTTTTCGAGCACATGCTGCTCGACAAACGGTCCTTTTTTTAGGCTGCGTCCCATATTCGGTTAAATGGCTGCTTTCTTAGTTGAGTTCTTGCGCTGAACGATAAAGCGGTCGCTGGGCTTGTGCTTCCGGCGCGTCTTGAAACCTTTGGCGAGCTGGCCCCAAGGCGACATCGGGTGATGGCGTCCGCCACCGCCCTTGGACTTGCCCTGTCCGCCACCCATCGGATGATCCACGGGATTCATCACCATGCCGCGAACCGTCGGGCGGACACCGCGCCAGCGGCTGCGTCCTGCTTTTCCGGAGCTGACATTCATGTGATCCACATTGCCGACCTGACCCATCGTCGCATAGCAGTTGACGTGGACGCGGCGGATTTCACCGGAAGGCAGCTTCAGTAGTGCGAAGTCACCTTCGCGGTTGTTCAAAATGACACCTGCGCCTGCGCTGCGGGCCATCTGGCCACCGCGACCCGGCTGCAATTCGACATTATGAATCGTGGAACCGAGCGGGATTTCCTGAAGCGGCAGGGCATTGCCGATCTTCGGCTCGCTGCCGGGACCGGCAGTGACCTTGTCGCCAACGCCGAGACCGACTGGGGCGAGGATGTATGCCTTTTCCTTGTCAGGATATTGCACGAGAGCAATGCGGCAGGTGCGGTTCGGATCGTATTCGATCGCGATCACGTCGCCGACGACGCCGCGTGTCTTGCGCTTGAAGTCAATGATCCGGTACTTCTGCTTGTGACCACCGCCGATGTGACGGGTCGTGAGACGGCCATGGTTATTGCGGCCACCGGTCTTCGGCTTGGCCTCGACGAGGCTTTTCTCAGGCTTCTTCTTAGTGACCTCTGCAAAGTCGGGGAGAACCTTGAAGCGGTTAGTCGGCGTGAGCGGACGGAAAGTTTTGAGTCCCATATTAGGTTAGGCGAGTTCGATTTTGTCGCCGGGGGCGAGTGTGACGATGGCCTTCTTCCAATCGCTCGTGCGACCGGGATGCTGAGTGCGGCCGCGCTTGGCTTTGCCGAAGCAATTGAGGGTGTTCACGCGAATCACCTTTTTCTTGAAAAGCTTCTCGATTGCCTGGCGGATCTGCACCTTATTGGCCGTGGGCTGCACGCGGAACACGTACTGGTTGCCCTTTTCCGAAAGGATGCTGCTCTTCTCGGTAAGGTGAACGTTTTGAATGATGTCGTAGTGCTCGTTCATTTGTTGATGCGTTCAGCGAGTTGCGCGAGTGCGTCGTTCGTCAGGATGATCTTCTTGAAGCCGAGCAGGTGCTCCGCATTCACGTCCAACGCGCTGGCGAGCACTGCAGGCTGCACATTGCGGGCGGCCAAGCGTGTGTTCTCGTCAAAATCTACGCCGATGATCAGCGTCTTGGCTTCCGGCGAAAGGTCAGCCATGAGCTTCACGAAGTCCTTGGTCTTCGGATTCGCGACGGCAAAAGTCGGGACAATAAGGACGTCGCCATTGAGGATGCGCGCGCTCAGCGCCTTGCGGAGCGCGATGCGGCGGGTCTGCTTGGAAACCTTCTTCGCATAAGAACGCGGATGCGGGCCGAAGACGACGCCGCCACCACTCCACACGGGGCTGGACTTATAGCCTGCGCGGGCGCGGCCCGTGCCCTTCTGGTTCCACGGCTTTGCGCCGGAACCACTCACGGTGGCCTTGGTCTTCACGCTGGCGGTTCCGCTGCGGCGGTTGGCGCGCAGTGCGACCACGGTGTCGTGCACGGCCTGCGTGTATTTACCGTTGGTGATGACTTCGATATTAGCGGCCTTCGCGGCCTCTGCGGTCAGAATTGTCGCGCTCATTTGGATTTCTTAGCTGCCTGCTTGGTCGCCTGCTTGGCCGCCTGCTTAACCGTCTCAGGGTTCACTTTCTTCACTTTCTTCGCGGGACGAATGACGACATAGCATCCGGGCTTTCCGGGAACCGCTCCGCTCACGAGGAGGCAGTTATCGTCGGCATTCACCTGTACGATGCGGAGATTCTGAACGGTGATGCGCTCATCACCCATGTGACCGGGCATACCCATGTTCTTCCACACGCGACCGGGAGTCGAACGGTTGCCGATTGCGCCGTTGCGGCGGTGCATCATGTGACCATGCGATGCCGGCTGGCCGTGCATGTTATGCTTCTTCATGACGCCCTGGAAACCATGGCCCTTGCTCTGGCCGATGACGTCCACGAAGTCGCCGACTGTGAAATGCTTCACGCTCATATCCACCGCGTCGTCGAGCTTCACGTCATTCGGCAGACGGAACTCGCGGACAAACCGCTTGGGTTCCGAGTTAGCCTTCTTGAAGTGCCCGAGCATCTGCTGCGTCACGCGGCTTTCCTTCTGGCCGTCAAAGCCAATCTGGACGCCGTTATAGCCGTCGTTCTCCATCGTCTTATTTTGGAGAATGGTGTTTCCACCGGCCTCGATGACGGTCACGGGAGTAATGACACCCTTCTCGTCATAGACGCGGGTCATCCCAATCTTCTTGCCTAATAGTCCAATCTTCATCGCTAGTTAGATCTTGATAGTGATATCCACGCCCGCGGGCAGGTTGAGTTTGCGCAGTTCGTCCACCGTCTTCGCGGTCGGCTCGATGATGTCGAGCAGGCGCTTGTAAGTGCGGATTTCAAACTGGTCCATGGACTTCTTGTCCACGTGCGGCGAGCGGTTGACGGTGAATTTCTCGACACGGGTCGGGAGCGGGATCGGACCTGCAACACGTGCGCCGGAACGCTTGGCCGTCTCGACGATGTCGATGGCCGATGCGTCGAGCACGCGGTGGTCAAATGCCTTGAGGCGAATGCGTATGCGTTGTCCGTTCATGGGTAATTATTTGCCTTTCTGGTCAAGCACGGCTGCCTTCACGTTTTCAGGCACCTGCTGGAAGTGGGACGGTTCCATCGTGTAGCTGGAACGGCCTTTGGAGAGTGAGCGGATGGCGGTCGAGTATCCGAACATTTCGGCGAGCGGGACCTGCGCATTGATGAGGCAGAGACCGTGCTTGGACTCCATGCCCTGGATGACGCCGCGGCGGCGGTTCAAGTCGCCCATGATGTCGCCCTGATATTCTTCGGGCGTCGAGTTCTCCACTTTCATGATTGGCTCGAGGAGAATCGGGTTGGCGGCCCTGAATGCTTCCTTCACCGCGAAAATCGCAGCCATCTTGAAGGCCATTTCGTTCGAGTCCACCTCGTGATAGCTGCCATCAATGATGTCCACTTCGACATCGATCACAGGGTAGCCACCCAGTACACCGTTGAGCACTGCTTCTTCGACGCCCTTTTTACACGCCGGAATATAGTCTTTCGGAATCGTCCCACCGACAACCTTGTTCTCAATGATGATGCCCTTGCCGCGCTCGCCGGGACGGACATCCACGATGACATGACCATATTGGCCGCGACCACCGGATTGCTTGATGAGCTTGCCGTCGCCGTTTGCAGGCTTCGTGATCGTCTCGCGATAGGCGATCTGTGGCTTGCCGGAGTTTGCCTCGACTTTGAATTCGCGGAGCATCCGGTCCCGGATGATTTCCAAATGAAGCTCGCCCATTCCGGCAATGATCGTCTGGCCGGTTTCCTCATCCGTCTTGACACGGAATGTCGGGTCCTCCTCAGCGAGTCGCTGGAGCGCAATGCTCATCTTTTCCTGATCGGCCTTGGTCTTCGGCTCGACGGACATGCTGATAACCGGGTCGGGGAATGACGGCGGCTCGAGCATGATCTCGACATCCTCGTTGCAAAGCGTGTCGCCGGTCGTGATGTTGCGCAGGCCGACGATTGCGGCGATGTCGCCAGAGTAACAGGTATCAATGTCCTCGCGCTTGTCGGCCTGAATCTGGATGAGGCGGCTGACGCGGTCGCTCTTGCGGGTGCGCGGGTTATAAATGGTGTCGCCCTTTGTGAGCTTGCCGCGATACACGCGGAAGAACACCAGCTTGCCGACGAAAGGATCGCTCCAAAGCTTGAAGGCGAGGCCGATGAACTTCGCGGAGTCATCGGGCGGAGTGGCGATTTTCTCTTCGAGGTTGTCCGGATTGTGCCCCTCCTGCGGCGGGATATCAATGGGCGACGGGAGATAGTCAATGACCGCGTCCACGAGATACTGCACGCCCTTGTTCTTAAATGCGGAGCCGCCGACGACTGGGACAAATTTGTTGGCGATGGTTACGCGGCGGATGGCCTTCTTGATCATCTCCACCGAAATCGGCTTTTCCTCCAGGAAGGCTGTTCCGAGTTCGTCATCCACGTCGCACAGCGCCGTAATCAACGATTCACGCGCAGGCTCCACGATGGCCTTCCCTTCTTCGTCGAGTTCCTGAACGACGTAGTTCGATCCCATCTTCTCGTCGTCGAGATAGACGATGGCCTTGCGGTTGATGATGTCATACTGCCCGCGGAGATGATCCTCGCAACCAATGGGAATGAGCACCGGGTGCGCATTCGCCTTGAGCTTGTTGCGCATGTCGTTCACCGCATTCTGGAAGTTCGCGCCCGTGCGGTCCATCTTGTTGACGAACGCGATGCGCGGCACACCATACTTCGTCGCCTGGCGCCACACCGTCTCGGACTGCGGCTGCACACCGGCGACCGCGCAGAAGACCGCGATGGCACCGTCGAGCACGCGGAGCGAGCGCTCCACCTCGGCCGTGAAATCCACGTGACCGGGAGTGTCAATGATGTTCACCCGCATCTTTTGCCCTTCGTAAAGCTTCAGCACGCCCTCTGCCTTCTTCTGCTCCCAAAAACACGTCGTCGCCGCCGACGTAATCGTGATGCCACGCTCGCGCTCCTGCTCCATCCAGTCAGTGACGGTCGTGCCCTCGTGCACCTCGCCGATCCTATGAATTGAACCGGTATAGAAAAGGATTCGCTCGGTCAGCGTCGTCTTGCCGGCGTCAATGTGCGCGGCGATTCCGATGTTACGCGTCTTCTCGAGCAAATAGGCGCGATTAGGCGAGTTCGGATTGGTTGCTGGTTTTTCGACGACGGCGGAAGACATGGTATTAGCTCAGCGAGAGTGCGGTTTCCTCTGGGGCTAGAATCGGAAATGGGCGAATGCGCGGTTTGCCTGCGCCATTTTGTGGGTGTCGTCGCGCTTCTTGATCGCGTTCCCCTGCCCTGCCGCGGCTTCCTTCAGCTCATTCGCTAGGGCTTTCTTAAAGGAACCCTTGCGCGCCGAGGCGTAGTTTACGATCCAGCGGAAGGCCAGCGCGACTGCGCGGGCGGGCGCGACTTCCATCGGCACCTGATAGGTTGCACCACCGACGCGGCGGCTCTTGGTTTCGAGACGCGGCTTCACGTTCTCGACGGCCTTGTTCAGCGTCTCGAGTGGATCCACGACGTCACTGCCCTGGCGGCTCTGCTCGATGGCGTCATACACGACGCGCTCGGCGAGCGACTTCTTGCCGCTCTTCATCACCGTGCCGATGAGACGGGCGACGAGGGGCGAGCCATAACGGCTGTCCAGTTTTTCTTCCTTGTGAATGACGCGACGACGACGTGACATGTGTGGAAAGTTGAGTGGTAAAAGTTGAGGCAGGCTACTTCTTCTTCGCGACGACCGCGGCTGCACCGGCCTTCGGACGCTTGGCGCCGTACTTTGAACGGCTGCGACGGCGGCCTTCCACTCCGAGGGAGTCGAGCGTGCCGCGGACGATATGATAGCGGACACCGGGAAGATCCTTCACACGGCCACCGCGGATGAGCACGATCGAATGCTCCTGCAAATTGTGACCCTCGCCGGGGATGTAGGCGATGACTTCAAAGCCATTCGTCAGACGAACTTTCGCGACCTTACGAAGAGCCGAGTTCGGCTTCTTGGGCGTACGAGTCATCACCTGAAGGCACACGCCGCGTCGGAACGGGCAGTTCTTCAGCGCAGGCGACTTCGACTTGTATTTGACCTTCGTGCGTCCGTGACGGACGAGTTGGTTGATGGTTGGCATTGAAAAGATTCGGTAAACGTTCGCCCCAAAGTCCGGCCCGACTGGGCCCTTTGACATCCGGTGAAGGACTACAAATCCGCCGTGGTTTGGTGCGAGCCACCTGCGGCGGGGCGCGGACACTAGGAATCGGGCAAGCTTTGGCAAGCACTTTTCTTCACATCCGCACTTTTTCTTTTTTCTCCACTTCCGGCGACACGTCCTGCGGTGTCCAAACTCGGGGCCAAAAGACTTGGCCCGTCGCCGGGAAACCGCGGTTCGCGTTGAGAACGCCAGAGCGCGGAGAAAAAGTGGACGCGCTGTTTAGTGGACACCCACGCACCCGGCAAGAAGTTTCTTCAGAAAGTTTTCGCGTGGAGAAAGGATCGGCGGTTTCCAACCGCCGCGTTTCTCCCGCCACTTTTCCCGGCGGTTGGAAACCGCCGCTCCGCCGCTCAGAACTTCCGCCCCGCGCGCAGCCCGAGGGAAAAGTCATTCCGCGGCCCGACGTCCGTGCGCTCCTCGGCGCTGAGGCTCACCGTCCACCGCTCGCTGATCTCCACATTCACCGCGGCGCCGACGCTCATCGCGTCGTAGCTCGCGGACTCGCGCCTGCTCCGCACGCCGAAGCTCCCGAAGCTCCCCACGCCAGCCGCCGAGAACGGCGACTGCAGCAGCGTCGCGCCCACCGCGCCCGTGTCCTTCAGGTTCTCGCGCCCCCAGCCGACGCGCACCAGCGGCGTGATGGCACCCCATCTCTTGCGCAGCTTCCAGCTCGCCTGCCAGCCCACGGTGCTCACCAGCGAATCATAGCTCTGCGCCCCGTAGCTCAGCCCCGCGCTGCCGCCGCCGTGCTCGGTGGAGCCGTCGAGGTCGCCATGCACGTAGGTCAGGCTCACATACGGGCCGGTGGAAAATGTGTCGCTCACTTTGAAGACGTAGCCGCCGTTCAGGCTCACGAGATGGCTCTACGCGTCCGCGCTGTTTCCGGCGCTGTTTCCGGCGCTGCCGCCCGTCAGCGTGTTTCGGTTCACCGTGCTGTTGAAAAGGCCCGCGCTGTAGAGCACGTCGGCAAACCACGGCGTCCCGGGCCACGTCGCTTAGGCGCTCAGCGCGCCGCCATCGAGATGCTGCGTGCCGAGCCCGCCGGAGAAATCCGTGTCGCTGTGGAATGTAGGTCGCCGCAAAGCCGAGCCGCAGCTTCGGGCTCAATTTCCACTCCGCGCCCACGCTGCCGGACTCGCGCGTGTCGAGCAGCCCGGCGCTCGTGCTGCCGCCGTTCAGGCTCAGCCAGCCCGCGCCGCCGCTCATGAAGCCGCGCACGTTGCTCTCGGGAGCGGCCTCGCTTTTGTCGCCCTGCGGAGTCTGCGAGTCATTGTCGCCAAGCCACAGGCGGAAGATGCGCCCGTTCACATCGCCGATGCCCCCGCTGTGCGCGTTCACCAGCGACTCCCGCAGCGAGAGCACGATGGGCAGCCCGCTGTCCAGCGCGGAAAACACCGCATCCAGATCCAGCGTGATGATGCGCTGCTGCAGCAGCATCTCCACCGTCGCCGTCCCGCCGCTCAGCGTGGTGAGCAGGTTCAGCAAGGTCTCGGTATGCGTGTTGAAGTTAAAAATTCTGCCCGAGTTGCTGCACCTCGAAAGCAGTGCCGCCGGCATCCCTGTTCCCGATGATGATAGTTGCAGGTCCGATGGTATGTTCCACGGTAACCGTCTGCGTGCTGCCGAGATTTTGCGTGATGGTGCTGCTGGTGCCGCCGGAGCCGAGAGTGCGGCTGAGCAACAGCAAGGTCGCGCCCTGCGGAAAAGCCGGCAACTGCGCGTTCAGAAACTTCAGCGCGGCCTGATACGCGGATTGCACTCTCGGATCGCTGAGCGAAAGCCGGGCGGTCCCGCCGATGCGCACCTGGTCGCCGCCATTCACGATGTTATGAATCAAGCCCGTGCTCTGCCGTTGATCGACCGTGGAACTGGTCGTCGTCGTGTGCGAGGCCGTCGAGGCGGTGAAAGTGGTGCCTGTCTGTGCAAGGCATCGCGCCGCGCCTCTGAGCAGCGCGGCGAGAAGCACGAGCCCGCCCATCGCGCCGCGACGGAGAATGGCGTTGCGATGCAAAAGGCGAAACCGTGCGCGATGGGTCATGGGAACAGGCGGTTGATTTCGAGCGCGCCAGTCGCGACAGAACCGCGCGGCCATTCAAGAGGGAATGCCGGACACCAAGGAGCCGGGGCGCCACCGCCCCGTCGCTCATCGGAAACGCGGGGCGAGGGCGCCCCTGCTCCTTGCTGGCTTGCGCCGTGATGCGATCCGGGGAGCCACGCCAGCTTCCCGAGAGGCGCGACGGAGCGCGCGTGCCGCCATGCACGAGTCACCCGTCACCAATCACAACCGCGAAGCAAAGCGTGGCCACCTCCTCCCGTCGTCGGCTACGACAGCAGGCGCTGGCGGAAGCCGGCGTCTGCGTCCACCCGAGCGCGCCTGATGATTTCGTCATCCGTCATTCGTCATTCGAACTTCCTGATCACCACCGTCGCATTGTGTCCGCCGAAGCCGAAGCTGTTGTTGATGGCCACGCGCGCCTTGAACTCGCGCGCCGTGTGCGGCACGTAGTCGAGGTCGCAGCCTTCGCCGGGGTTGTCGAGATTGATGGTCGGCGGGATTACGCCGTCCTGGAGCGCCTTTGCGCAGACGATGGTCTCGACGACGCCCGCCGCTCCGAGCAGGTGGCCCGTCATGCTCTTGCTGGAGCTGATCTGCAATTTCTTCGCGTGCTCGCCGAAGACGAGCTTGAGCGCCTTTGTCTCGCACACGTCGCCCATCGGCGTGGAGGTGCCGTGTGCGTTCACATAGTCCACGTCGCTCGGATTCAGCCCGGCCTTGCGCAGCGCCATCGCCATGCAGCGCGCGGCGCCTTCGCCCTCGGGCAGCGGCGCGCTCATGTGATACGCATCCGCGCTCAGGCCGTAGCCGATGATTTCGGCGTAAATTTTCGCACCGCGCTTTTTCGCGTGCTCGAGTTCTTCCATCACGACGATGCCCGCGCCTTCGCTCATCACGAAGCCGTCGCGGTCGCGATCCCACGGGCGGCTCGCCTTCGTCGGCTCGTCGTTGCGCGTGCTCAGCGCCTTCATCGCCGCAAAGCCGCCGACGCCCATCGGCACGATCGTCGCCTCGCTGCCGCCGGCGAGGAATGCATCCGCATCGCCCTCGCGCAACATGCGCCACGCCTCGCCCACGGAGTGCGCGCTCGTCGAGCACGCGCTCGTGGTCGCGTAGTTCGGCCCCTGGAGGCCCCACTCCATCGAGACGGTGCCGCTGGCCATGTTGCTGATGAGCATCGGGATCACGAATGGCGAAAGCCGGCCGGGGCCCTTCGTCATGAGCACCGTGTGCTGCACCTCGAGTGTGGCGAGCCCGCCGATGCCGCTGCCGATCATGCAGCCGAAGCGCTCGGGATCCGCGACCGGCGCGGTGATGCCCGCATCCGCCATCGCGAGCTTCGCTGCGCCCACGGCGATCTGTGTGAAGCGATCCGCACGGCGGATGTCCTTGGGCACCTTGAAAAATTTCAGCGGATCAAAGCCGCGCACTTCGCCTGCAATTTTACAGTCAAACGCCGCCGGGTCGAACTGCGTGATCGGCCCGATGCCGCTCACACCGTTTTTGATGTTGCTCCAAAAAGTCTGGATGTCGTTTCCCACTGGCGTGAGGACTCCCATCCCGGTGATGACGACGCGGCGTTGTTGGCTCATTCGGTGGCTTTCAAAATGGCGCGCACTCTCCGTGCGCTGGCGCTGCGTGGCAAATGGAAAGTGCCTCGTTTCGCATTCGGCACGGGAGAAGGGCCGGCCGCTGCATCGCGACGAACTGCTCCGTTTTCCGCCGGGCGGGAATGTGCGGTGATGCACATGCCTGCACTCCGCACGGTCGCAGGAAAAATCGTCAGAACCGGAGCCCGAAGCTCGCCGACACGCGGTAGTCGGGCATGGCCTGCACGCCGCTGTTTTCGCGCAGCACGGGGAACTGCACGCCGACCTCGGCGTGGTAACGCTTCGCCCAGTTCGCGGAAATTTGCGGCCCGAGATAGACGACGGTCGCCGAGGTGTCCGTGGCGCGCACGCCCTGGAAGACATCCTGCCCCTTGCTCGTTCCGGCGCACTCGGCGGCGAGCGCGAGATTGAAATCGTCGCCATCCACGAGGAACGCGCCGAGCGAGCCGTGGAAGCTCATTTCATCCGCAAATGTGTAGCCGTGCGCGCCCTTCGTCCGCGCCGTACCCGCCAGGCCCGCAGTGACAAAGAGCCGCTTCCACTGCACGCGCCCATCCACGCCGAAGACGCCGCTCACGCTGCCCGTGCCGAGCGCGAGGTCGTGCCCGTGGATGCCGCTCGCCATCGCAGGCGCATCGGCATCGCCGCCGCCCTCCGCGGCTTCCTCGAGCACGCGGCTGCTGTCGCCCGTCGGCAGGCTGATGCCCGCGAAGAAGCGCATGGCCACGAGAAAATCCGATCGCACAATGTGAATCGGCGCCCAGTGCGCGAGGAACGACACGTCGCCGACGCCGCTCACGCTGCCGCGATCCAGCATGCCATCGTGCCAGCGCTGGAACGAGCGATGCACGAGCGGCACGCCCAATTGCACGCCGAGCGCGCGCGAAAAATCGTAGCCGATGATCAGTTGCGTGATGCTGCTGTCGAGGTACTCGCCTGCGGGATTCGCGATCGCGTGGCCGTCCATCTGGAGCGTGCCGAAGTGCGTGAACTGCTCAGTCACGCGTGCATGCCAGCCGGCGGCGCTCTTAAAGTCCATCGAGGGAAGATCGCACGGACAGAGATCGCACGCGGCAAGGCCCGATGCGAAAAGAGCGAGAGTGACTACGGGATGGATCGCCTTGCGGAGGGCAGTTGGCACAGGCACGGTGCTGGTGGATGCGGCGATCCGCGTCAAGCGCGAGCGTTACTTCGCCGGCTCAGCAGGCTTCGGCGCGGCAGGTTTCTTCGCTCCCTTCGGATCGAGATTCACGGCGAGATCCTCGGCGGTGATTTTCGACTCGATGCCACTTGCAGGAACCTCCGCCTTTGCGCTCCACACGATCGCGTTCAGCACGAGTCGGCGCTGGTCGTCATTGCCCCAGCCCTTGTGATAATGTCCGCCGGTGAATCCAAATCCGCGTCCGCCATCCTCGCGCTGCACGGCCCATGCGACGTGTTGCGGGACTTTGTTTTTCACTTCCTCGCGCACCGTGGGATTGCCGCTGTGCGTGCCATCGGCCCGGCCCATCGTGCTGTCGGGCGCGACGGCGGTGAGGATGGGCGTCACGCCCTTCATCCCCTCGCGGAAGCGCATGTGGAAATACCACTCGTCATTCGTGCCGAAGGGCTTCACGCCGCTCGTGATCACATGCTGCGGCAGCGATTTGAAATCCGCATCCCAGTGCGGGTTCACGCTCCAGTTCTTCTCGAAATATCCGCCGAGCCAGTCGCGGAACTCCGGCCCGCCTTTTTCCTTCTCCACTTCGACCGCGTAGTGCAGGCACACGAAGCCGCAGCCGCGCTTCATTTCCTTCCCGAGTTGCGCGAGGTGCTCCGGCGACACCGCGGGATGTCCCCCTCCGCCGTCGGAATAAATCACCACCGTGTCGGCCTTCGCGAGTTCGTCGGCGGAGGGCCATTCGGCGTTCAGATGAAACTTCACATCCACACGATCCGCCGCGCCCTGGCCGAGGCACTTCGCCAGGAGCTGGATGCCCGCATTGTGCTCGTGGTCGCCCGGCCCGTGCGAGGGCTTGCCGGCGATCATGAGAACGTTTTTCTTCGCGCCTTCGGCGAAAACGGGAGCGCCCAGCGCGGCGCAGACGAGGAGGAGGATCGGGAGTTTTTTCATGGGAAGATTTTGGTTTGGCGGAGAATCAAGCCGCGCGCGAGAAAGTTCTTGGAGTCCATCCGCGAAAACGCGCTGCGACCGATCAGTTCCGCTTCGTCTCCGACTCCGCGCGATTTTCCGGCGAGCGCTGCGCAGCCTGCGCCTCGCGACGTTCCCTGCGGATTTTCCGCGCATGACGGAAACCGACGAGCTTTCCACGCTGCTCATCCCACAGGCGGAAGGTGAGCGACTTCAGGCTCCTAAAAAACGTGAGCGGCCTGACCTCCTGGAACATCGGATCCGCGTCGTGGCAGCGCTCGAGATTGTAGTTCGGAATCCTCGAGCTGAGGTGATGGATATGGTGGAAGCCGATGTTGCCCGAGAACCACTGGAGGATCTTCGGCAGCTTGTAAAACGAGCTGCCTTCGAGCGCCGCAGCTTTGTAGTCCCAGTTCTCGTCGCGCTCCCAATACACGTCCTCGAACTGGTGCTGCACGTAGAACATCCAGATACCCACTCCGCCGCCCACGAGGACGATGGTGAGATGGATCAAAAGGTAGGCGGTGATCCCGAATCCCCAGCTCCGGCCAATGCTGAACACGGTGCTCAGCGCCACAGCGATCCCGAGGACTGCGAAATTCATCCAGATCACCGACCACCGTTCGCGCGGGTTCGCCTTCGCTGCGAAAAAGCGCTGGTGGATCACAAACAGGAAAATCGGCGCGATGACGAAGAGCACCACGGGATTTCGCGCCAGCTTGTAGGCGAAACGTTTCCAGCGCCCCGACTGCAAATATTCCTCCACCGTCATCGTCCACACATCGCCCACGCCCCGCCGGTCGAGCGCGCCCGAGGTGGCGTGGTGGATGGAATGCTCCCATCGCCAGTGGTAGTACGGAGTGAGCGTGAGCGCGCCGGTGATGAAGCCGACCACGTCATTCGCGAGCCGCGATTTGAAAAACGAGCCGTGCCCGCAGTCGTGGAAGATGATGAAGATGCGGACGAGGAACATCCCCGCAAGGATCGCGAGCGGCAGCGTGATCCAGTACGACCACGCCATACTCCGCCACATGAGATACCAGATCAGCGCGTAAGGCCCGAGGGTGTTCACAAGCTGCCAGATTGCGCGCGGCAGCGACGGCTCCTGGAACTTGAGCACGACTGCTTTCCATGCCGCGGTGTCCTGCTTGGGATTCCGGGGCACGCTTGGCTCCGGTGTGGCGGTATTGTTCATCGTGGGACGTTGCCATACTTGCAGGGCGATGCACCACGATGTTTGCAAAATCTTTTTTCTCCATTGTCCGGGGTGCGATGAAAGCCCCGCCGCCCCGTCGTGTCGCCCTGTCCGTTCGATTCCGGTTTGCCGTCTTTGGCATTGCGCCGCCCCCCCCTCACAAGCTTTGAGAGGATCATCATGAGTGACCACATCTACAAAAAAATCGAATTGATCGGCTCCTCCCCGGATGGAATCGAGGACGCCGTGAACAACGCCGTGAATCGCGCTGCGAAAACCGTGCGCAACATGCGCTGGTTTGAAGTCAGCGAGATCCGCGGCCACATTCAGGATAACAAAATTGACCACTGGCAGGTGAGCGTGAAAATCGGCTTCACCCTCGATGCGTGACCCGCTGACGCTCCGTCAACTTTGCTGCCGCGAAAGCGCGGCGCGAGACCCGGCGCGTCAACGATAGCGGTAGGTGCCGTTCAGCTCGAACGGATGCCCGCGGCGGTTCAGTTTCACCACGACACGCCTGCGGTCCCGCAGGATATTCAGCGTGCCGCCGTACGGAACCCGGTCCGGCTCGTGCGAAATATCCCGCACCTCATCGCCGCGATATTCGGTTTTCAGCCCCGGCAGCCGAAATGTGTAACCGCTGCTTGCGTGGGTGACAAAACCGCAGATGCCGGGAACCAGACCGTAACAATCCTCGTTCAGTTCCACATCTGTGTGCCCGGAAACGGAAGTGACCCGGCAGCTTTTCCACGACACGCATCCGGTAAAAAGTGCAGCCGTGGCAGAAAGAAAAACTGCGGCTGCGATGCGGAGGGCTTGGACGGACACCATGTGCCGACGGGAGCGGAAAGGCATTCAACTTTCAATCCGGCACTGCGATGAATTTCCCTCGCACTGCGGCACGGCGTTCCCGTAACTGCGGACATGCCCGCGATCACCGCCAGCGGCCTCACAAGAATCTACCGCACCTACAAAAAACGCCCCGGCCTCGCAGGCGCGGTGCGCGGGCTTTTCCGGCGCGAATACGAGGAGGTGCGCGCGGCGGACGGCGTGGGATTTGAGATCGAGGAGGGCGAGTTCGTCGGCTTCCTCGGGCCGAATGGCGCCGGCAAGACGACCGTGCTGAAAATGCTCAGCGGACTGCTGCATCCCACGAGCGGAGATGCGCGCGTGCTCGGCCACGTGCCGTGGAAACGCGAGGATGCGCTGAAGCGGCAGTTCTCGCTGCTCATGGGGCAAAAGAACGCGCTGTGGTGGGATCTCCCCGCGCGCGAGTCGCTGGAGCTGAACCGCACGATCTACGGCATCGAGGAAAAGCGCTTCCGCGAAGTGGTCGGCTCGCTCACCGAGATGCTCGACGTGAAGGACAAGCTCGACGTGATGGTGCGCGAACTCAGCCTCGGCGAGCGCATGAAGCTCGAGCTGATCTCCGCGCTCCTGCATTCGCCGAAGGTGCTTTTTCTCGACGAGCCGACCATCGGCCTCGACGTGACCTCGCAGCAAAAAGTGCGCGATTTTCTCCGCGATTACAACCGCGGCCACGGCATCGTGACGATGCTCACGAGCCACTACATGGGCGACATCGAGGCGCTGTGCCCGCGCGTGATCATCATTGACCACGGGAAGATATTTTTCGACGGCCCGCTCTCGCGCGTCATCGAAAAATACGCGACCCACAAGATCATCGGCTTCAGCTTCGGCACCGGCTCGCCGGGCGATCTGTCGGCATTCGGCGAGGTCGTGGAAAAGACCGCGCACACCGTGCAGCTCCGCGTGCCGCGCGCGCGCACGACGGAAGTATGCCGCGAGGTGCTCGGGCGTTTTCCGATCACGGACCTGAACGTGCAGGAGCCGCCGATCGAGGATGTGATCCGCCAGCTCTTCGCCGAGCACAGCCCGGCGACCGCTCCGCGATCAGTCGCCGAATGAAATCCCGATCGCGCGGCACGTCGCGACCATCTGGCAGTCCGGCTGCACGATCTTCTGCCGCCGCACTGCGCTCGCAATCGGCACGCTCAGCACCTCGTAGTTCTGATAGCTCACCATCTGGCCGAATTTTTCCCCGGCGATGAGGTCCACCGCCTTCACGCCGAAGCTTGTGCCGAGGATGCGATCCAGCGTCGTCGGATCGCCGCCGCGCTGGAGATGCCCGAGCACGCATGTGCGGATTTCCTTCGTGAGCCGCGGGCGGTTGATGCGCTTGTCCAGCTCGCGCGCGACGGTCTCGCCGATGCCGCCGAGCCGGTATTCGCCGGGCTGCGTCGCGCGGTAATGCTCGCGCCCGCCAGTCGGGCGCGCGCCTTCCGCGACGACGATGAGCGTGCTCGGGTGCCCCGCCTGCTCGCGCGCGTGCAGTGCGTCAGCGAGCCTCTCGTAGCTGAACGGAATCTCGGGGAGCAAAATCACATCCGCGCCGCCCGCGAGTCCGCCGTGCAGCGCAATCCACCCGGCATGGCGGCCCATGACCTCGATGATGATCACGCGCTTGTGCGCCCGCGCCGTCGTGTGCAGCCGATCCAGCGCGTCCGTGACACATGCCACCGCGCTGTCGAATCCGAAGGACGACTCCGTCGCCTCGAGATCGTTATCAATCGTCTTCGGCACGCCGATCACATTGATGCCCGCCTCGAAAAGCTGCTGTGATGTGCTCAGCGATCCGTCGCCGCCGATCGTCACGAGCGCGCTGATGTGCAGGCGCGCGAGCGTTTCCTTCGTGCGCGCGACGACGACGGGATCGAGCCGCGCGCGCCCGCCGGGGCCGGTCTTGCGCACAAAATGCCCGCGGTTCGTCGTGCCCAAAATCGTGCCGCCGCGCTGCATGATGCCCTCGGTGTTTTGCAGCGTCAGCTCCATGTGCCCGTCGTCGGTGAGCAGCCCCTCGTAGCCGTCGCGGAAGCCGATCACTTTCCACTCGAGCTTTGCCGCCGTGCAGACGATGCCGCGCAGCACCGCGTTCAGGCCGGGGCAGTCGCCGCCGCTCGTGAGGACTCCGATGGTCCTGCTCATCGCGACGCGCCCGGCTTGCGTGCGGTCATCGGCCGCCCCGCCTGCGCCCACTGCTCGAGCAGCGGCCAGCCGCGCGCGAGCAGTGATTTTGCCACGACGAAACGCGACGACGCACCGAGCACGACGATCGTGAGCCGGCGCGGGACGATGATGTGCTCGTCGCCGACCAGCTTGCTGTCCGGCGGCTTGGCCGCGGAAATCACGACGCACGCCCCGGCCTTGCGCGTCGTGCCGGTCTTCACGCCGTCAATGCCATCCGCGCCGACGAGTTCATTCGTATTTTTCAGCAAATACGACTGCGCGCCACCATCCGCAGTCTGCCACGAGATTTTTCGCTCACGCTGCGAGGTGTAAAATGGAAAGCCCGTCTGCGACATGGCGTAATTCGTGAGCAGCGCGACATCGCCCGCCGTCGAGTACGGCAGCTTTTTTTCCAGATCATCGAGGCCGTGCGGATTCAGGAATCGCGTGCCTTTCATCCCGAGCTTGCGCGCGAGCGCATTCATCTGCGCGACGAAAAACACGACCGCATCCTTCTCTGTCTTCCCTGCGCCGAGCTTCCTCCCGACGTGCGCCGCAAGCGTTTCCGCCGCCTCGTTGTCACTCTGCAACAGCGCGGCATAAAGTGCGTCGCGCAGCGTGATGCTGTCGCCCGCGCGCAGGCCGATGCTGTTCGGGCTGTTCAGCACGCTCACCGTCTGCGGCACCGTCGCCGACTGGCCCAGATCCTCGCCGTGCGCCTTCGCCCAGTCGAGCACGACCATCGCCGTCGCGATTTTTGTGATGCTGCCGATTTGCACCTGGCGGTTTGCATTCGACGAATCGAGCACAAAGCCGCTCGTGGAATCCGCGATCACCCACGCGCCGGCAGTGCCCGCCCCGCCCTCCTCCTGCGCGCCCGCGGACGACGGGCGTGCGAGCAAAATTGCGAGCGCGGAAAATGTGAGGATGGCAAACAGGTGTTTCATCGGAAAAAGTCCGGACACACTACCGGGCATCGAACGCGAGGCAAGGGGGCAGCGCGGCGAGCTTTCCGGGTGGAGCACCCGACTCGGGTGCTGTTCGCGGCGACCCGCCGCAAACACTGTCGAAACCGTACGATGTCCGTGCGTGTGTCGTGAAACCGGCACGCTGCGTCATGTTTCCGGCGAGTCGCCGGAAACTGCACTCGGGTCGAGTGCTCCACCCGGGAAAATCACTCCGTCCGCAGCGCGGCGAGCTGCGAGCGGCGCAGTGCGAGGCGCGTCGCGAGCCACGCCCAAAATGCGCCGAGCAGCGCCATGCCCGCGATGAGCGTCACGATTCCCTTCCATGGAAAATGCGCGGCCTGCGCCGAGAGGCGCGGCCACACAGCGGTGAGCGCACTCACCGCGCCGATGCCGAGCGCACCGACGATGAGCCAGCGATGCTCCGCGAAGACGAGCGCGCGCAGCAGCCGCGGCGTGAAGCCGACGGCTTCGAGCAGGCCGAATTCGCGGCGGCGCTCGAAGACATTGCGCGCGACGACGATGCCGAGGCCCGCGCTGCCGAGCAGCATCCCGAGTCCGCCGAGCACTTGGAAAATCGAGAGGTAGGTGTTCTCGACTTCGTTGAATTCCGCGAGGCGCTTCGTCGCGGAGACGAGTTCCAATCCGCGATCACCGAGCTGCCGCGTGAGATGCTCACGCACCGCGTCCGCCTTTTCGCGCGGGCAATCCACGAGGAAGAAACGGTATCCGGCGGCGTTCGGGAATTTCGCAACGAAGTCGCGCTCGGGGATGATCACGAGCCCTTGCAACACGCTGCCGTCCACGGTGGCTACAATTCGCACATGAAGCGGCTGTCCCCGTTCATCCGTGTATTCGATCACGTCGCCGACTTTTTTTTGCAGCGCCCATTGAAGCGTGTTCGCGTCCACGACGCCGGGGACAAAGCCGTCATCAGTTTTCGATGCGGCTATCCATCCGGCACCCGACGGAGCCTTCGGAATTCTCAGACCAAAACTGGCACCATCCTCGAGCGCCTTCTGCGCGTAGGCATAAATCTCCTCACCGCTCAGCCGTGTATTCGTCCGACCATGAACTGCAAGCGCGTCAAAATTCATGCCGAGCAATCTTGGCTGCACCGCACGGTTGAGGTTTAGACAACTGGCATCGTCACCGTCACGCACGCGTGCAGTGATGATTGCCGTACCGGACATCAGCTTGTCGTCGAGCGCATAGGCCTCGCGACCTTTTGCGGAATTGAGATCTTCGTAAATCGGCGCGCTGCTCTCGCCGATGAAGGCGAAACCGCCGGTGCCGGTGTCGCGCCGTGTCGTGTCCTTGGGCGCGGCTTTGCGGAAGGAATCCACGGCGATGACCATGAAGACACCGCTCGCGAGCACGGCGATGGTCGCCATGCTGCGCCCGCGTCGGCGCGAGATGTTGCGCGCGCCGAGCTGGGCGATGGACTCCGCACCCGTGCCCGTGGCGACGCTGCGCAAAGCCGCGAGGGCGAAGAGGCATCCCGCGATGAGCAGCAGAGCTCCCGCGCCGAAGAATGCGCCCGCATTTCCGCGTGCGAAAACCGCGAGTGCAAGCGCGCCGGCAACGCATGCGACGGCAGAAATCAGCAGCGACTTTCCGCCAGCGGGGCGGCGCAATGTAGGACAGGCTTCCAGCCTGTCCCCGGCGCAGGACGCGCCTTCAGGTTTGGATTTACCTGACGCGCGCTCAAGGCCATGCGATTTGCGTGCTTCGGACGCCGGACAGGCTGGAAGCCTGTCCCACACTCCGCTCAGCAGCGCAGCCGCCTCCATTTTGAAAAGCCGCCGACTCGCGAGCCACATCGCGATCATCGCGACGAGCACACCACTCGCGGTGCCGATGCCGATCGTGACTGCCGATGGCGCGAAGACGAAGCGTGTGCCGCCGGTCGCGCCGCTCCACACGCTGGCGAGCGCGTGCAGCACGCCCTTCGTGTAGAGCGCGGCGAGCAGGGCACCTGCGAGCGAGCCGATGAGCGCGAGCACGAAGCCTTCGCGCAAAAAGAGGCGGCGCACCTTTTTCACCGGCCAGCCGACGGCGAGCAGCAGGCCGGCTTCAGCGGCGCGCTGCTCGATGGTGAAGGTGAACAGCAGCCCCGTGAGCACCGCCGCGGCGGCGATGAGGAAGAAGCTGAAATAGACAAACAACTCGCCGAAATCCACGGGCGCATTCGTCGCGGCGAGCGCCTGCTCGCGGAGGTTCACGGTGCGGAAGCCGAGCGCGGCGGGGTCAATGAACGCGGCGATGCGCTCGACCTGCTCGCGCTTCGTGCCAGCGGGATAGCGGATGCTCGTGAGGTTGCCCCAGCGGTTGCCCCACAGCTCCTGGCCGGTTTTCAGCGTCACGAATGCCTTCGGCGTGCCGCGGTATTTTTTCCAATACTCCTCGTCTTTTTTGCGGATGCGCGTGGCGTCGAAGTCGAAGCCGGGCTTCCATTTTCCGAAGCTGTCCCCGTCCGGCACGTTTGGAAAATCGGGCATCCACGAGGTGTCGAGCTGCGGCGTGTCCATCTCGAGGATCGGCGCGGCGACGGTGAAGGTGCGCGTCTCCGGGACGAGCTGACGCCGCTCGCCCATCACGAAATATTTCAGCGTGACCTGCGCGCCCGGCGCGACCCCGAGGTCGTCCGCGAGCCAGCGCGTGATCTGGATTTCGCCGTCCGCGAGCTTCGGATTCACGAAGCCCGACGCAGGCGCATCAATCGCCGTGACCATCGAGTAAGGCGTCGAGCGCGCAATGGAGTCATCGGCTTTAGCCGGTGACGCGTCCGGCTGCGGTTTGACGTTCGGACCGTCCGCTTGCTTCTCACCGCCTGGCCGGCTGAAGCCGGGGACTACTTTGCCCTCGCCGACGCGGAGTTCGTTGACGAAGTAGGTGAGCGAGTCGAGGCCGCGGGGAGGATTGGTGTTTTTTTGCGCATTCGGCAAACTGTCGGTCTCGTTCGCGCGCGCTGCCTTGGTGGTAGCCGATTCGAGAAAAATGCGAGGCGACCGAATCTCGAAGCCGCCATTCCCAACCTCATGCACTTTCAAATCAAAACCTGCGAGCGTTGCTGCGTGTCGCGAACCATCGGCGTAATCATCAATCAAATGATCAAGTTCACGAAGCGCAGCATATTCTTTCGCTGAGAATCCGCGGTGGTGTCCGAGCAATTGATTCACCCAATCGGGCAATGAATCGTTCCAGTCGGCTCCACGAGTCTCATCCTCGTAGGAATGTTTTGTTTTCAGCAACGCATTCACTTTCTCCCCGAGACCCAATTTCTCCTGCAACGCCGCGAGCGGCACGAACGCCGTGAACGGCGGCACCTGGCCGCTGGCGAGCGAGAAGCGTCCGAAATCCGCGTCGCCCACGATGCGCGCGACGCGCGCGCGGAGCGTGATGGCGGCATCCTCCGCGCCCGAGAGTGGGGCATCCTTGGAAATCGCGGAGGGCTTTTCCATCCGCAGCAGGACTTCATCGCCGGCCTTCACGCCGAGCTGCGCGGCGAGGCGTTCGTTCAGCACGATGGATGGCGCATCGGGTAGCGCGGGCGTCCCGCCTGCCGCGGCGCGCGGCGCGCGCGGCGCACCGGGCGTGGATGTGCGTTCGTTTCCCGCAGGCGTGTCGCGATTCGGCGCGTTTGCGACGTCCGGTGTTCCCGGCGAGACGCCGGGAACGGCAGGCGGGACGCCCGCGCTACCCGAGGCACGCCCGTCGTTCACCCCGTCACCGCGGATGCCCGAGGCGGATGCTAAAGTTTTCGCACCTTGCGAAAATGGATCATTTCCCGATGGCGACAATTTCCAAAACGCCTCGTCCACTCCGACGATCTGCACCTTGTTCGCTCGCGCGTTGCCGCCGGATGCGCTCGCGCTGCCTGCGAGCATGATCACGCCCGCGGCATCCGGCCCCGGCACAAATGTGCGCGCCACGACTTGCGGACGCTTTTCCACCTCGCGCGGCCACGGCACGAAGCGCTCGCCGCAGAGGAGTGCGTCGCCGATTTTTCCCACGCGCGCCCCCGCCTGCGCGCGCAGCGTGGCTTTCACGGAATCGCCGACCATGAGCGCGCCGGTGAGCACAAGCGCGGCGAGCGCGCAGCCGAGGATGACGCCGAGGTGCGTGCGCCAGTAGTGGCGGATGCTGTCGAGCAGCAGGCGGCGCGTGGTCATGGCGCGGGGGCGAATTTTCCGTCCACGAGCGCGAGCACGCGGCCCATGCGGCGGGCGAGTTCGGGGGCGTGCGTGACCATGACGATGGTGAC
>JBBRYC010000040.1:0-52346 GCA_038238025.1 Chthoniobacterales bacterium
AGCATGCGCGGATGGATGTGCTGTAGCGGCATGTCCACGTAGCGCGCGACGTGTTTGCACGCGGCGATGCAGGCGATGAGTTCGTCGCTCCAGTGCGCGGGGTGCGTGTAGAGCAGGCGAATCCAGAACTCGCCTGGAATCTTGTCCAGCTCGTGCAGCAAATGGACGAGCGTGACGCCGCGTGACGGATCCACCTTCTGCCGCGGCCCCGCTTTTTCCTCCCACAAATCCATGCCGTAGTAAGTCGTGTCCTGGCTGATCAAATTGATCTCCTTCACGCCCTCCGCGACGAGTCCGCGCACTTCGGCGACGACGCTCTCGATGGTGCGCGAACGATGCCGCCCGCGCATCTGCGGGATGACGCAGAAGCTGCACGGGTGATTGCAGCCCTCGGCGATTTTCGTGTACGCCGTGTGCGCCGGCGTGAGCCGCACGCGAGGCGTGTCCCAGTCGGGGATGTAGGTCGGCTTGCGCGAGACGAGGTTCAGCGGCTGCCACTCTTCGTCGAGGAGAACGTCGGCGTTGGCGGCAAATTTTGAGTTTTGAGTTTTGAGTTTTGAGTTTTCCGCAGCGCTCTTTTTCTGAGCACTGAACACTGAGGACTGAGCACTTCGCCCCAAGACCTGCTCGATGATCCCGCCGACATCCTTCACCTGATCGAGCCCGATGAACGCATCCACCTCGCCCTTGAATTCGCCCGCGAGATCATTGCTGAAGCGCTGGCTCATGCAGCCCGCGACGATCAGCTTTTGCCCGGCGCGTTTCCGCTTCAGCCCCTTCGCCTGATGCGCGTCGAGGATCGCCTCGATGCTCTCCTCCTTTGCAGAATCAATGAACGCGCAGGTGTTCACTATCAGCACATCGGCCTGATCCGCGTCGTTCGTGATCTGCATCCCGTGCGCGAGCACGTCGCCGAGCATGATCTCCGCATCCACGAGGTTCTTCGCGCAGCCGAGTGAGATCATCCCGACCTTCGGAATGTGGCGGACCGCCTTCGGGGCGGGTGAGTTCTTGGCGCGTGTGGTCATGGAAATGGGCGGGCACCATACACGTCGGGTGCGTTTGCGCCAGTGGCACCGCGAAATCGCACCGGCTGGATTCCATCGCTTGCAAGCCGCGTGTCGCTTGTTGCATCCGGCGGCGGGGTCGCTACAGTCCGCGCTCAGTTTTCCATGAAATCACTCGTATCTGTTTTGGCGGTCATTTGGCTTGGGCTCTCGCAGTCGGTGGCGCAGACGCCGCCCAGCGGGCGTCTGCCCGTGCCTGCTCCGGCGGCCGCTGCGGCCCCTGCAGTCGCAGCGCCCGATGGTGCGGTGACGCGCCTCCCGGCGGGCGAAGCGGCGAAACCGGCGAAGCCCGGCACGGGCTACGTCCCGGCGGCGCCTCCGGCGAAGGGCGAGATGACGCTGCTCACGCTCGTGGAATCCGGCGGCTGGGCGATGGTGCCGCTCGGCGTGATGAGCGTGCTCACGGTGATGCTCGTGCTCGTCTTTCTCGCGACGCTGCGTCGCTCGGCGATTCTCACGACGCACTACATGAACACGGCGGATGTGCTTTTGAAAAAGCGCGACTATCTCGGGCTGCTGGCGATCTCCAGCCGGCACAGCGAGGCCGTGGCGCGCGTGGTGCAGCGCACGCTGGATTTTGCGACGAAGAATCCCGGCGCAAATTTCGACGTGGTGAAGAGCATCGCGGAGGCCGAGGCGAGCGCGCAGGCGGCGTCCTTCCAGCATCGCGTGACGTATCTCGCGGATATCGGCACGCTGTCGCCGATGGTCGGGCTGCTCGGCACGGTCGTCGGCATCGTAAAAAGTTTCGGCGGTCTCGGGCGCGGCCTCGTGGGGCAGAACCGGGACTGGGCGCTGGCGAGCGGCGTCTCGGAGGCGCTCGTGGCCACGGGCGTGGGGCTGGTCATCGGCGTCACGGCGTTCGTCTTTTACGCGCTTTTCCGGAACAAGGTGCAGCGGCTCATCTCGGATCTTGAGGTCGCGGGGTCGCACGTGGTCGGGCTCATCGCGCTGAACTACAAGCGCCGCGAGCCCTCGCGCGCCGCGCTGGACGAGGAGATTTAACCGCACGCACCGATGAAACTCCGCAGGCGCGCAGAGCCGCTGGTGATGGGATTCCAGATCGCCCCGATGGTGGACGTTCTGCTGGTGCTGCTGTGCTTTTTCATCCTCACGTGGAATTTCGCGCGCAAGGAGATGGAGCTCTCCGTGAAAGTGCCGACGGCGGAGAATGCGAAGGAGCCGACGCTCGACGTGAACCAGACGGTGCTGAACCTCAAGGAGGACGGCTCGATGGTGATGAACACGAAGCCGATCACTTTCGACGAGCTCGGTGCGAAGATGAAGACGCTCGCGGACTTGAACCCCGACTATGCGATCATCCTGCGCGGCGATGAGAATGTGCCTTACAAATACGTCGCGCGTGTGCTCGGCGTGTGCAATGGCGCGGGAATTTGGAATGTCGCGCTGCCGGTGAACAATCCGCAGCCATGAGGCGTCGCGTCCCATTTGCGCTGCCAGTGGCGATGCTGGCTGCGCTCGCGGTTCCGTCGCCTGCGCAGAACGAAGTGCTGAAGCCATTCCGCCCCGGCGCCCCGGCCGCTCCGACCGCGGAGGAGCCGCCGCGCGCCATCCCGCTGAAACCGTTCCGGCCCGGAGCGCCGCCGGATCCTGCAAAGCCTGACCCTGCGAAGCCCGACCCGGCCGAGCCGGAAATCCCGAAGGCTGTGCCCGTGCGGAAGCCGACGCCAATCACGGCCCCGGAGCCGCCCGCCGTGCCGCATCTGCCGCCGGTGGCGACGCCGCGCCCGCCGAAGGCGATGACGGAGACGCCGCGCCAGTCCGCCGCGGAACTCCCGGAACCCGGCGACATCGTCGTAGGCCGCAGTGCGCCGACCACCGCCGATCAGGTGCAGATGCAGTACGCGGACGGTTTTTACTCGAAGAAAATGTATCGCGACGCGGCGGCGGAGTACGAGCGGTATCTCGATCAGTTTCAGAGGGCCCCGGCGCTGGACCGGCAGGCCGTGTACTACCGTCTCGGCGAATGCTACCGGCTGACCGGCGCGACGAACAACGCGAAGGCAAACTACGAGGCGCTGCTCTCAAATTTCACCGGCGGCGAATTCCTCGGCTACGCGGCGTACCGGCTCGGCTCGATGCAGTACGAGGAGAAAAATTACCGCGAAGCGCTCCAGTCCTACCGCCGCGCGTCGGTGCGCCTCACGCAGCCGGTGCTCATCTATGCGTCGCGCTTTTTCGTCGGCCGCTGCATGGAGGCGCTCTCGCAAAAGGCGGAGGCGCGGCAGCAATACGAGGATCTCGCGAAGATCGCGGAGAACAACCCATACCGCGACGCGAGCCGTCTCTCCGCAGGGCGGATGTACGCGGACGCGGGGCTGCGCGAGGACGCGCTGAAGTGGCTGCTGCCGCTCGCGGCGGAGACGGTGAACGGGCAGATCAAGGCCGAGTCGCTCGCACGCTCCGGACTTTTGCAGTTGGATCTCGGGCGTCCGGATGCGGCGGCGAAGACCTTCGACGCGGCGCTGGCGCTGCCCGACATCGCGACATGGAAGGACACGATCGCGGTCGCGGGCTTCCGCATTCTGTACGACAAGAAGGACTACAAGGGCGTGCTCGAGCGCTACAAGACCGTCGGCGCGGGCAACGGGCTGAAGCTGGAGAGCAAGCTCAACGTGCTCGTGACGGTGGCGGATGCGCAGCGTGAATTGGGGCAGCGCGACGATGCGCTGGCGACGTACGCGCAGATCGCGCGCGAATTTCCCGCGACACCGCAGGCGCGCGAGGCCGGCTACGCGCGGCTCGTTATGCTCTACGACGGCGGCGACGCGCGCCTGCTGAACGAGGTGAACGCATTCCTCACCGACAACCCGGTCGCGCCGCAGGTGGACCGCGTCTCGCTGATGAAGGCGGAGGCGCTGTTCAAGGCGGGCGACTTCGAGCACGCCGCGCCCATTTACCAGATCGTCGTCGCGAAGACGAAAGCGCTGCCGGAAAACTACAAGGGCGAGGCGACGTTCAAGCTCGGCTGGTGCTGGATGCAGCTCGGGCATCACGACAAGGCGATCGAGACATTCACCGGATTCCTGCGCGAATTTTCCACGCACACGAAGGTGCCCTCGGCGCTCGCACAGCGCGGCTCGGCGCAGATGCAGCTCCGGCAGTACTCGGCGGCACAAAAGGATTTCGCGGCGCTCGTGGCCGGCTATCCGAAGGCGAAGGAGCGGGAATTCGCGCTGGAGAATCTCGCGCTGATCTACGGGCAGCTCGGCGACCAGGCGCACATGGGGGAGACATTCGAGATGCTGCTGAAGGAATTTCCGCAGTCCGCCGCGCGGCCGAAGGCGAACTACTGGATCGGGCGCACGGAGTTCGAGAAAAAGAACTACAAGAAGGCCGCACCGCACCTCGACGAGGCGCGCAAGCTCGACAAGGAGCAGTTCTTCGAGCGCAGTTCGCTCGCACTCATGGCGTGCCTCTACAATCTCGAGGACGTGGAGGCGACGGAGAAGGAGATCGAATTTTACAAGAAGAACGGCGGCAAGGCGGCGACACCGAGCGATGTGATCCGCTGGCTCGGCCAGAAATCGTACGACCGCGGCGACTACGCGCGCGCGGAAAAATTCCTGCCCGAACTCGTGCTGCGCAAGGAGGCGCTCGGCGACGACTACCTGCTGCTCGCGCGCAGCCGCGCGAAGCTCGGGAAATACAAGGACGCCGTGGACAGCTTCGACAACTACCTCTCCTCGGTGAAGGATCCCGTGCCGCGCGTCGCGGGCATGATCGAAAAGGCGGACACGCAGGTCCTGCTGAAGGACTGGAACGGCGCGGAGAAGACGGTGAAGGAGGGGCTGAATCTCGCGACCGAGGGCCGCTACAACGGCGAGTTGCGCCTGCGTGCCGGCGATGTGGAGGTGGGGCGCGGCGACACGAAGAAGGCGCTGCAAATCTACGAGACGATCCCGGTGACGCTCGACGACGAGGAGGTGAGCCCGCGCGCGCTGGATCGCGCGCTGGAGATCCACACGAAGCTCGGAAACGCCGCGGACGTGAAGCGCATCGAAAACCAGCTCCGCAGCAAGTATCCCGAGTACCTCCAGAAAAAGCGCGGGACGAAGCCGTAGGGCTCGGACAGGACTCTAAAACAGGCTGTAGATAAACGGCGCTGCCGAGGGGATCGCGACGGCGACCGCGATGAGGACGCCCACGGCGGCGAGCGCGATGATGATCGGCAGCAGCCACCATTTCTTGTTCGTGCGCAGGAGCGTCCACAGCTCGCGCCACAGTCCCGGCGCGCGGGACTGCGCGGCTTTTTCAAAGTCGTCCGGGGACTCGCTCATGGCTCAATGCTGGCGGAAATACCGCTCCGCGTCGCCCGCTTTTTCCGCATCGTCCCAGTAGCTCGCGCGCCCGCGCTCAAACGCGCGCCGCAGCGGATCGCGCCCGGCGAGGCGCAGCGCGAGGCCGATCGGGGTGACGACGAGGAAGTAGATCGCGGCGAGCACGGCGTTGCTCACGACGAGCCCGATGCCGCAGCCGAGCGCCATCCACACGAGGTAGAGTGGACGCGCCGCGCGCGGGACGACCACGCACGCGAGGCCGGCGGTGAGGCCGATGCCGCCGAGCCACAGCGTCCACACAGGCCACGCGTGCGAACGCAGCCACGCGGACGCACCGAGCAGTGCGGCGATGATCGGGAAGCCGATCGCGATCACTTTTGCAAATGCTCTCAGCTCGCGCGGGCCGGGCTTCCAGTTGATTTCGCGGAATGGATTGATCATCGCTGTGGCGGGGTGTGTCGGAATGTCAGTCGAGGGTGAAGTCCTGCAAGTGGCGCGTGCGCTCGGCGTCGGGCATCGGTGTCTGCTCGGATTTTCGCAGGATGAAATTTTCCAGCACGAGCATGTCCATGTCCGTCGCGAGGAAGCAGCGGAGTGCGTCCTCCGGCGTGCAGACGATGGGCTCGCCGCGCACGTTGAAGCTCGTGTTCACGAGCACGCCGCAGCCGGTCTGCCGCTTGAATTCGCGGATGAGCCGGGCGTAGCGGCCATTGCGCTCCTCGCTCACGGTCTGCACGCGCGCGGAGCAATCCACATGCGTGATCGCGGGCAGCGTGCTGCGGACGACGTTCACGCGCGTGCGCAAATCCGGGTCGCGCATCGCGGTGCACTGCGCGTCCGTGAGCACGCTGCGGTGCTCGGCGCGCACGGGCGCGACGAGGAGCATGTACGGCGACTCGCGATCGAGATCGAACCAGTGCGCCGCATCCTCCGCGAGGCAGCTCGGCGCGAAGGGGCGGAAGCTCTCGCGGAATTTGATCCGCACGTTCATGCGCGCCTGCATCTCCGCGTTCCGCGGATCGCCGAGGATGCTTCGCGAGCCGAGTGCGCGCGGGCCGAATTCCATGCGGCCATGGAACCAGCCGACGACGCTGCCCTCCGCGATCGCGGCTGCGGTTTGCGCGAGCAGTTCCTTCTCGTCGGCGAAGTGATGGTGCGGCAGCGCGCGCGCATCGAGCACGGCACGGATTTCGTCGTCGGAAAATTTCGGCCCGAGCAGCGCGCCCTTCAGCGCATCACCCGGCTGCGCGCGGCGCGGCGTGCCGAGGAGCTGGTGCGAGACAAACATCGCCGCACCGAGCGCGCCGCCCGCGTCGCCGGCCGCGGAGGGAATCCAGATGTCGTCGAAGATTTTCGCGCGCAGCAGTTCGCCATTTGTGACACAGTTCAGCGCGACGCCGCCAGCGAGGCAGAGATTGCGCGCGCCGGTGAGCGCCTTTGCATGGCGTGCCATGCGCAGGACGATCTCGGTCGTCACGCTCTGGATGCTCGCTGCGAGATCCATCTCGCGCTGGGTGATCGTGTCCTCCGGCTTTCGCGGCGGACCGCCGAAGAGCGTGTCGAACGAGCGCGACGTCATCGTGAGCCCGCCTGCGTAGTTGAAGTGCCGCATGTTCAGCCGCAGCGAGCCGTCGTCCTTCAGATCGATCAACTCGCGGCGGATTGTGTCCGCGTATTTTGGCTCCCCGTACGGCGCGAGGCCCATGAGTTTGTATTCGCCGGAGTTCACACGGAAGCCGCAGAAGTACGTGAACGCCGAGTAGAGCAGCCCGAGCGAATGCGGGAAGCGGAGCGTCTTCAGCATTTCGATCTTCCCGCCGCGCCCGATGCCGATGCTGGCGGTGTCCCACTCGCCGACGCCGTCGAGCGTGAGGATCGCGGCCTCGTCGAAGGGCGACGGAAAAAATGCGGACGCGGCGTGGCTCTCGTGGTGCGTGGGAAAGACGATGCGCTTTGTGAACGCGCCGCCGAGCGCGCGCCGGATTTCGCGCGGGAGATGGAGCTTCTGCTTAATCCACAGCGGCATCGCCATCATGAACGATCGCAGGCCCGCGGGCACACTGGCGACGACGGTGTCGAGCAGGCGGTCGAATTTCAGCAGCGGCTTTTCGTAAAATGCGACGTGGTCAATTTTCCCCGGCGTGATTTTTGCCTCGCGCAGGCAGTACTCGACGGCGTGCGCGGGGAAGGATGAGTCGTGTTTTTTGCGCGTGAAGCGCTCCTCCTGCGCGGCGGCGATCACCTCGCCATCCGTGACGAGCGCGGCGGCGCTGTCGTGGAAGTAGGCGGAGATTCCGAGGATGCTGCGCGGCATGGGGACGGGTTCGGCGACGACTCATGGCGCGGCGCGCGCGGCCCGTCGAGCCATGTTCACACGCGGAGCCGGAGTGCGGGGCGCGTCACTTCGGATCCGCGGGCTGCCTGTCCTTGAGGCGTGCCTCCATGTCCGCGGGATCGAATGTCTCGTGGAGGTCGGCGAGCATCTTGCCGACCCAACTGTAGCTGAATGCGCCTGCCCGGTGGTAATCCGCGAGGGCCGCGGCCGGCATGTCGCGCAGCTTCCAGTGCAGCGCGCCGAAGAACCAGGGCAGCGGCGAATTTGGATCGATCTGCTTGGCCCGCGCGATGAGCGGCTCGGCCTCGGCGAATCGCCCGAGCCGGCCCAGCGCCCACGCGTTGCGCAGCACGATGCCGACATCCTGCGGATAAATGGCGAGCGCCTCGGCATAGGCTTCGAGCGCATCCTCGATCGCAAAGCGCCTTGCCTCGTCGGTGGGCAGCCTCTGGCCCGCGATGCGTTGCACTTCGCCGAGCTGGAAATACAGGTCGGGATTCCGCACGCCGCGCCCGATGGCCTCGCCCGCGGCCTCGAGTGCGCCGCGGATGTCGCCCGACGCGAGTTTTCCGCGCGCGATCTCCGCGAAGAGCTCGCCGGGGACGCGTGGCGCACCGACGGCGAGCATCCACAGCCCGAGTGCGGCGGGGAGCGCGTGGAGTACGCGTGCGGGCCAGAGCGCCTTTTCCCAGCGCGTGTCGGCCTCGCGCGTGGCGAGCATTCCGAAGAGGAATGCGAGGACGAGGAGGTTCGCGGGGATGTGGAGATTGAAATCAATCATCGCGTGCATGAGCGCGGCGGCGATGGCGCTGATGGTGCCGATCTGGAGCGCGAGCGCGTGCTTGCCGCCGTGTTCGGGCATCGCGGCGGTAAGGCCGGCGGCCAGCTCCGTCCATCGCCGCCAGCCGTGCCGCAGGTGCGCGGCGACGAGGCCGGTGATGAGCAGCACGCCGACGATGCCGTATTCCGCGAGTGCCTGGAGCCAGTCGTTATGCGCAAAGACGGGGTCGGTCTGCACCGGCGGCGCGCGAAAGGTGCGGCCGTAATAGACATACGTGCGGCTGCCGGTGCCGAAGACTGGCGCGAGCTGGAACTGTTTCCACGCCGCCTGCCAGAGGTGGATGCGGATGTCCGAGGCGACGAAGACGGTGTTTGCCCGCGTGCGGATGGCGAAGCTGCGTTCCGCGACAAAGGCGAGGGTGCCGCCGATGATGGTGATCGCCGCGATGATGGCGACGATGCGCGGCATCACCCCGCGCGAGAAGCGCGACCGCAGCGCCCACACGCTCGCGGATACGAAGACCGCGAGGCCCGCCCCGGCGCTGAGGTAGCCGCCGCGGCTGCCGGTGAGCACGAGACCCGTGAGGCAGATGAGGGCGAGGTAGCCGAAGATCATCTTCGCGCGAGCCCGGAAGCCGCCCCAGAAACAGAGGCTCGTGGCGAGGATGAGGGCGGACTCGAGGAAACCCGCGAGGTGATTCGGCGAGATGAAAAGGCCCGAGGCGCGGAAGCCCGCCTCGGCGCGGCTCTCGGCGAGGAGCGGGTTGAAATTTGCATCCTTGGCGAACTGGTAGATCCCGATCCCCACCTGCCCGACGGCCAGGACGAGGAGCCCGCAAATCACCGCGACCCTCGCGCCATTGCCGGTGACAAAAAGCGCGGTGACGAGATACATGAGCAGCGCCGCCAGAAGCGCGTAAAAATCAAACCCCGCGAGCCATGCGGACGGCGAAAGTGCGATGCGCGCGAAGAGGTATGCCGCGAGGAGGACGATCGTGAGGAGGCAGGCGCGATCCATGCGCGCGGGGGCCTTGCGAAGCGAGAAAAGCGCGAGCACTCCGGCGAGCCCGAGGAGCAGGCTGGAAGGCAGCGTGTAGATGAGCCGCGTGCCGTCCCCGCCGCCGAAGAAAAGCTGCATGAGCGCGATGGACGCGAGGATCAGTGTGACATGGAGCGGCTTCATCGGGGGGCGTGCGGGTGGTGCCTGAGCATCGTGGATTACTGCGGACGCCGCGGCGGTTGCGCCAGATCATTCATCTTCCACGAACCAGGCTGGCCGGGAATTTCAAACGCGCGCAGAATCATGCCTGCGGCGCACACACGATCCGCACGATCCGCACGATCCGCATCGCGCAGGCAGCCGGCTTACAAGAAGCGGATGAACGTGCCGAAGCTGTCGAAGACGCCGATCTGCCCGCTCGGCAAAACCTTGGTCGTCGTGCCGCCGCTCGAGGAGCCACCACCACCGCCGATGCTCGTGCCGGAGAAATTTCCAAAGCCGAATGCCCCGAGGTAGGGCGACGATTCGGTCGGGTCGGATTCACCCTGCTGCACGATGACAGGAATGTCGTTCGGGCCGGGGTTCGCAGGCGGAAAATAATTGCCGCCACCAATCAGGATCGCAGCGACAACTGTGCGGCCCTGAAGGTAAACGCGCACCCGCGAATTCGGGTTGATCACCAATCTGCCGCCATCAATGAAATCAACCTCGGCCTTGCACGCGAAGGTTTGGACGATGTCGCCATTCCGAACCTCGTAGCCGCTGGGCCGCCGCACTTTGTTGACGAGGATGATGCAACGGGGAGGCGCAAACCTGAGCGTGCCGATCACCGCCGCGTCCTGGGCGGATGCGTCCAGCATGGAGACAAAGAGCGCGAGCACGCAGAGTGTCATCGTCGAGAGAAAAGAGAGGCGGCTGGACTTCATAAAAGGTGTGGTTGGGTTTGGGGATATTCCTTAAAGATGCGAAAACCATGCCATCCCGAATGATTCCGGCAAGGGAAAAGGTGTGGCGAATGTGTGACATGCGGCGGGTGGGCGCGCGGTGGAAATAGCGGTTGTCCTAGCACGCAACCTGCGGTAAGGGACTGCAAATTCATGGCACTTCTCCGCTCCATTTTCTGGTTCGCGCTCTTCGCGGCCTCCACGTTCTGCTTCGTCGTGCTTTTCGAGCACGGTGTGTCGAATTTCGGCGGCAATGCGCAGAAGGAATTCGAGTCCGTGAAAAAGATGGTCGGCCTCGGCGAGAAGAAGGCGCCAGCCGTGCCGCCCGCGAAGTAGCCGCGGTGGCGGGGACGCGCGGCAATTTTCCGCACCGCAAAAAATTGGTGCGCGTGAAGATTGTCAGCCGCGCGGTGTGCTGATATGTTTTGCGGCCCGAACAATGGCCACGATCCCCGAGAAAGAACTTACCGACGCGCAACGCGCGCTTTTCCAGAAGGCGCGGCACGCCAATGAAATTCGCAACCACGGATACGCAATCCAGCTCATGCAGTCCGTGCTCAAGCAGGTGCCCGGCTTCCTCGATGGCCGCAAGCTCCTCCGCGCCGCCGCGCTCGCCACGGTGGAGGGAAAAAAGTTGGGCTTCTCGCTCGCCGGGACGACGCTCGGCATGACGGCCGGCTCCACTTTGAAAAAGGATCCGCTCGCCGCGATGGAACTCGCGGAGAAGACCCTCGCCACCGATCCGAAAAGCTCGCAGGGCAACCAGCTTCTCTGGGAAGCCGCGAACAAGGCAGGCCTGCCGGAGACCGCGGCCTTTGCGCTGGAGACGCTCGCGGGCGCGAACCCGAAGGACACGAAGCTCCTCCACCAGCTCGGCGCCCAGTACATTACGATGGGGGATAACGACAAGGCCGTCGCCGTCTATAACCGCATCGTGCAGATCAACCCGTCGGACCTCGAGGCGAACAAAAAGGCCAAGGACGCCTCCGCCTCCGCGACGATGAAATCCGGGCGCTGGGAGGAAGTCTCGCAGAGCAGCGGCTCGCTGAATTTCCGCGACCTCATCCACAAAAAGGACGAGGCCATCGCGCTCGAAAACAAGTCGCGCATCGTCCGCACCGGCGAGCAGATCTCGCAGCAGATCACGGAGCTCTACCCGCAGTTCGAGCAAGATCAGAACAACGTGGACGTCGCCCGGCGCATCGCGCTGCTGTACGAGCAGTGGTTCGAGGCTGCGGTCGCGAGCAACGAGGCGAACGAGGAGGCCGACAGCTACCTCGACAACTCGATCTGGTTTTACACCCACACGAACGCGATCCTCGCCGGCGGCGATCCGAACATCGCGCGCAAATGCTCGGACCTTGAGTTCAGGAAAATGGAGCGCCGCATGAAAGTCCTCGAGGACTGGCTCGCGACGGTTCCCGATCAGAACGACCCCGAGGTCCGCCCGTTCGTGGATGAACTCAGCGACCTGCGCCGCCAGCGCGCATCCTCCGCGCTCGAAGTCGCAAAAAAGCGCGTCGCCGACAATCCCACCGACCTCCAGCTCCGCTACGAACTCGGCGAGACGCTCATCAAGGCCGGCCAGTTCACCGACGCGATCCCCGAGCTCCAGCGCGCAAAGCAAAACCCGAACGCGCGCCTGAGAGCGATGAACCTCCTCGGCCAGTGCTACGTCGAAAAGAACATGCTCGACATCGCCGTGAAGCAATTCCGCGACGCCGCCGGTGAGACCAGCGTGATGGACGCGACGAAGAAGGACATCACCTACCGCCTCGGCATCGTCCTCGAAAAAATGGGCAAGAAGGACGATTACCTCGAGTGCATGAAGCAGATCTACGAGGTGGACTACAACTACCTCGACGTGGCCAAGCGAGTCGAGGGCAGCTACGGCGGGTAGCTGTGGGACGCCGCGCGTCCCCGCCGGCCACCAATCTGCTCGGCGAACCGCCACACGCTTTTTTGCTGTGGGATGGTGGCGCACCCGGCGATTGCGCGGCGAGCATCTCGCGTGTATCGGCTCCCCATGCCGCTGCACCTCCTCCCGGTCACACGCCGCACATTTCTCCGCCGCACCTTCGCCGCAGGCGCGGCCCTGCTCACGATCCCCGCGCTGCGCGCTGCGGAAAGTGACACCGATCCCGACCGCTGGGCGCTGCTATCCGACCCGCACATCGCCGCCGACCGCGCAGTGGTCATGCGCGATGTGAACATGACCGATCACCTCGAGGCCGCCGTGCGCGGAGTCGGCACACTCGCATCGCGGCCCGCGGGAGTCTTCGTGAACGGCGACTGCGCTATGCTCAAGGGCCTCGCCGAGGACTACACGACATTCTCCGCACTCGTCGCCCCGCTGCGCGAAGCCGGCTTGCCGCTCCACCTCACGCTCGGCAACCACGACGACCGCGACATTTTCCGCACCTCGCTGAAAGCCGCGATCCCCGCCGCCCCGCCGCTCGCGAGCAGGCACGTCTCCATCGTCGAGGGTGCGCGCGCAAACTGGTTCCTCCTCGATTCGCTCGACGAGGTGAACAAAGCCCCCGGCACGCTCGGCGACGAACAGCGCACATGGCTCGCAAAAGCCCTCGACGCGAAGCCCGCGAAGCCGGCGCTCGTGATGGTGCATCACAATCCCATCGGCGCCACCGCCGAAAAAAAGGGAGCCCTCACCGACGCCGACGAACTGCTCGCGATCCTGCTGCCGCGTCGCAACGTGAAGGCAATATTCTTTGGCCACACCCACACCTGGCGCATCGCCGAAAAGGACGGCCTGCACCTCGTGAATCTCCCCGCCGTCGCGTATCCCTTCGCCGCGACGGAAGCCACCGGCTGGGTGGATGCGAAGCTCTCGGAAAAAGGCGCAGCCCTCACGCTCCACGCCCACGACACGCAGCATGCCGCGCACGGGAAGACCACCGAGCTCGCGTGGCGGGGAGCGTAATCCACTCTGTCGCGCGCCGCTCAGGCAGTGTGAGAAATGCCGGCTACTCCTGCGGCTTTTCCGGCGGCGGCGCCACGGTCGGCGCATGCACGTTGAATCGGAAGCCCGGTAATTTTTTCTGCGGTCGCCCGTCGGCATCCGGCAGCGGCGGCAGCTTGTCATCGCCGAAGAGCGGCGCGCTCTGGAGGATCGCGCGGTTCGCCGAACTCACGCCGGGTATGCCCGTTCCGCGCGAGGGCAGCGGCGGCAGGTTTGCCCACGCGAGGCTGCCAGAGGAAAATGTGCGCGGCTTTTCCGGCGGCGGTGCGGGCGCGATGAGATCATTCGCGATGTAGCCCGTCATGCCGTCCTCGGTCATCACGCGGCTGAAGCCGTATTCCTGCCGGAGCATGGTGATGCGCTGGCCCTGCTTCAGCAGTGCATCCGCGCCCGTCGGCTGCGACGGGCCAAAGCGGTACACCTGCGCCAGCTTCGCGCTCACGGCGTAGTACGTGTCGGCCTTGCCGGGCCTCGACGCAGCGCATCCGCCGCAGATCGCGGCGGCGGCGCACACCAGCATGAGGCGCAGCGCGCAAGGCAGTCCGGGGATTTTCCGCAACGCACTCACGGCACGCTCCCAAATTTTTACGCCAGCACTTCGCGCGGGTCCGTGATGTGACCCGTGAGCGCGCTCGCCGCGACCGTGTACGGCGACGCGAGGAACACCTGCGATTCCTTGTGCCCCATGCGGCCGGGGAAATTGCGGTTCGTCGCGCTGATGCACTTGAGCGCCTTCTCGTTCATCCGGCCGAACGTGTCCTGCGGCCCGCCGAGGCACGCGGCGCACGACGCATTTTCCGTCATCTGCACGCCGGCATCTTCGAGGATGCTCCACACGCTCTTGCCGTCCATCTGCGCGGCCTTCAACTCGGCGACGACCTTCGTGGTCGCGGGCACGCCGAAGGTGTGAATCTTCACGCTCCGTCCCTTCACGACGCGCGCGAACGCGAGGAAGTCGCTCGTTTTTCCGCCGGTGCATGATCCAATATACGCACGATCCAGCTTCACGGTCGTAAGTTCTCGCGCGAGCTTGCGCTGGCCGGGGTCCGGATGGCACGCGACGGTCGGCTCGAGCTTCGAGAGATCATACGTCTTGTCGAAGACGAACGACTGATCGCCGTCGGCCTCCACGGGCTCGAAGTCCGCCTTCGTCCCATTCTCCGCCACGCGCTCGCGCACATACTCGCCGGTCTTCTCGTCGTACGGAAAAATCGCGTTCTTCCCGCCCGCCTCGATCGCCATGTTCGCGATCGTCATGCGGTCGTCCATGTTCATCGCGTGGACGCCGGGACCTTCCCACTGCATCGCGCGGTACGTCGCACCGTCGAAGCCGATGTCGCCGATCACATGCAGGATAATGTCCTTCGCCATCACGCCCGGCTGCATCTCGCCTTCGAGGAAAAAGCGCATCGTCTCCGGCACCTTCAGCAGGATTTTTCCCGTGCCCAGCACGAAGCCCGCATCCGTGTTGCCGATGCCCGTCGCGAACTGATTGAACGCCCCCGCCATGCAAGTGTGCGAGTCCGTGCCCACGAGCACTTCACCGGGACGCAGGTGGCCCTTCCACGGCAGCGTCGTGTGGCAGACGCCGGCGAAATTTTTCCCATACTGCTGCTTGAGCTGCCCCTTCGACGGATCGAAATGCCAGTTCCCATTCGGGTCATCAATCACGTCGTAAAAATACTCCAGCCCCTGCTCGCGCACAAACTCACGCAGGATGTCCACGTTGCGGTTGCTCATCGAGTCCGCGGTGAAAATGTAGTGGTCGGGAATGATGACCACCTTCTTCGGATCCCACACCTTCGCGTCCTTGCCAAACTCGCGCTTGAACACGCCAATCGTCCCCGGCCCGCAGACATCGTGAGTCATGAGCACGTCCACATTTACCCAGGCATTTTCGCCAGGCTGGACACGCGCCTTGCCGCTGGCGCGGGCGAGCAATTTTTCCGTGAGAGTCATTTGGTTTGGTAATTGAAAAGGGCGCGAAAGATGCCCCGCACTGCGAGTGAGGGCAAATGGAAAGTCCCCAATGCAGCACGCACGGTCTCACGATTTTTTGACAAACGGCGAACGGGGTTGTGACACACGCCAGGTGCCTGCGTGGCAATGTCGCGGCATGAAAACACGACTCCTCTCGATCTTCTCGGCTCTCTTCGCGCTCGTCGCGGGTGCGCAGGCGGATGGCTTCATCATCATTCACAATCCGCCGCCATTTCCGCATCCGCCGTTTCCTCCGCACCGGATGCCGATGCCGCCGCCGCATTACGTCTTCGCGCCGCTGGAGGTGGTGTTTCACAAGGTGGACGTGGAGATCACCGGGCAGAAATCCGTGACTCGTGTGGAGCAGGAATTTTTTAATCCGAACAACGTGAACCTCGAGGGGGAATACATCTTCCCGATTCCGAAGGGCGCGCATCTGGACAAGTTCACGATGCGGATCGGCGACAAGGACATGGAGGCCGAGCTGCTCGACGCGGCGAAGGCGCGCGCGATTTACGAGGACATCGTGCGGCGGCAGAAGGATCCCGCGCTGCTCGAATACACGGGGCGCGCGGCGTTCCGCGTGCGCATTTTCCCCATCGAGCCGCACTCGCGGAAGAAGGTGACGCTCGCGTACACGGAGCTGCTGAAGGTGGACGGCGGGCTGGCGACCTACATGTATCCGCTGAACACGGAGAAATTTTCCGCGCAGCCGCTGAAGACGGTGGCCATGCGCGTGACGATCAATCAGGACGCGCCGATCAAGGCGCTCTATTCGCCGTCGCATTCGGTGGACATCAAGCGCGATGGCGAGAAGCGCGCGGTGGTCGGCTGGGAGGCGTCGAACACTCGGCCCGACACGGATTTTCAACTGCTCTACTCGACGGCGGACACGGAGGTCGGCGTGCATTTGCTCACGCACAAAAAGGAGGGCGAGGATGGGTGGTTCCTGCTGCTCGCGTCGCCGGGTGCGGATGTGATGAAGACGAAAGACGTGAACCCGAAGGACGTCGTCTTCGTGCTCGATACGAGCGGCTCGATGGCGGGCAAAAAGCTGGAGCAGGCGAAGAAGGCGCTCACATTTTGCGTCGAGAATCTGAATGACGTGGACCGCTTCGAGATCGTGCGTTTCTCGACGGAGAGCGAGCCGCTCTTCGAGAAGCTCGTGGATGGCACGCGCGCCAATCGCGACAAGGCGAATGACTTCATCAAGACGCTGAAGCCCATCGGTGGCACGGCGATTTCCGACGCGCTGGATCGCGCGCTGAAGATGAAGCCCTCGGGCGCATCGCGGCCGTTCGTCGTGGTGTTTCTCACGGATGGCAAGCCGACCATCGGCGAGACGGACGAGGAGCGGCTCGTCGCGCAAGTGGCGCGCGACCAGAGCGCGGCGACGCGGATTTTCTGCTTCGGCATCGGCACGGACATCAACACGCACCTGCTCGATAAGATCGCCGAGCGCACGCGCGCCGCGTCGCAATATGTGCTGCCGGAGGAAGACCTCGAAGTGAAGGTCTCGAACTTTTTCACGAAGATCAAAGAGCCGCTGCTCACGAATCTGAAGCTGGAGTTCCCCGCCGGAGTGCGCGTCACGAAGCTCTACCCGAATCCGCTGCCTGATCTTTTCCGCGGCGACCAGCTCGTGCTCGCGGGCCGGTACAGCGGCGACGGTGAAGGCGACCTCGTGCTCGATGGCACGCTGAACGGACAGCCGAAGCGCATGACGCATCGCGTGAAATTTTCTGGGCACGAGTCGGGGAACGAGTTCATCGCGCAGCTCTGGGCGCTGCGCCGCGTGGGCTGGCTGCTCGATGAAGTGCGGCTGCGCGGTGAGAACAAGGAACTGCGCGACGAGATCGTGGATCTCGCGCGGCGCTACGCCATCGTCACGCCCTACACGAGCTACCTCATCGTGGAGGATGAGGCTCGCCGCGGGGTGCCCGTGGCGTCGCGCAGCTTCCAGATGCTCGACCGCGATCAGGAGGCACAGTCGTTCTATCGCAAGAGCTGGGGTGACATCAGCGGAAAGAAGGACGGCTACGATGGCGCGCTCGCCGGACGCACGAATGACTCGCTGAAGAATGCGCAGACCGTCGCGCCGGCATTGGAGAGGGCGAAGCAGGAGAACTTCGGCGGCGTCATCGCCGGGAACGCACCTGCGTCCGAGGCGGCGGCTGGCGGCATGGCGGCATCGAAGGCGACCGGCAGTTATGCACGAGGGAAGATGGGCAGCGGGCTGGCCCTCCCAGGCAAGGCGCGCGAGGTGGCGCAGAGACTCGACGACGCCGAGCAGCAGACACGCTGGGTGAATGGCAAAACCTTCGCGCAGAATGGCGCGAACTGGACGGACACGAGCGTGCAGGCGCAGTCGAATGCGAAAAGCAACCGCGTGCAGTTTGCCTCGAAGGAATATTTCGACCTGCTCACGAGCAAACCCGAGTCTGCGCAATGGCTCGCACTCGGTCGCAATGTTCAATTCACGATCGGAACCGAACTCTACGAGGTCTATGAATAGGCTCTCCATCCTTCTGCTCATCTGCGCCGCGCTCGTGTCCGGGATTCATCCTGCATTTGCAGAGCGCTCCGAGCCGAGGGAAGTGGCTCCGATCGTCCAAGACGGCGTGCGCTATTCCGCGCCTCACGGAGCGATGGCCGTTGTCGTCGCCACCGAAGTGAAGACGGGAAAGGAACTCTGGCGCGTGCAGGTTTACAAAACCCGCATGGTTCCTGAACTTGAGAGCGACGTGCAGGATGTCTTCATCACCTCGCTTGTGTTGAAGGAAGACACGCTCATCATCACCAATGAGCGCGGCGAAAAATACGCGCTCGATCTCCAAACCCGCAAAGTCACACGCCCATGAAACCATTCATCGTCATCGCCAGCCTGCTGCTCGCCGTCACCACAATCCACGCTGCGGAGCCGCCGGAAAAATTCCCCGACTTTGCCCTCATGGACAAAGACAAGGCCGCTGCGGTCGCGCGTAAACAGGCGGAGGCCGACTTCGCAGCGGGGCACTACCGCATCCTTGTCTTCGGCATGCGATCCACGGAGGGCGACAAGCGCTTCGTGAAGGATGGAGTCGAGGTGAAGGTGATCGCCGGCTGCGTCGTGAACGACGGCATCCTCGATGGCGCGCGCATCTACAATGAGATCATGCGCGCGAAGCTGAAGGCCAAGCTGGGACGCGACATTTTTGCCGGCAAAGACCCCACCGAATCCGTCCCGCCAAAATGAAACTGCCACTCATCCTCCTCAGCATCGCGATGCTCTCGCCGCTGCACGGAGCCGAGCAAGTCGTCCAGCGCCAGGCCGCTGCCCGTCCGATTCCAAACGAGCTGATTGACTACCCGAAGTTTCTCCAAATCGCCCGCGAGGTGCAGCCGGTGCGCGCGAAGCGGCGGCTCACCGAGGAGCAGTTTGCCGCGATCGCCGCGGAGCCGGGCACGGTCGTGCTCGATGCGCGCAGTGCGGATAAATTCAAGCTGCGCCACATTAAGGGCGCAGTGAGTTTGCCGTTCACGGATTTCACGGAGCGTTCGCTCGCCAAGGCGCTGCCGGAAAAAACGACGCGCGTGCTCATCTACTGCAACAACAACTTCGGCAGCGCGCCCGTCTCGCTCGCGGCGAAGTCCCCGCCCGCGTCGCTGAACATCTCCACCTACATCGCGCTCGCGACCTACGGCTACACGAACGTGTATGAACTCGGCCCGCTGCTCGACGTGAAGACGACGAAGCTTGCGATGGAGGGCGAGGAAGTCGTGCGCACGAAGTGACGCCGTCTCCCGAAAGCGACCTGACGCGCATGGAGACTCCGTTCGGATCGTAGGCGCGCTCGGGAGAGCGCGGACGTGGGATCCCGCCCACGCCTACTCGTCCGCATCACGATTCGCTGCTCATATCGAACTTGTCGTAGAGCGAGCCGAGCCACGCCACGCCGAGGCCGGCTTCCATCGCGAGGATCAGAATTGCGGCGCCGCCTGCCGAGAGAGAGCGCCATTCCAGGACCGCGGTGAATTTTGCCGCCGCAAACCACGCGAGCGCGCCGAAAAACGCGACGGGGATCAGCGCGACGAAGACGGCGAGGAACTGCGCGAGGCCGAGGATGAGCCTCAGGCCCGTGCTCTCGAGTCCCGGTGTGGCGGCTTCCTGCGGGCGGAACCAGCCGGGAAAAAGGAGCGCGCCCGCGCACGGCAGGATGGCGGTCGAGAGATTGAAGACCGGCAGCAGCAGCGCGACGACGCCGGCGATCAAAAGAATGACCGGCGCGATTTCGTGCGTGGGGCCGCTCAGCCGGAGCAGCATCATGCCGATGCCGAGCGAGCACCACTGCATGAGCGTGCCGAGCGCGACGGGCCCGGCAAGTTCGCCCAGCGCGAGCTGCCAGCCGGGGATCGGGTAGGTCTTCAGCAAGTCCATCGCCGCGATACCCTGGCGAAGCTGCGCGGAGGCGTGCTGGCCGATCATCACGAAGCTGACGAGCAGCGTGATGTAGCAGCCCGCGCCGATGATGATCGCGACGGTCTTGAGCGTCGGCGAGAGCGCGCCAGCATGGCCGAGCGCCCACGCGCCCGCGGCGAGCGCGGCGAAAAATCCCGCCCAGCGCGAGAGCGTGCGCCGTCCGCCGGTCTTCAGGAGGCTCTTCCAGACGAAGGCGACCGGCGCGAAGCCCGCGGGCCGCAGCCGCCACAGCGGCGTGCGCGCCTTCTCGCTGCCGCTCCGGGCGCGCAGCTCGCCGCGTCCGCGCGCCGCGAGAAATGCGGCGCGCTTTTTCGCAGCCTCGATGGATGCGTCCTCGAACGAAACATCCGCGCGCAGGACCCAGATGAAATGCAGCGCCATGATCCCGAGCGCGGGCAGCAGCGCGCGGAGGAATGCCGCGGCGTCGTGCGTGAAATTCGGAGCCATGACGAGCTTGAACGGCGCGAGCAAATACCGCAGGGGGCCGGTGTGCAGGATCTGTAAAATGTAGCGTGAGATCTCGGCGCCGCCGCCTGCAATGGTGCCGAGATCGGGCGGCGTCGGCAGGCGTCGGCGGGTGTATTCCACGAGCACCGCGAGTGCGACGAGCGCGAGGACCACGACGGTGCGGCGCTTCCCATCCGCCATGCCGCGCTCGCGCAGCCGCTGGAGCGCAAACGACGCGCCGAGGCGGTGCATGTTCAGCGTGTTCATGATCACCCACCATCCTCCGATGCGGAACCACGCGTCCGCGCCGAAGTGAAACTGGCCGGCGAGCAGCGTCATGAACGCGGAGAAAAGCAGCAGCCCAAACTGCGACTTCAGCAGCCGCATAATCACGAGCGTGCGGCGCGTGATCGGCGCGGGAAAAAGAAACGCAATTTCCGCCTCGGTGAACCCAATCGCGGCGCGCGACGCCGGGAGAATCCACGACAGCAGGATGGTGGCGATGAAAAGAATCGCCGCGCCGAGTTCCGGATCGAAGGGGGATGCCGCGCCTTTGCCAGCGCCCCACGGCATGCGCGAACTACCGAGGAATCCGCCGAAGTAGAAATAGAAATACGCCGCGCCGAGGACGGCTCCGAAAAGGTATTTCGGCTGGCGCAGGCGGCGCAGGCGGAAGAGCACGCCGTTCACGAAAGAGCGCGTGACGAGATAGCCGAGCGCGTTCCCCGGCCCGTTCATTTTCCCGCGTCCTCGCCGACGAGGCGGATGAAAATTTCCTCCAGCGTGGAATCCTTGTCGCCCTCGCGGAACTGAGTGCGGATTTCGTCGAGCGTGCCGTGCGCGATCTTTTTCCCGCGCTTCAGGATGAGGACGTGGCTGCACACTTCCTCGAGCAGATGCAGCAGGTGCGAGCTGATGATGATGGCCACGCCGTCGCGCGCCTTGGCCGCGATGAGATCCTTCGTGCGGCGGATGGCGAGCGGATCGAGGCCAGTGAGCGGCTCGTCGAAAAACATCACGCGCGGCTCGTGCAGGAAGCCGCACGCGAGCGCGACCTTCTGCTTCATGCCGCGCGAGAGTTCGGGCGGCAGCACGTTCGCCTTCTCGGTGAGTTCGAGCGTGTCGAGCAATTCGCGCGCGCGGTCGCCGGCGTCGCGCACCTGGTAGAGCCGCGCGGTGAATTCGAGGTGCTGGCGGACGGTGAGATAATCGAAGAGCCGCGGCTCGTCGGGAAAAAATGCGAGGAGCTTTTTCGCCGCGAGCGGATCGTCGCGCAGATCGTGGCTCTCGATCTCGATGCGACCCTGCGTCGCGGGGATGATGCCCGCCATGCAGCGCAGCGCGGTCGTCTTGCCCGCGCCGTTCGGTCCGACGAGGCCCATCACTTTGCCGGGCTCCACGGTGAAGCTGAGGTCGCTGACCGCGGTGACGTCGCCGTAGAGTTTGGTGAGGCCTTCGACTGCGATCATGTGCCTCGGATGATGGCTGACCTGTCTGCTCTGCGGCAAGCGCGGTGTGGCGGAGTCTTATTCATATTCTTAATCCTATTCTTGCTCTGCAAGCGGAGCGCGCAGCGGAACGGCGGAGGGAATAAGAATAGGATTAAGAATAAGAATAAGAGCGGACAGGGTGCTCACCCGTGCTGAGGATGAAACATCTCCGCGACCCGCTCGATCTTCAGCGCGCGGCCTGTGTTCTCATCAATCTCAATGATGGCGCCGTGCAGCTTCACGGGACCGCCGGCGACGGGATACTGGATCGGGCGCCCGGTGAGGAAGCGCTGGATGATCGGCTCGACCTCGCGTCCGAGGCAGCTCACGACCGGGCCGCACATCCCCGCATCGCAGAGGAACGCGGTGCCGCCGGGGAAAATCTGATCGTCCGCCGTCTGCGTGTGCGTGTGCGTGCCGACGACCGCGCTCACGCGACCGTCGAGGAAACGCCCCATCGCGATTTTCTCGCTCGTGGTCTCGGCGTGCATGTCCACGAAAATGACGCGCGTCTCCTGCCGCAGCCGCTCGACTTCGGCCTGCATGGCGAGGAATGGATTTTCCAGCGGCGGCTGCATGAAAGTGCGGCCCTGGACGTTGATCACGGCGACTTTCCCCTTCGGCGTGTCGAGCACGATGCTGCCGCGGCCGGGTGTGGCTGGCGGGTAATTGATCGGGCGCAGCAGCCGCGGCTCCATGTCGAGATGCGGGATGATTTCCTTCTGATCCCAGATGTGATCGCCGCTCGTGATGACCGCGACTTTTGCGCGAAGCAGGTCGGTGCAAATCTTCGGAGTGATGCCACGTCCGTTCGCGGAGTTCTCGCCATTCACGACCACGAAATCTATCCCGCGCTCATCGCGCCACCGGGGCACTGTTTCGATCACGGCCTTGCGGCCCGGTTCACCAACGATATCGCCAAGAAAGAGAAGCTTCAGCATTGCCGGCGACGATGGCGGATGCGCGCGGCTTTGTCACCATGAAGGAAAAGCGGGCGGAGATGCGTGAGAAAGCAGCACGGCGGACATCGCGTCACATCATGGCATCACCCGCGCGGGTGAAACTTGCGATGCACGGCCTTCAGCCTGCCGTGCTCGACGTGCGTGTAAATCTGCGTCGTGGAGATGTCCGCGTGCCCGAGCATTTCCTGGATGATGCGCAGGTCCGCGCCTCCGCCAAGCAGGTGCGTGGCGAAGCTGTGCCGCAGCAGATGCGGATACACGTTCGTCTCGATGCCCGCGCGCTTCGCCGTCCCTTTCACGATCTGCCAGAGGCGCGAGGTCGTGAGCGACTTGCCGTGGTGCGAGAGGAAAACGTGGCTGCCCGTGCGCTTCGAGACGAGCCGCGGGCGTTCGGTCGTGAGATACGCTCGGATGGCGTCGCACGCCTTCGTGCCGACGGGGATGATGCGCGTCTTGTTGCCCTTGCCGGTGACGCGGATCATGCGGTTGTCGAGGTCGAGCGTTTCGAGCCTGGCACCGGTGAGTTCGCTCGCGCGGAGGCCGCTCGCGTAGAGCAGTTCCAGCATCGCGCGGTCGCGGAGACCGAGCGGCTGAGTGGTGTCGATCGCGGCGAGCAGTTGCTCGACCATCAGCTCGTTCAGCGTCTCGGGCAGGTAGCGCTCCAGGCGCGGCAGCGGCAGCACGTCGGCGATGTCGTGCGGGATGCGTGTGCGCACGGCGAGCCAGCGGAAGAAGATTTTCAGCGCGACGATCTCCAGCTTGATGCTCGATGAGGCGAGGCCCGCGCGCTTTCGCTGCGCGAGAAAATCCTGCAAGTGTGCGAGCGTGACCGTGGCGGAGTCGGCGAGCTGCTTGCGCTGTGCCCACTCGGCGAATGTCTCCAGCGAGCGTCGCGTGGAGAGTTGGTAGTTATCCGAGAGCCCGCGCTCCGTCGCGAGGTAGAGGATGAAGTCCTCGATGTCCGCGCGCATCACGCGGCGGAGTGGAGGAACGCCGTGAGCGGGCTCGTCGCGCTCGCGGTGACGCCGCGTGCTGCGAGCCCCGTCTCGTGCGCCTCGCGCCCGGCCTCGACGGCCATGCGGAACGCGCGCGCCATGCGAACGGGATCAGGCGCGATGGCGATGGCGGTGTTCACGAGCACCGCCGCCGCGCCCATTTCGAGCGCCTCGGCAGCCTGGCTCGGCGTGCCGATGCCGGCGTCCACGACGACGGGCACGGTGCATTGGTCGAGGATGATTTCGATTTGTGCGCGCGTCTCGATGCCGCGGTTGCTGCCGATGGGCGAGCCGAGGGGCATCACCGTCGCGCAGCCGACGTCCTCGAGGCGCTTCGCGAGCACCGGGTCGGCGTTAATGTACGGCAGCACGGTGAAGCCTTCCTTCACCAAAATCTCCGCGGCCTTCAGCGTCTCGATCCCATCCGGCAGCAGGTAGCGCGGGTCGGGATGGATCTCGAGTTTCACCCAGTCGCTGATGCCCGCGGTGCGCGCGAGCCGTGCGAGCCGCACGGCTTCGTCGGCGTTCATCGCGCCACTCGTGTTCGGCAGCAGCAGGTATTTTTTCGGGTCAATGAATTCGAGGATGTTTGCGAACGGGTCGCCTTTGCCCGAGAGGTCCGCGCGGCGCAGCGCGACGGTGACGATCTCCGTGCCGCTCTCCGCGAGCGCGTCTGCCATCGCCTGGTTCGAGGAGAATTTCCCCGTGCCGAGCAGCAGCCGCGAACGGAAGGTGCGGCCTGCGATGACGAGCGGTTCAGTGGGCATTGTGTGCGCGACTATACGGGCGGGAAAAAATGGCGCACGCGGAAATCGGGGCAGCATCCCGGGTGGAGCACGCGACTCGCGTGCTGTCTGCGGCGACTCGCCGCAGGCACCCGCAGGATCAGTGTTCGTTGCTTGATCCGCAGATCACCGGGAGCTTCCCAAATCTGCGCATGCAGCCCGCATCGTGGCGCCGTCGGTTGTTTTCGGCGAGTCGCCGAAAACAGCACGCGAGTCGCGTGCTCCACCCGGAAGTTGCGCGCCGTCGCCAGACAGTTTTTCGGTTTCGATATTGAAAATGTCGGAACGGGCAAAAATTGAAATCAGCGCAATCCTCACATCCGCACCGGCACGCCGTGCGTGGCGAGGAAGCGCTTCACGTCGCCGACGGTGTAGGTGCCGAAGTGGAAGATGCTCGCGGCGAGCACGGCATCCGCGCGGCCTTCGCTCAGGACTTCCGCCATGTGATCCAGCGATCCCGCGCCGCCGCTTGCGACCACGGGCACCCCGACGGCTTCGCTCACGCGCCGCGTGATGACGAGGTCGTAGCCTTGCTTCGTGCCGTCGGCGTCAATCGAGTTCAGCACGATCTCGCCCGCACCGCGCCGCACGGCTTCCTCGGCCCACTCGACGGCGCTCCACTTCGTCTCCTCGCGTCCGCCTTTCACGAAGACCTTCCACACGTCGGGCGCGGTGCGTTTGCAATCTATCGAGACGACGATGCACTGGCTGCCGAATTTTTCCGCGCCGGCGGTGATGAGATCAGGCGTGGCGATGGCGCTGGAGTTGATGCTCACCTTGTCCGCGCCGGCCTTCAGCATCGCGCTCATGTCGTCCACGGCGCGGATGCCGCCGCCGACGGTGAGCGGCATGAAGCAGCACGCCGCGGTGCGTTCGATCACGTCCACCATCGTCGCCCGTCCATGCGCGCTCGCGGTGATGTCGAAGAAAACCATCTCGTCCGCGCCCTGCTCGTTGTAGCGCTGCGCGAGCGCGACCGGGTCGCCGACATTCCGCAACCCGCCCTCCTCGGCGCGGCCAAATTGCACGCCGCGCGTGACCTTTCCGTCGTGGACATCGAGGCAGGGAATGACGCGTTTTGTGAACATTTTTTGAATTTGCGTGAAAGGGGTGAGTCTCTAGCTTGCGCGCCGCGCCTGTCCACCTGTATGAGCGAAATCCCCACGCCTCCCACCCCGAAAAAGGAGGCCCTCGCGCCGCTGCGCGAATCGTTCGCCGCGGAAATTGCCGACGGTCCACCGGAGGCCGAACACCACTACGGCGAGACGCGCCTGTGGCTCGTCGCGCGCGATCCGCGCAGCCTTTTTTCGTATTGGGAATTCCGCCCCGAGGAGCATCCCGATGCGACCGGCGAAGACGGACGCGCGCGATTTTTCCTGCGCATCTTCCGTGAAAATGGAACACCCGAGAGCAGCACCGAGGTCGGGCCCGGCGCGGGCAATGCCTTCATCCCCGCGCAGTCGCCAGACAGCGGCTACTTCGCCGAGCTGGGATTTTGTGAGGCGGACATCTGGTGCTTTCTCGCGCGCTCTGGCGTCACGCGCACGCCGCCGGAGCTTCCCGCCGCGGATGCACCCGCGACCTTCGCCACGATCCCCGCGCAGCTCAGTCTCGGGAAAATGCGCGACCTCCTCGCGGCTTCCGCGCTCCCCGGCGAGAGCCTCGCGATGACTGCCGCACGCCTCCAGAACGACGCGCGCAACCACGGCGAATGGACGCCCGAGCACGAACGCCTCCTCGCGGAAATCGTCGGGGCGGGCGCGGGCGCGCCTGCCTCACCGTCGGAGAATTCCTTCACGCTCACCCAGGCCATCGGCGAAAAACTTGCCGCCACCGCGGGCGCGGCTGCGCCCGGCGTTCCGATTTCCGCGTCGCAAGTCGAAGACGCGCCCGCATCCCCCGGCGCGAGCTGGCCGACGAGCCCCGAAGCCGCGCCGCGTCACTGAACCGCCGCCCCTTTTTCGGGGCGTTGCCTGCGAACGATTCCAAGTTGAGGGCTGCGATTGCGAAAGTATTTTCACGCATCCCATGACAGCAGCAAAAACAGTCGTCCTCCTCATCCTCTCCAATGTCTTCATGACCTTCGCGTGGTACGCACACCTGCGCGAACTGCGCGCGAAGCCGCTCATCGTCGCGATCCTCGTGAGCTGGGGCATCGCGCTTTTTGAGTACGCGCTGCAGGTGCCGGCGAACCGGATTGGCTTCGGCATGTTCACGCTGCCACAACTGAAAATCGTGCAGGAGGTCATCACGCTCGCGGTGTTCGTGCCGTTCGCGGTGCTCTACATGAAGACGCCCATCTCGCTGAATTTCCTCTGGGCCGGGCTGTGCCTGGTCGGCGCGGTGTTCTTCATTTTCCGCGCCGCGTAAAATCGCGCGCAGCGAAGCAGGCGCGCTGGCCTTCCCGCCGCGAAACCTGTATCCTGCGTCCTGTCCGAGCCCGACAGCCGTCCCCATGCAACACGCACTCACCATTCCGCCCGAGGCTCCCGTGATGGTCCTCCCCGGCGTGGTGATGCTGCCGAATGGCATCATGCCCCTGCATATTTTCGAGCCGCGCTACCGCGCCATGCTCGCGTGGGCGCTGGAGCACGACCGCATGTTCTGCATCGCGCTGATGAAACCGGGCATCTCGGAGGCCGTGACCGAGGATCAGTTTTTCCACACCGCGGGCATCGGCCTCATCTCCGCATCCGTCACGCAGGCGGATGGCACGTCGCACCTCATGCTCGCCGGCCTCGCGCGCGTGCGCTTCACGGGATTCTCGCAGCGTGCGCCCTTCCGCATCGCGCGGATCAAAGTGCTGGAGCCAGTCACGACCGACGCGGACGAAGCCGACACGCTCGCAAACGAAATCCGCGGGCAGTGCGCGCTCCTGCGCGTGAATGGCGCGCCGCTCCCGGATGTCTTCACGGAAATGCTCGGCAAGATCACCGACCCGGACGCGTTCGCCGACGCCGTCGCGCACTCGCTGATCAGCGATGCCGCCGAACGGCAAAGCCTCATCGAAGAACCGGACGCCACCGCGCGGCTGCGCACGATCTCGCGGCTGCTACGCGAGCAGTTTCCCAGCGGGTAGCGCGTGCTTGAAGAAGAGCGGCGGCGACGTAGCGTGATGCCATGCAAAGTAGCGAGCGAGATGCTGGTGTGAAGGGGCCCGGCGCGTCTGTTTGGCTTGGCAAAGTGTTCGTGGCGTTGCTCGTTGCAGGCTTGCTGATCAAGCTGGCCTTCCCGATTCACCTGGGTCCCCGGAACCTGGCAGGACGTGCTGAAGCCTTGGCCACGGCTAAGCAGATTGTTTCTGCACTCAAAATCTACCACAGCGACTACGGCCACTTTCCCGACATCGGAATACCGCTCGCGAATGGAAAACGGATCGTCTGCGTCGGTGATCCTGCGTGCAAGGCTTGCAGCGGCCCGAACAGCCTGATCTTCGACGTGCTCCGCAACATCCCGCGCGGTCCGAATGCAAACCACGCGCTGAATCCGAAGCAGCAGAAATATTTTGAATATCCACAAGCAAAGGATCCCAAAAATCCACGCAGCGGTTTCGCCGACGGGCCTGAGTTCTCCGACGCGATCCAAGGCTGCCTCTTCGATCCGTGGGGCCGCCAGTATTGCATCATGTTTTCCATGGACGACTCCGGCACGGTTGACGTGAGCGCCGTGTATTCCGATTTCGACATCGTTCGCATGCCGGTCGTCGCTTTCTCACTCGGCAAGGACGGCATCGTCGGCGGGAAAGGCTACGAGGGAAAATACCGCCCACCGAAGCCCACCGAAACGTCAGACGACGCCATCTCGTGGGAGTAGCCGGAATGGCCCTCAGCGCGGGCAGGCTTTCCGCTGTGAGCGGCTGCGGAATAACCTCAACCGCCCTAATTTTGCGGCGAGCGCATCGTGCGGACTTCCGGGGCGGCGACGCTGAGGCCGGTGTTGTTCGGCAGCATGCGCTGCATACGGTCGAGGCGCACGAGGACGTCGCCGGTGAGCCGGTCCAGCTTCTCGTGCAGGTGCGCGATTTCGAGTTCGGCTTTCAGGTTGATGTCGTACTCGATGTCCGCATGCACGCGGTCCTTTGCCGCCAGCCGGTTCTGGCTGAGCAGCACGAAGACGGAGAGGAAAATCGCCTCGAGCGAAACCGCGAGGGTGAGGAATCCGAACGGATACGGATCGAACTGCGGGATGCCGGGGACATTGATCCAATTCACGACGAGCCAGAATGCGAAGACGGCGACGTGGATGAGCAGGAAGGTGATGCTGCCGGCGAATTCCGCGATCCAGTCGGCGGTTTTCTGGACGATGGTGCGCTTGTCCTCGCTCTCCTCGTTCACGTTGCGGGTCGCGGTGTGGCGGAGTTGTTCGACGGTCGTGCGATGGCGGCGGCCCATGGCGGCGAGGAGATCCATGGCGGCCTGCGGGCGGATTTGGAGGAATTTTTCCAGATCGCCGCGCTCCAGCCGAAGCGCCTGCGTGTCCTGGATGGCGACGACGGATGCGCTGCGCGTGCCGCTGTCGAGCATCGAGAGTTCGCCGAAGAAATCGCCGCGCGTGGCGACTTCGAGGACGATGCGCTCGCCGGTGTCATTTTTGAAAAACACCTCCACCTCGCCCGAGCTGATCACGAAGATGGCGTCGCCCGGCTCACCGTAATTGAAGATGGTCTGCCCCGCCGCAAAGTTGACGATGTCGAGCTGCGCGGCGAGTTCGGTGCGCTCGTTGTCGTCGAGGAGTTGGAAGAGCGGGACTTCCTTGAGCAGATCGGCTTCGGGACACATGCCGGGAGCACTACGCGCTGGCGCCCGGTCGCGCAAGGGGCACGCGTCTGCGAGGCGGGGGAGACGCGTGAAAAATTGTGCGCGGACATTGTTCGCGAAAGGCAGCTGCGCTGGGCTCAACGTCTAACATCGAACGTCTGACGCCTAACTTTTAAGGGGAGGCAAATCACATGTCGGATTGCGCGTCGTTCGGCGTTAAAAGTTAAGCGTTCGATGTCAGATGTTCAGCGCGCCGCAGGCGTCTTTCGCCATGCACCGGCGTTTCGCCCCCGTGCTGAGGGGCCGGCATCCGTGTCGGATGTTGGCTGTTCCCTCCGCCGGGATTGCACTCGCGTGGTGGCTCTGCCATGAACCGCGCCCCGCAAATCGCGCGAGCCGTTCCCCCATGCATCGGAACTAAGCCTGCACGCACGCGCGGGTTCATTTCGCGCATCATCCGACTCCCAAAAAATCCCATGAGATCATTCCCATACCTCGCCACTTCCATCGTCGCGCTCGTCGCTTCCGCACATGCCCAGCAGGGCACCAGGCTGGAGCTGAAAAAGGGCGACCACATTGCAATCGTCGGCAGCGGGCTGGCGGACCGGCAGCAGCATCACGGCTGGCTGGAGTCGCTGATCCACAAGGCGTATCCGGGGCTCGAACTCACGGTGCGGAATCTCGGCTTTGCGGCGGATGAGGTGAATGTGCATCCGCGCAGCGACGAGGTTCCGACAACGGAATATTTCCTGAACATGAAGCCGGGTACTTCGACGATGAGCGAGGCGAGGAAGGATGTGATCTACACGTCGGGCGCGGACTTTCATGCGAACGTGATCCTCGCGTATTGGGGTTTCAATGAGTCGTTCAAGGGCGAGGCGGGCATCGCGGATTTCAAGAAGGCGCTCGACGAGTATCTGAAAAAACTTGCGGCTGCGGACTACGGCAAAGGCAAGCCTCGCGTGGTGCTGCTCTCGCCCAACGCGCACGAAAATGTGAAGGACCCGGTGAACTACCCGGACGGTTCGGCGAACAACAAAAACCTCGCGCTTTACACGAAGGCGATGGGCGAAGTCGCGAAGGCGAACGGTGTGCAGTTTGTGGATCTTTTCTCCGCGTCGCAGGCGGCCTACGCGCAGGCGCGGCACCCGCTCACGATCAATGGCGTGCATCTTAGCGAGGAGGGCGACAAGCAGCTCGCGCCGGTGCAGTTCAAGGCGATCTTCGGCAAGGATGCGCCGAGCACGACGGAACCGGCGGTGGCGAAGATCCGCGAGGCGGTGCTGGAGAAGAATGTGCAGTGGCATCACCGCTATCGCACCGTGGACCAATACAACATTTACGGCTCCCGTGCGCGCGGCAAATACGAGGGCGTGGACAACCAGGTGATCCTCGGTCAGGAAATGGCGCAGCGCGATGTGAAGACGGCGAACCGCGACAAGGCCGTGTGGGCCGTGGCGAATGGCGGCACTTTCACCGTGAAGGACGACAACCTGCCGGGCGTGGATTCCGTGCCGCCGAACCGCAAGGAACCCGTGCCCTACATGGACGGACCGGAATCGCTAAAGCACATCAAGTTGCCCGAGGGCTGCAAGCTGGAATACATCGCGTCGGAGGTGGAATTTCCCGAGCTGATCAATCCTGTGCAGATGAATTTCGACACGAAGGGCCGCCTGTGGGTCTCCGCTTGGCCGACGTATCCCGAGACCACGCCGACGACGAAGAATTTCGACAAGCTCATCGTGTTCGACATTGACCCAAAGACCGGGAAGTTCACGAAATGCACGACGTTCGCCGACGGGCTGAACTGCGCGACGGGCTTCCAGCTTTATAAGGACGGCGTGCTCGTCATGCAGTCGCCGGACATGTGGTTCATGCGCGACACGAATGGCGACGGGAAGGCGGACTGGAAGGAGCGCATCGTGCATGGGCTCGACGCCGCGGACTCGCATCACGAGACAAATTCGATCTGCTATGAGCCGGGCGGCGCGGTGTATTTCAGCGACGGCGTTTTCCATCGCACAAATGTCGAGACGCTCAACGGCCCGGTGCGCAATGTGAATGGCGCGATCTACCGCTACGAGCCGCGCACGTCGCGGTTCTTCCGCCATGTGCCGTACGGTTTTGCAAACCCGCACGGACGCGTGTTCGACTACTGGGGCAATGATCTGATCACCGACGCGACCGGCAATGCGAACTACTTCGGCCCGGCATTCAGCGGGCACCTCGACACCGGGTCGCATCCGGGAATGCAGCAGTTTTGGAATCGTCCGTCGCGTCCGACGCCCGGCACGAATATCCTGAGCAGCCGTCATTTTCCGGACGACTGGCAGGGGCAGTTCCTGAACACGAATGTGATCGGCTTCCAGGGCATCTTCCGCGCGAAGATCTCGGAGGAAGGCTCGGGCATCAAAGGCGAGACCGTCGAGGCGCTCGTGGATGGCGACGTGAAGGCGAACCCGAACTTCCGCCCGAGCGGCATCGCGGTCGCGCCGGATGGCTCGCTGTATTTCATGGACTGGTCGCAGATGCTCATCGGGCACTTGCAGCATCACCTGCGCGACCCGAATCGCGACCATCAGCACGGGCGCATCTACCGCATCACGTTCCCGTCGCGTCCGCTGCTCACGCCGAAAAAAATCGCCGGCGAGTCCGTCGAGAACCTCATCGAGTTGCTGAAGGAGCACGAGGACAACGTGCGCATGCGCGCGAAGATCGAACTCGACACGCATGACACCGCGAAGGTCATCGCCGCCGTGCAGAAATGGGAGAAGGCGCTCGACAAAAAATCGAAGGACTACGAGCACAACCGCCTCGAGGCGCTGTGGGTCCACCAGTGGCACAACATCGTGAATGTCGCGCTGCTGAACGATGTGCTGAAGTCGCCCGACGCGCGCGCGCGCGCGCAGGCCGTGCGCGTGCTCTGCTACTGGCGCGATCGCGTGCCGGGTGCGCTCGCGCTTTTGAAAACCGCGGTCGAGGACACGCACCCGCGCGTGCGACTCGAAGCGGTGCGCGCTGCGAGTTTCTTCAGCGGCAGCGACGTGCCCGCCGCGATGGACGTGGCCTACACGGCGCTGAAGCAGGACATGGATTACTACCTCGACTACTGCTACGGCGAGACGCTGAAGCAGCTTCGCTCGATCGGCGGCGAGTCCATCATGCCGACTGATCCCGCGATCCTCGCGAAGATGGTGGACCGGATGTCCGACGGCGACCTCGCGAAGGCGCCGGGCAGCGAGCTGGTCTTCATGACGCGACTCGAACGCAAGACCACCGCAGCCGATGCGCGCGACAAGGCGATCAACGAACTCGCGAAGCTGCACAAGACGGATCGCGTGAGCGAAATTATCACGGTGCTCGGCAAGCTCGACGCAAAGGGCGCGGGTGCAGGCGCGCAGGAAATGGCGAAGACGCTCGGCCTCACCTCACCCGCCGATCTCGCGAAGGCGCGCGCCGGCCTCACTGCGCTCGCGCAGACCGCGCATCTTGCGCCCGTGCGCAACGCCGCGTGGGCCGCGCTCACCATCGGCGACGGCAAGCCCGACGCCGTGTGGGCCACCGCCGCCAGCGAATTCCAGCGCAAGGGCCTCATGGAAGCCATCGCTTTCATCCCCGACCCGTCGCTGCGTGCGAAATTCCAGCCGCTGCTCGCCGCCGCACTCGGCGATGCGAAGCTGCGCAGCGCGGCGTTCAAGGCGCTCCCCCTCATGGGTGCGGAGAATGCGAAGGCGAACTTCAAGATGCTGATCGCCGGAATCCAGTCGCCCGACACGCGCGCCGCCGCGGTGCGCGCCGTGATGCAGCTCCCGCGCGATTCCTGGGACAAGGCGTTCGCCGGCGCTGCGGCCGAGGGCATCCTCACGTGGGCGAAGACCGTCCCGCAGGGCGACCGCACAAAGCAGGACTTCGTCGAGACCGTGCAGACCGGCATGGAACTCGCGAGCCTGCTGCCCGCCGACAGCGCGACGCGCATCCGCAAGGAACTGCGCGGCCTCGGGGTGAGCGTGTTCGTCGTGAAGACCGTCCACGAGCAGATGCGCTACGACACCACGCGCATCGTCGTGGAAAAGGGGAAGCCCTTCGAGATCATCGTCGAGAACCTCGACGCGATGCCGCACAATCTCGTGATCGTGGACGGCGGCATGCGCCAGGGCGTCGCCGAGTCCGTGCAGACGGATCGCCCCGACAAGCACGACAAAAAAGGCCGCCCGTACTACCCCGAGAAAGACAAGCGCGTTCACGAAGGGACAAAGCTCATCGAGCCCGGACAGAAGGACACGATCAAGTGGACCGCGCCGAACAAGGAGGGCGAATACGATTACGTCTGCACCTTCCCCGGACACTGGATGATCATGTGGGGCAAAATCATCGTGACGAAAGACGTGGACGCCTACCTCGCCGCGAATCCCGATGCGAGCCTGCCCGCGCCCGGCGTCCCGTTGCCGCCTGCTAAAAAATAGGCGATCTTCGTCGCGCGCGCCGACGTAGCGCCGACGAATCGTCGGCTCGTCGGCGTGTGAACGATGCTGATCTCGCTTCGCACGACGGACTCGGGCCGCGAGCACAGACGCCATGCCAACGCCCGTTGCCGACGAATCGTCGGCGTTACATTTTCCACCGCGCCCGTCGCGGAAACCAAATCGCAACCCACCGACGCAATTCCCGATAAGCAAACGCCCGCTCCGGGCTTTTTCCTCCACACATGAAACGCACCGTCCTCACACGCATCCTCCTCCCTGCCGTTTTCCTCGGCGCATCGCTCTCAGCGTTCGCGGAACCCGAATGGATCTGGCTCTCGAAAAACGCGAAGCCGAACGAGAAGGTCACGCTGAAAAAGGAATTTGAGATCAAGGGCGACGTGAAATCCGCGACGCTGCAGCTCACGTGCGACAACGGCGCGACCGCGGTGATCAATGGCCAGAAGTGCCTGGAAAATCCCGACTGGCAGCAGCCCGTGAAAGGCGACGTGAAGGCGCTGCTAAAGCCGGGCAAGAACGAGCTGCGCCTCGACGCGCGCAATCGCGATGGCGGCGCCGCCGCGGTGGCCGTGCTGACGATCGAGACTGCCGACGGGCAGAAGGTGGTCATCGAGACGCACGGCGACTGGCAGGCCGCGGCTGCGGGCAGCAGTGATTTCAAACCCGCGATCGTGATCGCGAAATACGGCGAGGGGCCGTGGGGCGATGTGCTCGCGCGAAACGACAAGGGCGGCAAGCCCGTGAAGGGCGGAGGCAAGCGCAACATTGACAACGGCTCCGGTGCCGCGACGGATCCTGCGGAGATACATGTGCCGCCGGGCTTCAAGGTCGAGCTGCTCTACACGGTGCCGAAGGCCGAGCAGGGCTCGTGGGTTTCCATGACGGTGGACAAGAAGGGCCGGCTGATCTGCGGTGCTCAAAACGCCGGACTTTACCGTCTCACACCGCCGGCGATTGGCTCGAAGGACAAGGCGATTGTCGAACCGCTCGATGCGGAAATCGGCGGCGCGCACGGGCTGCTCTACGCGAACGATTCGCTCTACGTGATGGTGAATGAAAAGGGCGGCATGAAGCACGGCCTCTGGCGGCTGAAGGACAAGGACGGCGACGATCATTTTGAAAAGCCCGTGCTGCTCAGCGAATGCGACGGCGGCGGCGAGCATGGCCCGCATTCCATGCAGCTCTCGCCGGACGGAAAATCGCTCTACTTCAACTGCGGCAACCACACGCATCTGCCGGTGAATCTCGCCCTCTCGCGCGCGAAGATGAACTCGTGGGACGAGGATCACCTCCTGCCGCGGCTGTGGGATGGCAACGGCCACGCACGGGGCATCACCGCGCCCGGCGGCTACATTTGCAAAACGGATCTCGAGGGAAAAAAGATCGAGCTGTTCTGCGCGGGCTTCCGCAATGAGTTCGACTTCGCGCTCGATGCGAACGGCGAGATGTTCGCCTACGACGCGGACATGGAATGGGACATCGGCGCCCCGTGGTACCGCCCGACGCGCATCAATCATTGTGTGAGCGGCGGCGAGTACGGCTGGCGCAGCGGCGCTGGAAAATGGCCCGCGTATTACGAGGACAGCCTGCCCGCTGCGGTGGACATCGGCCCCGGCTCGCCGACTGGCGTGGTGTTCGGCACGGGCGCGAAATTTCCCGCGAAATACCAGCGCGCGATGTTCGGCAACGACTGGACCTACGGGACGATGTACGCGATCCACTTCACTCCAGATGGCGCGGGCATGAAGGCGGTGAAGGAGGAGTTTGTCTCCGCGAAGCCGCTGCCGCTGACCGACGTGGTGATCAGCCAGAAGGACGGCGCGATGTATTTCGGCATCGGCGGACGTGGCTCGCAGAGCGCCGTGTATCGCGTGACGTATGCGGGCAAGGAATCCACCGCGCCCGCCGCGTCCTACGCGCTCACGCCGGAGATGAAGCAGCGTCACGAACTCGAGAAGCTGCACCTTGAGGGCACGGGTCCCGAGGCGATTGAAAAGGCGTGGCCCTTCCTCGCGAGCAAGGATCGCAATCTGCGCTTTGCCGCGCGCATCGCGATCGAGCGCCAGCCTGCAAAGCTGTGGGCCGAGCGTGCGCTGAAGGAGAAGGATCCGCAGGGGATCATCGAGGCGTGCATCGCGCTCGCGCGCGTCGGACGCACGGGGAATCCGAACCCTCAGGAAAGGGGCAAGCCCGCGCCGGGCACTTCGTCCGGCGCAGTCGGCGCGGCGAATGCGGAGGATGCAAAGCTCGAAGCGCGCATCATCGCGCAGCTCGATACGGTTGATATTGCGAAGCTCGATCTCGATCACCAGCTCCAGCTCCTGCGCGCGTATCAGGTCACATTCGCACGTCTCGGAAAACCCGATGCCGCCGCGTGTGCGAAGACCGCGGCGCACCTCGACCCGCTCTACCCGAACGGGAATCCGCTCGTGAACCGCGAGCTGTCGCAGATTCTCATCTTCGCAGACTCGAAGACCGTCGTCGCCAAGACGCTCGGCTTGGTCGCGACCGCGCGCGACGACGCGAGCCTCATCGCTTCGGATGAATTACTCGCGCGCAATCCCGGCTACGCAACAGCCGTCCACAGCACGCACACGAGCCGCCCGAATCTCCAGCAGATCGCGCTCATCACCTCGCTGCGCAATGCGCGCGCGGGATGGACGCCTGCGCTGAGGAAGACGTTCTTCTCGTGGTTCCAGCGCACGCACGAGTGGCATGCCGGCAACAGCTTCCCGAAATTCATGGATCACATCCGCACCGAGGCGCTCGCGAATTTCGTGACCGACGCCACGGAGCGCACCGCACTCGACCAGCTCTCGAGGCAAAAGCCGCCCGCGCCGCCGGCGAATGTCGTGATGCCGAAAGGCCCCGGCAAAGCATGGACGACGGACGACGTCGTCGCACTCACGCAGGGCGCGATGCACGCGCGCGATTTTGCGCAGGGCAAGGCGATGTTCACCGCGACGCTCTGCGCGCGCTGCCATCACTTCAACGGCGAGGGCGGCAACATCGGCCCCGACCTCACCGGCGTGGGAAACCGCTACACGATTCACGATCTCGCCGAGAACATCATCGAGCCCTCGAAGGTGATCAGCGACCAGTACGGCACCGACCAGATCGAGATGAAGGACGGCGGCCTCGTCGTGGGCCGTGTCGTCGTCGAGGAAAATGGAAAGCTCTTCGTGATGGCGAATCCCTTCGCGCCCGACGATCTCACCGCCGTGCCCTCGGAGAATGTGAAGGGCCGCACGCCATTCAACGTCTCGATGATGCCGCCCGGCCTCATCAACACGCTCAACAAAGACGAGCTGCTCGACCTCATCGCCTACATGGTCAGCGGCGGAAATCCGAACGACAAGGCGTTCAAAAAATAGCGCGCGTGGTTTAGCTTCACGCGTCACACACACGCCATGAAACGAAACGAGCCCACCCTCAGCGCCGTGCGCCTTTCACTCGCAGCGTTTGGCTTTTCCATCGTCCTGTCCGCGGACGCCGCGCGCGCGGCGGAGAAGGTTTCGTTCAACCGCGACATCCGCCCGATCCTCTCGGACATCTGCTTCAAGTGCCACGGGCCGGATGTGTCGAAGATCAAGGGGGGGCTGCGGCTCGACAACAAGGAGTCGGCGATGAAGGGCGGCGACTCCGGCCCCGCGATCGTGCCGGGCAAGCCGGATGCGAGCGAAGTTTTCAAGCGCCTCATCACGCACGATGCGGACGATCTCATGCCGCCAAAGAAAAGCGGCAAGACGCTGACGAGCGCGCAGATTGATTCCTTCCGCCGCTGGATCGCCGAGGGCGCGGAGTATCAGGGGCACTGGTCGTTCATCAAACCGGAGCGGCCTGCGGTGCCGGGGAAAAGTGCTCAGTTCTCAGTTCCCAGTGCTCAGTCGAAGCAGTCTGTTCTGGGCACTGAGCACTGGGCACTGAGCACTAATCCCATTGATGCTTTCGTGCTCGCACGCCTCGAAAAGGAAGGCCTCAAGCCGCAGTCCGAGGTGGCGAAGGAAACGCTCATCCGCCGCGTGACGCTCGATCTTACGGGCATCCCGCCGACACCGGCTGAGGTGGACGCTTTCCTCGCCGACAAATCTCCGAATGCCTACGGCAAAGTCGTGGACCGCGTGCTCGCTTCGCCGCGCTACGGCGAGCACATGGCGGCGCGCTGGCTCGACATGGCGCGGTATGCGGACAGCAACGGCTTTCAGTCCGACACGCAGCGGCACATGTGGCATTGGCGCGACTGGGTCATCAATGCCTACAACCAGAACAAGCCGTTCGATCAATTCACCATCGAGCAGCTCGCGGGGGATCTGCTGCCGGATGCGAAGCGCGATCAGATCGTTGCGACGGGTTTCAATCGCAACCACCGGCTGAACGGCGAGGGCGGGCGCATCGTCGAGGAGTGGTTTGCGGAGACGGTGATCGATCGCGTGGAGACGACCGGGCTCACGTGGATGGCGCTCACTTTCAACTGCTGCCGCTGCCACGATCACAAATACGATCCGATCTCGCAGAAGGAATTTTACCAGCTCTTCGCCTACTTCAATTCGAACAACGAGAACGGCGTGCTCGATGAGTTCGGCGGCGCGGGGAAATCGCGGCGCGGTGGAAATTCGCGACCGGCGATTCCGCTGCCCACGCAGGAGCAGGAGATGCAGATCGCGAAGCTCGACAAGGTGGTGAAGGATTCCGAGGGGAAGGTGGCCGCGGCGACGAAGGAACTCGCGGCCGCGCAGGCCGCGTGGGAGCCGAAGTTTCGCGGCGAGGTGAAGTCGAGCGTCACCGCGTGGACGCCGCTCGATCCGAAGGAAGTGCGCAGCGAAGGCGGCGCGACTTTCACGAAGCAGGCCGACGGCTCGTGGCTCGCGGGCGGCACGAATCCGCAGCACGACATCTACACGATCATCGCGCCGATCGCGCCGGGCACATTCAGCGGGCTGCTGCTCGATGCGCTGCCGGATCCTTCGCTGCCAAACCAGAGCCTCGGGCGCTACTCGAACGGCAATTTTGTGCTCACGGATGTGGACGCGGAGATCACTGCGCCGGGGCTGGCGAAGCCGCTGCAGGCGATGTTCACGCGCGCGGAGGCGGACTACAACCAGAAGGGCTACGAGGTGAAATTGATCGTCGAGGACAAGCCGAAGCGCGGGAAGGGCGCGAAGAACAAGAAGGGCTGGGCGATTGACGGCGATGACCCGGCGAAGCGGGTGGCGCGCAAGGCGATGTTCGTCGCCGCAGCGCCGCTCACCGTGCCGCCGAATGCGACCATCACGATCACGCTGCGGCACGATGCAGTGGGCGGGCACAACATCGGGCGCTTCCGCATCTCCACGTCGTCGCAGCCCGCGGCGGCGATGCAGCTCGACGGTGCGAAGTTGCCGCCGGGCATCGTGGCGGCGATCCATGCGGAGCCCGCGAAACGCACACCGGCTCAGAAGGCGGAGCTGGCGAAATTTTTCCGCGAGAACACTGACAACCCGGTGAAGCGAGCGGAGGTCGCGGTCGCTGCGGCGAAGAAGGCGCTCGATGCGGTGTATGCGGAGGTGTCGAACACCATGGTGATGGAGGAGCTGCCGCAGCCGCGCGAGGCGCACATTTTGAAGCGCGGCGAATACGACAAGCCGGGCGACGCGGTGCCGCGCGCGCTGCCCGCGGTGATGCCGCCGCTGCCCGCAGGCGCGCCGAACAATCGGCTCGGCTTCGCGAAATGGCTCGTGAGCGGCGAGCATCCGCTGACCGCGCGCGTGTGGGTGAATCGCGAGTGGGAAAGATTTTTCGGCACGGGGCTCGTGAAGACTTCGGAAAATCTCGGTTCGCAGTCCGAGTGGCCGAGCCATCCCGAGTTGCTCGACTGGCTCGCCAGCGTCTTTCAAACGCCGAAGGCGCAAACATCCAACACTCAACTCTCAACCCTCAACTCCCAACTCGCCTTCGGCTGGGACATGAAGGCGGTGCAGAAGCTCATCGTCACAAGCGCGACGTATCGGCAGTCGTCGCGCGTGACGCCGGAGCTGATCGCGAGAGATCCCGAGAACCGCATGCTCGCGCGAGGGCCGCGTTTCCGCCTGAGCGCGGAGGCGCTGCGCGACCAGGCGCTCGCGATCAGCGGATTGCTCGCGGAGAAAATCGGCGGCCCGAGCGTGAAGCCCTACATGCCTGCGGCGGTGTGGGACGAGACGAGCGTCTATGGCGACATGCGGAACTACAAGGAGGACACCGGCGGCGATCTCTACCGCCGCACCCTCTACACGATCTGGAAGCGCACTGCCGCGCCGCCGACGATGACGATGTTCGATTCGCCCTCGCGCGAGATCTGCACTGTGAAGCGCTCGCGCACCAACACGCCACTGCAGGCGCTCGCACTGCTGAACGAGAAGACCTACATAGAGGCCGCGCGTGTGCTCGCGCAGCGCATGATCGCCGAAGGCGGCTTGACGCCGGAGCAGCGCATCACATGGGCATTCCGCCGCGCCACCTCGCGCACGCCGCGCGCGGACGAACTGCGAGTCCTCACCGACGGGCTGGCCAAGCGCACCGCGCGTCTCCAGCAGTCGCCCGAGGAGGCCGCGAAAATCCTCGCCGTCGGCGAATCGAAGCCCGACGCAAAGCTCAACGCCATCGAACTCGCCGCCTACACCGGCACCGCAAACGTGCTGCTGAATCTCGACGAGGTCGTGACACGGGAGTAGCGGTGCGATGTGGACGAGATCCGGCGCGAGCGCCTCGTAGCAGCTCTGGAGTTTGATGCCGGCATTGTCGCCATGCGCATATTGAAAGCGCGTGACGAACTGGAGCCGATCCGGAATCAGAAAAAATAAGTCGGCGTGAGAACGTGCGGGTGAAAAGATGAGTGCTGAGAGGGAGAGGTGGTGCCGCCTCTCACCCCTCATCTCTCATCATGAATTCGTGAGGCCCCACCGGCGGTGGAGGAAGCGCTCCCACGGGCTGAAGATAATTTTGTCCGCGGCGAAGCCGATGACGATGATGACGAGCATGAGGCCGACGACCTGATCCATCGCGTGCAGTTCGCGGCCGTAGTGCAGCAGGTGGCCGATGCCGTTTGCGCCGAGGATGGTCACGTAGATTTCCGCGGCCATGAGCGAACGCCACGCGAAGGCCCAGCCCTGCTTTGTGCCGCTGACGATGTGCGGCAGCGACGCGGGGACGAGCACGCGGAACCACAGGTGCAGGCCTTTTGATCCCATCGTGGCGGCGGCCTCGCGGTAGAGTGGTGGGATTTGCCGGATGCCGTGATTCGTCGCGAGGAGGACGGCCCACACGGTCCCCATCACGACGATGAAAAGCATCGCGGTCTCCGTCTGCCCGAACCACATGAGCGCGAGCGGCACCCAGCACACGCTGGGCAGCGTCTGGAGGCCGAGCGCGATCATGCCGATGGTGTTGTGGAGAAATTTGAACCGCGCGGTGAGCATCCCGAGCGGGATGCCGATGGCGATGCCCACGGCGTAGCCGATGCCGAGGCGCTTCATCGTCACGAGTGTGGCCTCGGCGAGCGAGTTGTCCTGCGCGGCGGCGGCGAGGTATTTCCACACGTCGCTCGGCGCGGGCATGAGCACGGGGGAGAGGCCGCAGTGGTTTGCGGCGTATTCCCACGCGCCGAGCAGCGCGGCGAAAAATGCGAGGATGGCGAGGAACTGTTTCATTTCGTGGGCTCGGCGATCGTCTGGGCGAGGATCGTCTTGAGTTCGCCGGTGATCTCGGCGGCGAGCGAGGCCATCGCCACGTCGTTGAATTCACGCGGACGCGGCAGCATGATCTTGAACTCCTTCCGGATGCGACCGGGGCGCGGCGAGAAAAGCAGCACGCGGTCGCCAAGGCAGACGGCTTCGCGGACATTGTGCGTGACGAAGAGGATCGTCTTTTTCCGCGCCGCGTGGATTTTCTGGAGATCGCCGTAGAGCTGCTCGCGCGTCATCGCGTCGAGTGAGGCAAACGGCTCGTCCATGAGCAGCACGCGCGGGTTCGGCGCGAGTGCGCGGGCGAGTGCGACGCGCTGCTTCATGCCGCCGCTCAGCTCGTGGATGTTCGCGCGCTCGAAGCCGTCGAGGCCGACGAGATGCAGGTAATACTTTGCGACTTCGATGCGATCCTTGTTGGTGAGATCCGGCTTCAGCTTCAGGCCAAAGAGCACGTTGCCGATCACGTCGAGCCACGGGAAAAGCGCATGTTCCTGAAACATGACGGTGCGGTCGCGTCCGGGCTCGATGATCATCTTGCCGTTCACCTCTGCGGTGCCGGTGAAGTTTTTTTCCAGCGCGGCGACGATGCGCAGCAGCGTGCTTTTTCCGCAGCCGCTCGGGCCGACGAAGCAGACGAATTCGCCCTCGCCGATTTCGAGGTTGATATCATCAAGCGCGTGGACGGTGCCGCGCTTGGTGGTGAAGTTTTTGCTCACGCCGACGAGCCGGATTTTTGCGGGCGGCGCTGCGAGTTCGGAGGCGAGGCTCATGGGCAGGAGTCAGGAGTCAGAGGTCAGGAGTCAGGGTTTCGCGATGAGCTGTGAGAGCTCGATTTTCGTGGGAAGGAGCCCGGCGGAGATGGCGTCGCGCTGGATGCCCGCGAAATCAGTGAGATTTACTTCGGAGGTGAAAGTGAGCCGCGGCCATGCGTGTTCGAGCAGTGCGGCGGGGATGTTCTTGCTCGTGGCCTTCTTCAGCGCGGCGGAGACGGCGGGTTTGGCCCACGCGGGATCGGCGGCGACTTTGGCCGTGAGTTCCTCGTGCGCGGCGGTGAATTTTTTCAGCAGTTCGCTTTTTTTCGCGAGCGACTTCACGCTGGTGGCGACGAGTGTGGTGAGCACGTCCTTTTGCTCGACGAGGATTTGCGCATCTGCCTCCATTTCCAAACGCGAGACCCACGGCTCGACGGTCCACACGGCGTCGAGGTCGCCGCGTTTGAACAGGTCGAGCTGATCGGGATTTGAAGTCGGGATGACGAACGCATCGCCGCCGCGCTGTGTGATCGTGAGTCCGCCCGCGACGAGCCATGCGCGTGCAGTCACATCCTGCGTGCCGCCGAGCTGCGGGGTCGCGATTTTTCTGCCGCGGAAATTGGCGGCGGATTTCAGCGGCGAATCCTTTCGCACGATGAGCGCAGCGCCGCCGCGCGCTGCGCCGGTGAGCACTCGGATGTCCGTGCCCTTGCTGCGCGTGTAGCCGTTGATGACGGGGCTCGGGCCGACGTAGGTCGCATCAATCGCGCCGGTGAATAGCGCCTCGATCGCGCTCGGGCCGGCGTTGAACGGGTACCACTCGATCTTCGCGCCCATGCGCGTCTCGAACCAGCCCGCCGCGCCCTTCGTCTGCGTCTCGATGTAGCCGACGAGCGCGGGTGCGTGCGTGATGTTCGGGAAAAATCCGACGCGCAGGATGGGGCGTCCGTCAGGCGTGGTGTCGGGTGCTTTTTCGCAACCCGCGAGCAGCACCGCGGCAGCGATGCCGGAGGCTAGGATGAATTGGCGGCGGAAGATGTTCATCGGTTTTGCTTTCGTCGCGCGTACGAGGCCGGGCGGCCTTCGTCGCTGCGCGCGAAGTTTTCAGATGCTGAACTCCGGTTCCAAAAGCTCCGGCGGCTTTTTTGCGGCGACTTTTGCGCGAGTGGAAAGATCGAGGTGGCGGACGAGTTCGACGACCTTTGGCACAAGCCCGTCGCGGCGGAGGTGCTGGAGCGTGACTTCCGCGAGCTGCGCGAGGGTGTAGCGGTCGAGGACGTTTGAGATGGCGTTGCGCACGTCCATCATGATGAGGCGCAGTCCGCAGTGCGCCTCGTCGGGGCAGGAGCAGCGTTCGTAGGCCGTCACGCTCGCGCAACCGATGGGCGCGAGCGGGCCGTCAATCTGGCGGACGATTTCGCCGATGTGGATTTCCGAGGCGGGGCGGGCGAGGGAGTAGCCGCCGTACTTCCCGCGCGTGCTGGCGAGGATGCCGGCTTGGCGGAGTTCGACGAGGATTTGCTCCAGAAAAGTGGCGGGCATGCGCTGCGCCTCAGCGAGTGCGGACAGCGGCACAAGCGTGCGATCGAGAGCTTGCGCCATGGCAAGATCGAGCAGCGCCCGGAGTGCGTATTCGCCTTTTTTGGAAAGTTTCATCTAAAGCAGACAGAATTAGTTGGGATAAAAGGAATCTGGAATCAAGAGGAAGTGCCAAAAATTTTGACTGTGAGACTTGCCCTATCGGGAGTCGTGTTGTTCGCAACGGGCCACATAGCGATCTTTTTTTTGGGAAGCCGCCTCACAAAATCTTACAAAATGTGAGAAAGTATGACAAACTCCTTGCGCTGTACGAGCCGGGTGTGAAATTATTTTGCCTCTAAATTACAAGGCCTACGATCTGCTTTCCGTAGCTAGGAGTCGGAAAATGAGCGCAAAACACAACATTCCAAAAAAGAGTGAGGATTACCCGGAACAAACTTCCGGCAGCAAGCTTGCGGCGGAAGCCCGGAAGCTCGGGAACGACCTTTCCGAGTCACAAAGGGAAGAACTATTTAAGCGCGGAATGCAGGTGATCTATGGTGGTTCGGGAGACAAGAAAACAGCTCGCACTGGACACTAATGTCCCGCTCGATCTAGCCGCTGAGGAGGATTTCGCGCATGCCTTCGTCGAGGTCTTCCGGGAAAAGGGCTACGCTCTCAAGGTCCCGCCGACGGTAGTTCAGGAACTTTCGATTCTTGCCTTCAAGTCGAGTGGCGCGAAACAGAAAAGGGCACTGCGTGCTTTGCAGAATTTGAGAAAATGGGGCATTGAGCCATACGATCTCAAATCCGTCGGCCACGGAATCACGGAGCAATTCGCACGTCGGCTCATTCAAAAACGGCTCCTCCCCGACGATGAGTTCAACGACGGCCTGATTCTGGCGGAAACGGCGCTCGCTCACATTCCGATCCTTGCCACGTCGGACAAGCATTTGCTCAACATCGAGGCCAGCGATCTCAAGCTCACCTTCGATGAGCGCGATCTGTTTCACGTCACACCGCTCCATCCGAAGCTATTGCTCCGGGCAATCAACTGATCCCTTTCGTCGGAAAAAAAACAAACCGCCGACACCAGTCTCCCGGTGTCGGCGGTTGTGAATTTTTTTGCGCTGGCTGCTGCCTTAGGCGAGCAACTCCTGGACGACGGTGCCGCCGCGCACGATGTCGATCGGGCGGTTGCCGGGGGCCATGAGGCGCTTGTCGGCATTGATGCCGAGGCAGCGATAGACGGTCGTGGCCATGTTCTCGACGGTGAGGCCGTCCTCGGCGGGCTCGCCGCCGGTCGGGTCGGAGGAGCCGTGGACGTAGCCGCGCTTGAAGCCGCCGCCTGCGAAGACGACGGAGAAGACTTTCGGCCAGTGATCGCGGCCGGCGTCCTTGTTGATCTTCGGCGTGCGGCCGAATTCGGAGCTGACCATCACGAGCGTCTTGTCGAGCATTCCGCGGCGGTCCAGGTCGTTGATGAGCGCGGCGTAGGCCTGGTCGAACTTCGGCAGCGTGCGCTGCATGGAGTTCGCGATGCCGGAGTGCATGTCCCAGCCGCCATACGTGAGGCTGACGAGGCGGACACCCGACTCGACCATGCGGCGTGCCATGAGCATGCGCTGGCCGGCGTCGTGCATGCCGTATTCCTCGCGGATTTTCTGCGGCTCGGCGGCGAGATTGAAGGCCTCGCGTGCCTGCGGGCTGGAGACGAGCGAGTAGGCGGCCTGATAGAAGCCGTCCATCGCGGTGAGCGCGTCGCTTTTTTCCAGCGTGCGGAAATGCTCGTCCACGGTGGAGAGGATGCTGCGGCGGCGGTCGAAGCGCTCGTTGGTGATGCCGGCGCGCATATTCAGATCGCGCACGGTGAAACCTGCCGAGGCCGGGTCGGAGCCGAGGCTGAACGGCCCGTAGGCGCTGCTCATGTAGCCGGTGCCGGCGAATTCATTCGGCTGGCTCGGGACGCAGACGTAAGGCGGCAGGCTGTTGCGCGAGCCGAGCTCGTGGCTGACGACTGCACCGAACGACGGGTACTGGATTGCGGGCGACGGACGGTAGCCGGTGAACATGTTGTGCGTGCCGCGCTCGTGCGCCGCTTCGCCGTGCGTCATCGAGCGGACGATGGTGAGCTTGTCGGCGATCTTCGCGGTCTTCTCGAGATACTGCGAGAGCTTCACTCCGGGGATCGGCGTGTCCACGGTGCCGAGAGGCCCGCGGTATTCGATCGGCGAGAGGTGCTTCGGATCCCAGGTCTCCTGGTGCGCGCAGCCGCCGGGGAGATAGATGTGGATGAGCGACTCCGCGGTCGCCTCGAACTTGTCGGTCTCGTTCGCGCGCAGCTTGAAGAGATCGCCCATCGTCAGGCCGATGCCACCGGCGAGGCCTGCGTAGAGAAATTCACGACGGCTGGTCTTGCGGAAATGCGAAGGATCGTCGTTCCAGGTTACAATTTTGGTGTCGCTCATAGTATGGTGGTGTTCAGGAGTGTTTTGAAGAGCAGGAAACCTGCTGGCTCGCAGGTGTTATCCTTCTGCCGTAGGCTGCTTAGTAAAAAGATCGTTATTTCTTGCAAGGCGAAAAAACGTCTTCTCCGCCGCTTGTGCGGGGAAGGCTGATTCATCGAGTTTTGCACGACAGGCTGGTCAAAACGGTACCCCTGCGAAATGTCCGTCACCATGATTTCGCCGATGTTTGAACCACGGATAACGCGGACGGTACGGATGGAATGTTCCCCGCTACTCCGGCGCGGAAAGCCCCGCGACCGCGCCCGCGTAGCCGGTGAGTTCGAGATAGCCGTGGCCGTTTAACGCGCGGCCGTCGCGCGTGCCGCGCACGTCAATCATCCCTTCCCAATACGCGATCGGATCGAGCGCGAGTTCCTGCGTTTCGACCGGCGTGGTCACATCGAGCGCGAGCGAAAGTGACGGCACTTCGACACGCCACTCGATCGGATATTTCCCACGCGTCTTTGCGCTCTGCCAAAATCTGGTCGGCGTGAGTCGCATCTCATCGAGTCGCAGATGCCGCACGCTGCCGTCCTTTGCGATGAAGGAGCCCGCCGATGCGCCATCCGCGCTGCCGTCCTTTTTGCGCAGCCGGTAGATCATCAGCTCCGAGCCGTCGTCGAGCTGCACGCTGAACCAGTCCCAGCCGACCTGTCCCGGCGCGAGCTGGTTCGTGGCCCATTCGTGGTCGAACCAGCTCTCGCCCTCGACCGCGAGCGGCTGCCCGCCGATTTGCAAAGTCCCGTGCGAACGCATCCGCGTGCCGGAATAGTACTGCGACGCATGGCCGGGCACGTCGGCCTTTGTGCTCAGCCCCGCGTCGCCGTGCAGCGCCCACGGCTTTGCGTTTTCCAGCCGCAGGCCGAGTGAGCGGGCACCGTCGCTCGCACGGAGCAGCATCGCGCCGTCCTGCGTCAAAGTGAGCGACCAGTCGCCGAGCCACGCAAGCGATGTGGATGTCGCGTCCTTTTTCAAATCGCCGAAGCCCGCCTCGCCGAATGCGCCGCGCAGGATCTGCTGCGAAAAGTGGAACTGCCTCGCGCCGGCATCCGTGATCGTGAAGTGGCCGAATTTCACATCGTCCACGACGAAGCGCGACTTTGCCGCCGCGCGCTGTCCCGGCGCGCGCATGCCCGACCGGAAAAATGTGACCTGATACCCGAAGCGCCGCCCGTCCGTCGCGCGCAGGTTGCCGGTGAAATACCACCACTCCGTCTTGAAATCCGGATGCGCCGCGTGGTCGCGCGGCCAGTCGAATTTCCAGCCCGGCTCCGCCTTGCGCCAGCCATCTGTCTCGCCGCCGCTCGCAAAAAATCCACGCACGAAAAACCAGCACACAAACATCAGCAGCCCGAGTGAAACACGCGGAGTGGCATGGGCGTCCCGCCCATGATTCCGCCACCACGGGCGGGACGCCCGTGCCACGGCGTCCCGACGGCGTGTCTCGTGCGAAACCACGGACACCAACATTTCCGCGGTTCTCTCAACGCGCTCCGAATGATTTTCCGAATCGAAGATCCGTCGCCGCCCGAATGTGCCGCGCGGGACGCACGGCACGGCGGGCGGGACGCCCACGCTACCCGAGGCAGATCGTTCGCAGTTCGCGGCGTTGGTTTTCATTCCTCGTGCAAAGCCTCCGCGATTTCCTCCCGGCACACGAGCCGCGCGGGCCACCACGCGGCGATGAGCGCGGCGGCGAGGATCCACACCGGCGTCCATGCCAGCGCGGCCCACGGAATATTGAGGTGGATCGTCCAGCCGAAGAACGCCGGGTTCACGACCCACGTGAGCACCATCGCGAGCGGCACGCCCGCCTCCACGCCGAGCAGCGCGGCGAGCAGGCCGAGCAGGCCGGCCTCCGCCAGCACGAGCCCGCTCACCCAGCGCGGAGTCGCGCCCAGCGCCCGCAGGATCCGCTCGCGCAGCGTGCGCGTGGTGTTCACGGCAAATGTCCCGCGTCCCGCGAATGTCGTGCGGAATGCATCGCCGAACGCCTCCGCATTCGAGCCGGGCTTCAGGTATACTGCCACCGACATCACGCGCGCATCGTCCCAGTGCCGACGGAACAGCACGCTGCCCATCACCACCGCGCCCTGGTCGCGGCTGTAGTCGGCATACACGCCGGCGATTTCCGCATCGAGCGTCCCGCGCGGCGTCGGGATCCGCACGCGGCTGCCCGCATGAACGCGGTGCTTGCGCGCGAAGGGCTCCGTCACCGCCACAGCTTCGCCGGAAAAAACGCGCGCCATCGCCGCTGCGCCATCGCCCTCGATGAACGTGAGATTGTCGCGCCACGCGCCGTCGAGCACGACGAGCGACGCGGTGCCGCCATTTCCCGGCGAGGTCATCGGCACGCTCATCTCGCGATACGTGTCCGCCGCTGCGACCTCGGGCCGCGCGCGCAGCCAGTCCACGGCGGATTGCGGGAGGAAGGAAGTCATCCCGAGCGATTCGTTCGCAGCGGGCGCGATGAAAAGATCGGCGACGATCCCGCGGCCGATCCATGCATCGAGGCTGTGGCGGAACGAGTGCGTCATCACCACCAGCGCCACGTACATCGCCACCGCAGCCGCGAGTGCCGCGACCGTGATCGCATTGCGCCGCAGACCGCGCGTGAGCCGCCGCGCGGCGAGAATCATCACCGCCTCGCCACTGCTTTTGATTCCGCCAGCCGACACGGAAAGCTTCACCCAAATCCGCGAGATTTCCGCCGCGCCCGAGAGCGCCATTGGTGCAAAGAACGACGCCGCGATCAGGACAAAGAGCGCGGCACCGAATGCGATCCACGCCGGACCCGCAGTCAGCGCGCGCCACGCGCACAGCGCGGCGATCCCGCACGCAGCGAGGCCCCACATCCACCACGCGCGCGCGTGTTCGCGCTCGCGTGGTTTTTCCACGCCGCGACGCAGCGCATCCACCGGATCGACACGCGATGCCTCCGCCGCCGGACCCCACGCGCCGAAGAGCGCCGCAGCCACACCATAGATCGCCGCGACAGCAAACTGCCCCGGCTCCAGCCACAGCCGCTCCACATTCACCAGCGCGTAGAGCGACGTGACCGTCTGCTGCACCGCGCCGCTCAGCTTCTGCGCGAGCACCACGCCGCCGACCGTGCCGAGCAGCACGCCGGGCACCGCGTAGAGCAGCGCCTCGCCGAGGAAAATTGTTCGCACGCGCCACGCCGGAAGACCGATCGCGCGCATGATGCCGATCTGCACGCGCCGCCGCGCGACCGAGGTCCAAAGCGTGTTGTGAATGAGGAACACGCCGACGAGCAGGGACACCATGCTGAGCGCGGAGAGATTGAGCTGGAATGCCGCGAGCATCTTTTCCATCTGCGCACTGCGCTGCCGCGGCGGGCCGACTTGCAGCCCCGGCGCGAGCGCGGCGATCTTTTCCGTGACCGCTGCGGGATGCAGCGGATCTGCGAGCATCACTTGCAGCGAATTCACGCGGCCCGGCCGGTCAAGAAGCTCCTGCGCCCAGCCGATATCCATCGCGGCAAAACGCGAATCGGCCACCGGCATTTCGCCCGCATCAATCAGCGCGAGCACCTTCAGCTTCACTGCGCGGCCATCCACTTCGGCGCGCAGCTCGGAGCCTTCGCGCACGCCGCGGCGCTCGGCAAATTCCCGCGTCACCGCGACGCCGCCGGGCGTGCTCATCCATTTTTCGACGTCGAATTTCTTGCCGTCCGCGCACAGCTCGAACGTCCGGAACGCCGCGCCGCTGATCGCCTCGATGCCCGTGAGCCGCAGGTATTCGCCCGGCCAGTCCGGCAGCACCGCGATGGCCTCGGTGAGCCCGGTCACCGCGATCACACCCGGCACGCGTGCGACTTTCGGCCACAACGTCTCGTCCACGTCGCCGCGGATTTCGAGATGCGACTTTCCCGCGACCAAATCCACGCCCGCCGCAAAAGCCCGCGTCGCGCTTTCATTCGCGATGCGGATCGCGAGATACACCGCGATGCCGAGCGCGATGCTCAGCACATTGAAAAGCGCGAGCAGCCGGTGCCGCCGCACGGTGCGGGCGACATTCCACCAGAAGATGCGGATGAATGGCGGGATCACACGCGGACGATACGCAGGCGCAGTGCGGAACGGCGCGCAATTTCCGAGCGCAGAAGCAGACTCGCGAAACCAGTGAAGGCGAGGACGGCACCCAATGAGCGGCGCCGTCCTCGGCTACGAATGTTGCCAACCCCGCGCGCTTCCCGCATCGTCGGCGAGACATGGGCAAGCCCTTCTTCATCACCACCGCGATTGATTACACCAATGGTGCGCCGCACATCGGGCACGCGTACGAAAAGGTGCTCGCCGACGTGCTCGCGCGCTATCACCGGCTGAAAGGCGAGGAAGTCTTTTACCTCACCGGCGTGGATCAGCACGGGCAGAAGGTGCAGCAGAGCGCGGACAAGGCGGGCATCGAGCCGCAGGAATACGTGGACGGCATCACGAAAAAATTCACCGCGCTGTGGGAAAAGCTCGATGTGAAATACGACGCCTGGGCCGCGACTACCGACCCGCTGCACAAGGAATGCGTGCGCGCCAATTTGCAGAAACTCTGGGACGAAAAAGACCCCGCGACCGGCGAGAGCCGCTGGCTCTACAAAAAGACGCAGCGCGGATTTTACAGCGTGCGGCAGGAGCAGTTCCTCACCGACAAGGAGCGCGGGCCTGATGGCGAATTCGGCCCCGAGTGGCAGCCGGTCGAGGAACGCGAGGAGGAGAATTTCTATTTCCGCCTCATGCAGGACCCGGCCACCGGCCTGCCCGGCTTCGACCCGAAGCAGTGGCTGCTCGACTTCATCGCAAAGCGCAGCGCGGACGGAAATCCCTTCGTCGTCCCCGATTTTCGCGTCGCCGAACTGAGCAACGCCGTGGCCAAGCTCGAGGGCGACCTCTGCATCTCACGCCCCGCGTCACGGCTGAAGTGGGGCATCCCGTTCCCGGAAAGTTTCGGCGCGGGCTTCGTCACCTACGTCTGGTTCGACGCGCTCGTGAACTACATCACCTTCGTCCCCGGCCACGACCCGGATTGGAAGTGTGAAGGCGGAAGGATGAAGGATGAAGGCAGCGATCCCACTTCATCCGTCATCCCTCGTCCTTCATCCTTTGCAGCCCTGTGGCCGCCGCTGCACGTCATCGGCAAGGACATCATGATCCCCGCGCACGGCGTCTATTGGCCGGTGATGCTGAAGGCGCTCGGCTTCACCGACGAAGAGATGCCCACGCTGCTCGTCCACGGCTGGTGGAATATCGCGGGTGCAAAAATGAGCAAAAGCCTCGGCAACATCGTGGACCCCAACGCCCTCGCCGACAAATACGGCCCCGAAGCCCTGCGCTACTACCTCATGAGCGACATCGCCACCGGCATGGACGCGGACTTCAGCGAAGAACGCCTAATCATCTGCTATAACTCCGCACTCGCGAACTCGCTCGGCAATCTACTGAACCGAAGCCTTAGCATGGCCCAAAAATATAGAGACCAGCGTATCTCTAATGCAAAGCTGCCCCAAGTTAGCGAAACCTTTCTCGATCAAGTGGCTGAGTTGAGAGTACGGCGTTACACAGCCATGATGGATATGTTCAATCCGTTACGAGCGTTGGAAGAAATGGTATTGCTCGCAGCCGAATGCAATCAGCTCATTGATTTGCAGCAACCATGGAAGCTCGCCAAAGACCCCACCCAAGCTGCTCGCCTCGACGCTGTCCTCTACACGCTCGCCGAATCCCTCCGTATCATCGCCATCCTGATCTCCCCGGTGCTGCCGGATGCAGCGCATGGGATTTTTGATCAGCTCAATTGGAAGCCCGGTGAAGCCGGCAAGGACTCGCGCTTCCGCCTCAGCGAAGCGACCTGGGGCGGGCTGCCGGACGGCCACGTCCTCGGCAAACCCATCCCGCTCTTCCCGCGCATCGAGACCGCACCCGCAGCGACGGAGAAATAATCGCGGAGGCGCAGAGAAGACATCCGCCAGCACGATGGACGTGCATCGGGTAGGGTGGGCGTCTCGCCTGCCGTGCTGCGCATCCTGCGCAGCACCCGGCGGACGTGAGCGTGCGAACGGACGTCCCGCGATGCCCGGATGTATTCCGCGAGA
>JBBRYC010000041.1:0-51617 GCA_038238025.1 Chthoniobacterales bacterium
CGTGTGTTTGCGAACGGTGCGCCGCGCGTGTTTCCCGAAAGGACGCCCCAAGTTTGCCATGTTCCCGGCGGGTCGCCGGGAACCACAGGCGCTCGCCTACTTTGCTTGCCACCGCGCCCCGCCTTCCCATTCTCCGCGCCGATGGACGCCGCCCGCATCGAAACATTGTTCCGCGAAAACTTCACGTTGCACGGAGATCTCGGCGCGTCGCTGAGCGTGTGGCGCGACGGGCGCGAAGTGATCTCCCTCGCCGCAGGCTGGCGCGATCGCGAACGCACGCAGCCGTGGACAGCCGACACGCCCGTGCTCGTGTGGAGCGCGACGAAAGGTCCCGCCGCCGCGTGCGTGCTGCACGCCATGCAGGAGAGCGGCCTCACGCTCGACATTCCTGTAGCCGAGGTGTGGCCGGGATTTTTTGCGTACGGCAGAGGCGCGATCACCATCGGCCAGACGCTCTCGCATCAGTCGGGGGTGTCCGCGCTGGATCGTGCTGTTTCAGTTTTCGATCACGCAGCCGTCGCGCAGGCCATCGCGGAGCAGGTGCCGCATTGGCAGCCGGGAACCACGCACGGCTACGGCCCGCGTCTCTTCGGCTACATCCTCGATGAACTCGTGCGCTGCATCGCAGGCCGGACGCTCAGCGAATATTGGCGAACCGTCTTCGCCGAGCCGCTTGGATTGGATTTCTGGATCGGCGTGCCCGAGGAGATCGTGGCGAAAGTGGCGCCCATCTTTCCGCCGAAAACCGCGCCGCCGAAGGATCGCTTCTACACCGCATTTGTCACGCCCGGCTCGCTCACGCTGCGCGCATTCGGTTCGCCTGAAGGACTCAAGAGTGTTGCCGCGATGAACGCCCCCGATGGCCGCCGCGCCTCGCTGCCCGGCTTCGGCGGAATCGGCACCGCCGCTGCGCTTGCGAAATTCTATGAAATGCTCGCAGCCGGCGGCGCGCTCGAGGGCTGCACGTTTTTCCAGCCGCAGACGCTCGCATGGATGAATACCACGCTCGTGCAGGGCGACGACCGCGTGCTGCTCATTGACACCGCATTTTCCGCGGGCTTCATGTGCGACCCGGTTTCCTCCGCAGGAGAAAAGCATCGCGCGATGTTCGGCCCGTCGCTGTTCGCGTTCGGTCATCCCGGTGCCGGCGGCAGCCACGCCTTCGCCGACCCGGAGCACCGCATCGCCTTCGCCTACGTGATGAACCAGATGGAACCCGGCGTCCTCCCAGGTTCAAAAGCGCTGCGGCTCGTCGAGGCGGTTTACGAGTGAAAACATTGCAGTGCGCGAAACGTCACGCCGCCTGCCGCCACAATTCACTGCCACGGATTTTCCCTCAGTCCGGGATTCCCTCCGGGTCATTCTGTGCGAAGATTCGCAACCAATTATTCCTTCCCCATGGATCCGCTTTTTGAATCCCAACTTCTCCAGACACGTCGTCAGTTTTTCACCGGCGTCGGACTTCGCTTCGGCGGGCTCGCGCTCGCGAGCCTGATGGGCGACCGCGCAAACGCCGCCGCGACGGGCCGCGTGCATGTGCCGCTGCCGGGCTTCCCTCATTTTGCGCCGAAGGCGAAAAGCATCATCTACCTCCACATGAACGGCGCGCCGTCGCAGCTCGATCTGTGGGACTACAAGCCGGGGCTGAAGGAGCAGTTCGACAAGGATCTGCCGGACTCGATCCGCATGGGTCAGCGCATCACGACGATGACGAGCGGTCAGGCGCGGCTGCCGGTTGCGCCGAGCATGTTCAATTTTTCCCAGCACGGAAAATGCGGACGCTGGGTGAGCGAACTCATCCCGCACATGGCAAAAGTCGTGGACGAAATCGCGCTGATCAAAACGGTGCACACGAATGCGATCAACCACGATCCGGCCTGCACTTTCGTGATGACCGGCAGCGAAGTGCCCGGCAAGGCGAGCCTCGGCTCGTGGCTCGCGTACGGCCTCGGCAGCGAGAACAACGACCTGCCCGCATTCGTCGTGCTCACGCCGACGTGGTCGAGCAAGGCGAACGCGCAGGCGCTCTTCACGCGCATGTGGAACAGCGGCTTCCTGTCCGGCAAATACACCGGCGTCGCGCTGCGCAGCACGGGCGACCCGGTGCTCTACATCCAGAATCCCGACGGCGTCTCCAGCAGCGCGCGGCGCACCATGCTCGATGCGCTCGCGAAGCTGAACCAGCGCGGCTTCGAGCGCATGGGCGACCCGGAAATCCAGACGCGCATCGCGCAATACGAGATGGCCTTCCGCATGCAGACGAGCGTGCCGGAACTCGTGGACACATCGAAGGAGCCGCAGGCCATCCTCGATCTCTACGGCCCCGAAGTGAAGAAGTCCGGCACGTTTGCATCCAGCGCACTGCTCGCGCGTCGGCTCGTGGAGCGCGGCGTGCGCGTCGTGCAGATTTTGCATCGCGGCTGGGATCAGCACAGTAATCTGCCGAAGGAAATCCGCTCGCAGGTGAGCGACACCGACCAGCCCGTCTCCGCGCTCATCCAGGATCTCAAGCAGCGCGGTCTGCTCGATTCCACACTCGTCGTGTGGGGCGGCGAATTTGGCCGCACCGTCTATTCGCAAGGCAAGCTCACCGCCGACAACTACGGCCGCGATCACCACCCGAAATGCTTCACGATGTTCATGGCCGGCGGCGGCGTGAAGGGCGGCATCAGCTACGGCGAGACGGACGACTTCAGCTACAACATCGTCGAGAACCCGGTGCATCTGAACGATCTCAATGCGACGATCCTGCACTGCATGGGCATTGACCACAATCGCTTCACGTTCAAATTCCAAGGCCTCGATCAAAAGCTCACCGGAGTCGAGCCGTCGAAGGTGGTGAAGGCGGTTCTTGCGTGAGTTGAGTTCACAGTTTGAGTCGGCTACCAACAGGCTTTTATGCCGATCTCAGTGCCAGCAGCGCAATTCAAGCGCACATCTGATCTGTGGCCGTGGAAGATGTGGCTGGCGATCGTCGTGATTTTCGGGCTCTGCGTTGCTGCTTACTGGTTTTTCAAACCGGCGATCGAGTTTTCACACCCCGAACTTTCATATCACGATGGCATCTGCGTCGCGCAATTTGACGCGACGAATCACACGGACAGCCGAGTGGATGCAGATATTCGTGTCGTGGTGGGAGGCATCACTATGGGTGATGACGTTTCTCCGCGGAGCTATAGGGAATATGCACACAAGACGATCTCGGTGTCGTTGTTGCCGCGGGAGAAAAAGAGTCTGGTTTGCAACCTCACGATGCCCTCGCCATCGCTGCGCGGAAACGATGTCCGCATCGAAGTGGAATCGCTGGTCGAGTCAGTGCGCTAAACTGTCATGGCCGCAGAGTTGCGGACGGAAAAACGAGCCTCAGCTTTTCCCTGTGCGCGGGTATTCAATGGCAACTCGCGCCAGCACCCTTTTTCACGACCCATGCTCACGATCAACGGACACTCGAATGGACGATTCTGCGACGGCGTTTCGCGGCGTGATTTTTTGCGCATCGGAGGGCTCGCGCTGGGCGGGCTTTCGCTGCCGCAGATTTTGCGCGCGGAGTCGGCGAGTGGCGTGAAGAAATCGCACAAGGCGGTCATCATGATTTTCCTGCCGGGCGGGCCGTCGCATCAGGACATCTTCGATTTGAAAATGGACGCGCCGCGCGAAGTGCGCGGGGAGTTCAAGCCGATCGGGACGAATGTCGCGGGCATCCAGATCACGGAGCATCTGCCGCGGCTCGCGAAGATGATGGACCGCTGCACGCTCATCCGCTCGATGAGCGACTGCGACACGCGGCACGATGCGTTCCAGTGCCTCACGGGGCGTGACTTCAAGAATCAGCCGCTCGGCGGATGGCCGTCGTTTGGCTCCGTCGTGTCGAAGGTGCAGGGCGCGATCGATCCGGCGGTGCCGCCATTCGTCGGGCTTGCGCCGAAGATGGGGCATATGGAATGGGCGCGCACCGGCGATCCGGGTTTCCTCGGCATCAAGCACGCGCCTTTCGAGCCAAACAAGGGCAGCGGCGTGGAGGACATGACACTGAACGGCATGACGCTGGATCGTCTCGCGGATCGCCGCTCGCTGCTCACGAATTTCGATCGCTTCCGTCGCGACGTGGATGCGAGCGGAATCATGGACGGGATGGATTCGTTCAATCAGCAGGCGTTCGGCGTGCTCACGTCGAGCAAGCTGCTCGATGCGCTCGACGTCTCGAAGGAGGACACGCGCATCCGCGAAAGCTACGGCAGGAGTGATCCGAAAAATCGCGACGACGGCGGGCCGAAGATGATGGAGCACTTCCTCGCCGCGCGCAGGCTCGTCGAGGCGGGCGCGCGCTGCGTGACGGTGGCATTCAGCCGCTGGGATCATCACGGGAAAAATTTCGACGCGCTGCGTCAGGACTTGCCGCTGCTCGATCAGGGGCTCACGGCGCTGCTCACGGATCTGCGTCAGCGCGGATTGGAGAAGGATGTGTCGGTCATCGTGTGGGGCGAGTTTGGCCGCACGCCGACGATCAACAAGGACGCGGGCCGCGATCACTGGCCGCGCGTGTCGTGCGCGCTGCTCGCGGGTGGCGGGATGCGCCACGGGCAGGTCATCGGCGCGACGGATCGCCTCGGCGGCGAGGCGACGGAGCGGCCTGTGCGCTTCGGCGAAGTCTTCGCGACGCTGTACCAGAATCTCGGAATTGATGTGGCGAAGGAAACCGTGAACGACCTCACGGGCCGCCCGCAGTACCTCGTGAATCCCGACTGTCTGCCGATGAAGGAACTCGTGGACAGCCGCACGTAGCCGCAATCTTTTCGATCCAAACAAACCCTCAGAAATCCACCCCCCATGCTCACCATCCTCGGAAAAAAACAGTCATTCTGCGACGGGGTTTCCCGGCGCAATTTCCTCCAAATCGGCGCACTCGGCCTCGGCGGGCTCGCGCTGCCGGATCTGCTCCGCGCGGAATCGCTGTCGGGAAAAAGCGTCTCGGCGGGGAAGGCGATCATCATGATCTATCTGCCGGGCGGGCCGTCGCATCAGGACATGTACGACATCAAGGAGGAGGCGCCGCGCGAGTTTCGCGGCGAGTTCAATGCGATCTCGACGTGCGTGCCGGGCGTCCGCATTTGCGAGCACATGCCGAGGCTCGCGGAAAATTTTGACAAGTTTGCGGTCATCCGTTCGATCACGGATTCGGCGAGCGATCACAGCTCGTTCCAGCCGTTGACCGGGCATTCGCGCAAGGATGCGGTGCAGCCGTCCGGTGGCTGGCCCGGCGCGGGCGCGGTCATTTCCAAACTGCAGGGCAGCGGTCGCAGCGGCATCCCGCCTTACATCGGGCTGAATGGATCGGATCCCAAAGGCGGCGCTGGTGGCGGATTCCTTGGCGCGTCGTATGGAGCATTTTCGCCGAGTGGAAAAGGTCGGGCCGACATGGTGCTGAATGGCGTCACGCTGGATCGCCTCGAGGATCGCAAGTCGCTGCTCGCGGGCGTGGATCGTTTTCGCCGCGAGGCGGACACGAGCGGACAAATGGAGGGGCTGGATGCATTCACGCAGGATGCCTTCGGCGTCGTCACGTCGAACAAGCTCGCGAAGGCGCTCGACATCAGCAGGGAGGAAAAACACGTCGCCGAGGCATACAAGACCAAGGGGGATCGCAATGTGAATGACTTCCTCGTCGCCCGCCGTCTCGTGGAGGCTGGCGCGCGATTTGTGACGCTGAACTTCGGCGGCTGGGACACGCACCAGAAAAATTTCGAGACGCTCAAGAAGCAGTTGCCGCTGCTCGATCAGGGCGTGACTGCGCTCGTGCGCGACCTGCACGACCGCGGCATGGACAAGGATGTGACGGTGGTGGTCTGGGGTGAATTTGGCCGCACGCCGCGCGTGAATGACAAGGCAGGCCGCGACCACTGGCCGCGCGTCTCGAGCGTGCTGCTCGCCGGCGGCGGAATGAAGACCGGCCAGGTGATCGGCGCGACGGATCGCACTGGCGGCGAGGCCGCGGATCGCCCGACGCGCTTTGGCGAAGTCTTCGCGACGCTCTACCACAACATGGGAATTGACCCGGCGAAGTTGACCATCGGCGACCTCTCGGGCCGTCCGCAGTACATCGTCGATCCCGGCTGCGTGCCGATGAAGGAACTCGTCTAGCACATGCTGACGATTCGGGGCACACCCAGCGGCAGGTTTTGCGACGGCATCGCGAGGCGCGATTTTTTGAAAATCGGCGGACTCGCGATGGGCGGGCTTTCGCTGGCGCAGATGCTCCGCGCCGAGGCGCAGTCGGGGATCCGCAAGTCGCCGAAGTCGGTGATCATGATCTACATGGCGGGCGCGCCGCCGCATCAGGACATCTTCGATCTGAAGATGGATGCGCCGCTGGAATTCCGCGGCCCGTACAAGCCGATCGCGACGAAGGTGCCGGGCATTCACATTTCCGAGCACATGCCGCATTGCGCGCGGATCATGGACAAGCTTGTGCCGATTCGCTCGATGGTTGGGTCGAACACCGGCGACCACGATTCGCACATCTGCTACACGGGCCGTGCGAAGGAATTGCCCAAGCCGCTGAGTGGCTGGCCGTCGATCGGTTCGACGATGGCGAAGCTGATGCCGCGCACGTCGAAGGAACTGCCGCCCTTCGTCGGCCTCGCGCCGAATGCCGGGCATCCGCCGTACGGTTCGCCGGGGCATCCGGGATTTCTCGGGCCGGCGTTTTCCGCATTCCGTCCGAACGGCGCGGCGATGGGCGACCTCACGCTCAATGGAGTGACCGCCGATCGGCTCGCGGATCGCCGCGCGCTGCTCACGGGCTTCGACAAATTCCGCCGCGGGGTGGATTCGAGCGGCCTCATGGAGGGGCTCGATGCGTTCAATCAGCAGGCGTTCGGCGTGCTGACTTCGAGCAAGCTCGTCGAGGCGCTCGATGTGAGCAAAGAGGACACGAAAATCCGCGAGCGCTACGGCAAGGGTGACACGAAAAACTACGGCGACGGCGCTCCGCGCAACAACGAGCATTTCCTCATCGCCCGCCGCCTCGTGCAGGCCGGCGCGCGCTGCGTGACGATGAATTTTGGCCGCTGGGATTTTCATTCGCGCAATCACTCCGAACTGCTCACGCATCTGCCGCTGTTCGATCAGGGCTTCAGCGCGCTCGTCGAGGATCTGCACCGGCTCGGCATGGACAAGGACACGGCGGTCGTCGCGTGGGGCGAATTTGGCCGCACGCCGCAGATCAACAAGGACGCTGGCCGCGATCACTGGCCACGCGTCGGCTGCGCGGTCGTTGCGGGAGGCGGATTCAAGACCGGCCAGGTGATCGGCGCGACCGATCGTCTCGGCGGCGAACCGACCGAGCGGCCCGTTCATTTCGGCGAAGTCTTCGCCACACTCTATCACTGGCTGGGCATTGACCTCGCGAATGTGACGCTCCCCGATCTCACCGGGCGCCCGCATTACCTCGTCGATGGCTGGCAACCCATGCCCGAACTGATCTGAACCAATGAAGTACCTCATACCCCTCATCCTGTCGTCCTCACTGCTGCACGCGGCTCCTGCGGTTGACGGAAAACCGACGAGCCTTCAAATCGAGTCCACCGGCGCGCCGACGCTTCTGCTCCGCGGCAAGGACGCGAAGCAGCAACTGCTCGTCACGGCGAAGCTCAGCGACAGCGCGCTGCGGGACTGCACGCACAAGGCCGTGTACAAGGCCGCGCCGGATGGCATCGTGAAAGTGGACGCGAACGGAATCGTGACGCCGGTCGCCGACGGCACCGCGACCGTCACCGCAGATGTGGACGGTGTCGCCGCATCGCTGCCGGTGAAGGTCGAGCAGGCCACGGTCGTCGAGCCGATCAATTTCCCGAATCAGATCGTCCCCATTTTCACCAAGGCCGGCTGCAACTCCGGCGGCTGCCACGGCAAGGCGAGCGGGCAGAATGGGTTCAAGCTCTCGCTGCTCGGCTTCGAGCCGATGGAGGACTACGAGCATCTCGTGAAGGAAGCGCGCGGACGCCGCGTCTTCCCCGCGGCTCCGGACAACAGCCTGCTGTTGCTCAAGGGCCTCGGCACGACGCCGCACGGCGGCGGCAAGCGCATCGCCGCGGACTCCGACGACCACCGGCTGCTCGTCCGCTGGATCGCGCAGGGCATGCCCTACGGCAAGGACACGGACCCGAAACTCGAATCCGTCGAGGTGCTGCCGAAGCAGCGCACGATGGCGCTGAAGAGCGATCAGCAACTCGTCGTGCTCGCAAAATACAGCGACGGCTCGGTGCAGGATGTCACACGCAGCGCGCTCTACGAACCGAACGACAAGAGCATGGCGAAGGCCGAGGAGGACGGCATCGTGTCGCTGTTCGATCAGCCCGGCGATGTCGGCGTGATGGTCCGCTATCAGGGCAAGGTGAGCGTCTTCCGCGCGACCGTGCCGCTTGGCGCCAAAGTCGAGAGCCTGCCGAAGCCCGCGAACTTCATTGACGAGCAGGTCTTCGCAAAACTCCGCAGCATCGGGATGCCGCCGTCGCCAGAGTGTGACGACGCGACATTCCTCCGCCGCGTGAGCCTCGACATCGCGGGCCGCGCGCCGACGCTCGATGAGACGAAGAAATTCGTCGCCGACGCTGCGCCGGACAAACGCGACAAGCTGATTGATTCGCTGCTCGCGAGCGCGGAATACGCCGATTTTTTCGCGAACAAATGGAGCGCGCTGCTGCGCAACAAGCGCTCGAAGCCGACGGATGCGCGCGGCAACTTCGCATTCCACTCGTGGATTCGCGACTCGATGCAGTCGAACAAACCGTATGATCAGTTCGTCCGCGAGGTCGTCGCGGCGAGCGGCGAGATCGAGGAAAACCCGCCCGTCGCGTGGTATCGTCAGGTGAAGGATCCGCAGCAGCAGCTCGAGGACACGGCGCAGCTTTTCCTCGGGATGCGCCTGCAGTGCGCGCAGTGCCATCACCACCCGTATGAGAAGTGGAGCCAGCAGGACTACTACAGCTTCTCGGCGTTCTTCTCGCAGGTCGGGCGCAAGGCCACGGCGGTGAAGGACAATGAAATGATTTTCCACAAGCGCGGCGTGGCCACTGCCGTGAACAAGAAGACAAAGCAGAATGTGAAGCCCGCAGGACTCGGAGCGACACCGGGGGAAATCGCTCCCGGCGATGATCCGCGCCTCGCGCTCGCCGACTGGATGGGCAGCAAGGACAATCCGTTCTTCGCGAAGGCGCTCGTGAACCGCTACTGGAAGCACTTCTTCAACCGCGGCATCGTCGAACCCGAGGACGACATGCGTGAGACGAACCCGCCGTCGAATCCCGAACTGCTCGATGCGCTGGCGAAGCGATTCGTCGAGAGCGGCTACGACATGAAGGGCCTCATCCGCGAGATGACGCGCTCGCACGCGTATCAGTTCAGCGCGATGCCGAATGAGTTCAACAAGAACGACCGGCAGAATTTCTCGCGCTACTATCCGCGCCGCCTGCCCGCCGAGGTGCTCTTCGACGCGGTGAACCATCTCACGAATGCGCCGAGCAGTTTCCCCGGCCTGCCCTCGGGCACGCGCGCGATTGCACTTCCGGACAACAGCTTCAACGCCAGCTCGTATTTCCTCGTCGTCTTCGGACGCCCCGAGTCGTCGAGCGCCTGCGAGTGCGAGCGCACGCAGGAGGCCAGTCTCGCGCAGTGCCTGCACCTGCTGAACGCGAAGGACATCCAGGACAAGCTCTCGTCGAACACCAGCCGTCCCGCGCAGCTCGCCGCAGACCCGCGCGCTGATGAGGAGAAGCTGCGCGAACTCTACCAGGTCGCCTACTCGCGTCAGGCGGACTCCGCGGAAATCTCACTCGCCCGCGCGCATCTCGACAAGCCGCGAAAGGCCGCCGACGGCAAGCCGCTCGACGCCATCGCTGCGAAGCGCCAAGGCTACGAAGACGTGCTGTGGGCGATCCTGAACACGAAGGAATTCCTCTTCAATCACTGAGCCGTGGTGAGCGAATCTGGCAGAAGTGACGGCTTCGGAATTTCGGTGAGCGGTGAAGCCGCCTCCCGGGTGGAGCACGCGACTCGCGTGCTGTCTGCGGCCACTGGCCGCAGACACCCGCAGGATGTGTGTTTGCCGGTTGCCCTTCGATTCAAAAAGCGCGTTCCAAATCTGCGCACGCAGCCGGATGCGTGGCACCCTCGGGTATTTTCGGCGAGTCGCCGAAAACAGCACGCGAGTCGCGTGCTCCACCCGGAAGCCGGCGCATCGGCACCCGCGAGACCTTCAACCTTCGCCCGTGCATCTCGTCTTGTTTTTCGAACCACCGGGATGTCGGGCTGCTCTTTGAAACCACAGGTATGATCACGAATCTTCCACTCCGCCACCGTGCATCTCAAACGCGCCCGGTCTTTCGCGACACGCTGTGCTGCATCCTCGCATTCCTCTGCATCGGACTCGCCTCGCGCGCCCTCGCCGAGCTGCCCGTGCCGCTCCTGAATTCCGTCACCCCGATGGGCGGGAAAGTCGGCGCGGAAACCGAGGTCGTGATCGCCGGTGCGGATCTCGACGAAGTGGATGCACTCCATTTCTCGCATCCCGGAATCACCGCGACGCTGAAGTCGCCGAATCACTTCATCGTGAAAATCGCGCTGGAGGTTGCGGTCGGAAACTACGACGTGCGCGTCGTCGGAAAACTCGGCGTGTCGAACCCGCGCGCATTCATCGTCGGCGACCGTCCCGAGGTCACGCGCACGAAGGCGCACGACAAGCCCGCGGCCGCGGTCGAGATGCCGATGGGCAGCGTCTTCAATGGCAACGTCACGGCGGCCATCTCGGATCATTTCAAATTCCCGGCGAAGAAGGGCGACCGCGTGTTCATCGTCTGCGCCACGAAGGAAATTGACTCACGCATGAGCCCCGTGCTCGCGGTGCTCGATGCCGCCGGACGCGAGATCGAATCCGCGCGCAAGGGCGGCCTGCTCGATTTCACCGCGCCGTCCGACGGACAGTTTCTCGTCTCGGTCCACGACCTCACATTCGCGGGCGGCCCCGATTATTTTTACCGGCTCACCGTCTCAAAGGGACCGCATGTGGATTTCATATTCCCGCCCGCGGGTGCGCCGGGGAGCAAGTCGGCGTTCACGATTTATGGCCGCGGACTGCCCGGCGGAAAGCCGGCGAATCTCAACGGTGGCGACAGAAAGCCGCTCGAAAAACTCGACATCGAGATTGCGCTGCCGACCGCGGAAGACGCCGCGCGGAAAAGTTTCACGCGCCCTGCTTCCGCCGTGGACGACGGCATTTTTTACTCCGTCAAATCGCCGGACGGCTCGTCCAATCCCGTGTTCATCGGATTTTCCTCCGCATCGCTGAACCGCGAGGTGGAGCCGAACAACAAGGCCGCGCAGGCGCAGAAAATCTCCGTGCCGTGCGAGGTTGCCGGTCAGTTTTACCCGGCGGCGGATGTGGATGCCTACGCCTTCGATGCGAAGAAGGGCGACGTGTACTGGCTCGAGGTTTATTCGCACCGCACGGGACGCACGACGAGCCCGTTCGTGCTCGTGCAGCGCGAGGGCACGGACATCAAGGAGGTCTATGCCACCGATGCCGATCCCGGCGGGAAGAAATTCTCCACGCTGAGCAACGATCCCGCCTACCGCTTCGAGGCGAAGGAGGACGGTGTGTATCGCGTGTCTGTGAGCGATCTTTTCGGCGCGACGCGCAGCAATCCCGCGAGCACTTACCGCCTCGCGATCCGCAAGGAGACGCCGGACTTCCGCCTCGTCGCGCTCGTGGAGCCTCCGCCGTCGGTGGTGAAAAAGGACGAGCGCAGTGCTGCGCCGCGCGGCGTGCTGCTGCGCTCAGGCGCGACCGTTGCGGTGAAGGTGATCGCCATCCGCAGGGATGGATTCAACGGCGCGATCGAACTCAGCGCGACGAACGTGCCGGACGGAGTGAAGTGCGTGCCGACAAACATCGCCGCGGGGAAGCCCGATGGCGTCCTGCTGCTCACCGCCGGCGACAAGCCCGCGAAGAACTGCACGGCGATCCGCATCACCGGGAAGGCGAAGGTCGGCGACAAGGAATTGCAGCGCGAGGCCATGGCCGGCGCGGTCGTGTGGACCGTGGCGGATTTCAACATTGATGCCGTGCCCTCGCGGCTCACCGCGGATTTTGCCATCGCCGTGAACGGTGCGGAAGCCGCGCCGATCCGCATCGAGTCCGCCGAGGACAAGGTGTGGCAGGCGGCAAAGGACACGAAGCTCGACATCCCGCTGAAGATCACGCGCGACGGCGAGTTCAAGGAGGCGCTCAAACTCAAGGCCGCGGGCCTGCCCGCCGTGGATGCGATGAAGGAAATTGATGTGGACGCGAAGGCCGCGACCGTGACCGTGTCGCTCGACCTCAAGGCGCTGAAACTCCCGGCAGGGGAGAGCACGATTTATTTTTCCACGCAGACCAAGGGCAAATACGCGAAGAAGGACGTCACGCTGACCGTCTATTCCGCGCCCATCCGAATCTCGATCCAATGAAACGCATCCTCCTCGCATCCATCGCCGCATTTTCCGCCGTGCAGTCGCGCGAAGTGCTCGCCGCACCGATCGAGATCGCGCCGCTCACGCGCGCGACGCCCGTGGACTTCGAGCGCGAGGTCGCGCCATTTCTCCGCGACAACTGCTTCTCGTGCCACTGCAAGACGACGACGAAGGGCGGGCTGAACATGGAGACCGCGGAGTTGATGGTGAAAGGCGGCGACACCGGCCCCGCACTGAAGCCGGGCAAGGGCGCGGAGAGCCTGCTGCTCACAGCCGCGGCGCATCAGGACGATGATTTGAAAATGCCGCCGCGCGACAACAAGGCGAAGGCGAAGAATCTCACACCGCAACAACTCGCGCTGCTCCGGCTGTGGATCGATCAGGGTGCAAAGCCATCGGAGAAAAAAGAGCGCGTGCTCCAGTGGCAGCCGCTGCCTGCGGGAGTGAATGCAATTTTCTCCGTGACGATCACGCCCGATGCGCAGTTCGCCGCGTGTTCGCGCGCGAACAGGATTTCATTTTACCACGTCCCGTCGGGGCGCGCGCTGTCGTCCGAGATCGCGCACAATGATCAGATCAACGCGCTCGCCACGAGCCCGGACGGAACGATGATCGCATCCGGCGCGTATCGCGAAGTGAAGCTGTGGAAGCGGACGAACGAGACGCAGAAATTTCAGATCGCCGACGCAGGCACGACGCTCGCGGTGAGCCCTGATGGAAAATGGATCGCAGCGGGCCGCGAGGATGGCAGCGTGAAGCTGTTCGGTTTCCCGGACGGCAAGCCCGGCCAGACGATCGCCGCGGCAAACGGCGCGATCCGCTCGCTCCGTTTTTCACCCGACAGCACAAGGCTCGCGTGCGGCTCCGCGGACAAGTCGCTCACGCTCTGGAACGTCGAGGATGGCAAACAAATTGCGACCGCGACGACGCCTGCCGAGGTGAATGCCGTGACATGGCTCGGCGACAAAATCGCATCGGGCGGAGCCGACGGGATCATCCGGGTCTGGGATGCCGCGCTCGCGATGCCTAAGGAAATGCCGGGGCACACCGGCGCAGTCACGGCGCTCGATTCGACGGCGACCGATCTTCTTTCCGGCGGCGCGGACAGCACCGTGCGCCTGTGGGATCTCGCGAAGGGAAAGAGCAGCGTGCAGGCGAATCACGGAGCCGCCGTGACCTCCGTCGCCATCCGGCCCGACGGAAAGCGCCTCGCCTCGGCGGGCACGAACAATCTCGCGAAGCTCTGGGATCCCGCCGGCAAACCTGCCGGCGAATTGCGCGGGGATCGGTTTGCACAGGAGTCTGCGGCTGCCCGTGATCGCGCGCTGCAAGTCGCGACTGGCACGGTCGCTTTCCGCAAGGCCGCGGAGGTGGCCACGGAAAAGCAGCTCAAGGCCTCGCAGGATCGCGTGAAGAAGGCAACCGATGCGCTCCCGGCGCTGAAGGCGGACATCGAGCCCAAGACGAAGGCGATCGCCGCGCCGAAGGACGCGAAGACTGCCGGGGAAAAGGTGCTCGCGACTGCGGATGAGGATTTGAAAAAGGCGACGGAAGCCGCCGATGCCGCCGAGAAAGCCGCGGCGCAGGCGAAGACCGCCGCCGAGGAACTCAAGGCCAAGACGCCAGCCGATCAGCCTGCTCTCGACAAGGCCAAGGCGGAACTCGCCGCCAAGGCCAAGGACGCGGCCACGGCAAAGACCGAGCGCGATCAGAAGACCGCCAAGCGCAAGGAAGCCGCGGACAAACTCGACGCGCTCGCGAAGGCGCTCACCACCGCGGAGGAGACGCTGAAGAAATCCGAGACCGCAGTGAGCGTCGGCGAATCGGAAATCAAACTGGCGAAGGAAGAGGAGCAGAAAACGACGGTCGCGCTCGCCGAGGCAAAGGCCGCGGTCGCGACCGCGGACGCCGCGCAGAAAAAAGCGGACGCGGAATCCAAGGACGCGAAAAAAGCCGCGACCGACATGGAGAAGCCAATCGTCGCGATCACATTTTCCGCAGACGGCCAGATGATCGCGACCGCTGGCGACGACATGGCCGTCCACACCTGGAGCGGCGAGACCGGCGCGGCGTTTGCCGTCGTGAAAGGCGCGAAGACACCCGTGAAATCGCTGGCCTTTTTGCCGGGCGGACAGATCGTTTCCGCCGCGCAGGATTCCTCCGTGACCGCGTGGGACATGACTCCGGCGTGGAAGCTGGATCGCACGATCGGCGCGAGCATCGGGAAGTCGCCGTTTGTGGACCGCGTCGAGTCGCTCGCATTTTCGCCGGATGGAAAATTCCTCGCCATCGGCGGCGGCGAGCCGTCGCGCGGCGGCGAGATCAAAATCCTGGATCTCCAGAGCGGGAAAAGCGGGGTGCAGTCCGCACCGGTGTTTGCACGCGAATTCCCGAACCTCCACAGTGACGCCGTGCTCGCGCTCGACTTTTCCGCCGATGGAAAATTCCTCGCGTCCGGCGCGGCGGACAAAATTGCGAAGGTCACCGACCTTTCATCCGGCAAGGTCGTGAAGTCCTTCGAAGGCCACACGCATCACATCCTCGGCATTTCGTGGAGCCTCGACGGCCGCACGCTCGCCACCTCCGGCGCGGACAACATGGTGAAGGTCTGGGATTTCACGACCGGCGATCGGAAGAAGAACATCGAGGGCTTCGACAAGGAGGTGACCTCGGTGCATTTCGCAGGCGCGGCGGAACAGCTCATCACGAGTTCCGGCGATCCGAAGGTGCGCCTCGTCGGTGCCGATGGGAAGGACGTGCGGAGTTTCCCGGACGTCGCGGATTTCATGCAGTCCGCCGCAGTGAGCGCCGACGGCAAGACAGTGATCGCCGGCGGGCAGGATGGCGTGCTGCGCGTGTGGAATGCCGCGGATGGGAAATCCGTGGTGACGTTTGCGAAGTAGGCGCGCTCGGAAGTGCGCGGACGCCGTCTTCCGCCCGCGCCTGCGCCGTTTCTGCGGCGTCACGATCGTGGGCGAAGCCGCATTGGATTCCGTGGCGTGCGGGCTGTGTGGCGCTCCAGAATTCCGCTCGCTCTGAATGCCGGATTGCCCTACGCCCGGCGAACCCTCAGACCATGAACACACCACGCATTGTTCTCCTCCTGCTGTTCACCGCAGGCATCGTCCATGCCCAAGCTCCAGCCACTCCCGATACGACTCCGGCAGCGGGCACGGAACCCGCGCAGACGGAGTTGCAGAAATGGATCGCCACGACCGATGCGCAGTGGCAGGCGGCCTTCAATCGCGACGTGGTGGACGCGTATGCGGCGGACCTCAAAAAGCTCGCTGGGCAGTATTCGGTGTCGCTCGACGCCGCGCTGACAAAGGCGAGTGCTGCCGGTGATCTCGATGGCGCGCTCGCGCTGCGCAATGAGCAAAAGCGGTTCACCGAGACGAATGTGTTCCCCGAGCAGGATGACGCTGCTGACGCCGCTTCCGTGAAACAGATCCGCGCGGCGACACGCGTGCAGCTTGCGAAGATCGAGCAGGAGAACGTCGCGCGCACGAAGGCGCTGCACACGAAATACGACACAGTGCTTGCGCAGGGGCAGGCGCAACTCACGCAGCGCGGAAGGCTTGACGACGCGCTGCTTTTGAAAGCGAAACGTGAGGAGATTGCTGCGTCATGGCTGACAGGAACTTCCGTGGCTGCGAGCGTCGTTACACAACCAAAGGTGCCGCCCGCGACGACTGTGGCACCGGCAAAGGTTCATCCGACCGTCGCGCCGCCGCCGGGAAAATCCGGGACCGGGCGCTACACGGATGCCACGAAGGATCGTCCATTTGAAAACTCGCTCGGGATGAGATTCGTGCCAGTCCCGATCACGGGAGGGCCGAGTGGAGGGCAGCGCGTGCTTTTCAGCATCTGGGAAACGCGGGTGACGGACTATGAGGTCTTTGCAAAGTCAAAAAAGCGCGAGTGGACAAAGCCGCAGTTTTCGCAGGCGCCGACGCATCCGATTGTGAAGGTGAGCTGGGACGACGCACAGGCTTTCTGCGAATGGCTGACGCAGCGCGAGAGGCAGGGCGGGCGGCTCGGAACATCGGAGCGTTACCGGTTGCCTACCGACCACGAATGGAGTTGTGCAGTGGGTATCGGCGCGCAGGAAGACCCGGCGAAAACACCGGAGGAAAAGAACGGGAAAATTGCCGATGCTTTCCCGTGGGGAAGTGCCTGGCCACCGCCGCCCGGCGCGGGCAATTACAGCGGCGAAGAAGTGGACGGCCACAAGATATTCGGGGAACAGAACGCTGTGGCGGGCTACCGGGACGACTTTCCATACACGGCCCCCGTTGGGAGCTTCGCTGCAAACTCCCTCGGGATATTCGATCTCGGAGGGAACGCCCGGGAATGGTGCGAGGAGCTTTTCTCCGGCAGCAAGATGGGCCATGTGCTCCGGGGTGCCTGTTGCGTGGATCACGTCCGCGGCCGTCTTCTGTTATCCTCCCGCGTGGGCGGTGCTCCTCCCACTTGGCCACTCTTCGGTTTCCGTGTCGTGCTTGCTCCGGCGGGGCTCGCTCGTTGAGCATCAGTAATTCGAGAAGCGAGATTCTCCGCAGCGGCGCGGCGCTTGAGCTTCCCCCGCGAGGCGTGCTACTTTCCGCGGCATGAGCACCATTGCCGAGATTGAATCCGCCATCGAGAGCCTGCCGTCGCCGGAGGTGGCGCGGCTTGCCGTGTGGCTGGAGGAATTTCGCCGGCGGCGCGTCATGCCGACGGCTGGTGAGCATCACGAACTGGATGGACTCATTGGCTCGTGGCGGGAGGATGCGGCATTCGATTCGGCGCAGCGCGCTTTTTAGAGCGGTTCAAGAAATGTCGTGGCCGCGGCACGAGGAGCAGGGGTGCCATGCCGACCGAGTGCGCGGGCGGCGTCGCGATGCTTGCCTTTCCGCAGTGCGTGGATAGCCTGCCGGCATGAGCATCGAACAGATCGTCACCGAGGCGGCGGCCATGCCTGCGCTGGAGCGAAAGCAACTCATCGGACGGCTGCTGGCCATCGGGCGTGCGCAGGAGGATGCGGACTTCAGGCACACGCTGGCGGAGCGGATGGACGACGGCGATCCCAGCCACTGGATTTCCTACGACGAACTCAAGCAAAGGCTGCCCGCAGGGAAAGTGGGCGAGTGAAACACTACCGGCTGCTCATTGCCTGGCAGCTTTGGCCGCAGATTCAGGCGCTGCCGCCCGGGTTGCGGCGGGCACTCTACCGCGTATTCGATCAGTTGGAGGAGATGCCGGATGCGGTGAGTGAGTTCCAGTTTTCGGATCAGAGCGGACGCCTGCTCGACGGGTTCATCCTCGGCCAGCTTGCCTTCCACTACTGGATCGATTTTTCCGACCGCCATGTGAAGGTTGTGGCCATCGGCCCGGCGGATCGTGCGAGGCGCGACTGACGGGGCGGGTGGTTTCGATGGTGGGTGGGACTGAAACGGCCACCAGCCCGAGTGACGGCCTGATTCCCCGCCGCGGCACGGTGCTTGAGCTTCCCCCGCGAGGCGGAGGACGAGGGACGGACAAATTTTCCGAGCGGTGTAGCGATTGAGCTTACCCGGTGAGGCGTGCTATTCTTCGCACCGTGAGCACCATTGCTGAGATTGAATCCGCCATCGAGAGCCTGCCGTCGCCGGAGGTGGCGCGGCTTGCCGCGTGGCTGGAGGAATTCCGCCGGCGTCGCGTCCTGCCGGCTGGCGGTGAGCATCACGAACTGGATGGACTCATTGGCTCGTGGCGGGAGGATGCGGCATTCGATTCGGCGCAGCGCGCTTTTGAGCAGGTGGATGAGGCGATGTGGAAATGACGGTGGCGCTCGATACGAACGCCTACAGCGATTACCTGCGCGCCGTCGCACTCCACGCAAGCCCCGCCGCGCGCTACGGGATGTTCGCCATGCGGTAGCCGAAGCCGCGGACGGTCTCGACGTGGCTGCCGGCTTTGCAGAGTTTTTCGCGGAGGCGGCGGATGTGCGTGTCCACGGTGCGCGTGTCAATCATGCTCTCGTAGCTCCATACGTCGTTGAGCAGCACGTCGCGGCTTTGCACGCGGCCGCGGCGTTCCATGAGCGTGGCGAGCAGCTTGAATTCGGTCGCGGTGAGTTCGAGCGCCTTGCCTTTCACGGCGACCTTGTGCTGCGTGCGATCGAGCGTGATTTCGCCGAGCTTCACGATGGCGTCCTCCGCGGGCTGGCCGGAGGCGCGGCGCAGGATGCTCTGCACGCGCAGGACGAGTTCGCGCGGGCTGAAGGGCTTGGTCATGTAGTCGTCCGCGCCGAGCTCGAAGCCGACGATGCGGTCCACTTCCTCGGCCTTCGCGGTGAGCATGAGGATGGGGATGCCTTTCGTCTCGGCGGTGTTCTTCAGTGCCTTGCAGATTTCGAGGCCGGACATGCCGGGGAGCATGAGATCCAGCACGACGAGGGCGGGGAGCTGCGTGCGCGCGGTCTCGAGCGCGCCGGGGCCGTCGCCGGATTCCAGCGTGGCAAAGCCGGCGTTTTTCAGACTGTTGCAGACGAGCCGCCGGACGTCTTCTTCGTCCTCGGCGACGAGGATTTTCTTGCTGGTGGTTTTGCTCATGAAAAGCGGGGCAAGTGTGCCGCGTGCTTTCAAGTCGGCAAGTGGCGTGATGTCACGATTGTGTGAACTGCTCAATCCGCTTGCTGGTGGCTGAATTTGAAATCTTACTCTTTGTCTTGCTCGTGCTCTTGCTCTCGAAAGCAGAGGCAAAGAGAGCAAGAGCAGGAGCAAGACAAAGAGTAAGAGCCACCGACTACTCACATTGAGCCACCAACGCCCGCTTGCCCGCGGTGCGCATCGCGAATAGATGAGCCATGCCGCAGCCCCATACCGTCTCCGGGATTTCGAATCGTGAGTTCATTCACACATACGCTGCGCCGGGGCGCATCGGGCTCGCAGGCGGCGCGGATGTGGTGAGCAGGCTCATCAAGCATTTGCAGCGGGGGCTCGATGACGAACGCCGGGCAAGCCTCTGGTCGCACGCGTTTCTTTTCCAAGGCACGCGGCATGACGGGCATCACTGGGTCTTCGAGAGCGACCTGGAGGTGCATCGGAAGAACATCCGGCTCGGCGTGCAGGAGAACCGCATCGAGAAATTTTGCATCGAGAAAAACTATCCGGTGCTCGCGGTGCTCGATTTCGGACTCGGCGACGGGGAGGTCGCCGCAGTGATGCGCGAGTCGCTCGAAATGGTGGCGGGCCGCACGCGCTACTCGCTGCGCGAACTGATGGGCACACTGATCGCGCTGCGTCGCCCGGCGATGCGCGCGAAGCCGAATCCGCTGGCGCGGCCGGAGTCACTTTTTTGCTCTGCATTCGTCACGCACGTGCTGCGGAAGGCGGGCATAGACCCGGTGCCGGGGCTCGATGTGAAGCACGCGGCGCCGGAGGATTTGTTCCGCTCGCCGCGCCTCGCAAACATCTGGATGCTGCAACCGCCGCCGATCGTGAAGGCCGTGAAGGCTCCCCTGAAAGAGCGCATCGCTGCGCGGATCAGGAAGCGGCTGGGGCGGACAAAGTAGGCGAGGTTTTCCAACCTCGCGCGGGAGGATGGGCGGTGGCGGGATGGCGCGGGGAGCACAGGCGACTCGCCTGTGGTTTGCGGCGACCCGCCGCAAACACCGGGATCAGAGTGGGCGTGCCTTTGAAAGGTGCGCACCAGTGTGTTTTCAAAACACGCGTCCAGACATCCGATGTTCCCGGCGGGTCGCCGGGAACGGCAGGCGGGTCGCCTGCGCTCCCCGCACCACCTCGCTGCGCTCGCCCGTGCGAGGTTGGAAAACCTCGCCTACTTTGCGCGGGCTCCAGCGGCTCAGACGATCTTCAGTTCCGCGCCGGTGTTGTGGTCGTGCAGGCTGAATTTTTCGTGATGGTACGTCGGGTCGGGGCGGAAGCTGAGCTTGCCGGCGTACTTGCGCTCGATCTCGACGAGCAGTTCCTCGTCCTCCTTGCGGAGGCGCTCGAGGACGTGCGGGTGCAGTTGCACGCGGATCTCGTGGATGTCCACGTAGTACTTCATCACACGGTGAAGTTCGCGCTGGATCTCGACGCTCATGCTCATCGGGCTCTTCACTTTTCCGCGTCCGTTGCAGTACGGGCAGGGCTGGAAGACGGAGCCGCTGATGCTTTCCTGAGCGCGCTGGCGGGTCATTTCCATGAGGCCGAGCGGCGAGATGGGGAGCACGTGCGTCTTCGCCTTGTCGCGCCGCAGGCAGTCCTTCATGCGCTGATAGACGGACTGCTGATCCTTGCGGCTCTTCATGTCAATGAAGTCGCCGATGATGAGGCCGCCGATGTTGCGCAGGCGGAGCTGGCGCGCGATTTCGTCCACGGCCTCCATGTTGGTAGTGAAGATTGTTTTCTCCACGTCGCGCGCGCCTTTGTTGCGGCCGGTGTTCACATCCACGGCGACGAGCGCCTCGGTCTCATCAATGACGATGTAGCCGCCGCACTTCAGCCAGACCTGCCGGTGGAATGCGTCCTCAATTTGCTTCTGGATGCCGTAGCGCTCGAAGATCGGCACGGGCTCGCGGTAGTGCGTGATGCGCGAGACGCTGCGCTTGCTCACCTGGCCGACCATCTCCTGCATGCGCTTCACGCTGTTCTCGTCGTCGCACACGACCTCCTCGATTTCGTCGGTGAGAAAATCGCGCACGGTGCGCTCGACGAGATCGGGCTCCTGGAAGACGCAGACCGTTCCTTTTTTCTCCTTCATCTGCGCTTCGATGCTCCGCCACTGCTCGACGAGGTAGGCGATGTCGCGGATGAAATAGCGCGCCTTCTGGCCTTCGCCGACGGTGCGGATGATGACGCCCATGCCCTCGGGCACGCTGAGTTCGCGGAGGATTTTCCGCAGGCGTTCGCGCTCCTTCGGGTTTTCGATTTTGCGCGAGATGCCGCACTGGTCGCTGAAGGGCATGAGCACGAGGAAGCGTCCTGCCATGCTGATGTTCGTGGTGATGCGCGGGCCCTTCGTGCTGATGGGGCCTTTCGTCACCTGCACGAGCACTTCGCTGCCGACGGGGTAGATGCTCGGGATGTCCTTCGAGGTGATGCGCTGCTTCTGCTTTTTGTTCGTGCGCTCGACTTCCTCGACGCCGGCATCAAGTGCCGCGGGGAGCGCGTCCCAGAAATGCAGGAAGGCATTTTTTTCATAGCCGATGTCCACGAACATGGCCTTGAGGCCCTGCTCGATGTTGCGCACGCGGCCTTTGAAAATACTGCCGACGATGTTCCGTTCGTTGGTGCGCTCGACGTTGTATTCTTCGAGCACTCCGTTCTCGAGGAGCGCGACGCGCTTCTCCAGTTTTTCGACGGTGATGATGAGTTTGTTGCCTGTTTCACGAGGTCCGAGTCCGATGAGTCGTTTCACTTTGTTGATTAGGGAAAAGGTTGTGTTGACGAGTTTGGTGAGCACTGGGTGGGGTGAGTTTTAACGGTGGCCTGGGGTGGGTGGAGTCGTGGAATTGGTCTTGGATTTTCCGACGCCGAAGAGGCGCTGGAAGAAATTGGGCTTCGACACACGGCCGCGATCGTCCGCGGCGGCGCGCACGTCGGGGCGGGCGGAGTCGCGTCCGCCGGTGCCGGAGGATCGGTTGGGTGTGCCGGTGTGGTCGGAGGTCTCTTCGTCCACGGATGCGACGCGCGTGCCGGGCTTTTGATCCACGCCCTTGAAGGTGGTCGCGACGAGTGTGCCGATGCCGCCTTCCTCCTTCATGTTGATCTCGGAAATCTGCGCAAGGTTGCCCCGGATGGGATCCAGCCACGCGATTTTCGGAGTGTAGCCGCCCTCGAGCGCGAGGCTCTCGGTGAGAATCTTGTGCGCGACCGGCGCTGCGACTCCGCCGCCGGATTTCGCGCCCTGGATCATCACGCAGATTGCGTATTTCGGATTTTTGTAGGGCGCGAAGCACAGGAACCAGACGTGGTTGTCCTTTTCCCTGATGGGGTGCCCGCGATCATCCTTGCCGGTGACCCGCCAGAATTGCGCCGTGCCCGTCTTGCCCGCGACTTCGACGCCCTTGATGCGCGCCTTCGCACCGGTGCCGCCGGCCTCGTTCACGACCTTCCACATTCCCTGCCGCACCGCTTCGATTTCCGAGGCGCTGAAGCCCATGCCCGGCAGGCTCGCGCGGATTTTCGGCTCCACGGAAACGACGAGGTTGCCTTGCTCATCGCGCACGTCCTCGCCGCCGGAATCCACGAGCCGCGAGATGAGGCGCGGGGTGTAGGAGGTGCCGCCATTTGCCACAGTCGCGCAGACGATCGCCATCTGGAGCGGGGACGCGAGCACGGAGCCCTGGCCGATGGCGGTGTTTGCGATGTGGCCCCAGTTTTTTTCGAGGTTGGACTGTCCGTGCGCGGCGAGCCAGCGCGGGCCGGGCAGGATGCCGGGGCTCTCGCCGCTGAGCGGCAGGCCGGACTTCATGCCGAGGCCGAGCACGTCGCCGATCTTCTCGTAGTTGATGAGCTTCGCGTCGCGGCCCCACTGGTAAAAGTAGCTGTTGCACGAGTTCTTGATCGCACCAACGAGGTTCAGCGAGCCGTGTGCGCCGCCCTTGTCGGCGATCCAGCATTTCATGGGTCTGTTCCCGATCAGCACGCTGCCGGAGCAATTGTAAGTGCGGCTCACCGGCAGGCCTCCGAGGAGGCCCGCGAATGCCGAGACGATCTTGTACGTGGAGCCGGGTGCGAAGGGCTGCACGGCGCGGTTCACGAGCGGATCCGTCACGTCGTCATCGAGCTTCTGGTATTCGTCGGCGCTGATCTTCGGGATGAAGATGTTCGGGTCGTAGTTCGGCACGCTGGCCATCGCGAGCACGTCGCCATTGTGCGGATCCACGACGACGACGGCGGCGCGGCCCACGCCGGCCTGCTTCAGCGTGCGCTCGACGATGATCTGGATGCGCGCGTCAATCGTGAGATAGACGTTGTTCCCCGGCGTCGGTTCGTCGCGCGAGAGTTCCGCGCCGATCTTGTTTTTTGCGGTGCGCTCGAGGACGCGCCGGCCGGGCTTGCCGCGGAGGTACTGGTCGAATGCGAGTTCGACATTCGAGCGTCCCTGCACGTCGGGCTGGTAGAAATTGAAGAGCTTGCTGTCGGGCATCTTGTTGATGTCCTCCGGTGCGCCGACGTAGCCGAGGATGTGCGCGGCGAGTGAGCCGTAGAGGTACTGCCGCACGGGGCGCAGCGAGACCTCGACGCCGGGCAGGCCCATGTCCTGTTCGGAGATTTTTGCGACGGTGCTGAAGTCCACGTCCTCGAGGTAGCTGTAGGGCACGTGTTCGTTTGTCCGGAAGTGGCGCTCGAGCTGCCCTGCATTGTAGTCGCGCGCGAGGTGCAATTTCTCGAAACCGCTGATGGCTGTCTCGTTCACGATCTCGACGATGTCGGCGACCTCCACGTCCTTGAGCATCCCGTCGCGCGTGGTGCGGTAGCTGGCGCGGGGGAAGTCGCCGTCATTCGCCTCCTTGTAGCCCTCGACCATCCTCGGCAGGTAAAAATCCACGCAGTAGCTCGATCGGTTTGCGACGAGCGTGATGCCGTTTCGGTCGCGGATTTCGCCGCGCACGCTTGGGATGCGGATGGTGACGGACGAACTCTTGCGCAGGCGGTCCGTCCATTTTTTGGAATTGGTCATCTGCTCGTGCCACAGCTTCGCGGAGAGGACGCCGAGCATCCCGAGCATGAATGCGCCGAGCACGTACACGCGCATCGCCGTGCTCGAGAGCGCGCGCATTTTCAAAATATCGCGGAGCATGCTCATGGGATCAGATCGCAGTGCGCCTCGGCGTGAAGAGGCCGGCGCGGCGGCCGGTCCAGTTCAGAATCAGGAAAAAAGGGACGGCGAGGAATGCCGTGACGAGGGCGGTGCCGCCGATGCGCGTCCAGATTTCGCGCGGCCAGATGAGCGCGAACGGCTCGCGGCGGAAGGTGATGATGGTGTATTCCACGAGCACGAGCACCGAGGTGAGCATTCCGGCGACGGCTGCGTGGAGGTACCACAGGCCGCGCAGGTAGAGCGGGCGCAGGCCGTTCATCATCGCGCCGATTCCGGCGTAGAGGAGGATGGTGCCGCCGAACGGAAAATCCACGCGGCCCTCGACGGGCATGAAGTGCATGCAGTCCCACATGAGTCCTGCGGCAAACGCGAGCACGAGCATTCCCGCCACGGGGAGCGCCGCAGCGCCGCAGAGGAAAATGAGCGGAAGCAGCATGATCTGGCTGCCGAATCCCGGCACTGCGCCGACGAAATGCTGGAGCACGAGCCCGACGAACATCGCGATGATGAAAACGATCGTGATCATTTTTCAGGGCGCTCAGTGCGAGGTGGTTGTCCCTTTCATGCCGGTGATCACGAAGACATCCGCGAGGCCGGCGATGTCAACAGAGGGGTCGATGACCGCCTGGCCGTCGAGTTCGCGCGATTTGAATTCCACGATTTGCCCGACGAGAATCCCCGGCGGATACACGCTGCCCGCGCCGCTGGTGAGGATCCGCTGCCCGGCGCGCAGCGGTGCGAAGCGCGAGAGAAAGTTCAGCGTCATCGTGGGCTGGATGCTGTTCGACGTGCGCTGGCCGCGCACTTCCACGCGCACGATGCCCTGTTCCTTCGAGCCTTCGACGCTGCCAGCGACCTTGCAGTTTTCGTCGGAAATCAGCAGCACGGTGGATGAGTGATCGCTGAGGGTCATCACTTTTCCGACGAGCCCGTCGGGGGTGACGACGGCGAGGCCGGCCTCGACATGATCGAGCGTGCCCTTGTCAATCACGACGGTGCTCCACCAATTCGACGGGCTGCGGCCGATGACGCGCGCGGGCACGAGTGCGAAGGGCGCGGTGTCGTGGTAGCCGAGCGCGGCTTTCAGGCGGTTTTTTTCCGCCTCGGCGCCACGCAGGGCCAGATTCTCCGCATGGAGCTTGTCGTTGTCCACTTTCAGCCGCTGGTTTTCGGCTTCGAGGTCGTCGAGTTTTTTCAGGCCCGTGCGATATTTCTTGTAGCGTTCGTCCACCTCGGATCCTTTTTTCAGGAATGGCGAGATGATGCCGAGGAACGCGCTCTGCATCCGCTGGCGGTTGTGCGGGCTGAGGACGAAGACGCCGATGAGCGCGACGAGGAAGACGCCGATGGCGATGAGGTTCGCGCGGCGGTTCATGGCGAGCGCCTCCGGGAAAATTCTGAATTCTGAATTCTTAATTCTGAATATTTTTCACGGCGGCGCGATGAAGCGTCGCGGAACCGCGGCTGTGTCAGCGCGGTGGCCTGGTGGCTCTGAGTCATCGGGGCGGTCGGCGGACTACCGCCACTGCCTGTCCGTCGCGGTGACCTGCCGGAGGAATTTCATCTCGCTCAATGCGCGGCCGGTTCCTTCGGCCACTGCGCTGAGCGGATCCTCGGCCACATGCACGGGCAGGCCCGTCTCCTCGGAAAGGAGACGGTCCAGACCGCGCAGGAGTGCGCCGCCGCCGGCGAGCACGAGGCCTCGATCCACAAGGTCGGCGCTCAGCTCGGGAGGGCAGCGCTCCAGGGTCACGCGAACATTATCCACGATGGTGGAAATCGGCTCCAGCAGCGCCTCGCGGACTTCCTGCGAAGTCACGCTCAGCGTTTTCGGCAGGCCCGCCACGAGGTCGCGTCCTTTGACCTCCATGGTGGTTTCCTTCTCGATCGGATAGGCGCTCCCGATCTTGATCTTGATGTCCTCGGCTGTGCGTTCGCCGATCATCAAATTATAGGCCCGCTTCATGTACTGGATGATCGCCTCGTCGAGCTCATCGCCCGCGACGCGCACACTCCGGCTGAAGACAATGCCGGAGAGTGAAATCAGAGCCACCTCGGTGGTGCCACCGCCGATGTCTATGATCATGTTGCCTGCCGCATCCTGCACGGGGAGTCCGCAGCCGATGGCCGCGGCCATTGGCTCCTCGATGAGGAAGACTTCCCGCGCACCTGCGTGCAGTGCCGATTCCTTGACCGCGCGTTTCTCGACCTCCGTGATGCCCGAGGGCACCGCGATGACAACGCGCGGGCGTGGTTTGAAAAGAGTGCGCTTGCCGTGGACCTTCTGGATGAAGTGCCGCAGCATGGCCTCAGAGACTTCGAAATCCGCGATGACGCCGTCCTTCAACGGACGAATCGCGACAATGTTTCCCGGTGTGCGCCCGAGCATCCTCTTGGCCTCGTCGCCGACCGCGAGCACCTTGCTCGTGCCCGCCTGAACTGCCACGACGGACGGTTCGCGCAGCACGATGCCGTGGTCCTTGACGTAAACGAGCGTGTTCGCCGTTCCGAGGTCTATTCCGATGTCGTTGGAGAAAAGTCCAAGAATGCCATTAAGCATCGCGTGTCCGAGAGTTGGGAAGGAGAGGGGTTACCGTCCTTGCGAGTGGAGAAACCGCCGCGCCGCCGCCCGCGAACGGGGGAAAGGTGCGAAACTGGCGCGGAAGATTTCATGTGTCGTGAAAATAAGGAGCGGACTTCTAGGTTCCACGCGAAGGGGCGTCAAAGGAATTTCCCGCAAATGTCGTTTTTGTGTCGGAACGCGCAGACGGAACGGGGACGAACCCATGCTTTCTGTTTGTGGTTGCGTCGAGCGTCCGGCTCCCTTTCTTTTCGCGCACTCCTGTGAAAGAACGCATACTCCGCTTCGCCATCCCGATAGTCATCGCGCTGATCGTCGTGATTTTTCAGCGCGCCAGCGCGCCGAAGATCGTGAACGAAGCCGGGCGCACCGCGCGTCTCGGCATGAACTCGCAGCAGGAACTCTCCCTCGGCGCACAGGCATACCAGCAGGTGCTCTCCGAGAGTCGCACGATCACGAGTGGCGAGAGCTACGAAATGGTGAAGCGCTGCGCGCAGAGGCTCACCGCGGTCACCGGCAAGGCAGGGAAGGATTTCGACTGGAAGGTCTCCGTCGTCGAGAGCAGTCAGGTGAATGCCTTCTGCCTGCCGGGCGGAAAAATCGTGGTGTACACCGGCATCCTCCCCGTGGCGCGAAGCGAGGCGGGTCTCGCGGTCGTGATGGGCCACGAGATCGCCCACGCCACGAATCACCACGGTGCAGAGCGCGTGCTCCAGGAAAAGACCGCGAACACGCTGCTCACCGGCGCGAATTTTTCCCTCTCCGGCACGGATCCGCAGCAGCACCGGCAGATCATGGGCCTCATCGGCGCTGGCGCGCGTGTCGGCTACCTGCTGCCATTTAGCCGCGACCACGAGAGCGAGGCCGACAGCGTGGGCCTGCGCTACATGGCGCGCGCCGGCTACGATCCGCGCGAGGCCGTCGAATTCTGGAAGCGCATGAGCGCGCAGGGCGGGGGAGGGGCGCCACCGCAATTCCTCAGCACGCACCCTGCGCATGAGACCCGCATCGCGCGGCTGAAGGCGGAACTGCCCAAGGCGATCGAACTCTACCAGGCGGCAGGTGGAAAGTAGCGCCCGGAGCGATTTTTCACGGGCACACTAAGACGCGGGTCTTGCGCCGGATTGTCCCCGCAGGCAGCATTCATCTGTTGCGCACCACTTCCCGTGGTGCTAATCAAATTCAAACCGATTCACATTATGAACATTCCTCTCACCCCTCTCCTCGCGAACATGACGCCGACGACGATGATCTTCGTGTTCTTCATCCTGCTGATGATGTTCGGGGCGAAAAAACTGCCCGATCTCGCGAAGGGCCTCGGACAGGCCATCCGTGAGTTCTCCAAGGCGAAGAACGATGTGCATGACGAGATCATGCGCGAGGCGAATTCACAGCCCCGGATCGAGACTCCCGCGCAGACCGCCGCAGTGCCGCCGCCCGCGGGCACACAGCCCGCCGCTGCTGCGCCGCAGCCCGCCGCGCCAGTGCAGCACACCGAGACGCACGTCTAGTCCGCGCCCGCAAATCGCTTTCAGGAAAAGGCTCGCCTCACGGCGGGCCTTTTTCTTTTCTCCCCGGCCATGAGGCGTGCGTTCTTCCTGCTGCTGTTTGCATTCGTTGCGCCGCTGTGCGCCGAGGAGCGCGACCCCGCGAAGGGCATCATTTTTTGCAGCTACAATGTGAAAAACTACCTCGGTCCCGATCAGGCATCCGCGGCGCGCAGGACGAAGCCGAAGCCGGAAAAGGAAATCGAGGCGTTGATCAAAGTAATCGCAGAAATCCATCCCGACGTGATCGGCGTCTGCGAAATGGGAACGCCAGCGGCCTTTGCGGACTTCAAGTCGCGGCTGGAAAAAGCGGGCCTCGTTTTTGCAGACAGCGAATACGTGCAGGCCGAGGACGAGGATCGTCACCTCGCGCTGCTCAGCCGTTTCCCCATCGTGCATCGCGACTCCGCGGGAAAGGTGCGCTATCCGCTCAACGGCACGCAGCAGTCCGTGAAGCGCGGCTTCCTCGACGTGACCGTGCAGGTCACGCCGCGCTACGAATTGCGCTGCGTCGGCACGCACTTGAAATCCAAGCTCCCCGCGCCCGAGGGCGAGGCGCTCATCCGCCGGCATGAGGCCGCGAAATTGCGCGAGCATCTCGACGCGATCCTCAAGGAAAATCCGGCCGCGAATCTCCTCTGCTACGGCGATTTCAACGACGCGAAAAACCAGCCGATGTTCAGCGAGATCACCGGTGTGCGCGGCTCGCCCGGCCACATGACCGACCTCGCCGCGCGCGACGCACACGGCGATCGCTGGACGCACCACTGGCCTGTCGCCGACGAGTATTCGCGCATAGACTACCTCTTCGCCTCGCCTGGCCTGCTCCCCGAGGTGAAGCGCGAGACTGCGACCGTGTACCGTTCCGATTTTTGGGAAGTCGCGAGTGACCACCGCCCGGTCTTCGTGACGATCATCCCCGTGGAAAAGCGCCGCTGATTTTTGCCGCATCGCCGCGTCGCATCTTGCCAGTGTCCGCGCGAATCGCGAACTTGCGCCGATGCACCGCACCATCGTCTGCGCATTTTTCATCCTCGCCGCACGTCTCCTCGCCGGCGATGCGCGTGAGGACTGGGCTGCAATCGTCGCGCTCGATGCCGGCCCCGGCCTCACGCAAAAGCACACCGCCGCCGAAATGTACGAGCAGTCGCTCGCGCACACCGCGAAGCAGGAGAAATCCCTGCGCGCATTTCTCGCCGCGCACCCCGCGGACACGAACGCATTCGAGGCGCTGCTCCGCCTCGCGCGCGTGCTCGACCTCCGCGCCGACATGAAAGCCGAGCCGCAGTCGCCCGAAGTCCTCGGCATTTTTCAAAAGGCATCGCAACTTGCGACCACACCCTCGCGCGAGACCGAACTCGAATTCGCCCTGCTCGGGCGGCGGATGCGCAAATGGCGCAGCGCGCGCCCGCCTGTCGAGGAGCGCCGCGCGCTGCTCGATCAGGCGCGGCAGTTCGAGGCCGCGCATCCCGGCGAACGCAGAATCCCGTCGCTGCTCGCCGAGATCGCCGGGCTCTTCGACTTCGATCCCGCGACGAAGGAAGCGCTGCTCCTCCGTGCAAAAAAGCTCACGAAGGATCCCGATCTCACGGCGCAGATCGCCGACGATCTCCGCCGCCTCGCATTCCTCGGCAAGCCGCTGCCGCTGCGCTTCACCGCGCTCGATGGCCGCCGTGTGGACGTGAAGGAATGGCGTGGAAAAGTCGTTGGCATCGTGTTTTTCGCGACGTGGTCCGCGCCGTCGAAAACCGCATTCCTCGATCTCAGGCGCGCCATCGAAGCCGCCGGCCCCGGCGCGGAAATCGCCGCGATCAGCCTCGATGCGGAGCGCGAAGCACTCGAAGATTTTCTCCGCTCCAAAGGCATCACCTGCCCGGTGACGTGGGACGGAAAAGGCTGGGACGGCCCGCTCATGCGCGCCCTCGGCATCAACTCCGTGCCGACGACATGGCTGCTCGACAAAAACGGCATCCTGCGCGCGCTCGATGCGCTCGAAGATCCCGACGGCCAGATCCGCAGGCTCCTCGGCGGAAAGTAGGAGGCCGACGCGCAGACTTGCCGCGCGCGCCGTCGTGCGCTTCGCTCTCCGCCCTTCTTACACACGACATGAGCAACGACGCCTTCAAGACACTGACCACTTTCGATCTCGGCAACGGCAAGCAGGGGAATTTTTACAGCCTGCCCGCGCTGGAAAAATCCGGCGTCGGTCCGATTTCAAAACTGCCCGTCTCGATCCGCATCGTGCTTGAGAGCGTGCTGCGCAATTGCGACGGCAAGCGCGTGCGCGAGGAGGATGTGAAGCTGCTCGCGAACTGGAATGCGAAAGCTCCCGCGCAGGTCGAGATTCCGTTCGTCGTCGCGCGCGTCGTGTTGCAGGACTTCACCGGCGTGCCGCTGCTCGTGGATCTCGCGGCGATGCGCTCGGTCGTCTCGCGTCTTGGTCGTGATCCGAAAATGATCGAGCCGCTCGTGCCCGTGGATCTCGTCGTGGATCACTCGGTGCAGGTGGACTTTTTCGGCAGCAGCGATGCGCTGCAAAAAAATCTGGACCTCGAATTCAAACGCAACCGCGAGCGGTACGAATTGCTCAAGTGGGGCCAGCAGGCGTTCAAGACATTCGGCGTCGTGCCCCCCGGCATCGGCATCGTGCATCAGGTGAACCTCGAATACCTCGCGAAGGGTGTGCTTTGGCAGGAGTCAGGAGTCAGCGGTCAGAAGTCAGGAAAGACTTCCGCAGCGAACCTGACCCCTGACTCCCGCCCCCTGACTCCTCTTTACTTCCCCGACACGCTCGTCGGCACCGACTCGCACACGACGATGATCAACGGCCTCGGCGTCGTCGGCTGGGGTGTGGGCGGCATCGAGGCGGAGGCGGGCATGCTCGGGCAGCCTGTGTATTTTCTCACGCCGGAAGTCGTGGGCGTGCATCTCACCGCCGCGCCGAGCGAGGGCGTCACGGCGACGGATGTCGTGCTGCACATCACGCAGATGCTGCGCAAGGCGAAGGTCGTCGGAAAATTCGTGGAGTTCTACGGCCCCGGCGCAAAGGCGCTCGCCGTGGTGGATCGCGCGACCATCGCAAACATGGCGCCCGAATACGGCGCGACGATGGGCTTCTTCCCGATCGACGAGGAGACCGTCGCCTACCTGCGCGGCACTGGCCGCAGCGACGAGCACTGCGCGACATTCGAGAGCTACTACAAGGCGCAAGGACTCTGGGGCATTCCGAAAAAAGGCGACATCGCCTACAGCGTGGACCTCGATCTCGATCTCTCGACCGTCGTCCCCGGAGTCGCCGGCCCGAAGCGCCCGCAGGACCACATCAATCTGCCGGACTTGAAGAGCACCTTCACGTCCCTCTTCGCCAAACCGATCCCGGACGGCGGATACGGCAAGGCGGCAGGCGACCTGGGAAAACAATTCGCCGTGCATCTCAATGGACGCGGCGATGCGAATACCGAAATGGCTTCGACGGATTCAAAGACGAATTACCCGACGGAAGGTGCGCCCAAGGATCAGGTCGAGATGATCTCCAACCGCCCGACGCCGACGCCATCGAGCGATCATCCCACGTCACCGTACCAGCGCGCCGACGTGAACGTGGGTCATGGCTCCGTGCTCATCGCCGCGATCACGTCCTGCACAAACACGAGCAACCCGAGCGTGATGCTCGCCGCGGGCCTCCTCTCGAAAAAGGCCGTCGAGCGCGGACTGAAAGTGAACCCCGCCGTGAAGACATCGCTCGGGCCGGGTTCGCGCGTCGTCACCGACTACCTGAATAAAACCGGCCTCTCGCAATATCTCGACGCGCTGGGTTTCCAGACCGTCGGCTACGGCTGCACGACGTGCATCGGCAACAGCGGCCCGCTGCATCCCGCGTTGGAAGACGCAATCGCCAAGAACGATCTCATCACCGCCAGCGTCCTCTCGGGCAACCGCAACTTCGAGGCGCGTGTGCATCAGAACATCAAGGCGAACTTCCTCATGTCGCCGCCGCTCGTCGTCGCATTCGCGCTTGCGGGCCATGTGGACATTGACCTCACGACCGAACCGCTCGGCACTGGCAGCGACGGCCAGCCCGTCTTCCTCCGCGACATCTGGCCGAGCCAAAAGGAAATCCGCGACGTGATGAGCACCGCGCTCTCGCCGGAAATTTTCCGCAAGCTCTACACCGACTTCGCCTCGCAAAATCCGAAGTGGAACGAAATCCCCGGCACCGTCGGCGACGTGTTCGAGTGGAACCGCGCGAGCACCTACGTGCAGGAGCCGCCGTTCTTCACGAACTTCGGCATGTCCGCCGGCACCATCGGCGAGATCAAAGGCGCGCGCCCGCTCGGCATCTTCGGCGACAGCGTGACGACCGATCACATCTCGCCCGCAGGCGCGATCAAAAAGGCATCGCCCGCCGGAAAATTCCTCACGGAAGCCGGCGTCGCGTTCGAGGATTTCAACAGCTACGGCAGCCGCCGCGGCAACGACCGCATTATGACGCGCGGCACCTTCGCGAATGTGCGCATCAAGAACCTCATGTGCCCCGGCACCGAGGGCGGCGTGACCATGTTCCGTAGCTGCGTTCGTGAGAACGCAGGCACTTCCCCGGAATCAGCCCGCGCTCTCACGAGCGCGGCTACGGGTGAGCAGATGCCCATCTACGACGCCGCGATGAAATACGCGGAGACGAAAACGCCGCTGATGATTTTCTCCGGCCAGGAATACGGCACCGGCAGTTCGCGCGACTGGGCCGCAAAAGGCACCGCGCTCCTCGGCGTGAAGGCCGTGGTCGCGCAGAGCTTCGAGCGCATCCATCGCAGCAACCTCTGCGGCATGGGCGTCATCCCGCTGCAATTCCCCGACGGCATGACCGCGCAGACGCTGAAGCTCGACGGCAGCGAGACGTTCGACCTCCTCGATCTCAGCGACGACATCAAGCCGATGAGCGATGTCACGCTCGTCATCCACCGTGCTGACGGCGCGCAGGAAAATGTGACGCTCAAGAGCCGCATAGACACCGCCATCGAGGTCGAATACGTCCGTCACGGCGGCATCCTGCCCTACGTGCTGCGGCAGTTGCTCGCGTGATTCGGAATGTCGCTGGCGCTCTTAGCATGGATCGCAGATTGGGCGCTCTATATCGCTCTTTGCGTCGCTGGAATCTCCCTCAGCCTTGTGCTGCATGAGCTGGGACATGTCGTCGGTGCCTGCATCACACATTCCAGAATATATGACATCATGCTTGGCTCGAAGCCACGCATCGAAAGGTGGATCGGAGGAACGCGTTTGCGCATCTCGTGGTTTCCCATCGAGGGATACGTGGTTTTTTTGCCCCGCACTCTGAAATTCTACCGCCTTCGTTGCCTGATTACCACCGGCTTGGGGCCTGTGTTTTCACTCGGCTATTTTGCCGGCCTGATATGGCTCTCCTCCGTGATACCGGGTTCAAGATGGCAATCGTTCAGCAGCGCCGTGACGCTGTTGCTCGTTTTCGAGCTTGGCTTACTGAGCCGCGTGCTGTGGCCCGCCCGCGTGGTCGTTGCCGGCGTCGAGACCGGGACGGACGCGTTGCAGCTTTGGTGGACACTCACAAAGCCGCTACCAAAGCAGCAGGAGCATGAGTGGCAATTTGCCTGTGCGGAAATGTTCAATCTGAAGGAGAGAGGCAAGTCGGGTGAGGTGCAGGAAGCTGTGGCGAAAATATTGCAGACCCGATTTGCAGAGATGCCGGTGACGGAGCGTCGTCAGTGGGCGAGCATTTTTCTGGGGCTCGAACAATGGCCGGCTGCTCAGGAAGCAGCGGAAACAATCCTTTTGGATCCGCAATGCCGGCGCGATGACCCATGCAGGGCGGAAGCTGCGGATACGTTTGCCTGCGCCGCGCTCTACGGCAATGTCCGCGACGCCATGCCGAAAGCACTTGGGATATTGAAGGATGCCGCCGCCGATTTTCCTGAAATGGTCACGCTCAAAGGCTCGCTCGGTGGAATGCTGTTTGAGATGCAGCAGTTTGACGCAGCGGAAGCGGTGCTGAACGAGGTGATTCAGAAAAGCTCTGCCGACATCGATCACGGGATCAGCTCCGCATTCCTCGCACGGATTGCCGCGCGCCGGGGAGAGTCGGATGAGGCTAAAAAACTTGCGCAGATTGCGCGGGAAAAAGCTGGCGAGATGACCGTCGTAAAGCGGGTGCTCGCGGAACTTGATGCGAATGGGGATTCCATACTGACGCGCGCGATTTCCTGAACACGATGACGACAATGACCGACGTGATCCGTGAGCGCTACGATGCGGTGCCATACCGGCACGGCGCGGTTTCGGATTCGCACCCCGCGCGAATCGGAGCCATCGCGCGGCTGTTCGGCATTCCCGCCGCCCCGCCGGATCGCTGTCGCGTGTTGGAACTCGGCTGCGGCGAAGGGATGAACTTGCTGCCGCTCGCCGAGCGTTTTCCGAAATCGGAATTCACCGGCGTGGATTTTTCCGCGAAGCAAATCGCAACTGCTGAGTTTGCGCGCGCCGCGTGCGGGATCGGCAATGCACGTTTCACCTGCGCCGACCTGCGCTCGTGGAAGCCCGAGGGTGGCGCGTTCGACTACATCATCGCGCACGGCGTTTACTCGTGGGTGCCGGTGGACGTGCGCGAGCGACTCCTTGCGCTTTGCTCTGAGGCGCTGTCGCCGAATGGCATCGCGTATGTGAGCTACAACACACTTCCGGGCTGGGGACTGCCGGGCGGTGTGCGGAAATTTCTGCTCTCGGAAATCGGCTCGCACGCTCCGCCGGATGCGCAGATGTCGCGCGCCACGCAGGTGCTCGATTCGCTCGCGGAGTGCATGAAGGATCAGCCTGGTTCGTATGCCGCGAACTTGCGCGACACGATCGAGGACATGCGCGCGAAGCCGCCGGGCCTGCTCTTTCACGACGAACTCGCGGCGGTGAACGAGCCGTGCACGTTCACCGAATTCACCGCCCACGCCGTGCGTCACGGACTCCACTATGTCGCCGAGGCGCACTACGCGACGATGCAATTTGAAAACGTGCCCGCGACGATGCGTGCCGCGCTCGCGCCGCTGCAACTCGACTTCGCGCGCGCACAGCAGTTCATGGATGTCGTCTTCCAGCGCTGGCTGCGCAACAGCCTGCTCGCTCGCGCACCCGTTGCACCGGCGCGCGACATTCGGCCCGGCGTGCTCGCCGACTGCGCCCTCGGTCTCCGCATGACGGTGGACGCGGGCGGCATCAGGCTCGCGCCGGGCTATCCGATGCGGTTCATCGGCATCCACGGCCTCGTGCTCGAAGCGCGCGAGCCGGTGGAAAAGGCGATGCTCACCGTGCTGGCGAGTGCATTTCCCGAGCGACTGCCATTTCCGAGTGCCTGCGCAAAGATGAACCAATCTCTCGCTGAAGCTGGTCTGCCATGCGCGCAGGACTTCTCGCTGCTGCATGAGTTTCTGCATCGCCTCTTCGCGCTCGATGCGCTCGACGTGATGCTCTGCGGCGATGGCGAATGGCTGAGGACAGACGCAAAGCCGCACCTGAGTGCATTGATACGCCATCAGGCCGAGCATGATCTCCCGCTCACCAACCGCTGGCACGAGCCGGTCTCGCTGACAGATCAGGGCAAGCGCGCGCTCACCGATTCATCCGCGCGACCAGACGAGTCCTCGCTCATGCGCGCCGGATTGCTCGTCTGAAAATCACTCAGCGCTTCTTCGCGAGCACATCCTCGATTTTTCCGAGAGGCAGGCAGTTCACGACATCGTCCCGCGAGAGCCAGCCCTTGCGCGCGGTGCCGGTTCCAAATTTCAAAAACTGAAGCTGCGAGGTGTGGTGCGCATCGGGATTGATCGCGCATTTCACGCTTTTGGATTTCGCGAGCGGCCACCAGCGCCAATCCATGTCGAGGCGGCGCGGGTTGGCGTTCAGCTCGATGATGGTGCCGGTGTCCGCTGCGGCGGCGATGACGGCGGCGTGGTCCACGGGGTAGCCATCGCGCATGAGCAGTAGCCGGCCGGTGAGATGGCCGAGCATGGTGACATGTTTGTTTTCCATCGCGCGGATGATGCGCGCGGTCATGTCCGCCTCGGACATCGCGAATGCATTGTGGACGCTGGCCACGGTGTAGTCGAGTTGCGCAAGGATCTCGTCGTCGAAGTCGAGCGAGCCGTCCTTGTGGATGTCCACCTCGCTGCCGGCGAAGATGCGGAAGTCCGGGCCGAACTCGTCGTTGAGCTTCCGGATTTCCTTCACCTGCGCGAGCAGCGCTTTCTCATCGAGGCCGTGCGCCTGGACGGATGCTTTCGAGTGGTCGGCGATGCCGAGGTATTGCAGGCCGAGTTCGATCGCTGCCTCGGCCATCTCGCGGAGCGTGCTTCGTCCGTCGCTTGCGGTGGTGTGGTTGTGGAAAGTGCCGCGCAAGTTTTCCGCCTCGACGAGCTTTGGCAGCGTGTGCTCCTCGGCGGCCTTGAATTCGCCCATGCACTCGCGCAATTCCGGCTCGATGTAGTCGAGGCCGAGCGCGCGGTACAGGTCGGCCTCCTCGCGGATTTCGGGCACGGGCTGCGGCTTTGTCTTCGATCCATCAACCGGCCCGAGCCGGTATTCGTTCAGCGTCCACCCGCGCGCGAGCGAGCGCTGGCGCATCACGATGTTGTGCTCCTTCGAGCCGGTGAAGTAGTTGATCGCAAAGGGATACTCCGTGTCCTTCACCACGCGCAGGTCCGCCTGGATGCCGCTGAGCCACCGCACGGAGGATTTCGTGTCGCCGTGCGCGATCACGCTCTCGACAAAATCGTGGCCGACAAAAAATTCGCTGATCGCCTTCGGCTCGCGCGTGGAGACGAGAAAGTCGAGGTCGCCGCAAGTCTCGCGTCGCCGGCGGTAGCTGCCGCATGCCGCGACGCGGATCACGTCGGGATGCGAGCGGAGATCGTCGAGCATCCGCTCCGCATCCGCTGCGATCTCGCCCATGCGGAAGCGGCCCGCGTGCTTTTTCCGATCCTCGATGCCTTTCAAAATGTTCGCCGCGGTCTTTTCGCCGAAGCCCTTCAGCCCCGCGACGCGCCCGTCGCGGCAGCCTTTCTCCAATTCGTCCACGGTCGTAATCGACAGCTCCTTCCACACCGCCTGGACTTTCTTCGGCCCCATGCCGGTGATGTCGAACATGTCGAAGATCCCCTGCGGAAACTCGGCCTTGAGATTCGTGTGATATTCGAGCGCGCCCGTCGTCACGAGCGTCGTGATTTTTTCCGCGATCGCGTCGCCGATGCCGTCAATCTCGCCAAACGTCCCAGCCTCGGCGGTGGCGCGCAGGTTGCCGGTAAAAGTCTCCATCGCACGCGCGGCGTTGCGATACGCGCGAATCTTGAACGCATTCTCGCCCTTCAGCTCGAGCATCAGGGCGATGTCCTCGAGCGTGTCGGCGATCTGATCCTTGGAAACTTCCGGCATAAGTGGCGACGCTAGGCGCTGCGACGCAGAGCGGCAAGCGTCCCCGAGTGGAGTGCTGGCGTCCTCGCCGGCATTTCGCGGCGACAGCCGCAAATACACGGACGCAGCACGTCAGGCGGGAGCATTGCTTTCGATCGGACTGTGAAAGTTCGCCTGCGGAAAAGCCGACACCGGGCGGCGACGCACAAATTGTAGCGCCGACGACCCGTCGGTTCCACAGGCTGCCGGACTCGCCGGGCGCGCTGTGAAAAACGCTGACGTGCGAATGTGAATCGTGAGCCAGCGAAGCCGGCGGGTCGTCGGCGCTACATTGGCCGGCGCTCCACCTGTGGCATTGCACCGCGCGCGGTTGTTCTTTTTGCTCGCGCGATGAACGTGCTCCGCCCGCGACTTGGCAGTCTGTTGAACTTCAAGAAGCAGCCTCACGCAAAGGCCCCGAAGGCCGCAAAGGCTTCCGAAGCAAAACTCCTTTGCGTCCTTCGCGCCCTTCGCGTGAGGTCATGCCTGCAGTCAGTCAGGCATTCGCTTTTCAAAATCACATCTGCCGTGCTCATGGCGGCGTGCGCGAGCGTCCGCGCCGATGTGGATCCGAACGATCCCGCGGCGGAACTCGCGAGCTTCAAGTTGCCCGAGGGATTCGAGGCGAATCTTTTCGCGAGTGAAAAAGACGGCGTGGTGAAGCCGATTCAGATGCGCTGGGACGCGCGCGGGCGGCTGTGGGTGCTCGGCTCGACGACGTATCCGCAGCTCAAGCCCGGCGAGGAGCCGCACGACAGGATCGTGATTTTGGAAGACACGAAGCATGCGGGCCGTGCGGACAAGACGACGGTGTTCGCCGAAGGACTGATGATCCCGACAGGTCTCGAACTCGGCGACGGCGGGGCATACGTGGGCGAGGGGACGAAGCTGCTTTTTCTCAAGGACACCGACGGCGACGACCGCGCGGATGAAAAGCGCGTGGTGCTGCGCGGCTTCGGCACGGGCGACAATCATCAAAACATCAACTCGTTCCGCTGGAGTCCCGGCGGCGAATTGTTTTTTTCGCAAGGGCTGCACGGCTTCGCGCGCGTGGAGACGCCGTATGGGATCGTCGGCAATGACGAGGCGGGCCTGTGGCGGCTGCGCCCGCGCGAACTGCGGCTCGATCCATTTTACGGCGGCAGCGCTGATCCGCAGAATCCGTGGGGCTTTGCATGGACGGAGTGGGGGATGCCGCTCGTCGTCGCGGGCAACAACGGCGGCATTTCTTTCCCCCTGCCCGAGATGATCCGGGGGCGGAAGATCGGCGCGCGGCAGAACATCTGGGTGAACGCGCGCTCGCGGAAATCGAGCGGGCCGGAGATCATCCGGTCAGCGCATTTTCCGCCGGAGTGGCAGGGCGTGATGCTCTCGGGCGGCTACATCAACAACGCGGTGTGGGCGCTGAAAATCGAGGATGACGGCGCGGGCTTCCGCGTGACCGATCTGCCGACATTCGTGACGAGCACGCATGGAAGTTTCCGACCCGTGGATGTGAAGCTCGGGCCCGACGGCGCGATCTATCTTTGCGACTGGTACAACCCGATCATCGGCCACTATCAGGCGAGCTTCCGGCACCCGGATCGCGACAAGGCTCACGGCAGAATCTGGCGCATCACTTACAAGGGGCGTCCGCTCAACACGCAGCCGCCGATCGCCGGCGCGAGCGTGATGAGCCTGCTCGAAAATCTGAAGACAACGGACGAGTGGACGATCTACCAGAGCAAGCGCGAACTCGGCGCGCGCCCGACTGCTGAGGTGATCGCCGCACTCGAAAAATGGATCGCGCCAATGCAAGGCCGCGACATCGCGACGGAGCGCGCGCTGTACGAGGCGCTCGGCATTTTCGAATGGCACGAGTCACCCGCACCAGCGCTGCTCGCGCGACTGCTCTCGGCCGCGAAGCCCGACGTGCGCGCGTACGCCGCAGGCGTCGCCGCGCGCTGGGCGGATCGCCTTTCGACAGGGCCGGATGCGCTCACGCTGCTCACGCCGCTCGTCGCGGATGAAAACCCGCGTGTGCGACTCGCCGCCGTCGTCGCACTTGCAAACATCCCGCGCGCGCAATCGCTGCCGCTCGCGCTGCGCGCGATCGAGCACGGTGCGGACGGCTTCACGGAGCTTGCGCTGCGGCAGGCAGTCTTCGCGCTCAAGCCGCACTGGCTCCCGGCACTGAAGGCCGGACGCCTCGGGATCGAGGGGAAGCCCGCACTGCTCGCGTTTCTCGCGAAGGCCGACGCGAGCGAGGACACGCTCGGCGCTCTGCGCGGCTTGGTTTTCAGGGGCCAGTCGCAGCCGCCATTCCGGCTTATGTCGGAAATTCCGCTTTCATCGCAGCCGCTCCTCGCGGTGATGGCATCCGTCGGCACAGCCGATGATCTCGCGGGCGTGCTCACGCCGTTTCATTTTGCCGATGCGACCGCGGGCGATGGCGCGCGGGAAACTGCAATGCGTGATGTGCTTTCCGCCGTCGCGGAAAACTGCACGGCGCGCAAACTGCGCCCGTCCGGCGATGTCGAAAGCGCCGTGCGCGGGCTGTGGAATTCCGCGCAGCCCGGCGCTCGTGCCGGTGCCGCGCTGCTTGCCGGTGCGTTGAAAATCGAGGCGATGCATGCGCCGCTCGCTGAAGCGATCGAGAAAGGTGCGCCGGAACTGCGTGCGTTTGCCGTGCGCGGAATCGCCGAGCTTGGCGGGCACGATGTGATGGAACTGCTCGCGAAGCTCGCGGCAAACGGCGAGCCGTTCAGCGTGCGTGAAGCCGCGGTGCGTGGGCTCAGCCGCACGGCGCTGCCGCGTGCAGCGGAAGTCGTCGCGGCCAGCCTCGCGAATGAAACGGACGACGCGCACATCCGCGCGCTGTGCATCGCGATGTTTGATCGAAACGGCGGAGTGGACGCGCTCGCTGCGGCACTGCAAACGGGCCATCCGTCGCCTGCCGCTTCGCGCCGGGTGCTCGATGTTCTCAACAACAGCGGCCAGTCGCGCCCGAAGATTGCCGACGTGCTGCGCGGGCTCGCGGGGCTGGATTCATCGCTGCCCGCGGGCGATCCGGCATTCGTGGCGGCGCTCGTCGCGGCGGTACGCGAGAAGGGTGATGCGAAGCGCGGACGAGAAATTTTCCGACGTGCGGAACTCGCGTGCATCGGCTGCCACCGTATCGGCGACGAGGGCGGCACCATCGGGCCAGCGCTCGATGCGATTGGCTCAGGGCAGCCGGTGGACTTCATCATCGGCGCGGTGCTGCAGCCGCAGAAGGAAATCAAGGAGGGCTACGAGGCGATGGAAGTGACGACGAAGGATGGGCGTGTCATCACCGGCTACCGTGTGAGCGACGACGGGAACCTGATCATCCGCGACATCGCGACGGGCGGGCAGACGCGGCTCACGCGCGAGGAAATCGCGAGCCGAAAACTGACCGGCTCGCTGATGCCGAGCGGGCTCGTGGATCGTCTGAGCCGGGAGGATCTGCGCGACCTGTTCCGGTTTCTCTCCGGCTTGGGCAAAGATCGCTGAGGCTGTGTGCGGCCGGAGCGCAATGCAATGATGCTGGCGCGTTGTGAGCGCATCATTGCACCGCCGAAAATGCAGCGGGGAAGGGGAGTGGTGCCAGGGGGGAGGATTGAACTCCCGACCTAGGGCTTATGAGTCCCCCGCTCTACCACTGAGCTACCCTGGCGTGCGTTTTGGGCCGCGAAAAATAGCGGCGGGTTTACGCGTGGCAAGCGCGGAATTGACCTCGGAATTTCGGACCGTGCCGGATTACTTCGTGGGCGGCTTCGCCGCGCCCTTTGCGATCATTTCCTTCACGCGCTCCTCGATCATGGCGGCCTGCTTGCCCTCTTCCGTCGTGGCGTCGAGTGCCTTCACTTCGACCATGAGCTTGAGGACGATCTCGTTGTCCTGCGGCGGACGATAGACGCGGAGCAGCGAGAAAAGGGCGGCCTGCTTTTGATTTGCGGTGAGCTTCGTGTGCGAGGCGATGAATTCATCGGCCTTCTTGCGCGCCGCAGCGGGACCGTCCTTGCCAGCGACCGTGCCGATTTCACCCTGCAGCGTCGCGAGGTCGGCCTTGAAGCCCATCGCAGCACCCATGCCCGTCTCGTCCTTCGGATCGAGTGCGGTGATTTCGGCAACAACCTTCGAGTAATGCTGCGCCACGAGAGCCTCATCGAGCACCTTCAGTCCCGCTGCGAGGAACTTCGCCTTCTCCACGCCCTGCGCGCCTTCGGCCTTTTTCCATTCCGCGTCGCGCTTCGCTTTCACTGCGCGGAGTTCGTCGAGGTGCGGGAGATATTTTTCAGGGCCGCCGGCCTGGTAGCCGGTCTGCGCGTAAGGGCGGCCCTGCGCGTCGGCGAGGACGATGCTCGGGAATCCCTGGATGCCGAACTGCGTCTGGAGCTTCGCGTTCTGCTCCTGCGTTTCCTTCGTGAGCTTCGATTTGTTGTTCGGGAAATCGAGTTCCACGAGAACGAAGTTTTTCGGCCCCGCCGCCTTGAACGCGTCGAGGTCGAACACTTCCTTGCGCAGCTTGATGCACCAACTGCACCAGTCCGAGCCGGTGAAATCAATCAGCAGATCCTTGCCCTCCTTCGCAGCGGTGGCCTTCGCCTTTTCAAAGTCGCTGACCCAGAGGTCCCCGGCGGCGAATGTGGATGCGGTGAGCGACCACGCGGCGGTGGCGACGATGAGGGAACGGATGCTGTTCATCGCGCCTCGATAGCCATTTTCCAAATCCGCACAATGAAGAAGTCGGCATTCCTGCCTGTGCGCGGTTCCGGATTGCGGAGGAGCGCGTCACGACTTTTTGACAAAGCGCGATCATTGGCGTGACATTGCGTGTCGGATTTCCGCCGACGCTTTTCAGCATGAAGACTCTCATCGCTCCCGTTGGATTCCTGCTCGCCGTCGCGGGCATTCTCGCGGCTGATGAACGGCAGCCTTGCGTCGTTCACGAGTGGGGCACCTTTACTTCACTCCAGGATGAGCGCGGCGCGGCCATCGGCGGCATCAATACCGAGGACGAGCCGGTGCCGCCGTTTGTCCATCGGCTCGCCAGCCATTTTCTCCTCTCGCCCACCGAGGCGCCCCCGCATTTTTTCCAAGGCACGCCGAGCTGCCATCCGGACGTGACGATGCGTCTGGAGACGCCGGTCATTTATTTTCATCCGCCGAAAGGATGGAAGCCGCGGCCCATCGATGTGCAGGTGCAGTTTCGCGGCGGCTGGCTCACGGAATTTTTTCCTTCTGCCGTTGCGCGCGCGCCCGGCTTCGACGCCAGCAGGCCGGAATGGACATTTGTCGCCCATTCCACCGACTACGTGACACGCTTCGGCCATCTGCATGGCGATGCGGTGGCTGAGTTGTCCTGGAAAAATGTGACGCTGGGTGCGGAGGGAGCGGGCCCGGAGACGGATGAGAAAGTCTGGCTGGCACCGCGCGATGTCTCGTCGGCGGTGCTCGCGACTTCGGATGGCGAGCGGGAAAAATTTCTATTCTACCGTGGCGTCGGCAACGTGAAGGCGGGCCTGCGCGTCGTGCGGAATGCCGCGGCCAAGACGCTCGAAGTGCGAAGCGAACGGGCGGCGGATGATCTTCCCATCGCCGCAGCTTGGCTCATCGAAGTGCGGCGTGATGGCGCGTGCGCCTTCCGCTCACTCGGCGCCTTGGGAGCGGGCATCGAGCCGCGCGCCACCGTGCCGGATTCGTTCGCGGGCGATGCGTTTTCACCGGAGCATCTCGCCCGCCTGCAAGACGAGATGCACACGGCGCTGACGCACGCCGGATTGTTTGCCGACGAAGCGCGGGCGCTCCTCCGTACTTGGGAAGTGTCCTATTTCAAGAGTCCCGGCCTGCGCCTTTTCTATCTGCTGCCGCGCAGCCGGATTGACGAACTGCTGCCGCTGAAAATTTCCATCCCTGCCGAGACGACGCGCGTCATGATCGGGCGCATCGAGATCGTCACCCCGGCGCAGCGCGCGCTGCTGGCAAAAATCGCCGCCGGTCCGGCCCCGGACTTGAGCGCGATGCGCGGGGTCACCGCCGACAGCCAGTCGGAATTTTTCCGCAACCCGGCGAACATGGCCAAATGGAATGCGGTGATGAGCGGCAGGGCGCATTTCCGCGAACTGGGCCTGCCGATGCCGGAACTGTTCACCGCCTACGTGGACCTCGATCGCTTTCGCAACGCGCTCCTGCTCGACGAGCAGAAGCGCCGGCCCACGCCTGCGCTGGCGGAGTTCATCCGCAAGAACGGCTTCGAGGGATACAAGTTCGAGTAGCCCGAGACGCGGGGCTGGGGCTTCGGGAATCCGTGCTGGCGTCGGAAACGCGGGCGTCCGCCCATGCTCCGGCCTTTTGCTGCTCGCGCCGACCGATCATCTTGATCCGTCGTGCCTGTGATCGTGCCACTCGTCACTCGACAGGCCGGACGGGAATCTGAATAAAGCGCGCGCACATGAACTCATTTCACGGCTGCACTGCATTGATCACCGGGGCTTCGTCGGGCATCGGTGCGGAGATGGCGCGGCAGCTCGCGCCTCATGCTCGGGCGCTGATCCTGGTCGCGCGCCGCGCGGATCGGCTGGAGACGCTGAAGGCTGAACTCGAGCGGAGCGGGATGGAGATCCAGTGCCATGCCGCGGATCTCGGCGATGCTGCGCAGGTGGAGCGTGTGCTCGATGCGATCGAGACGAGCGGGACGCGCGTGGATTTTCTGATCAACAACGCGGGACTCGGCGACCACGGGCTGTTCGAGGACAGCGAATGGAAGCGCGTGCAGGCGATGCTGGATGTGAACATCGCGGCGCTCACGCGGCTGACTCATGCGCTGCTGCCGGGGATCATCCGCTCGGGGCGCGGGGCGATTTTGAATGTGAGCTCGATCGCCGGGTATCTGCCGATGCCGAAGATGGCGGTATATGCGGCGAGCAAGGCTTACGTGACCAGCTTCACCGAGGCGCTGCGCGGCGAACTGCGCGGGACGGGCGTGCTGGTGTCGGCGCTGTGTCCGGGGCCGGTGGAGACGGAGTTCGGATTGCGGGCGAAGCGGGCTGGGGAAGATGATGCGCTGCCGGCGCCGGATTTCCTGAAGCGTCCGGTGGAGCAGATCGTGCGCGACGGACTGCGCGGGCTGGATCGTGGGCGCGCTCGGACGATCCCGGGGCTGCCGCTGGCGGTGATGATGTTTCTCACGGCGCTCGTGCCGATTTTCATCCTGCGTCCTTTCCTCGGAATCGGAGCCCGCAATGCGCGAAAAAAGTAGCCGCAATTTTTCAGGGGAGAAAATGTCCGCGCTGTTCCGGCGTGCGGCGCTGTGCGGCGTGTCGCTCGCGCTGTGCGTGGCCGGGTGTGATCGCAAGCCGGAGCCCATGCCGCAACCGCCGACCCCGACACCGTCGCCGACTGCTGCGCCGACGCCGACTCCGCGTCCGACCCCGGAACCGCCGCCGACGCCTGCGCCCGCGCCGACGCCGGTGCCCACCCCGTACGTGCCGCAGAAGACGCTGAGCGTGGGGAGCATTTTCAACGGGATCCATTTCAAGACAAAACTGGAGACGGTGCCGGGCACGACGGCGACGGCGGATCGCAATTTGCCGGCGAGCTATACGGTGGAGGTGAGCGTGAAGGTGACGGTGCCGAAGCCGCACCGGAGCCTCCCGGAGCTTTCAAAGCTGAATGATCAGATCGGGAAGGTGATGCCGGAACTCGAGGCGATGCTGGCTGCGGCGAAGGTGTCGGCGGATTTCGACGACCTGTACCGGAGGAAGGTGACCTCGATTCGATCGAATCTGGACCGGCTCGATGTTCTGATCTCGCGTCACAATTATTACGACTGCGAGACGATCCTCGAGCTCACAAACGCGAAGACGAAGCGCAGGGCGCTGCTGATCCAGGCGGACATGGATGTGGATACGGATGGCGCGGACGGCGATCGGATGCCGACGTTTGACACGAGTTCGAGGACGTATCAGCCGATGACGACGTATCGCTGGAAGAAGCGGACGCCGGCGCCGAACCCGTGTGTGCCGATCTGGGAAAAGAAGATCGCGGACAACGATGCGAAGATCAAAGACCCGAAAAATGCCGCCGATGTGCCGAAGCTGAAAGCCGACAACGCGCGACTGCGTGCGGAGATCGCGGACATGAAGGCGCACAGTTTTCTGATCGGCTCGATGGATCCGTTCATCGTGCTGCCGGGGCAGATGTTCAGCGGGAGGAAGGGCGGGTTCACGCCGCACATGGGGGACTACTGCGTGGTGCTGTCGCGCGATGTCTGCTATCCGGCGATCATCGGCGACTCGGGGCCTTCGACGAAGATTGGCGAGGCGTCGCTGCGGCTGTGCCGTGAGATCAATGCGAAGGCCAACGGGGATCAGCGCGCGGTGAATGATCTGAAGGTGACGTACATTGTTTTTCCGGGTTCGGCGGAGAAGGAGTCCGCGCCGCCGGATCTGCTGCTGTGGCAGACGCGCTGCGACGCGCTGCTGAAGGAACTGGGCGAATACCGCGGGAAATTTTTCCTGTGGCAGCAACCGCCGCCTCCTCCTCCTCCGACACCGACCCCGGTGCCTGCGGTGCCCGCGATCCCTGCGGCGCCTGCGACGCCGCCGCCGATCATCGGTGCCGAGCCGCCGGTCGCGCCGAAGAAGTAAGGAGGGAATCTGCGGACGAGGAGCCGCGAAAAGACGCGGAGGGCGCGATTTTTCCCCGCGGCTTACTTTGCGCCCCAGCCGAAGAGGACGACGGGGATCGTCTTCAGCAGGATGCGGAGGTCGAGGAGCGGGGACCAGTTGTCGATGTATTCGAGGTCGAGGGCGACCCAGCGGTCGAAGCTGGTGACGTTGTTCCGCCCGCTGATCTGCCAGAGGCAGGTGATGCCGGGCTTCATGCTGAGGCGGCGGCGGTGCGCGGTGGCCTCGATGCGCTCGACTTCGTACATCGGGAGCGGGCGCGGGCCGACGAGGCTCATGTCGCCGAGGAGGACGTTGAAGAGCTGCGGGAGCTCGTCGAGCGAGGTCTTGCGGAGGAAGCGCCCGATGGAGGTCACGCGCGGATCATTTTCGACTTTGAAAACAGGGCCGGACATCACGTTGAATCTCTGAAGCTCCTCGCGCTGCATCTCGGCATCGGTGCGCATGGTGCGGAATTTGAACATGGAAAACGGGCGTCCGTTTTTCCCGCCGCGCGCCTGGCGGAAGATGACGGGCCCTTTCGAGGTGAGCTTGATCGTGAGGGCGATGAGCGCGAAGAGCCACGAGAGCACGACTATGAATGCGAGCGCGATGACGCGGTCGAGCAGATGCTTGATGAAGAGCGCCCACGAGACGCTGGGCGCGGTGCGGAAGACGAGCATGGGCCGGCCGCCGAAATGATCGAAGTCCGGCCGCGCGATGGCGGTCTGCATGAAGTCGGCGCTGAGCCAGGATTCGATGCCCTCGGTCTCGCACGCGCCGATGTATTCCTGGAGCCGCCCGAGTTCGCCGTGGCTGCCGACGAAGAGCACGCGCTCGGGCGTGTGCTGGTGGAGCATGTCCACAAATTCGGCGACGGCGCACACGCTCACGTCCACTTCCACGGGGACTTCGATCTCCATGATCTCGGAGGCCGTGAAGGAATGGCGAAATGCGAGGATGTCCGGAGCGGTGCCGACGAGGAGGACGCGCTCGCGGATTTTCCCGCTCCGCATATCGCGCCGGTAGCTGCTGACGGTGATCCATTCGCGTGCGAGGAGGAGCGAGGCGGCGAGCGCGACGAAGATGGGCATGACTGCGCGGCTCTCCACCTTTTGCCGGAAAAAGTAGGCGGACAGCGCGATGATGAGGCCGAGGACGACAGCCGTGCGGCCAAGCTGCCCGAGGCTCCTGCCGACGGTCTTGCGCTCTGAGTGCTCGTAGAAGCCCTGCGCGTGGAGGCAGATGGGGCCGAAGGGGCCGAGGACGACGAGCAGCCACTGGAATTCCGTGAACGGGAGGATGGGCTGCTCGAACAGGCCGAATTCGTGGCCATGGTAGCGGAACCAGTGGGCGAACCAGAACGAGGCGACGAGCAAAAGCGCGTCCACAATCTGGAGGAATTGCAAATTGAGTTTCTGGCGGCGGCCTAGCATTGTGATGGCGCAGGGGGAGTCCCCAACACTACATCAAAACTTTCCGTGAACAGAGTGAAAAAGTTATCAGAATCAAATTTGTCCGGGCCGCTGGTCGTCGCCACGGTGCATTCGTCAGCCGGTGTGCGGCTTGCGGCAGGTCTCAGGCGCAGGGATGTTGACGTGCTGGAGATCCGCGTGGATGCGCTCGCGGGAAAGCTGGCGGAGCTGCGCACGCTCCTCGCAAAAACGAAGCTGCCGATCCTGCTGACGGTGCGGCATCCTGCCGAGGGGGGAATCGGAAATCTCTCCGCAGCCAGCCGGAAAAAACTCCTCGGCGAATTCCTGCCCGCCGCGACTTTTCTCGATGTGGAACTCTGCTCAGTCGCGGCCATGCGCGACGTGATCGCGGCGGCGAAGGCGCGCGGGATCCGCGTCGTGATTTCGGATCATCATTTCCGCAGGAGCCCGACTCTGGCGCAAATGCGCGCGCGCCGACTGCGGGCCTTCGCGGCTGGCGCGGATATTTTCAAGCTGGCGTGCCTTGCCGACGAGGCGGCTTCCGTCGCGCGGCTGATTGACTTTGTCTCCGAGAAAAAATGCGGGCCACTCGCCGTGATGGGGATGGGAAAGCTCGGGCAGGTCTCACGGCTCGTCCTCGCGTGCGCGGGTTCAGTCCTGAACTACGGCTACCTCGACCGGCCAAATGCACCGGGCCAGTGGGAGGCGCGGGAACTCAAGGCGCTCCTGGGGAAGTTGAGAGTTGAACGCTGAGAGTTGAGAGGAGCTTCGCGTTGCCTGCGGTGCAAGCCGGCGATTGTGCTCCTCTCAACTCTCAACCAAAATCACTCAACTTCCTACGCCACCTGCGCGACCGGCGCTGTCGTCTGGCTGAGGACGCGCATGAGCGCAGAATAAATTTCCGAGGGGCCGAGGCCCTTGCTCACGTAGCCATTCGCGCCCGCCTTTCGCGCGGCCTGCATCGCCTCCTCGTCGTAGCCGAGTCCGGTGAACATCACGATCGGAAGCAAGGGGAGCCGCTCGCGGATTTGTCCGGTGAGCGAGATGCCGTCAATCTTCGGCATGCCGATGTCGAGGATGATGGCATCGCACGGATTCAGGTCGAGCCAACTGAGGACCTTCGAGCTGTCCGAGAGCGACGAGCACCCGTGGCCCTTGCCGCGGAGGTAGGTCGTGAGGAAGCGATTGAGGAGGCGATTGTCGTCAACAACGAGGAAGTTCATGCGGGTATGGGCCTTTGGGTTGCCGATGAAATAGCACTCATTGTGCCATTGCGGGGCGGTCGGGGAAATATTCAGCCTTTGGCCGGCAAAAAAAGCCGGGTATGCGGCGCTGGCGAGGGGAGCGAGGTCGCGGTTGGCTGCTGGGGGGGGGTCGGGGAAGTTGCCGTGCGTGACCATGCCGCCGCAAGAGCGCGCCGGGACGGAGGAAGTCCAGCAAGGAGCCGGGGCGCCCTCGCCCCGTCGCTCAATGGAAACACGGGGCGGGGGCGCCCCTTCTCCTTGTTCACAGCCCCTTCACCATCTCGCTCTCATACAGCGTGAAGCCCCGGCGCAGCCCCGCCTTCACCGGGTTGCGCCGGATGTAGCGCGCGACATTCCCAAAATGCTCCGCATCCCGGATCAGTCGGTCGAAGTAATCCTCCTGCCACAGCGTCCCGCGTCTGCCGAGTTGCGCATTGATTCGCCGCGCCGACACGCTTTTCCACGCACCCACTATTTTCTCCAGTGCCGCTCCGGCTTGCAGCGACACCAGGACGTGCGCGTGATTCGGCATCAGCACCCACGCATGGAGCAAATACTCCGCAGCGTCGCAAAAGCGCAGCGTCGCCTGGACCATCCCGCGGCAGCCGTCCTCGCGCAGCAGGCATTCGCTGTGACCCGCGTCGAGCCACCGATCCACCTGCGCGCTGAATCGCTGGTGATATTCCTTTTCGGTTTCCGCGTTCCAAGGCTCCGGGTGGTGCGCCATCCACGCGCTGCGTTCCGCCAGCCACCCGGCGCGCAATCCCGCCGGCACCGCATCGGCGAGGCGGAACGTGATGAAATACGTCGCGCCGGGCTGCTGCCAGTGCGGGAGATGGTTCCGCGTCTTGGCAATCTCCGCGAGCGGATTGAAGAAACGCAGCTCCTCGGGTTGCATCGCGCCGCGATAGGCCGTGGGCATGGCGTGCGCAAGCCAGGAGCGCCGAAAAAGCAAGGAGCAGGGGCGCCCTCGCCCCATGCTTCATCGGAAACACGGGGCGAGGGCGCCCCTGCTCCTTGGGATTACCGTCCTCCAAACGACAACCGCCCCGGATGGGGCGAATGATTTTGTGGGCGGCGCGATCCGGTGGTTCCCGCTCGCTGCGCTCGCTTCACCACCGGCTTTCCGGTGTCCCTCCGGGACCAAGATGTCGCCGCGTCCTACTTCTTCTCCGCCTTCGGCTCTGCCAGCAGATCAATTAACGGCGTCTCGGGTGTCGCTCGATCTCCAAGCTGTCGCTTGATGCTCTCATTGTTGGCTTTCACTTTTTCCAGCATCTCGGGACCATTGAAAAAGTCTGCTTTCCCCGCCATTTTTGGATCGAAGACGTAGACGCTAATTTCGTCACCAGTCGCGACCAAGTATAGCTGAAGACCTCTCGATTGGTCCTCCCAAACCTGTGCCGTCAGGAGACCCGCAACCGTTCCTTTGCTCCGAACGATTTGCTCCTGCCCTTTCAAAACGAAATGAGTTTTGATTTCTTCAGTCAGTTTGACCACCGCTGCTTTCGCTTGTTCGATCGGCTGGTTCAGCGTCTTGGTGCTTTCCAACACCGCAACCAGCTTCCCGCCCTTGAAGCGATAGGAGCGAACTGAGCCGCGACCGAGTTCGCGCGTCATCTCCACCATTTCCACAGGAGCACCGGCGGGTTTTGGCGCTGGGCGACGATCCATGGCACTAAGATCGAAACTGCGAGCGGTGGGACGCGCCTTTGCCAATTCCTCCGGCGACATGCCCATATTCACGCCTTCCGGGAGATGTGCCCGGTAAAAATCTTCCGGCGCGGCGCTGGCGACCATACCGATTCCTGCGATGATCATGCAGGTCAGCGCGATGCGGGATAGCGTTTTCATAGGAGGGTCTCTGGGCGGTCAGTGCCCTGCTGTCAATTCGTCGCCCCCGCGAGCGCCTTCACCTTCGCCTTCGCCGTCCCGTCGTGGTCGGCCTTCGCATAGGCTCCGAAATCGTTGAACCAGAATTTTTTCGCCCAGCGATACATCCAGTGCTTCTCGGGGATTTCCTCGCCGGGGAGCCATTGCGAGAAGCGCGGGGTCATGGCTTCGAGTTCGGCCATCGCGGTGCCGCGCAGCGTGGTGTCGCGCGCGCCGTGCTTCACGACGATCTGTTTCACGAGGTCGGGGCGCTCGAGGACGACGCAGCCGCGCGTGTGCTGCGCGCTGATGTCGCGGAAGTCTTTCAGAAACTCGGAGTCGCGCATCGTGGCGAAGATGCCGCGCTCGTCGCGGATGTTCTCCTTTGCAAACTGGATGATGGGGCACGGCTCGATGTCGCCGCGCGGGCTGACGTGGTGCGAGATGCCGTTGCTCATCGGGCAGAGCGCCTGGCCGCGGTGATCGTAGTAGGCGTCAATCATCGC
>JBBRYC010000042.1:0-51499 GCA_038238025.1 Chthoniobacterales bacterium
CTCGGCGTTGGCGGCCTTGTCGCTGACGAGCGCGGGGTGGCAGCAGATCTGCCGCAACCGGAGCAGCGAGGTGAGGATGTTGAAACGCTTTTTGTCCAGTTCCTTGCTCGTCTTGATATTGAGCAAGGCGGCGCGCGCGCGTTTCAGCTCCGCGCGGTAGAGCGTGGCTTGCTCGCCATCAAGTTCGCAGAGGAGATCCTCCTCGGTGCGTTCCGGCAGGTCCTTGGCGACTTCGCCTTTTGTCCGCCGCAGCACGAAGGGCCGCACCCGCGCGGCGAGCCGCGTGCGGGCGAAGGGATCGCTGCGCTGGTCGAAGGATTTCGCAAAAGCGTTGCGCTTGCCGAGCACGCCGGGCATGGCGAAGCCCATGATGCTCCAGAGATCGAGCAGGCGGTTCTCGATCGGCGTGCCGCTGAGCGCGAGCCGGTGTTCGGCCCGCAGCGCCCATGCCGCCTTGGCGCTCTGCGAATCGGGGTTTTTGATGTATTGCGCCTCGTCGAGAATGACGGCGTGCCACGGCGCGGAGGTGAGCGCTTTTTCCAGACTGCGAAGCTGCGCGTAGTTGAGGACCACGAGGTCGGCCCCGGTGCGCGCGGCTTTCAAATCCGCCTCCGCCGCCGGTCCTTTCGCGAGCACTTTCACCCGCAGTCCGGGCGCGAACTTTGCGCCTTCCGAGAGCCAGTTGTCGGTCACGCTTTTCGGGCAGACGACGAGCGTGGCGCGGCCTGCGAAGTCCGGCAGCGAGCGCAGCCACAGCAGCCATGCGAGCGCCTGCACGGTTTTGCCGAGACCCATGTCGTCGGCGAGAATACCGCCGAAATGGTTCGTCGAGAGATAGGCGAGAAAGTGAAAACCCTCGAGCTGATACGGGCGCAGTTCGGCGCGCAGACCGGCGGGCAGTTCCGGCATGACGCGCGTCTGGATTTCGCTGGCGCGGCGCTCGATGGCCAGCGCCTGCGGCTCGGGCAGCATCCGGCGCGCGGCCTTTTTCCCCGCGAGCTGGAGCGCGTGCAGGCGCTGCGGTTCGCTGGAAAAATCGCGCGCGTTCAGGCCCAGGTCGGCGAGCTGTTTTTCGTCGTCCTCGCTGAGCTGGAATTGCAGTCGGCGCCAGCCCTTCTCGCCCAGGCGCACGAAGCCGCCGCGCGCATCGAGCAGCATGCGGATTTCCTCGGGAGTGAGCGTGGTGTCCTCGACGCCGAGAGCCACGCGCAGGTCGAACCAGTCAACGCCGGCCTCCTCGACTTCGAGCTTCACCTGGGCCGCGATGGGCGCGCCGCGCAGCGAATCGAGCAGCGGATCAAGTTCCAGCGTCACGCCCTCCGGCACGGTGGCGAGCCATTCGGTGAACTGCGCCGCGAAATTTTTCCCCATCTGCCGGTGCCACTGCGAATCGTAGGGATCCCAGTTCACGCGCAGGCCTTCCATCAGCCCCGGCACGAGGGACAGCGCGCTCCGGTCGTGGCGCGTGAGCGTGCCGGCTGCGTCCGCCTTCAGCGCGGGCGCGCTCCAAGTTTCGCGCAGATATTTCGCGAGCACTTTGCCGGCAGTGTCCTCTGCGGTCACATTCAAAATCATCCGCTCGGAGCTGCCAAATCCGTCCTTCTTTACCGCGCAGCGGAAGACCGCGCGCCACCGCACCGTGCGTACACGCGACGCGATTCGCGGCGGCGGCGGCACGCCGATGCGCTCGAGCAGCGTGAGCCCGTCGCTCGTCTCCAGCGCCTCGGCAGGCACCGTGATCGCGCCCTGCGCAGGCGAGAGGCGGCCCAGCGGCGGACCTTCAAAAATCGTGTCGGCCGTGATGTAGAGCGACGGCGTGCCGTCGATGATCGTCAGCGCCGGCGGCGGCGCGCTGCCATCGGGGAGCACCAGCGCGATGCGGTAGTCGATCTTCTTGTCGCCGGTGGAATCGAGGTGCCATTGCAGCCGGTCCGTGGCGCGGATGAACGGAGTGCCGAGCGGCCCGACCACGCGATCCTCGAAACCCGGCAGCCGGAAAAATTGATTCAGCACGCGCGCGGTATCGGGCTCCGTGTAGTCGCGAAAAGGACGGCTGTCGTATCCCGTGTAGAAGACGCGCCACACCGCCAGCGACGGTTCATCGAGCGGGAGCTGGCCCTGCTGAGCGGACGACGCCAGCCGGGCAAATGCGTTCACTTTGATCGAAACGAACTGCGCTGCTCCGGCCTTTTGCCATTCGAGCTGCACGCCCTTTTCCTCCAGCCGGACTCGCAGCGAAGCCGTCTCCGGCGGCGCACTCTCGGCGCGCACGGCAAGATCCTGCAGATACGTGCCCCATCGCTCCACGCTCTGCTGGCGCTCCCATTCCGCCGTGAGCGCTTCGACCTCCGTCCAGTCCGTGACCGCCAGCAGCGCGGGCGGGCATGCGTGTTTTCGCTGACGCAGATAGCCCGCCACGTACAGCCACGCCTCCCACGGAGTGCGCGGCTCCTGCGGCCAGACTTGCACTGAGTTCCAGCCCCAGCCCGTCCGAATGCGGGTGATTGGTTCCAGCATCATCTCCGTGATGTAGCGGCCATGCCGGTGCGACTGGTAAAGTTTGTCCACCGCATCCGCCGCACGCTTTTCTTCGAGGCTCAATTTTCGCCCCAGCCGATCGGCCATGAGCACCACCACCGCGGCCTCCGCGCTGCGCTGCGGCCGCTCACGCCGCGCCACGACCTGTGCCACCACCGGCGGCTCCGGCTTGGCCGCCGTCGCCTCCTTCTCGCCGAGCGCCAGGGCCTGCAACGCCACGGCGACGCAGTGCTTGCAATCGAACTCCATCGGACACGAGCACTCGCCGTCCCACTCACCCTCCACGAAGTGCAGCGTCACGCGATACCGCTTCGTTCCCGTAACCTCCGCGCGCACCCCCGCGCCTTGCTTGTCGTTCTCCAGGTGCTTCACCTTGGCCTGTTCAAAATAGCGCAGCCCGCGCTTCCCCGTCTGCTCGTCAATCGAGTCGAGATACTGCTGGAGCGCGTTGTGTTGTTCTTCGGATAAATCGGTCACGGCAGGAGAAAAAATCGGGCATGGAGTCTTTGCCGTTTGGTTCCATTCCACAAGACACAAACACGAAGCCGTGAACTTTGGGCGTGATTCATTTCGGTTCCAGCCAAGCGCGGCAGCGAGGCCAAGGAGGGGCGCTTTGATAGCGCCCTCTCGATGCGGCCGCTCCGCGCCGCATCGAGCCAATGGCGTCGCCGACACTGCCGTCTCCGGAGTCCGAGGAACGTCTTGGAAATCACCGAATCATCCTTCCCGCAGATTCAGAGAACCCGCAGATGGATGATTTCAATCTGTGGGTTCTCTGAATCTGCGGGATCATCTTTCCAATTCGCAGCGCCGAGGAATTGAGACGGTGAATGTTTCGGCGGTTCCCTGGTTTTGCCACGGTCATGGCTGGCAGCGGCGCGGAGCGACCCCTGCCAGAGGGCGCTATCAAAGCGCCCCTCCTTGCGCCCGCCGCGATCCGCGCAACATCGCCTTGGACTCGGATCAAATCACGCCGTGGATTGCGGCGGGGTCGGCACCGACGGCAGTGGCATGACTGATGCGCAAAACACTGTGGCAGTCGGCGCTCGCGTGCAGGGTCCGAAGACGAGTCGAACGGGCGTGCGTCTCTCGTGGATTTCCCGGTAAGTTCCCGAAGTTTCACACATAGCCCTCCGATGACTGCTCTCCAAAACCTCTCTCACGGCTTCGCGCTCTCCGTCGCGTTCGCCTCCGTTGCCTTCGCACAAACGCCCGTCGCCGTCGGCAAAGCTTCCTATGCCGCGACTCCGCCGCCGGGGCAGATGATCGAAAAGAAGACGGGGGCCGACAAAGTCGCCGAGGTCGAGAAGCGGCCGCTCTTTCTCATGCACGACGACGGGCGGCCGATTCCGAGCAACAAGTGGTTTCAAAATTTGATCTTTCAGGAATTCGGCACGGGGCTCTGGGCGATGCCGCACAAGGTGGACGCGACGAAAGAGGGCATCGAGATTTTCCACGCGACGTCGTTCAGCGGCGATGGCGTGCGGACGATTGCGGAGTGGCCGCTCGTCATCACGGGGAAGGATTTCAAGCCGGTGGATTCGCGCGCAAAAGATTGGTCAGACTGGACGGTTTCGTTCCGTTCATTCGAGAGCGAATCGCGCTTCATGGAAGTGACGCTCGGCGAGGGAATGCCGGCGGTGTGGTGCGAATACACGGGCGTGCAGCCGGTCATCGCGCTCGGCGGGCAGCAGGGGAAAAGTTCGCGCGGAAAAAATGCGGCGAAGTTTTTCGGACTCGATGGAAAGGCGGCGATGCTGCCGGCGACGGGCGATGCGCTGGGCATCAGCTACGAAGGTCGCGCGTTCGGTGTGTTCGCGCCGGACGGGACGAAGTTCGCGCAGACGGACGCAGGCATCGAGGTGACGTTCGCGGGCAAGAGTGCGTTCCTCACCGTGTGTCCGCTGCCATCGGAAAAGGACATCGCGCTGTTTCATCAGCACGCCTTTGCGGTGCCGCGCGACACGCAGCTCTCGTGGAACTACGACCGCAACGCGGGCAGCGTCACGACGACGTGGAAAGTCATCACCGAGCCGTTGAAGGCGGGCGCGGGCAAGAGCGTGATGCAAGGGTTTCTCCCGCACCACTGGCGCGACAACACGAGCACGCTGAAGCTCGACGGGCCGGGCTACACGACGATTCGCGGCGCGTTGAAATGTGCGGCAGGCGACACGTTCACGCTCACGCATTCCTACGGCGGCATCCTCCCAAATCTGCCCGCGCCGAAGAGCTTTGACGGCGCACGCGTGAAGGAGCTGCTCGCGCAGCATTTCACCGATCCGAAAAAGCAACTGCGCGGCGACACGTATTGGGGCGGCAAGGAAGTGGAGCGTTACGCGCAAGCGGCGTTCATCGCGGCGCAGACGAAGGATCCTTCCTACGACGCCATCGTCGGCAAGTTGCGGAGTGCGATGGAGAATTGGTTCACCTACACGCCGGGCGAGAAGGAACAGTTTTTCGCCTACTATCCGCATCGCAAGGGCCTCGTCGGATTTCCTGCCGCGTATGGCTCGGAGCACTTCACCGACACGCATTTTCACCAGGGCTACTTCGTGTATGCGGCGGGACTGCTCGCGCAGTTGCAGCCGGATTTCGCGGCGGGCTATGGCGAAATGGCGAAGTTCATCGCGAAGAACTATGCGAACTACGATCGCAAGGACACGCGCTTCCCGCGCTTCCGCACGTTCGACATTTGGCGCGGCCACAGCTTCGCCGACGGCAACGGTTTTCCCGATGGCAACAATCAGGAGAGCACCGGCGAGGCCGTGAACTCGTGGGCCGGCATGATTCTCCTCGGCGAAGCACTCGGCGACGCCGACCTCAGCGCTGCGGGCGTGATGGGCTACACGTTCGAGACGCGCGCGAACATCGAGTATTGGTTCGACCCGCACGGCGACGTTTTTCCGAAGACCTACGCGCACAAAGCGTGCGGCATGATCTGGTGCGGCAGCATCGTGTGGGGCACGTGGTTCACCGCGAGCCCGGCGTGGATTTACGGCATCCAGTGGCTCCCTTCCGGGCCGCACATGGCGTTCTACGATCGCGATCCGAAGTTCATTCAGGCGACCTACGCCGATGTGGAGCGCGAGCTGGCTGCGTTCGAGGAAAAGGAAGCCGCCAAGAAACCCGGCAGCGTGAGGAAGCCCGCGGACATAAAATCACTCGGCGGCGAACTCGGCAGCTACCACCTCGGCTTTCTCATGCACGCCGACGCGCCGCGCGTCGTAGCCGAGATCGACAAACTCTGGGCCGAGCCCGGCGACAAGGTCGCGCACAACGAATGGATGACAAACATCTGCTGGCAGGCCGGCGCGCTCGCCGAACTCGGCCGTGCGGATTTCACCGCGCACGGCAGCAGCCCGACCTCGATGGTCTTTGCAAACGCCGCGAAAAAGACGCGCACGCTCATCGCCTGGAACCCGACGGCGAAGCCGCAGACGGTGCAGTTCTTCGAGGGTGAAAAATTGTTCGGCCAGATCACTGTACCGCCGCACAGCATCGCGAGCGGAAGCGCGAAGTAGCCGTCTTCTCCATGCTGTAAAAACAGGCGTAGCCCGCATTTCTCACACCCCGCAGGCGTGCCGGGCAGGCGGCGGAAAGTAGTCCGGGGCTTTAGCCCGTACAGCGCCGCTCGCGGGCTAAAGCCCCGGACTACTTTGCGCACCCGCCGAGCCACTGCACCCTGTCGTGCCCGGCGGAATCTGAAAATGCCCGCCGGAAATCCCATCCAAAAGCGGTGTCGCGCTCACGCTTGCCACCGCACTCCAAAAGCAAGCGGCGGCTACGGAATTACTTGAAACGCTCCAGATGCCCAGCGCGAAGCCGCCCGGCTTCCCCACGACGGCAGTCTGACGGTGAAGATCAGAACACCCAAGTGCCGGGACGAACTCGGGAATGAATTTCCTCGGATCAGTCGCCTTGCGGAACGCGCAAACAAACGCTCAAACCCGTCGGCGCGACGAGTGCAGCGCTCACGCTTCCGCCGCAGGCTTCGGCGCAGCGGCGGACGATCGCGAGGCCGAGGCCTGCGCCGCCGGTGGTGCGCTGGCGCGCGGCCTCGGGGCGGTAGAAGGGCTCGAAGATTTTCTCCAGTGCGTCGGCGGGGACGCCGGGGCCGTGATCGCGGATTGTGATCTCGACCGCGCCGGCCGCGGCCAGCGCGTGGATTTCGATGGGGCCGGCGTGGGCGGCGTAGCGGACGGCGTTGCGGATGATGTTTGAAAGGGCGCGGTCGAGTGCTTCGCGGATCGTGTGCATACTCAGGTCGGCGGGGATGTGGACTTCCACGCGTGCGTCGGCGGCTTCGCGGGCGAGGATTTCCGTGACGAGATCGGCGAGCGCAAATTTCTCGGGTGCGATGCGTTCGGGCAGCGTCGCGGCTTTGGAAAACGAGAGCACTTCCTCGACGAGCCTTGCCATGTGCTGGAGTTCGCGATCGAGCTTTTCAATGTAGCCGGCCTGCTCCGGCACGGCGCGCTGCTCGACGATGCCGAGCGCGCGCTGCATCCGCGCGATGGGTGAGCAGAGTTCGTGCGCCACGTCGGCGGTGAGGCGGCGCTGGCGCGACATGTATTCGCCGAGCTGTCCGGCCATCGTGTTCACCGAACCGCCGAGTTCGCCGAGTTCGTCGCGGCGCCGCTCGGGCACGCGCACCTCGAAGCGGCCCTGCGCGATGTCGCGCGCGGCGGTGTTCACGCGGCGGATGGCGCGCGTGATGCCGCCGACGATCGGCAGCCACACGAGCGCGGAAAGGACGAGTGCCGCCGCGCCAAACACGAGCCACGGCATGGGGTCGAAAAAAAGGCCGCCGCCCGTGATGCGGTCGGACATGATGAGGAGGGTCACGGGCCGCGCGTTCGGCGGGCCATCGTGGGTGAGGCCGATGTGGACACCCACCCAGTAGCGCACCGGCTGCTCCGTGCGCGTCATGAAATGCGAACGCGCGGGCGGCGGACTGCCCTCGCGCCTTTCCTCCAAAGCGCGGTCGTCTCGCGCAGGGCGATCATCGGGCGGCGGGTTGTCGTCGCGTTCGTCGCGTTCGTCGCGTTCGTCGCGCGGCGGGCGATCATCGCGCGGCGGGCGATCATCCCGGCGCGGCGGCCGCCCTTGATCTGGCGGGCCGCGGCGGTCACGCAATTTCTCCATCACCTCCGGCGGCGGCGTGAGCGCATCCCCCGCAGCCTGCAGCCCGTCGTTTCGGAAGATCGTGAAGCTGGCACCGTGCGCCGCCTGGTAGCGGGCGAGCACTCGATCCCACACCGCCATCGGCTGATCGCGCAATTCGCCGGCGATGACTTCGCCCATCGCCTCCAGTCGTTGCCTCGCGTCCCCGGCCAGCAGCCAATCGAGCCCGAGACGGAATTGAATGCCCACAAACACCGCAGCCAGCACCGCGACGAGCGTGAGATTCACGAAGAACGAGAACATCACCTTGCCGTAGAGCGGAAACCGGAATCGCATGGCGTCAGCTTTCCGGGACGATGAGCATGTAGCCGAAGCCGCGCACGGTCTTGATGAAGTTCGGTTCCTTCGGGTCGTCGCCGAGTTTTTTGCGGAGCGATGAAATGTGCATGTCAATCGCGCGGTCGAAGACCTCCCACTCGCCGCCGCGCAATTCCTCGAAGAGCTGGTCGCGCGATTTCACGCGGCCCTTTGCGGATGCAAGCGCGAGCAGCAGCTCGAACTCCGTCCGCGTGAGCGTGAGCGCCTTGTCGTCCAGCGTGACGATGTGCGTGTCGGTGCAGATGCGCAGCGGTCCCGCGACCACCTCGCGCATCGGCGCGGGCGCCGCACATTCCGCGATCCAGCCCGCACGCCGCACCGCCGCGCGCAGCCGTGCGAGCAGTTCGCGGGAGGAAAAAGTCTTCGGCAAATAATCGTCCGCGCCGAGTTCCAGGCCGACGACGCGATCCATTTCCTCGCCGCGCCCGGTGAGCATGAGCACGGGCACTTTCGATTTTGCGCGGATGCGCCGCAGCACCTCGAAGCCGTCCACGTCGGGCAGCATCACGTCGAGGATCACCGCGTGCCACTGCTCGGTGGTCGCGCGCTCCGCGCCGAGTTCGCCGGTGTGAACGGCTTCCACGCGGAAGCCCAGCGGCGTGAGGTAATCGGCGGTGAGTTCGCAGAGGTCCTCGTCGTCATCAATCACGAGCACGCGCAGCCCTTCGCGGATCTTCGTGGAGGAAGTGGGAGCGGGCGGAGTCATGGCAGCTTGGTGCGCAGGCTACGCAGCGAATGAAGGCATGGCGCGCAGTTTTACTCATTGCTGACAATTCTGCACCACGGCCCGGACGCTTTGCTGACAAGTGGCGTTCACATTCAGGGACATCGCACAGCTCCGACCGATTCGCCCCATGAAAACAAACGCCTCCCTGCTCCCGCTGATCCTCACCCTCGCCGGACCGATCTGCGCACTCGCGCACGACTCCGGCGCAGCGCACGGCGATCCCAGTTTTTCCGCGCGCAATTTTTCCGCACAGCTTCCGATGGAAATGCTGGAAATCCTCCGCGATGGAAAAGGCATCCCTTCTGCGGACAGCGATGCGATCAAGGCGCTGACTGCGCGCTATCTTTCGCGGCGCTCGAACCGTCCGGCTAATGCGATCAGCGCGCCTTCCGCGATCACGCGCCGCCAACCGCAGCGTCCCGCCGCCGCAAGCGCAGAGCCCGTGTGGCAGTTCGTGACCACGCCGTTCAATCCGCTCGACGCATTTGCGGATGTGCCGTTCACGCTGACTTCATACACGGCTCCCACGGGGAATGGCGCGCTGATGGCTGCGTCGTTCACGCCGTTCAGGCCGAAGGTGCGATTCTATTGGGATGGCACGACTTTTTACGAGGAGTCGGACAACACTCCCGATCCGGCGATGATGCCGAACCTCATGGTGGGCATCACTTCGTGGCAGCAGCAGGTGCCGATTCCGGCGTCGTATTTTGCGGGCACGACGAATCCGGAAAACAGCACCAGCTCGCTCGGCTTCGGTCAGCCGAACTACTGGCGGCTGCCGCTCGTGCCCGTGCCGGCGGCGTCGCCGATCCCGATCTCGGCGGGGAATTTCCAGCGCGGCGCGGTGGCGCTCGCGGCGAATGGGATCGCGATTTTTAATCCGAAGAACAACACTGGCGCGGTCTCGTATCAAATCGGCGAGCTCGATGCGTATGGCGGGCACTGCGGACTCGCGGATGATTACCACTACCACATCATCCCGACGCATCTGCTGAGCGCATTCGGCGGCGTGCTCAGCAATGACAAGCCCGTCGCGTGGGCGCTCGATGGCTATCCGATTTACGGCTATGTGGAGCCGGACGGCACAGCGCGGCAGGCGCTCGATGCGGACGGCGGGCACGACATCGGCAGCGGCTTGGGCTATCACTATCACGCGATCGGCACGACGACGGTGGACGCGACGCACCCGTATGGCACGCCGCAGTCGCCGTATCTGATGAGCAACTTCCACGGCACCGTGGTGAATTTCGGCGGGCAGGTGGACGGGCAGCCGGAGGTTGGGCCGATCCGCGCGTCGGGCACGGGCGGCTACACGGCGCAGCCGGTGAGCGGCGCGAGCATTGTCGCTTTCAAAAATCCCGTCGCGCTCACGACGGATGGCTCGGGGAATTTGATCGAGAACGTCGGCGGCATCGCGTCGCCGGATTCGTATCTCATGCGCGTGAGCATCAGCGGCACGACTTACGACGAGTGCTGGAAAATCAACCGCAGCGTGAATCCGCGTACGCTCACGGTCACGTGGCGTCTGGCCGCTGCGACCACGACGACGACCTACACGCCCAACGCCACGGGCAACCGTCTCACCGCATACCCGATGGCCGCGTGGAGTGAGACGAAGCTGCCCGATACGGGCCAGACGCTCAACGTCCCAACCGCGCCCTTCGGCCAGGACTCCGACTACACGATTAACCCGCAGTCCTTCACCGACAACAATCCAGGCAACCCCATCGGCACCATCACCGACAATGTTACCGGACTCATCTGGCAGAAAACGGACAATGGTGAATCCACATGGGAGAACGCAGTGGCCAATGCAGCAAGCATCACCACCGGCGGCTTCACCGACTGGCGGCTGCCGACTCCGGCGGAGGCGCTCAGCATCATCAATCACAACAACTCCAACCCCGCGCTGAACACGACTTACTTTCCCAGCAATGGCGCGGGCGCGGCGGACTATTGGTGGACGAGCGATATCTACGGCACCAGCACGACGAACGTGTGGTGCACAAACGCCGGCGGCGGCGTGGGGCCGAAGCCAAAGGCGGAAACGATCAGCGCGGGCGGAGTGCTGCGCTACAGCGCGCGCTACGTGCGCGGAAAAAAAGGCACCAACGCGCACAACTACCTCAACAACCTCGACAGCACGATCACCGACACGGACACCGGCTTAATGTGGACGCAGCTCCCTGCGGCGGCGATGAACTGGAACTCCGCGCTGAGCTATGCGGAAAATCTCGCGCTCGGCGGCTACACCGACTGGCGGCTGCCGAACGCCAAGGAACTGGCGACGCTCACCGACTACACACTCGCCAACGCGGCGAGCACCACCGGCATCAAGCCGAGCATCAACCGCACGATGTTTGCGAAGACGCTGACGAGTTGCGCGACGACGAGCGGCAGCACGACGGTCACCTGCGCGGACACGACGGGGATGCTCGTTGGAATGCCGATCGTGGATCAGTCGGACATCGCCGGTGCCTATATCTCGAATACGACCGCGCCCACCGTCACGGTCATCACTAACTCGACCACCTTCACCATCAGCGCCGCCGCCACCGGCACCGGCTCGGGTCTCACCTTCAAAGCCCTCGTGCCGCCGACCGCCTACTGGAGTTCCAGCGTGCAGAAAGCCGGCACGCTGACCTCGGCGTGGCTCGTTGAGTTTGGCATCAACAGCACCGTGCCCGCCGCGAGCGGCCCGACGCGCAACACGCAAGGCATCATCAGCTACGAAATCTTCGCCTCGACCTATCCTGTTTTCGCCGTGCGCACCGCTTCGGTCACGACGCAGATCGCTGTTTCTCAAGGCGGCACAGCACTCACCGATGCCGTCAGCACCGTGGCCTATGGCAACGTCAATGTCGGCAGCACATTGTCGAAGACTTTCACGATCAGCAACACGGGCGTCTCCGCGCTCACCATCTCCGGTGTGACCATTGATGGCACGAACGCATCGAACTTCACCGTGACGACAGCGCCCGCCACCACCATCGCCGCCGGCGGCAGCACGACGATGGACGTGCTGTTCAACGCGAGCACCTCAGGCAACAAGGTCGCGGCGATCCACATCGCGAGCAGCGACACCTCGGTGGGTGCTGCGTTTGACATCGCACTTAGCGGCACTGGCTACGTCCCGCCGCCGACGATCACCGCGATCACGAATCAAACGACGATGCGGAACAACGCGACGAGCACCCTCGCCTTCACCGTGGGCGATCCGCAGACCGCGGCGGCGAGCCTCACCGTCAGCGCCACGTCGTCGAACACCACGCTGGTGTCGGTTGCGAACATCGTCTTCGGCGGCAGCGGGGCCAGCCGCACCGTGACGGTGACGCCAGCGAGCGGGCAGACGGGCACGGTCACGATCACCGTCACTGTGAGCAACGGGTCGAGCACGACGAGCACGACCTTCACGCTCACGGTGAGCCCGCCGAACATCCTGATTATCATCGCCGACGACTACGGCCTCGATGCGAGTTCGCTCTACTCCAGCTTGCTCGGCAACAGCGGCACCGCGACTTTTCCACCGACGCCGAATATCGCGTCGCTCGCGGCGAATGGCGTGCAGTTCAATCACGCTTACACTTACACGGTATGTTCGCCCACGCGCTCTGCCATATTAACCGGACGCTATGGCTTTCGCACGGGCACGGCGAATGTGGTAGGCGGCGGGGCATCGAACAATTCGCTGCAGGCTTCGGAGTTCACACTGCCAAAGGCGTTCGCGGCCAATAGCTCGCTCGGTTACCAGCTCAAGCAATTCGGCAAATGGCATCTCGGCGGCGGGAATACCGCTCCTGGTGCGATTGGCGGCTGGCCTTCGTTCGCGGGATCGCTCGCAGGCGAAGTCGCGGACTACTATAGCTGGTCGAAGGTGGTGACCGATGGCACAGCGGGCGGCACCACGACCTCTACCTCCACGACTTATGCCACGACCGATGTGGTGAATGACGCGGTGTCCTTCATCAGCACGCAGACGACCGCTGCAAAGCCGTGGGTCGCATGGGTTGCCTTCAATGCGCCGCACACCACTACGAATACACCGCTGTATCACCTGCCGGCGAAAAGCCTCCGCCCGAGCTCGACCTACGACTTACTCCCAAATACGCCCGCCGACATCGCCGCTAATCCGCTCAATTATTACAACGCCATGATCGAGGCGATGGATACGGAGATCGGACGGCTCCTCGCCTCGGTTGACCTGAGCAAGACCGACGTGATTTTCATAGGCGACAATGGCACGTCGCCGCTCACGCTCCAGGCTCCGTATCCCACCAATCGTGGCAAAGCCTCGCTCTATGAAGGCGGCATCCGTGTGCCGCTGATCATCCGTGGCTTCGATGTCGTGGCGCCGGGCCGCACCTCAGACGTGCTCACGCATTTCGTCGATCTCTACTCCACCATCCTCGAACTCGCAGGCATCAACGTCGCCACCACCGTTCCGACAGGCACCACGCTTGATTCGCAGAGCCTGCTGCCGGTTTTGCAAAATCAAAGCGTCACGCGCAGCCTCGTCTTCGGCGACTACTACGATTTCGGTTTCCCCTCGTTGAGCGGCAGTGGCCGGGTCCTGCGCAATTTGCAATACAAGCTCATCCGTTTCCAAACCGGCACCGACCAATTCTACGATCTCCTGGCCGATCCCTACGAGGGCACGAACCTCCTCGCCGGCGGCGTGGCTGCCATGACCACCGCGCGGCAGACCGCTTACAACAGCCTGGTCACACAGCTCGCGAACTACAACACCGCGCCAACCATCGGCACCATCGCCAACCAAAGCACTGCGACGGGCACGGCGACGAGCGCGCTCGCGTTGACTGTCGGCGATGCGGAGTTGTCACCGACTATTCTGGCGGTCAGCGGGAGCTCTTCCAATACCACGCTCGTGCCCACGGCGAATGTCGTGATCGGCGGCAGCGGGGCCAGCCGCACCGTCACCGTCACACCGGCCACGGGACTGACCGGCACTTCCACGATCACCACCAGCGTGACCGACGGCACGTTCACGACGAGCACAAGCTTCGTGCTCACGGTGAGCGCATCAGTCGGCCCGCCGACGATCACCGCGATCGCGACGAGCCCGGCAGCCCCGAGCAACACCGACACCGTTGCCGTGACGGCCAACGTCCAGCCGTCTGCGGGGAGAACGCTGTCGAGCGTGCAACTAACCTACAGCACCGGCGCTGCGACGACCGGCACCGTGTGGAGTGAGACGATGGCGACCTCGGCCGACCTGCCATGGGTCGGGGCGAATTGCGTGAATGCGTGGACCGTGGTGGCGAATGGCGGCGCGGGAAATTTCCGGCAACTCACCGGGGCGAATCACGGCACGGGCAACGTCTATGGACTCGACGTGAGCAAAGGCACCGCGAATGCGACAGACTCGATGTTCACGACTACCAACGCGATCAACGCCACGGGCACATCGGGCTACATCGAGTTCTGGGTGTTCACGGCTTCCCTCGTCAGCGGCGGGAACAACGGCTGGACCTTCCAGACATCGCCCGATGGCACCACATGGACCACGCGCCTCTCCGAACTCACGAGCACCAGTCACGCGTATCAGCTTTACCACTACGACTTCGCAGCGTCCGAACGCGTGAGCACGCTGAAGATTCGATTCCAGTTCGTCGGCAACGCGGCTGCAAACCCGCCGCCGAAGGCGCAGTTCGACGACATGAAAATCGTCACCACCACCGGCGCAGCGTCCGTGAGTGTGGCGATGTTTGACGATGGCCTGCACGGCGACGGCGCAGCGGGCGATGGCGTCTTTGGCGTGAGCATCCCGGCGCAAACCGCGGGCACCACGGTGAGCTACACGATCACCGCGACGGACAGCGCGGCAGGAAGCACGACGAGCAGCAGCAACTCCTACACGGTGGCGACCGCAGCGCCGGTGCTCGCCGTCACGCCGGCGACCACCCTGTCTTCCGCAGGCGCGGCGGGCAGTGGATCGTTCTCGCCAGCGAGCATCGCCTACACGCTCACGAACAGCGGCACCGGCACGATGAGCTGGACTGCTGCGAAGACCGCGAACTGGCTCTCGCTTTCGAGTGCGAGCGGAACACTCGCGGCGGGCGCGAGCACAACGGTGACGGTGTCCATTAACACGGCGAATGCGAACAGCCTCGCTGCGGCGACCTACAACGACACGGTCACCTTCACGAATGGCACGAACGGCAGCGGCAACACGACGCGCGCGGCGAGCCTGCTGATCACAAACGGCACGCCGACCGCGCCCTCAGCGCCCGTCATCGCGACACTGCCGCTTTTCAGCGCGGGCACGTCGAAGGCGGTCACGTGGCCCGCAGTCGCGAATGCGACGAGCTACACGCTGCAGATCGCGTCGAGCGCGAATTTCACGGCGAACCTCCTCACGTCGCAGACGGTTGGCAGCGCGAGCGCGACCTTCACGAATCTCGCGGACGGTGTGGCCTACTACTATCGCGTGCTCGCGACGAACAGCATCGGCTCGTCGGCCTACAGCAACACGGTGTACTCCACGCAGGATACAGGAATGCCGACCGTGGCGATCACTGCGCCCACAGTCGCCACCACGACAGCGACAAACACGATCACCGTCACCGGCACGTCGTCGGACACGCGCTCGGGCATCAGCGGGGTGAAGGTGAATAACGTTGCCGCGACGAGCGGCAACAGCTTTGCGACGTGGAGCGCGACCATCCCGCTCGGCTTCGGCGGCAATGCGATCACCGCGACGGCGTTCGACGGCGCAGGCAATCAGACGACGAGCAGCGCGGTGGTTGTGACGATGACGACCTTCCAGACTTACAACCCGCTGATCATCCCGGACACCATCACCGGCACCACGATGAATCTGGATCTGTATCAGACGAACAAGCGCTTCCCCGTTTATTCCACGAGCGGCACGCAGACGCTCGGCATCAATCCCTCGACCACGCTCGGGCCTGCGCCCGGCACCACGACGCTCGGCTATAACGGCGCGCTGATGTGGGGCCCGACGCTCATTATGAACAAGGGCGACACGGTGCAGCTCAATGTGACGAACCACCTCGATCAATCGGTTTCCACGCTGCTGCGCTCGACGACCACCACGGTCCACTGGCACGGCTTCCACATTCCCGCGATCATGGATGGCGGGCCGCGCCAGGTGATCGCCGGCGGCGCCACGTGGTCGCCTATTTTCACGGTGAAAAATGACGCCGCGACCTACTGGTATCATCCGCATCTGCACATGGCCACGCAGGAGCAGCTCACGCTCGGCGCGGGCGGAATGATCATCGTGCGCGATCCGGTCGAGGCCGCGCTCGGCCTGCCGCGCACCTATGGCGTGGACGACATCCCGCTCGCGGTGACCACGCGGCGCCTGCTCTCGGGCAACAACGAATTCAGCTCGAACCAATATGTGCAGAGCGATGGCAGCACTTCGAGCTCGGACAACTACGGCGACTACGTGCTCGTGAACGGCACGATGAATCCGCAGGTGAGCCTGCCGAAGCAGTTCGTCCGCCTGCGCATCCTCTGCGCGGACATCCAGCGCGGCTACCGCTTCGGCTTCAGCGACAACCGGAACTTCTACGTCATCGCCAATGACCAGGGCCTGCTGAACGCGCCGCTGCTCGTGAGCCAGCTCACGATGATGATCGGCGAGCGCGTGGAAATCCTCGTGGATCTGAGCAACGACACGATCGGCAGCTCGCTCGATCTCATGGCCTACGACAACCTCGGCACTGCGGGCGGTCCCACCGGCGCGCAGTTTGGCTTCGCCGGGAGCGAATCCGGCACGCGCGCACCGAACGGCAATGTCGGGAATGAAAATGGCGGCCTGCTTTGCAACTCGGACTTCAAGGTGCTGCACATCAATGTCGCCGCCGCGACCGCGAACCCGATCACTTCAGTGCCGGCGACGCTCGCGAACAACACCTACTGGACCAACGCCGATGTGACCAACACGCGCACGGTGAACATTCAGAACGGCAACGCTGGCACGCCGGGCTTCACCTTCGACGGCATCGCCTACTCGCCGACGACGAACAACTTCAACATCCCACTGAACGCGATCGAGAAATGGAACATCACTGGCGGCACGATCTTCGGGCATTCGATCCACATTCACGACATCAAGTTCAAGATCGTCAGCCGCAGCGTCACGCAGGGCGGGGCGAACACGAACCAGATCTTCGACACGATCAGCAACGTCGCCTCCCTCATCGGCACCAAGGCATCCGCGAATTACGAGTCCGGCTGGAAGGACACGCTCTACGTCCCGCGCAATGAGACGGTAAGTGTCATCGCGAAATACGATGACTTCGCCAGCCCGAACAATCCCTACATGCTGCACTGCCACATGCTGAACCACGAGGACGGCGGGCTCATGGGGCAGTTTGTCGTGACCAGCGCGGCCACGGAAACCCTCGCCATCGCGAGCTTCACGCGGACGGGCAGCAGCAACGTGATCAACTTCCAGTTCAACGGCACGACGGGCACGAGCTATCTCGTGCAATACTCGCCGGACATGACCACTGGCAGTTGGGTCACCATCGGCACCGTGACGAACGATGGCACGAGCGCGGCCTTCACGGAAGCGGACGGCACCCGCCTCGCGCAGGCGAGAGGCTTCTATCGCGCGGTCATCCAGTCGGTGCTCACACCGCCGGTCATCACCAGCGGCGCGACTGCGACGGCCACGCGCGGCGCGGCGTTCAGCTATCAGATTGCCGCGACAAACAGCCCGACCGGCTACGGCGCAATTTTGCTATCCGGCAATACCGCGCTGCCCGGAGGCCTGAGTGTCAATGGGACCACCGGAATGGTCAGCGGCACGGTGCCCGCGACCACTGCGGCCGGCACCTACAACATCAGCGTGAGCGCCTCCAATTCCGGCGGCACCGTTCACAAGACGGTCGTGCTCACGGTGCAGTAGCAGTCTCAGTATCGCGGAATGGCCGGACAGTTTGCCGTGGCCAAACCATGACCCGCAGCGTCTATATTCGCCCTTCATGAAGCTGGCCCCCATCGCCGTTGTCGTCCTCGCCGCTGCGACAGGCTGGTTTGCCTCGCGCTGGTCGCAGTCGCCGCGTGCCGACGGTGCGAAGGAGGGGAAAATCCTGTGCTACCAGAGCCCGATGCACCCGTGGGTGAAGTCGGACAAGCCGGGGCAATGCACCGTCTGCGGCATGGACCTCGTGCCTGTTTACGAGGGCGGGCAGAACTTCGATCACGCAGCGGGCGACATCGTGATGCTCCCGCCCGGCAGCCCTGGCGTGATCGGCGTGCAGACCGCCGAGGTGAAAAAGCAGCGCCTCGCGCGAACATTGCGAGTGGCCGGGATGATCGGCGAGGACGAGTCGCGCCACGGCGTCATCAGCGCGCCGGTGGAAGGGCGCATCGTCGGGCTCGCGATGAATCACGAAGGCCAGCCGATCTCACTCCGGCAGCCCATCGCGACCATCTCCAGCCATTTGCTCCTCGACGCGGCAAACGACTACAAGCTCGCACTCGCCCACGGCGGCCCCGCACTCGATCAGGCGAAATGCCGGCTGGAGCAGTTCGGCCTGGTGCAGGAGCAGATCAACGCGATCCCTCAGCGGCAGGCGGACGATCCCCAGTTCAGCATCGTGGCCCCGATCGCCGGCACGATCGTGAAGAGCTACGTGAACGAGGGCCAGCATGTGAAGGAAGGCGAGAGACTCTTCGAGATCGCGGACTTCACGCGGATGTGGTGCATGTTCATCGTCTATGAGCAGGATCTCCCGCTCATCCGTGAGAGGCAAATCGTGACGGTTCGCGTGCCGACACTGCCCGGCGAGGATCTCAAGGCACGAGTCAATTTTGTCAGCCCCAATCTCGATGAGGCAACGCGCTCAGCCCATGTCCGCGTCGTTTTGGAAAATCCTGAGCGGCGTCTGAAGAACAGGACTTTCGCCGAAGGAATCATCGAACTCGAGGCCCCCGAAGTCCTCACCATTCCGCGAAGCGCCGTCATATGGGCGGGCGGCGCGCCGCGCGTTTATGTGGAAATGGCACCGGGCTCCTATGAGCGGCGCAATGTGAGGCTCGGTCGAACCGGCGATGCGCTGTGGGAGGTGCTCGACGGATTGAAGGAAGGCGAGCGTGTCGTGCTCTCGGGCAACATGCTGATTGACGGACAGGCGCAACTCGACAGCGGCATGCACGACCCCATCGCGGAGTCGAAGCCGTGATCAACGCACTCATCACGTGGTCGCTGCGGAACCGTTTCCTCGTCGCGTGCGCCGCACTTTTTCTCGCCGCATTCGGCGTCCGTTCGCTCCGCCACACGGCGGTGGATGCGATTCCAGACCTGAGCGAAAACCAGGTCATCGTCTTCGCCGACTGGACGGGCCGCAGCCCGCGCGAAGTCGAGGATCAGATCACCTCCCCGCTCTCGCTGAATCTCCAGGGCCTCGCGGATGTGAAGGCGGTGCGCGCGACGAGCATGTTCGGCTTCTCGCTTGTCACGGTGATTTTTGAAGACGGAGTCTCCTCCTCCGCAGCACGGCAGAGCATCCTCGAACGTCTTTCGTCGCTCGGTGAAAAAATGCCCGCCGGCGTGCAGCCGAAGCTCGGCCCCGACGCGACCGGCCTCGGCTGGGTGTTTCAGTATTACCTCGATGTCGCTCCGGCAAAATTGCCGGACGGCCACCGCTACGACCTCGGCGAGTTGCGCTCCGTGCAGGACAATTTCATCAGGCATCAGCTCGGTGCCGTGCCGGGTGTCGCCGAAGTCGCGGGCATCGGCGGCTTCGTGCGGCAGTATCAGATCGAGGTGGACTCGATGAAAATGCGCGCGGTCGGCGTGTCGCTGAACATGGTGATGGCGGCAGTGGGCGAATCGAACCTCAACGTCGGCGGGAAGACGATCGAGGAGAACGGCATGGAGTTCGTCGTGCGCGGCACCGGGCTGATCGGGAGCGTGGCGGATTTGGAAAAAATCGTGCTCGTGGAAAGGGGCGGCGTTTCCGTGCGGCTGCAGGATGTCGCGCGGATCGCACTCGGCGGCGACTTTCGCCGCGGCACGCTCGATGTGGATGGACGCGAGATCGTGGGCGGCACCGTCGTGATGCGCACCGGCGCAAATCCGCGCGACGTGATCGAGCGCGTGAAGGCGAAGATCGCGCTCATCGCACCGAGCCTGCCGCCCGGCGTGACGATCCGCCCATTCTATGATCGCAGCGAACTCATCGATCGGATCATCGGCACGCTGCAGCGCACGCTGACGGAGGAAATCGCCCTCGTGATCCTCGCGCACATCGTCTTCCTCTTTCACTTCCGCAGCATCCTCATCGTCACGCTGCCGCTGCCGCTGAGCATTCTGATCTCGTTCGCGCTCATGCGTGAGTTTGGCATCACGTCGAACGTGATGAGCCTCTCCGGCATCGCCATCGCCATCGGCGTGATCGTGGACGGGGCGATCGTGATCACGGAAAACGTCATCCGCCACTGCGAGCAGGCGGAGCGGGCGAAGTGCTCGCGTTTGACGGCCGGCGAGACCTGGGAGATCACGCTGCGGGCGGCGAAACAGGTCGGGCGTCCGATCTTTTTCGCGATGGCGATCATCATTCTCGCCTTCGTGCCGGTGTTCGCGCTGAGCGGGCAGGAGGGAAAAATTTTCCACCCCCTCGCCTTTGCAAAAACCTTCATGATGCTCGCGGCGGCGCTGCTCGCGGTGACGATCGTGCCGGTGCTCTGCACGGTGCTCGTGCGCGGACCATTCCATTCCGAGGATCGGAACATGGTGATGCGCCTGCTGCTGAAGCTCTACGATCCCGCACTCGATTTTGCGCTGAAGAACCGCGGGACGATCCTCGCCGCAGCCACGATCATCCTCGGCGCGGCGCTCGCGCTCGTGCCGCGCATGGGGCGCGAATTCATGCCTCCGCTCCATGAGGGGAGCCTGCTCTACATGCCCAGCCTCGTGCCCGCGACCGCACTCTCGGAAGTGAAGCGCGTGATGGCGCGGCAGGATCAGGTGCTCTCGAGTTTTCCCGAAGTCCGCTCCGCAGCCGGCAAGCTCGGACGCGCCGACACCGCGACCGATCCCGCGCCGACGCAAATGATCGAGACCACGATCCAGCTCAAGCCCGAGAGCGAATGGCGCAGCGGCATGACGAGGGAAAAGCTCGTCGCGCAAATGATGGAAGCCTTGCGCACGGTGCCCGGCTCTGTGCCCGGTTTTCTCCAGCCCATCGAGGGCCGCGTGCTCATGATTTCCACCGGCATCCGCGCACAGCTCGGCGTGAAAATTTTCGGCGACGATCCGGCAAAGCTCCAGCAAGCCGCGTTCGATGTGCAGCGCATCGTGCAGGAAGTCCGCGGCGCGACCGGCGTCGCGCCCAGCCGCATTCAGGGGAAGCCCTGGCTCGAAGTGCGCGTGAACCGCGACGCGCTGCTGCGCTACGGCATGAGAGCGCAGGACGTGCTCGATGTCGTGGAAGCCGGGCTCGGTGGAAAAAACGTCACGACGGCGTTCGAGGGGCGCAATCGCCTGCCGGTGCAGGTGCGCCTTCAGCGCAGCGAGCGCGAGGATCTCACCCGGCTGAAGGACGTGCTCGTCACCGCGCCGCCTGGGGCGGATGGCAGGCCGGGTAAAGTGATCCCGCTCGGCCAGCTCGCGGACATCGAGCGCACCGAAGGCCCCGACGAAATCTTGAGCGAGAACGGCCGTCTGCGCGCGTTCGTGCAGGCGAATGTGAGCGGGCGCGACCTCGGCGGTTTCGTGGACGAGGTGAAGGCCCGCGTGCAGCGCGACATCGCCCCGCTGCTCGCGGCGCAGGGCATGACGATCGAATACAGCGGCGAATACGAGAACCAGATCCACGCCGCGAGGACGCTGGGATTCATCGTGCCCGCCGTGCTCATCATTATTTTCCTGCTGCTGCACCAGCTCTACCGGAGGGCGGGCGAAGCCGCGCACGTCATCCTCGCCGTGCCCTTCGCGCTGAGCGGCGGAGTGTTTCTGCAATACGCGCTCGGCTGGCATTTCAGTGTCGCGGTGTGGGTCGGCTACATCGCGCTCTTCGGCACCGCGATTCAGACTGCCGTCGTGATGGTCGTGTATCTCGACGAGGCCGTGCAGCGGAAACGGCAGCAGCTTGGCGCTGCCTTCACCCATGCGGACCTCATCGCTGCCGTGAAGGAAGGCGCGCGTCTGCGTCTGCGGCCAAAGGCGATGACCGTCGCCACCATCATCGCCAGCCTCGTGCCGATCCTGTGGAGCCATCATCCCGGCTCGGAGGTGATGAAGCCAATCGTGACACCGATCGTCGGCGGGATGGTGAGCAGCTTCATCCACATCCTCATCGTGACGCCGGTCATCTTCGTGTGGCTGCGCGGAAAAAATTCCGGCCAGCCTGTCCCAGACGCGGCACGTTGAATTTCCGCGCAGTGCCCCGATCTGCCGGGGTTTGTCCGCGCTGTCCGCCTGCTCATGATCGTGGGTCAGGTTTACCGTTTGCTGACAATTTTCCCGCCAACCTCAGACGGAATGCTGACACGGGCCATTTAGCGTTTGGGCATCCGCAGCCGTTCCCCATCCGTCCCGTGAAAACAAGTGCCTCCCTGCTCCCGCTGATATGCCCGCTCATTTTTAACCTCTGACAACTGACCATGAAAATACCAACCCTGCTCGCCAGCATCGCAATCACACTGCACGTCGCAATCTCCTCCGCGCACGACATCGGGAAAAACGACGGCACCCCGCCGCACGACGATTTCTCCGTGAAGCCGCCGCAGTGGACCTTCGTGCAGGCCGGCGCGGGCACCGCGAAGCCGCGCGCCGGAATCCAGCCGACGCGCTCGAACCGTCCCGCGCAGGCGGCGGTGTTCGAGGCGTTCGCGCCGAAGGTGAGCGTGCGGTGGGATGAGAAGTTTCTTTTCGTCGAAAGCAACGGGATGCCCGCGCACAACATGATGGTCGGCATCACCGCGTGGCAGCAGCAGGTGCCGCTGCCGCAGAATTACACGGGCGCGAATGCGTGGCAGATTCCGCTCGTGCCGGTGCCGGCGAAGGAGCCGCGCTCGATCAAGGGCGCGTTCCTGCGCGGGGCGATCGCGCTCGCGGCGAATGGCATTCCGATTTTCAATCCGCAGAACAATCGCGGCGAAGTCTCGCAGGAAATCGGCGAGCTCGACGAGTGGGGCGGGCACTGCGGGCGCGCGGACGACTATCACTATCACTCGGCACCGCTGCATTTGCAGAAGGTCGTGGGCAAGGGCCAGCCCATCGCGTTTGCACTCGATGGCTATCCGATTTTCGGACTCACCGAGCCGGATGGATCGCAGCCTGCGAAGCTCGATGCGTTCAACGGCCACACGACGGCGCTCGGCTATCACTACCACGCGTCGAACAAATATCCGTACGTGAACGGCGGCTTTCACGGCGAGGTCACCGAGGCCGGCGGGCAGGTGGATCCACAGCCGCGCGCGAATGGCGTCCGCGAGGCAGGAGCGCCTTTGCGCGGGGCGAAAATCACAGGCTTCGAGTCCACAGGCGCGAACAGCTACAAGCTGAGCTACGAGGTGAATGGCGACAAACGCGCGGTGCTCTACGCGATCAATGCAGACGGCACGTTCCCGTTTGAATTTCAAAATGGAAAAGCCGGCACGACGAAGGAGACCTACACGCTGCGCAATCGCGGTGGTGGCGGTAGTGGTCCCGGCGGGAAACGTCCGGATGGCGAGCGTGGGCAAGGTGGCGGTGGCCCGCAACGTCCGCCGGGTGGAGGTGGAGCGGATCGTCCTCCGCGCCCGGAGGGTGGTCCCGGCGGTCAGCCGCCGCGCGAAGGCGGTGGCGGGCCAGAGCGTGGCGGACAGCAGGGCGGACCGGGCCGGAATGAAGGGGCTTCGCAGTCGACCGCATCGCCCTTCGGCCCCGATACGATGAAGAAACCGAACGCAACTTTTCTCCTCAGCAGCACCGAAATTTCCGCCGATGGCAAGCTGCCGGTGGACTTCACCGGCGACGGCAGCGGCGCGACTTTGCCGCTCGCGTGGAAGGGCGCGCCCGCCGGGACGAAGGGCTTCGCGCTCATCATGGATCACCTCGCGCCGGGCAACACGATGAAGCACTACTGGACGATGTGGGACATCCCCGCGACGACGGCGGCGCTGCCGAAAAATGTGCAGGGCGTGGGCAAACTCGGCACGAGTTTCAAGGGCCAGATCGGCTACGAGCCGCCGCATTCGCAGGGGCCGGGCGCGAAGACCTACGTGCTCACCGTGTATGCGCTCAGCGCGCCGCTGCAGATCACGCCGCCGCCGCGCGAGGTGAATCGCGACGTGCTGCTCGCGGCGATGAAGGACAAGGTGCTCGCGAGCGCATCGCTCAGCGTCATCTACACACGCGGCAGTGCTGGCGCGAATGCGATGCCGCCGGGGAAGACACAGAATCCTCCGCCCCGCCCCGCAGCCAACTAGAAGACTCCCGACATGAAAACCAACAAACCATTGCTCATCACAGGAACACTCGCCGTCATCGCAGTCGCATTCGCCGCAGGCGTGTGGGCGCAGAATGCGGCGGCACAAAATGGGCAGGCGCTCTGGCGCTGGCCCGACACGATGGATTCCGTCAACGCCGCGCCGAAAAATCACAAGGTGCTCTTTGAAAATGATCACGTGCGCCTGCTCGAAGTCGCCGTGCAGCCGGGCGAGACGGAGAACATGCACGGGCACAAGTTCCCGTCTGTTTTCATGATGGATGCGCCGCAGCCCAGGGTCGTGAACAAGGATCTCGTAGCAGGTGCCGAGGCAAACCGTCCGCGCCTGCCGCAGGATGGCGAGGCGCAGTATCCCACGTGCCGAGCGATGACGACGCCACAGGCGCCGCATCAGGTCACCAACACGGAGAGTTTCCCGCAGCACTTCTACCGGATGGAGTTCAAGAAGATTGATGGCGACGCCATTCGCAAGATGACGAGCTATCCGCTGAACTGAAATGCCGCCGGTAGAATTTCTCCCATGAAAACCGCACACGCATTTTTTCTCGGCATCACGTTTGCACTGCTCGCATCACTTCATCTCATCGCGGCGGATGTGAGGCCCAACTTCGTCATCATCATGGGCGAGGCGCAGGGCTGGGCTTCGTCGTCGGTGCAGATGGATGACACGGTGCCGGGCTCGAAGAGCACGCTCGCGCGCACGCCTGCACTCGAAAAACTCGCAGCGGATGGAATGCGCTTCGCGGATTTTTACGCCGCATCACCGCGCTGCACGCCGACGCGCGCGGCGCTGTTCACAGGGCGCAGCCCCACGGCGCTGCACATGACATTCGTCGGCGAGGGGAAAGGCGGGAAGGAGAGCAGCTTCACGGAGACGGGCAGCAAGGTCGTGCCGCCGCAGCAGATTTCGCAGTTGCCGGAGTCGGAAGTGACCATCGCTTCCATGCTGAAACGCGAGGGCTACGCGACGGCGCACTTTGGCAAATGGCACGTCGGTCGCGTGAGTCCGACACGCCACGGCTTCGAGGAGAACGACGGGCCGAACAACAACGGCGGGCCGGAGGACGTGGAGAATCCGAACCCGAAGCAGGCGTTCGGAATCACGGAGCGCGGGATGGATTTCATGGCGCGGCAGGCGAAGGCGGGGAAGCCGTTCTACCTGCAAATCTCGCACTACGCCGGGCGTGGCGGGACGGATGCGAAGCCGGAAACTTACGCGGACGTGCGCAGGCGCGCGACGACGGATCGCGACCAGCGTCTCGTCGGCGGCGCGGCGGTGACGCAGGACATGGACACGACCATCGGGATGCTGATGGCGAAGCTCGACGAACTCGGTATCGCGAAGAACACATATTTCATCTACACCTCGGATCACGGTGCGCAGGGGCGCAATGCAAATGGCCCGCTCGCGAATGGCAAGGGCACCGTGTGGGAGGGCGGCCTGCGCGTGCCGCTCATCGTGCGCGGGCCGGGCGTGAAGCCGGGCATGTGCTCACATGTGCGCGCGACGACCGTGGACATTCTCCCGACCATCGCGGCGATTGCGCGCGTGAAGGATCCGCTGCCAAAAACGATCGAGGGCGGCAGCCTCGTGCCTGTCCTCGGCGGCGCGGCGAATGCCACGGTCAAGCGTTCACGCGAGGAGATGGTGTTTCACTTTCCGCACTACGACAAAGACGAGCTCGGCCCGGCGACGGCCATCGTGCTCGGCCATGAAAAGCTCATCCACCCCTACGAGACGAATGTGCCGATGCTCTTCGATCTCTCGAAGGACATCGCCGAGCAGCACGACCTCGCCAAGGAGCGCGCAAAGGAAACCGGCACGCTCGAGCAGCGGATGAACGACTACCTCAAGTCCGTCAGCGCGGGAATGCCGACGGCGAATCCAAAATATGATCCGACGAAAGCGAAACCTTTCGAGGAACGGCGCGGCGGGCGCGGCCCCATGAGGAAAGGCCCACCACAATGAGAGCCGCGATCGCGTTCACGCTGACGGCGGTGTGGAAGCGTCGCGGTTTCCCATCGTGCAAAGTGATCGGGGCAATGATTCCCCGCAGCGCTGTTTCCCACTGAACTCCCCGCACCCGACCCGACACCCTCATGAAACCCATTCCATTCCTCACGCTGCTCGCCGCGTCATTCGTCATTCCGCATTCATCATTCGCGGCAAAGCCAAATGTGCTCTTCATCGCCGTGGATGACATGCGGCCGGAACTCGGCTGCTACGGGAACAAGATCATCAAGACTCCGAACATGGATCGGCTCGCGGCTCGCGGCATAGTCTTCAACCACGCCTACTGCCAGCAGGCGGTGTGCAGCCCTTCGCGCACGGCGATGCTCACAGGGCTGCGGCCCGATGTGACCAAGGTGTGGGACTTGGAGACGCATTTCCGCGTGGCGCAGCCGGACTGCATCACGCTGCCGCAGCACTTCAAGGCGAACGGCTATCACTGCGCCGCGCTGAGCAAGGTGTATCACAAGGGCCTCGAGGATGGCCGCTCGTGGAGTGAGCCGCACTGGTATCCATTCGGAAAATCCGTGGACACCGATCTCGCGGATTACACGAAGCAGATCGTGACGCGGCACGACGTGAACAAGGAGGAATACTCGAAAGGCGAGTCGCCCGATGACAACGACAAGCCCGGGGCGCGCAAGAATGGCAAGAAAGCCAAGGGCGGCGCTGCGTTTGAAGTCAGCCCGAAATCCGAGGACGACCTGCCCGATGGCGCAACCGCTGCGGAGGCGGTGAAGCGCCTGCATGAGCTGAAGTCGAAGGGGAAGCCGTTCTTTTTCGCAGTCGGATTTCTGAAGCCGCACCTGCCGTTCGTCTCGCCAAAAAAATACTGGGCTCTCTACGACCCGAACACGATCCCGCTGCCGACGATCGATCATCTGCCCGAGGGCTGCCCGGAATTTGCCGGCCACCAGAACAGCGAGCTGCACAACTATCAGGGCGTGCCGAAAGGCAACCCGATCCCGGCCGACTTTGCGAAGACACTCCGCCACGGCTACTACGCCGCGATCAGCTACACCGACGCGCAAGTCGGCAAGGTGCTCGATGCGCTGGAAAAGGAAGGTCTCGCGGACAACACCATCATCGTGCTCTGGGGCGATCACGGCTGGCAGCTCGGCGATCATGGCCTGTGGGAAAAGCACACGAACTTTGAAATCGCCGCGCGTGCGCCGCTGCTCATCAGCGTGCCGAAGCAGAAGACCGCCGGGAAAAAATGCGAGGCCACGGTCGAATTCGTGGATGTCTATCCCACGCTCGCGGATCTCTGCGGCCTGCCCGCTGTGAGCGGACTTACTGGCAAGAGCCTGAAGCCGTTCATCGAGAATCCATCCGCGCCGTCGGCGAAAGTCGCCATCAGCCAATACCCGCGCAAAGCTGGGAAGACGGGCGGCGGCGACGTGATGGGCTACAGCATCCGCGATGAACGCTACCGCTGCACGCTCTGGCGCGAGATAGCCGGCCCGAAGATCATCGCCGTCGAGCTCTACGACGAAAAGAACGATCCCGCCGAAACCGTGAGCCTGCACGACAAGCCGGAAAACAAGGCGATCATCGAGGCCTTCGCGAAGCATCTCCCGCCGGTCGGCTCTTCAGCACCCACCGATGCCCCGAAGAGCAAAGGCAAAGGCAAAGGCAAAGCCGCTGAGCCAAAACCAACCACGGCAGCACCCACAACTAACACCACCGACACCGAAGAGCGTGGCCCGAAGTTCGACCGCCTCGACGAGAAGAAGGAAGGCCGCATCACGCGCGAGTATTACACCACGCATCAATCCGACGCGAAGGCCGCAGCGGAACGTTTCGACAAGTTCGATGCGAACAAAGACGGCTTAGTCACGCGCGAGGAATTCATCACCCAGGGCGGCAAGCATCCGCAGGGGAAGTAGCCTGCGTGACTATTCTTGCGAAAACTGGGCTTCTGGGCGCTGCCTAATGCCCGCGCATTCCACTCTCCCACTCACTCAAAACACAATGAAACGACACAGCCTCCTCCTCGCGATTTTCGCTGCCACATTTTGCGCCGTCCCGCTGCCGGTCTCCGCGCAGACGCCGGTCTCCGCGCAGACGCCGGTGTCGAAGAAGAAAGGCGTGGGCCTGGCGGAGCGGCATGGGCTCGGCGCGGCGCAGTTGAACGCACTCGATGTTGCGTGGTTTTACAACTGGCACTCGGAGACGACGGTGAAGACGGTGGCGAAGTTTGTGCCGATGATTTTTTCCGAAAAAAAGGTCAGCTCGCATGTCGTGGGCGACACGGTGCTCGGCTTCAATGAGCCGGACAACGAGAAGCAGTCGAACATGCCGGTGACGGATGCGCTCGCGCACTGGGCGACGGTCGCGGGGAAGGCCAGGCGCGTGGGCAGTCCGGCGATGGCGGGGAATCCCCTGAAAAGCGAATGGCTCACGGCATTCATGGCGGGACACCCGAAGGTGGATTTCATCACCGTGCATTGGTATAAGGGCGCGGATTCAAAGCACTTCATCCGCGACCTGGAGGAGATCCACGCGAAGTTCAACAAGCCGGTGTGGATCACGGAGTTTGCGCCGCAGACAGCGGGCAGCTCGGAAAAGGAGCCGGACAAGTTCTCACAGGCACAGGTGACGCAGTTCATCCAGGAGACGATTCGATGGATGGAGGCGACGCCCTGGGTGGAGCGTTACGCGTGGCACGATTCGCGCGCGGGCACATCGGCGTTGTTCGATTCAAACGGTGCATCCACCGCGACGGGCAAGGCCTACGCTGGAGCCAGGCACACATCCAGATGATCAGCGCGCGCTCTCCTGAATCGCCATCCACCTTTCCACTGCAATGAAAACACTCATCACTCTCATGCTCGCGGTTTCAGCCGCAGGGCTCCTCGCAGCAGATAAGAAGGAGTGGAAAATCGAGGCCGCGCCTGATATTCCAGCGGGCATTCGCGTCGAGCGCGACGTCGCATATCTGGCTGCGGACCGGAAGGAGAAGGCGGATGTTTACCTCCCCGCCGCCAAGCCCGCCGGAGAGCGTCACGCCGCTATTTTGTTAATGCACGGCGGCGGTTTCAACGACGGCGACAAAGCCAAGGGCCGCGAAGTCCAGATGGCCGTGGAACTCGCGAAGCACGGCTACGTCTGTATGAGCATCAACTACCGGCTCTGGAACAAAGGCATCAAAAGCCCGACCTGGCCGCGCAGCCTGCTCGACGCCAAGACCGCAGTGCGCTGGTTGCGCGTGAACGCCGATCGCCTGGGCCTCGACGCTGAACGCATCGCCGCATTCGGCAACTCCGCAGGCGGCAATCTCGCCGCCATGCTCGCCACCACGACACCGAAAGACGGCCTCGAACCGGACGCGCCCTTCCCCGGTGTGAGCACGCAAGTGCAGTGCGCGATTGATTTCTACGGCGCGCTCGACCTCCCGAATTACCACGACATGAAAATGTTCCTCCAGACGCGCGCGGAGAATCCCGAGGTCTATCGCAAAGCGTCGCCCGTCACCTACGTCAGTGCGGGCACCGCACCCATGCTCATCGTCCACGGCACCGCCGATGAAACCGTGCCCGAGAGCCAGGCGCACACGATGGCCGACGCACTCAAGAATGCCGGGGTGGAGCACCAGCTCGAAATCATCCCTGACGCGCCGCACACCTTCGCACTCGTATCCAAGGCGAAGGATTTTCGACCACTGGTATTTGGCTTTCTCGACAAACACCTGAAGTAAACGCGATGAACAATCGCACGCTTTCTCTCCTCACCACCCTGCTGCTCGCGCCACTGGCCGCGCTGCCTGCCGCTGAAACCAAGCTCGCCGGAGTCTTCACTGACCACACCGTTTTGCAGCGCGACGCGGCGGTTCCCATCTGGGGCTGGGCCGATGCGGGTGCGGAGATAACAGTTGAGTTTGCCGGAGCAAAAAAGACCACGAAGGCCGATGCCGCAGGCAAGTGGATGGTGAAACTCGATCCGATGCCCGCGAGTGTCGAGCCGCGTGAATTGAAAGCGAACGGCGCGTCAATCTCTGACGTCCTCGTCGGCGACGTGTGGCTGGCCTCGGGGCAGTCGAACATGTTTTTCAACGTCAAGGATACGGCCAATGCGGAGCAGGAAATCGCCCACGCGCAGTATCCGCAGATTCGCTCTTTCACGGTGGCGCAGAATCCGTCACTCGCACCTGCGGACAATGTGCAGGGAACATGGCAGCCTTGCTCGCCGCAGACGGTGGGCAGCTTCTCGGGGGTCGCCTATTACTTTGGGCGTGAGCTGCACCAGGATTTGCGGATTCCCATCGGGCTCCTGCATAGCTCCGTGGGTGGCACGCCGGCGGAAGCTTGGACGCGGCTCGGTGCATTGCAAAGCGTGCCGATATTCAGCGAACGCGCCGCACAGGAGATTGCGCAGATCAAGGCGCAGCCGGAGGCGATCAAACGCTTTCCGGGCGAGCGCAGCGCATGGGAGGAAAAATTTGGCGTGAAACCGACACCGATCTCCGACACCGCCAAGGGCTGGGCCGATCCGGCGCTTGACACGGTGGATTGGAAAAAGGTCACGCTGCCTTCCCAATGGGGCCAGCTTGGGTTCAAGAGCGGTGGGGCGTTCTGGGTGCGGAAGGAGATTGATCTGCCCGCCGAGGCCGCTGGCAAGCCTTTCACCCTCAAACTGATTTCGATGTCGGAGCAGTATGACACGGCCTACTGGAATGGCGTGGAGATCGGGCACGCACCGGACGCTCCGCCCGAATACTATCTCGCTCAGCGCGCTTATCGGGTGCCAGGTGAACACGTGAAGGTCGGGCGCAACGTCATCGCCATCCGCATCTTTTCAGCCACCGAAAAAGCCGGGCTCTGGCAGTGGGGCAAGAAACTGGAAGTTCCGGTGTCGGATCCTGGAGCGATCAACGATGAGTGGCTCTTGAAGCAGGAGAGCACGCTGCCAGCTCTCCCGCCGGATGCCCTGGCTTCGCGGCCCAAACCGAACAACATTCCATTTCGCACTGTCTCGTCCGCGCTCTACAACGGCATGATCGCGCCGCTGGTGCCCTTCGCGCTCAAGGGTGCCATCTGGTATCAAGGCGAAAGCAACGCGCCACGCCACGCGGAATACCGGGACTTGCTTTCGCTCATGATTCGCGACTGGCGCACGCAATGGCAGCAAGGCGATTTTCCGTTTATCATCCAGCAGCTCGTCAACAACGACGCGCCGCCGAAGGATGCTCAGGACCAACACGCGAGCTGGCCATTCCTCCGCGAAGCACAAAGGCAAGTCGCCAACACCGTGCCCAACTGCGGCATGGCCGTCGGCATCGAATTGGGCAGCCAATACACCATCCATCCCACGAACAAACAGGACGTGGGCAAACGCCTCGCACTCGTCGCGCTGGAGAAAACCTACGGGCACAAAATCGAGTCAAGCGGCCCGCAGTATCAGACAATGAAGGAGGAAGCCGCAGCGCTTCGCGTGAGCTTCTCTCATGCGCAGGGTCTCAACGCGAAAGGCGGCCCCTTGCAGCGCTTTGCCATCGCCGGTGAAGACAGGAAGTTCGTCTGGGCCGACGCGAAAATCGAAGGCGACTCCGTCATCGTGAGCAGTTCCCAAGTGACCGCACCTGTGGCGGTGCGCTACGCCTGGGCCACCAATCCCGAAGGCTGCAATCTCTACAATGGTGCCGGATTGCCCGCCTCACCCTTCCGCACGGATGATTGGAAGTAATGACCATGAAACACACCCTCACCGATGCCCGCGAACTTTTGAAACCATCATGGCGGGCTGTTGCGCTTTACTCGGCTCTCACCGCCCTGCTCTTCGCGCCGCTGGTCACGATGGGTGCCGAAGGTCATCTCTCGCCGCAGCAGCGCGCGATTCTGGAATCAAAGTCACCGCCGCCGGTTGACGCACGCTTTAGCTTCGATCTCCCGGCGGGGCCGCAGTTCACTGACGAGGAAAAGGCGGTGCAGCGCCAGCGCGGCCTGGATGTGCTGCCGCTGGTGATGAAGGCATTCGACAGCGGTGCCGCCGAGGTGCGGATTCCGCCGGGGGACTATCGCTTTGGCCAGGAACGTTATGAAGGAGCCAGGGTCATCTATCCGCTCGGCTTCACTGAGATGCAGCGCGATGCGGAGCATCCTTTCGTGATCGAGGCGACGGGCGCGACGTTTTGGTTCGACCTGGATGACAAGCAAATGCCGCCGGGGCATCGCTGCATGGGGTTTCAGAACTGCCGGAACCTCGTGCTCCGTGGTGCGATCCTGGATCGTGGCACGCGGGGCTGCATCGAAGGCCGCATCACACGCATCGACCGCGAGGGCTATCGTTTTGAAATCCAGCCGTCGCCCGGCATCGTCGTTCCCGCGACTTACAAGGGCGGTGATGAGCAGCGTCTGCTTCCCTTCAAGAGCGATGGCCGCTTCTGTGTGCCGCTCTATGATTTGAATCCGAGCATCCATAGGCTGCGCTTCACGGACATCACCCCTTCCGCCGAGGGTCGCTATTGGATCAACATGGCCGATGCCGACCTGATGGAACGCATCCACGATGCGAATTGGGAGCGTGCCTATGGCGAACTCGGCGTGCTGCGCGTGGGCGATGGGCTTTCCTGTCTCTACACCACCGCCGGAGCCATAGCGTTGGAGGACTCGGCGAACATCACCTTGCACGGCGTCAGCGTCTATGTGGCCAAAGGCGGCCCGAGCGAAAGCGGTGGCGATGGTGCGCATCTTTGGAAGGATTGCTACTTCGGCCCGCGACCCGGCACGAGTCAGTGGAAGGGTGCCGATGGCTATCTGTGCCGCTCCACGCGCTATGGCTCGACGCTCTATAACGTGACCATCCGACACACGGCGGATGACCTGCAAAATTTCCACGGCATCTGGGGCAAAGTGAAAGCCGTGTCGGGCCAGCAAGTCACGCTGGAGACGAATCCTTCTCTGCGTCCCACGCTGACTAATGCTCGCCCCGGCGACCGCCTGCGCTTCATTCATCGCAAGACTGGCGTCCTTCTCGGCGAAGCAAAACTCATCGCGTTCAAAGACTTCCAACTCACCCTGGATCAAGACGCCACGCCCTTCGCCGAGGGGCAAGCCGAATGGCTCGACCACGAATGCGCTGGATGGGTGGTGCAGAATTGCCGCTGGGAAGACAACTTCCAGCGCCTGCTCATCATGTCCGGCCCCGGCACCGTGCGCGGCTGCGCTTTCACGCGCATGGGTAGTAACATCAGCCTCAACACCGGCATGGGCCTCGTCGGCGGCATCCCGAGCGACATCACCATCGCCGACAACACCTTCACCGATGTGAGCCCCCGCCCGCACGGTGCAGCTATCGAGGCCCACGCTCACAACGCCCAAGGCCAGGACGGCATCCCGCCCATCGAGCGCCTCGTCATCACCGGCAACACCATCACCCGCAACGGTGGCCCCGCGATGAACCTCATCGGCATCAAAGATTCTCGCATCGAGAACAACCGCATCAACTCGCCGATCCGCGCCACCGTATTGGCTCGGCCAAATGAACCCACGGAGCGACAGGCCATCATCGTGCGGCGCTCGGCTGCGGTTAAGTTATCAGCCAATGTGCTCAACGATCCCATGCACGCAGCGCAGGTTGATGAAGCCAGCGGCAGCGCGTTGCTCGGCCTTGATGAAAGCAAGGACATCACGCTCGATGGACAACGCCTCAAAGACGCGGCAAAGCGGAACAAACCTGATTGAAACACACCGAAATGAAACACACCGCCACACTCCTCACCGCCCTGCTGATCTTCTGTTGCTCTGTGCCCCTTTCCGCAGCGCCGATCGTGAAGGACGGCAAGGCGACGGCCGAAATCGTCATCCCGAAGGACGCCAATCCGATCGTGAAGGCGGCCGCCACGGAGTTTCAGGGCATCATCGCCAAGATGTCGGGCACTAAGCTCGAGATGGTGAGCGAGCCGACCGGCAAGGTGAAGACCAAGGTCTGGTTCGGTGAAAATGAGGTGACGAAGAAGCTCGGGATGGATCTCAAAGAGGTCAAATACGACGGCTACAAGATCATCGTCAAAGGCGACGACGTCATCGCGGCTGGAGTCGATATCGAATGGTATAAACACTTCGGTCTCAGCGAGGACAACCTCTATAAGGTCGAAGACAAATGGCTGAAGCACACCGGCGGGCACAAATGGCGCTCGCCGATGTTCATGAATGGCCTCCAAAACCAGTGCCGCGAAAAGGATGCGTCGCGGAGCCTTGGGTTTCACGATGGCATTGATTCCACCGGCACCATTTTCGCCGTTTACGCGCTGCTCGAGCAACTCGGGTTCCGTTGGTATATGCCCTTCGCCGACCTCGGGCAGGTCATCCCCGAAAAGAAGGACATCATCGTTGCCGATCAGGACATCAAGAGCGAGCCGGCCTTCCGTTACCGTAACTGGAGCCATTGGCGTGGCTGCCGCGATGAAGCCATGTGGTTCAAGTCCATGGGCGGCGGCATGAGCGAGTTCATCTTCTTCTACCATGCCGCAGGGCGTATCCTCGACGGCAAAGAAGACCCCGAGTGTGCCGGAAAGATCAACGGCCAGCCCGATTTCCGCGCACCGAAGCTCTCCGGCGAAAAGTTTCGCTCCACTTTCCTGGAGTATCTGGAGTCGGCCAATGCCTTCTATCCGAAGATGCTCCCGTATGTCAGCTTCAACCAACCGGACGGATGGAGCGCCATCGGCGACGAGGATGTGGCCAACGGATGGGACAAACTGAAAGAGCGCGGCGATGCCGGGCGCTACAGCGACTACGCATGGGATTTCAATGCGAACATGCTCGAGCGCTATAACAAGAAGTATCCCGGCAACAAACAGCGCAAAGCCTTCTACGCCTACTCCGGCACGGTCGGCGTCCCCACCCAACTCAACGGCAAGTTTATCCCGGATGACATGACCTGCGTCTTCGCGAACACCACGGCCTATGACCACATGACCCCAGAGTTCACCTCCGTCATGAAGGACTGGTTCAAGTGCGTCAAGCAGCCGGAACAGTTCATCTATTACGACTACCTCTATGACCGCGGCCCTCACCGCAACTATCCGCCGACCCCGTATATTTTCACAGAAAACCTGAAGCAGCTCTTCAAGAACATCACGCCCGATAAGTGCCAGGGATTCCTTCTCGAATACGACGCCCCCTTTGGCGGCTATGCAAAAGCCGAAAACCGCAACACCAACATAGGCTGCCCGGCACAGACGCACCTCATGATGTATCTCTACTCGAAGCTGATGTGGGATCCGGCAGTGGATGTGGACAAGCTGCTCGCCGAATACTACACGCTCTATTTCGGCCCCGCTGCGGAAGAGATGAAGGCGCTGGATAAGTTCGGCGAGGAAATATGGATGAGGAGAGCGCCGCGCCGCGTGACCGCATCCTCAGGAAACTTCAAGGAGGAAGACGTGACTAAGCTCTTCGACATCTTCGGCAAGGCCCGAGCTAAAACCGAAGCTGGCAGCATCTATGCGAAGAGGCTCGACCGCCTCGCCTATGAGATGGAGCCCCTCAAAAAGCTGTTCGTAAACCTCCATCGCAAAGGTCCCATCATCCAAGCCGGACGTTTCGCAGAAGACACCAAGTGCGACGGCGATTTTTCCAAAGCCTTCTGGAAGGCCGTGCCAACCACTCCGCTGAAGGACATGTTTACCAGCGTTAAGCCCGGCCATGTCTCCACCTCCGTTGCGTTCCGCGCCACGCCGAGCGCCCTCTACATCGCCATCGAGTGCCGCGAACCGAAAATGGACCGCCTCCATGACCGCACCAAGACGCGCGACGACTCGGGCATCTGGGCCGATGATTTTGTGGAGATGCGGTTAGAGACGCCGAACGGGCGCATGCCAGTCATCAACATCAACCCGGCTGGTGCCATATTCGACCAGGACGCTACTGACCCGAACGTGGCTAACCTGCCGGCGTTTTATAGCGTGAGCGATTATGCCGTGAAGAAATACCCCGACAAGTGGTGCATCGAGATCAGGATTGACTACGCTTCGCTCGGCGCACTGATCCCCACAGTCTCGGCACCGTGGGGCATGCAGATCTCGCATCAGCGACTCGCCGGAGAAAAGGCCGAGTTCTACCAGCTTTCGCCGACAGGCAAGGCGTTCAACAAGAACTTCGAGATGATGGCAAACATCACGACGAACAAACGATAGGGGAGCAACACGATGACAGGCATCCCTATGAAACGCATCTCCCTTATCACCGCCCTGCTGCTAACACCGTTGGCCTCGCTGCAGGCTGCGGACGAAGGAGCTGCGCCAGCGTATGAGCAACTCCTGAAGATCGACGTCCACTCGCATGTCTTCGAGGACTTCCCGGCGTTGAATGACCTCTTTCAGCGAATCAATATGCGCACGGTGAACATCTGCGTGCCTGCGGGCGATGGTCACATCGAGCAGATGCATCGCGCCGCAAATGAGCTGCAACGCAAATATCCCTGGGGCGTCAACATCTGCCGCCAACGCCTAGCCGGCAACGTCCCTGAGTTCTACATGCTCTTCCCCAGCGGCACGAAGTTCAAAGACCCCAAGGCAATGGGGAATCTCGTGATGCGTCGCTAACCCTATTCTTCCCCGCACATGAACACCCAAATCGAACTCAGCACTCGTCGCGAATTCTGCACACGCGCCGCACAACTCACCGCCGTCACCATTGCCGCTCCATGGATGGCACGCGCCGCCACACCCACTGCGAAGATCATCGAGACGAAAGTCATCTCGCATCAGCCCGAGTTCTATCACGGCTGGCCGACGGTCGCGCGGCGGAAGAACGGCGAACTCTGGCTATCGTGGTCCGGCGGACGCGAGTCGCATGTGGACCCGTTCGGGCAAGTGCATGCCATGACTTCGCGTGACGACGGCGCGACCTGGACCTGGCCTCGTGTGCTCTTTGATAGCGCGATTGATGATCGCGACTCCGGCGTGCTGGAGACCGCGAAGGGCACGTTGCTGGTGACTACGTTCACGTCACTGGCTTATGAGGAGCACTTGGCGACAGCAATGCAGTTTACCGTTTGGAAGGAGACGGGCTGGGAAAAGGCCGCGATGCCTCCCGAGCGCATCGCCCGCTGGAACGCGGTTCAGGCACGCCTCAGCGAAACCGAGCGGAAGGCCGAACTCGGCGAGTGGCTCATTCGCTCCACGGATGGCGGTCTCACTTGGTCCCCTCGTATTCCCACCATCGTCAACAGCCCGCACGGCCCCATCCAACTCGCCGATGGTCGCCTCCTTTACGCTGGCAAGCAGCTCTGGACTGAGAAGCGCAAAATCGGCGTCTGCGAATCCAAGGACGACGGCCTCACGTGGCAATGGCTCTCCGACATTCCCACCCGCAAAGGCGACAGGAACGCCTACCACGAACTCCACGCCGTCGAAGCCAACGACGGCACCCTCATCGCTCACATTCGCAATCACAACGACGCAGACAAAAGCTGGACGCTGCAAACCGAATCTACCGACCGCGGCAAGACCTGGAGTGAGATGCATCCCATCACCTTCGGCCTGCCCTCGCACCTGTTGCGCCTGCGCGATGGCCGACTGCTGATGAGCTACGGCCACCGCCGTAAACCCTACGGCAACCAAGCGCGCCTCAGCACCGACAACGGCAAATCATGGAGCGACCCGATGCTCATCTCCGCCGACGGCACCAGCGGCGACCTTGGTTATCCCAGCACCGTGGAACTCGCCGACGGCACCCTGCTCACCATCTGGTATGAAGCCATGGCCGAACCAAAGCCCGCCGTGCTGCGGCAGGCGCGGTGGCAGCTCGGGTGAACCGGCAAAAACCAACTAATGAACTAACACGCCACCTGCGATTCAGACAAACCATAGTCTCAAGCCCATGAACCATCGCGCACTTTTTGCCTGCATCTCAATGATAACTATGTGGCAGGCTGTTTGCCGACTTTTGTATGCTTATCTTCGTCAGCGATCTCCGCTTCGCTCCGGTTCGCTTCGCTCGGCTCTCCTCACCATCCTCGTCCTCGCGCCGCTGGCCGCGCTGCACGCCGCGCCTGCGCAGAAGCCCAACATCATCTTCATCCTCGCCGATGATCTCGGGTTCGCGGAGATCGGTGCGAACGGAGCTGATCACTACAAGACCCCGAATATTGACTCGCTCGCCAAGACCGGCGTCCGCTTCAACCACTTTTACACCGCACCGCTCTGTGGGCCGTCGCGCGCGCTCATTCTCACTGGTCGTTATGGCTTCCGCTCGGGGGCGGTCACGCAGGATGCGTGCGCTTCCGTCATTCGCACGGGCGACAAGGCTGAGGTCATGATTCCCACGGTGCTGAAGAAAGCCGGCTACACCACTGCGATGATTGGAAAATGGGGCCAGCTCCTGCCATCGGGCGACGCTGCGGAATGGGGCTTCGACCACATGCTGAGCTTCAGGGCCAGCGGCATCTATTGGAACAAGGCGGCGGCCGCGAGTTGGGTGAAAAAGTATGAGCTCGCCGGTGACAAAGGCGGCGAGGACGGCGTGCGCGCCAACCCCGGCCCTTATAACATCAATGCGAAGAAGCTCACGATGTCGGACACGGACTACATGCCCGATCTGATGCAGGCCAATGCCATTGACTTCATCAACGCGAACAAGGCCCGGCCGTTCTTCCTCTATTACTCGATGTCCTTCGTGCATGCGCAGATCCTGCCCACGCCCGACAGCACGCCGCCCTCCCCCGGCCTCAATGCCGCCGGACGTTACGCGCAGCTCTACAAGGACAACGAGACCTACATGGACAAGCAAATTGGCCAGCTCATCGCCGAGCTGGACCGCCTCAAGCTTCGCGACAACACCGTCATCTTCTTCATGGGTGACAACGGCACCGCCAAGGCCGCCGCCGATCTTGCCACTATCGGCGGACGCCGCCTCATCGGACAAAAGGGCGGCATGGAAGAAGGCGGCGGGCTGGTGCCATTCATCGTCAGTTGGAAAGGCGTCACGCCTGCGGGCAGACTGAATGAAAACATGTCCGACGCCTCGGACCTGCTCCCCACCTTCGCCGAGATCGCCGGTGCGCCGCTGCCGGAAAATCGGATCGTCGATGGCAAGAGCCTGCTCCCGCAGATCAAAGGGGGAACTGATTCGCCGCGCACTTGGGCCTTCACTCAACTCGGCGAACACTGGCATGTGCGTGAAGCGGGATGGAAGCTCAACGAGGCCGGCCAGCTTTTCGACATGAAGAACGCGCCCTTTGAGGAAATCCCGGTGGCCGCCGATTCCAAGGACGCCGCCGCCATCGCTGCGCGCAAACGTCTCAGCGATGCCCTCGCCGGGCTCAACCCCGCCGCAGGCTTCAAAGGCGAAGGCAGCGGTCGCGGTGACAAGACGAAGAAAGAGAAAAAGAAGATGGAGAAGAAGGCAGGCGAGAAATCCGAAGCCAAACCGGAATCGGTCCCGGCAGCGAACTCCGCAACTGCGCCGGAGACAAAATCCCCGACCGACTCCACAGCCAACCCGCTCCCGGCCGCCGACGCTTTGTCAGCGGAGCGCGCCGCGAAGTTCGACCGGCTCGACACGGAGAAGCACGGCAAGCTTACGCTCGAAGAATACAAGTCCCGCCAGTCCGATCCCGAAGCGGCGGCGAAGCGTTTTGAGAAGTTTGACGTGAACAGGGACGGCATAGTCACGCGCGAGGAATACATCGGCAACGGCGCGAAGAAACTGAAGGCGAAGTAGCCCTTGCAGCATTGGCCTTGTCCCGCCAGCGCATGCTTTTTTAGAACCATTCGTGAGGCCACGAAGGAACAAGCGGCTGACTTTTACGAAATGCTGACAACTTTATGGAACGCCGTGACCGAACGCTGACAATCGGACGGCATATTTCCCTCTCTGCTTCAACAACCCCATGCTCCGCTTCCTCTCAGTATTCGCCGCTTTCATCACATCGGTCCTCTGCGCATCGGCCACTGAATACGACACGCTGCGGATTTCCTGGCAGAACAAGCTGACGGGCGATTCGCTGGCGGCAAGGAGCGCATCGAGCCTCAATACTAAGGCCGCAGGTTATCAGGGCACGATCACCGCGGGCGTGATGACGGGGGCGACGACGGGCTACTTGTGGAGCGATCTGCCGCTCGGCGTGCAGGCGGGAGTGAATGCGGATACCGCCTCGGGGAATATAGTCGCCACATTCAAACGCCTCGAAGACATGGCGGTGGCATATGCCATCCCGGCCTGCGCGCTTTACCAAAATCCCGCGCTGCTTGCGGCGATCACCAGCGGGCTGGATTGGATGACTGCGAATTTCTACACGCCGACGACCACGCTGTACGGGAACTGGTTCGACTGGGAAATCTCGGGGCCGCAATCGCTCAGCAACACGGAGGTGCTGCTGCTCTCGAATCTGTCTGCGCTGACGACCACGCAAATCGCGAACTACTGCAAGTCGTTCTATAATTTCGGCCCGGATAGCTTCAATCAAAAGGACTATTTCTTCTGGGGCGCGCTCACGGGCTCGAACACGTCCAATTGCGTGCTCACGATGGCGCTGCAGGGAATTTTGCTGAACACGAACACGACGACCGTCACGCGATTCTGGCACAACACGGCGGGCCATCCGGTGAATCCGCAGACTGGCTATACGATCAGCGGCACCGGCTTGCTGAATGAAGCGAAGGGCAATCTCAGCGGTGCAAACCCACTCGATTTCAGCGGGAAAAGCGTCTTTAGCTATGTGACCAACGGAGACGGATTTTACACCGACGGCTCGTTCGTCTTTCACGCGAACATCGCCTACAACGGCCAATACGGAAAGACGCTGGTCAGCGATGTCGCGGACATCGTGAGCCTCCTGAATGGTTCGACGTGGGCGATCACGGACCCGAACCTGGCTAATGTCTATAGCTGGATCACCACCGGCTTTGAGCCATTCATGTATAATGGCGCGCTGATGGACATGATCCGCGGACGCTCGGCCTCGTGGTCTTCAGCGACGGAATACGATGCGGGTGCGGATGTGATCGCGGACATTCGGAAGGTCGCGACGTTTGCGCCTCCGGCCACGGCTGCGACACTGACGGCGTTTGCGGATTCGCCGCGCCTGGCGTCGGGACAGTTTCACTTTGGCGCAATGGATCGCGTGGTCGCGCTGCGGAGCGGCTTCGGCGTCGGGCTGAGCATGTCGTCGAGCCGCATCGGGAACTTTGAAAATCTCTTCGCGTCGTCGAATCTCAAAGGATGGTTCACGGGTGACGGGATGACTTACCTCTACCTCGGCGTGACGGACACGCAGTTCACGGACGACTACTGGCCGACGGTGGATTACTATCATTTGCCAGGGACGACGGTGGAGCAGACCTATGTGCCACAGCCGGGCACGACGGATCAAAGCTGGGTCGGAGGCGCGCAAGTAAGTGGCACGTATGGAGTCGCAGGCATGGCGCTGCATCCGGCGGCGAGTTCCTCGGCCAGCTCCACTTTGAACGGCAAGAAGTCGTGGTTCATGCTCGATAACTCGGTCGTGTGTCTCGGCGCTGGCGTGACCTGCACGACGGGCGGACATGAAATCCACACGACGGTGGAGAACCGCCGCCTCGGTGCGTCGCCGACGAACAACTTCACCGCGAACGGCACGGTGTATCCTCCGGTGATCGGGTGGAGTTCATCGCTCGCGAGCACGACGTGGTGCGCGCTGGATGGCGTGGCGGGTTATTATTTTCCCGGCGGCGCGGGGAATCTGCGCGCATCGTTCGAGGCAAACTCCGGCGCGTGGTCGGACATCAAGGTCGGCGATTCCGCGACGGTCTATACGGACAACTATCTGAAGCTCTACTTCAACCACGGCGCGACGCCGACGAACGCAACCTACGCGTATGTCGTGCTGCCCGGCGCGAGCGCGAGCATGACGGGCGCGTATGCGCAAAATCCGGATGTGGTGGTGCTGTCGAACACGAGCGGGACGAACGGCGTGCAGGCGGTCAAAAAGATCGGGCTCGGAATCGTGGCGGCGAATTTCTGGGGCGTGAATGGCGGCACTGCGGACATGGTCACGGTGAGCAAGCAGGCGTCGGTTATTAAGTCGGAGACTTATAACACGATTTCGGTCGGTGTCTCCGATCCGACACAAAGCAATGCGGGCACGATCACCGTGACTTTGAACCGCGCGGCGACGGGCACGATCAGCGTGGACTCCGGCGTGACCGTGACGGCGCTCTCGCCGAAGATTATTTTGTCGGTGGCCGTGAATGGCGCGAAAGGGAAGTCGTTCAATGCGTCGTTCAGCCAGGCTGCGCAGCCGCCGGTAATCACTAGCGCGGGCGCGGCGACCGGCGTGCAGACGCAGGCGTTCAGCTACGCGATCACCGCGAGCAACACGCCGACGAGCTACGCCGCGAGCGGCCTGCCGGCGGGGCTGAGTGTGGACGCGGCCACGGGGATCATCAGCGGCACGCCGACGGCGACCGGCACGAGCACCGTGAGCATCAGCGCGACGAACAGCGGCGGCACGGCGAGCGCGACTTTGACGCTCACGGTCAATCTGCCGCCGCCCGCGATCACGAGCAGCCTCAGTCTGCTGGGCGCGATCAATCGTCCGTTCAGCTACCCGATCACGGCGAGCAATGGTGCGACGAGTTTCAATGCGAGCGGCTTGCCTGCGGGATTGAGCGTGGACACGGGCACCGGCGTGATCAGCGGCACGCCGACCGCTGCGGGCACGAGCAATGTCACACTCAGCGCCACCGGCGCGGGCGGCACGGGCACGGCGAACGCGACGCTCGTGGTGATCGCGACGGCGACGACTTTCACGGCGACGAATACGTGGACGTGCCCGAGCGGTGTGACTTCGATCCAAGTCGAGTGCTGGGGCGGCGGCGGCGCAGGCGGCAGTGCAAACCGGGTCGGCGCCGCGGGCAGCGTGCAGTATGGCGGCGGCGGCGCGGGTGGTGCGTATGCGAGGAAAGTCGCAGTGTCGGTCACGCCGGGCACGACCTACTTCATCAATGTCGGCGCGGGCGGAATCAATGCGTCGGGTGTGCAGGGCACCGCCGTGGCGGGCGGCGACTCATGGTTGAATTCCACCAACACTCCATCGTCGGTGAACCTCGCAAAAGGCGGCGCGGGTGGCGCGAGTGCGATCGGGAATACCAGCACGACCGCGCTCGGAGTCGGCGGCACGGGGACAGCGACGGGCAGCATTGGCGACAGCGCCTTTGCCGGAGGCAGTGGCGCGACATCCACGGGCAGCACCGGCACGGGTTCGGGCGGCGGAGGCAGCAGCGCGGGCAATGGCGCGAATGGCGTGGCGGCGACTTCCAATGCCGGAGCGACTGCGCCAAGCGGCGGCGGCAATGGCGGCACTGGCGTGACGAGCGGCTCCGTGAGCGGCACGAATGGCAGCGTGCCCGGCGGCGGCGGCGGTGGCGCGCGCAATTCCAGCGGCACCACGACGGCAGGCGGAGCGGGAGCCGCGGGCCAGGTGATCATTTCCGTGAACAACATCTCCAGCAATGCGGACCTCGCGAATCTCACAGTCAGCGGTGCGGCGCTCTCGCCAACCTTCTTCGCATCCACCCTCGGCTACGCGGGCAGCGTTCCTTTTGCGACGAGCACGATCACCGTGACGCCGACGGTCTCGGACGGCACCGCAACCGTGAAGGTGAACAGCGTCACGGTCGCCTCCGGCAACGCGAGCGGTGCGATCAATTTGAATGTCGGCGTGAATACGATCACCGCTGTCGTGACCGCGCAGGACGGCAGCACGATGAAGACCTACACCGTGAGCATCACCCGCCAGACGAATGTGGAAAGCTGGCGCCAGCTCAACTTTGGCACCAGCGCGAACACCGGCACCGCCGCCGACAGCGCCGACTTCGACGGCGATGGTCTCACCAATTTGCAGGAATACATCTTCGGCACGCTGCCGAATGCCGCGCAATCGCCGCTGCTCACGTCATCGCTCGTCGGTGGCAATCTCACGTTCACATTTGTCGCGAAACAGGCCGCCGGTTCCGGATACACGGGCCTCACTCGCTTCTACGATTTGCAGACGACGACGAATCTTGCGGACCCATTGTCGTGGCAGCCCGTCGCGGGCTACGGCGGCATCGTCGGGAACAACCAGACCGTCACGGCGACGCTTCCGGCGAGCGGGGCGCAGGGGTTCTTCCGGTTGAAAGCATGGCTGCAATGAGCTGAGCGCCGGAGTGCAGTGGACCGCTCGACTTTCGGTGCATTGTTTCAGAAATACCCACCCCATCGTTCGCGCTATCCTTGTCCCTGCTGTCCGCGTGCTTGTTATTCGTTGGGCGCCCGCGGTCGATGGCTTCGCGCTGCGCGGAGATGGCCGCGCATTTCTCCGCAGGATCCGCCTCCACACCGCCTTCCGCACGCCCCCGATCCCTCTGCGCGAGCGCGCCTCCGGCTCGCGCTTCACCCAATCCGTGGCACTCCGCAGGCGTCCCCCGTTAAACGGGACACTTCGACCGAACGACATCGAGGATGGTTTCCAAATCGATGGGTTTGGCGCAGTGGAGGTCGAAGCCGGCGGCTTGGGATTGCGCGCGGTCGGCGTCCGCGGCGTAGCCGGAGATGGCGATGAGGATGGGGCGCGGGTGGGTGGCGTCGGCGCGGATTTGGCGGGCGAGCTCGTAGCCGTCGAAGCCGGGGAGGCCGATGTCGAGGAGGCAGATCTCGGGGAGAAAATCGCGCGCGGCGGCGAGGCCGTCCGGGCCGTCATGGGCGAGTTTTATTTCACAGCCGCGGCGGGTGAGCAGGCGGCCCAGCGCGCGGGCGCTGTCGTGGTGATCGTCCACGATGAGGACGCGGACGGCGCGGGGCAGCGAGGTGGAAGGCGGCGCGGATTGCCGCAAGGCGGGGGTGGCGGATGGATCGAGCAGGCGCGGGAGGCGGACGGTGACGGTGGTGCCGCGGCCTTCGCCTGCACTTTCCATGGCCACGCTGCCGAGGTGCATTTCCACCAGCGATTTCACGACGGAGAGGCCGATGCCGAGGCCGCCCTGCGCGCGGTCGAGCGTCGTCTCGGCCTGGCAGAAAAGGTCGAAGACGTGCGGGAGCAAATCCGCGGTGATGCCCACGCCGGTGTCGGTGATGCGGACGATGAGTTCGCCGTCCTGATGCTGGGCGGTGAGGGCGATCGCACCGCCATCGGGCGTGTATTTCACGGCGTTGTGCAGGAGATTCACGAAGACCTGCTGGAGCCGCGCGGCGTCGCCGGTGACGGCGAGGTGGTCGCCGATCTCGGCGGTGAAGGTGTGGCGTTTCTCCTCGAAAAACGGACGCACGACGGCGATGGCGTGCTTGAGCACGGGGCGGAGATCGAGCGCCTCGGGGCGCAGGTCGATCCGCCCGCAATTGATGCGCGAGATGTCGAGCAAATCGTCCACCATGCGCGCGAGCTGCGCGCTCTGGCGGTCCACGACTTCGCTGGCCCAGCGGCAGGCTTCGTGGTCCTCGGGCGTATCCTCCGCGATGCGCACGGCGTGGCGGATGGCGGCGAGCGGGTTGCGCAGCTCGTGCCCGAGCATGGCCAGGAATTCGTCCTTCCGCTGGTCCGTATCGCGCAGTGCCGCCTCCGCGCGCTTGCGCTCGGTCACGTCGAGATTCGTCCCGAGCACCCACTCGGCCTGCCCCTGGGCGTCGGTGCGCACCGTTTCCGCGGCTTCGATGTCGCGCACTTCGCCGTCTGCATGGCGGCGGATGCGAAATTCGCGGTGGCTCTGGCCGCAGCGGCGCATGGTGTCGTGCAGGATGCGCTCCGTTTCTGCCAGATCTTCCGGCAGCACGGCGCCGCTCCAGTCGCTGTATTGCACGAAGCCATCCGGCGTGGGCGCGAGGCCGTGGATGCGGAACATCTGCGCGTCCCAGCGGATCGTGTGGGTGAGGACGTTCCATTCCCAGATGCCCACCGCGGTCGCCTCGGTGGCCAGCCGTGCGCGCGCTTCGCTTTCGCGCAGCTCCGTGGTGCGCCGGTGCAGTTCCGCTTCGGCCGCCTTCTGTGCGCTGATGTCGCGTGAGACGGAAATGAGCGACCCCACGCCGCCCTCGCCGCCTGGGGCCGCGATGGGCGCGACGATTACGTCCCACCAGCGCGGGTTGCCTTTGGCGGTGGGCGCGGGCGCGATGAACCGCGCCACCTCGCCGCGCAACGCCTGCTCCACCGCCGCGCGCACCTTTGGCCGTTCGGCTTCGGGCCAGAGCAGCCACCACGGCTGGCCGCGCAGCACGGCAAAATCGTCGATTTCCATGAGGCACTGCCCATTTTGATTCATGAAATCCAGCCGCCCCTCGCCGTCGAGCACCTTCACGCAGTCGGGGCTGCTTTCGAGCACCGTCCGGTTGAATTCCTCGCTCGCCCGCAGCGCCGCCTCGGCCTGCTTGCGCGCGGTGATCTCGTTCGCCGTGCCGATGAGCTGGCAGACCGCTCCGGCGGCATCGCGGGCGAAGACGGCATCGCGGTTGTGAAACCAGTGCCACTCGCCGGCGCGGTCGCGCATCCGGTGCTCGAAGTCGGCGGTTTCGTCATCGCGCAGCGCGCGCACGCGATCGTGGTGCGCGGGGAAGCGCGCCAAGTCGTCGGGGTGCATGAGCATCGGCACGACGGTGGCGCCCATGGCGGTGATTTCCTCCGCGCTGTAGCCGAGCACGGAGGCGACCGTCCGATTGATGAAAACGCACCGCTCCTCCTCCAGATCGAAGACGACGATGATGCTGGGGCTCACATCGGTCATGCGCTGGAGAAAGTGCTCGCGCTCGCGCAGCACCTCCGTGCGCTCCGTCACGCGCTGTTCGAGGCTCTCGTTGAGTTCGCGCAATTGCTGCTCGGCCATGCGGCGCTGCGTCACTTCGGCCAGCAGGTTGCGGTTCACCTGCTCGCAATGGCGGCTCTTGCGGTGCAGCTCGGCGAAGACGGCGACTTTGGAGCGGAGGATCGCCGCGTTCACCGGCTTGTGGAGATAGTCCACGGCACCGGTGCCGTAGCCTTCGAGCACATGCTGGTCCTCGTTGTAGTAGGCCGTGAGGAAGATGATCGGGATGCGCGCGGTCTTCTTGCGGTCCTTGATCATATGGGCCAGCTCGAAGCCGGTCATGCCGGGCATCTGGATGTCCAGGATGAGGAGGGCAAATTCCTCGACGACGAGCGCGAGCAGGGCCTGCTCGGCGGATTCCGCACGGACCAGCCGGTAGCTGGGATCGTCGAGCACCGTTTCAAGCACGGTAAGGTTTTTCGGCTCGTCGTCCACGATCAGGATGTTGATCGGCTCCTCGCGAATAACGGGAGCTGCATTGGCCGGTGCGGCGTCGTTAGGGAGGACGTCGGCGGGCGCTGGGGTGGAGTTCATTTTCATGTTCAGCGGAAGAGCCACACCCGCATCAGTGACAGGAGCTGGTCGGTGTTCACCGGCTTCGCGATGTAGTCGCTCGCGCCGGCTTCGAGGCATTTCTCCCGGTCGCCTTTCATCGCCTTGGCGGTGAGGGCGAGGATCGGGAGGGTGCGGAACTCGGCGACGCTGCGGATTTCGCGCATGGTCTCGTAGCCGTCCATGTCGGGCATCATGATGTCCATGAGCACGAGGCTCAGGCCGGGCGTGCTCTGGATCAGCTCGATGGCGGTGCGGCCGTTGGTGGTGCTCATCACTTCCATTTCCTGATTCTCCAGCAGCGAGGTGAGGGCGAAGATGTTGCGGGCGTCGTCATCCACCACGAGCACTTTGCGGCCACGCAGGACTTCTTTGGAGCTGTGGAGCCCTTCGAGCATGGCCTGCTTTTCCACCGGCAGATCGGTGACGACGCGGTGCAGGAAGAGCGCGGTCTCGTCGAGCAGCCGCTCGGGGGACTGGACGTCTTTGAGGACGATGCTCTTGGCCATCGTCTTGAGCTGCGCCTGCTCGGCGGGGCTCAGGTCTTTACCGGTGAAGACGACCACGGGCACGTCCTCCAGCGCGGGTTCGGCGTGCATTTTCTCCAGCAGCTCGCAGCCCGTCATGTCCGGGAGACGCAGGTCGAGCACTACGCAGTCAAAGGCCCGGTCGAGCATCGCCTCCAGCGCCTCTCCGCCGGTTCCCGCACTGGCGATTTCAATGTCGCGATAGCCGAGTAGCTCGATGATGGACTGCCGCTCGATGTCGTTGTCCTCGACGATGAGTAGCCGCTTGGTGCGCGGGAGGGTGAAGGTCTTGATGCGGTCGAAGGCCGCCTCCAGCCCTTCGGTAGTGGGCTCCTTGATGAGGTAGGAGAAGGCGCCGTGCGCGAGGCCGTGCTGGCGCTCTTCTTCCAAGGTAACAATCTGCACCGGGATGTGGCGCAGCGCCGGGTCGAGCTTGAGCTGGTTGAGCACCGTCCAGCCGAGCATGTCGGGCAGGAAAATATCGAGCGAAATGGCCGCAGGCTGATATTGCCGGGCGAGCGAGAGGCCCATCACCCCTTTGTTCGCGACGATGCCCTTGAAGCCCTTGTCGCGCGCCAGACCGAGGAGAATGCGCGCGTAGTGCGGATCGTCCTCAATGATGAGCACCACGGCGTCCGCCTGCTCAATGCTCTCGCGGTCGTCTTCGACGTGTTCTTCGCGCGCCACCGGCAGGACGTGGAGATCGCGGGAGATGGACGAAGGCGAGGCACCGGCGGCGGGCGCGCTCCGCACGTTGTCGGGGCCGGAATAGTGGATCGGCAGGAAGAGCGTGAAGGTGCTGCCCTGGCCGTGGACGCTGGCGAGCTTGATCTCGCCGCCGAGCAGCAAGGCCAGTTCGCGGCTGATAGCGAGGCCGAGGCCGGTGCCGCCGTATTTGCGCGAGGTGCCGGCGTCGGCCTGCTGGAAGGCCTCGAAGATGAGCCGCTGCTTCTCCGGCGCGATGCCGATGCCGGTGTCCTCGACGGCGAAGGCGACGACCTGCTGGGCCTTGCTGAGCACCGGGTGATCGAGACTCCAGCCCTGCGTGGCGAGAGCGACGCGCACCTCCACCTGGCCTTGCGCGGTGAACTTGACGGCGTTGGAGAGCAGGTTCTTGAGGATTTGCTGGAGGCGCTTCGGGTCGCTGTCCATGAACTGCGGCAATCCCTCGGAGAAGCGCACGTTGAACGGCAGATTCTTGGCCTCGGCCACATGCCGGAAGTTGCGGTCGATATTGTCGCGCAGCCCGGCGAAGGGGATTTCCTCGACCTCGACGGTGACGGTGCCGGACTCGATTTTGGATAGATCGAGAATGTCGTTGATGAGGTGGAGGAGATCGGAGCCGGAGGAGTTGATGTTGCGGGAAAACTCGACCTGCTTGCCGGAGAGATTGCCCACCGCATTCTCGGCGAGCTGCTGGCTGAGGATGAGAATGGAATTGAGCGGCGTGCGCAGCTCGTGGGACATGTTGGCGAGGAACTCGGATTTGTATTTCGAAGTGAGCGCCAGCTCGGCGGCCTTTTCCTCGAGCGCGTGGCGGGCCTGCTCTACTTCGGAGTTCTTGCGCTCGACCTCGGCGTTCTGCTCGGCAAGCAGGCGGGCCTTGGAACCCAGCTCTTCGTTGGATTGTTGCAGTTCGCTTTGGCGGGATTGCAGCTCCACGGTGAGCTGCTGCGACTGCGTTAGCAGCCCCTCGGTGCGCATCGTCGCCTCAATCGTATTGAAGACCGCGCCGATGCTTTGGGTGAGCAGTTCGAGGAAGGCGAGCGAGCCGGTGTTGAAATGTTGCAGCGCGGCCAGCTCGATGACCGCCTTGGTCTCGCCCTCGAAGAGCACCGGCAGCACGATGATGCTGACCTGCCGGGCCTCGCCGAGGCTGGAGGAGATATTGATGAAATCCGGCGGCACGTCGGCGAGCAGGATGCGCTTCTTTTCCACCGCGCACTGGCCGGCCAGTCCCTCGCCGAGGCGGATGGTTTGAGCGAGCCGTTCGCCACCGTGCGCGTAGCTCGCGAGCAGCCGGAGCTCGGGTTCGTCCGCTCGGCCGGCGAGATGGTAGATGGTGCCTTGGTGGGCATTGACCAGCGGAGCCAGCTCGGTGAGCAACATCTGACCCACGGTGTTCAGCTCGCGCTCGCCCTGCAACATGCCGGTGAACTTGGCGAGGTTCGTCTTCAGCCAGTCCTGCTCGCGGTTGCTCTCGGTGGTCTCGCGCAGGTTGGAAATCATCGTGTTGATGTTGTCCTTCAACTCCGAGACCTCGCCCTTGGCATCCACCTGGATGGAGCGCGTGAGATCGCCCTTGGTCACCGCCGTGGCGACTTCGGCGATGGCGCGGACCTGGGTGGTCAGGTTGGCGGCGAGCAGGTTCACATTGCCGGTGAGATCCTTCCACGTGCCAGCGGCGCCGGGGACGTTGGCCTGGCCGCCGAGCCGTCCGTCCACGCCGACTTCGCGCGCCACGTTGGTCACCTGATCGGCGAAAGTGGCGAGTGTGTCGGTCATCCCGTTGATCGTGTCCGCGAGGGCGGCGACCTCGCCTTTCGCCTGCACGGTGAGGCGCTGGCTGAGGTTGCCGTTGGCCACGGCGGTCACCACTTTCACGATGCCGCGGACCTGCTCGGTGAGGTTCGACGCCATGAAGTTCACATTGTCGGTGAGATCCTTCCACGTCCCCGCCACGCCGCTGACTTGCGCCTGGCCGCCGAGCTTGCCCTCGGTGCCCACTTCGCGCGCCACGCGCGTGACCTCGCCGGCAAACGCATTGAGCTGATCGACCATGGTATTGATCGTGTTCTTCAGCTCGAGGATTTCGCCCTTCACATCGACGGTGATCTTGCGGTTGAGATCGCCGCGCGCGACGGCGGTGGTGACTTCCGCGATGTTGCGGACCTGCGTGGTGAGATTGTTGGCCAGGCCGTTGACGGTGTCGGTGAGATCCTTCCACGTGCCGGCCACGCCGGGGACGGTCGCCTGACCGCCGAGCCGGCCCTCGGTGCCGACTTCGCGCGCCACGCGGGTGACTTCGGAAGCGAAGGAGCGGAGCTGCTCGACCATCGTGTTGATGGTTTCCTTGAGCTGCAAAATCTCCCCGCGCACATCGACGGTGATCTTCTTGGAAAGATCGCCGTTCGCCACGGCAATGGTCACCTCGGCGATGTTGCGCACCTGGCCGGTGAGGTTGGAAGCCATCGAGTTCACGTTATCCGTCAAATCCTTCCAAGTCCCCGCCACGCCGGGCACCTGCGCCTGGCCGCCCAGCTTGCCCTCGGTGCCCACTTCGCGGGCGACGCGCGTCACTTCCGAGGCGAACGCCGAGAGCTGATCGACCATCGTGTTCATCGTGTCCTTGAGCTGCAAAATCTCGCCCTTCACGTCCACCGTGATTTTGCGCGAAAGATCGCCGCGCGCGATGGCCGTCGCCACGTCGGCGATGTTGCGCACCTGGCC
>JBBRYC010000043.1:0-51440 GCA_038238025.1 Chthoniobacterales bacterium
CGGGTGCGTTTCTGCCGTGGCTGCCGGGAAACCAGCATGCGCAGAGTGCTTTCCCGGCGCAGCGAAACGCGCCCGGAGGTCGCGTTCCACCTCTCGCTGCCGCCGCGTCGGGCCTGGTCAGCAAACCGGACAGGCATGGCTTTCTTCTCGCGAAGGCTTGCATATCGCGCATATCACTGACGCATGTCCGACACTCTCCCAGACGCAAAAATCGCTTCGACGGTCCATTCACGGATCGCGCAGACGATCCTCGACGCGATCGCGCACATCCCGGACACCGACGAAAGAAAAAGCCGCACTCCCCGCGAGCAGGCGCGCAAGATCGCGTCGGCGGCGGCGGCGAGGGCGGGTCTCTCCGCCGGGGCGCTGGCGACACCGCCGGGATTCGCAGGAATGCTCACGCTGATCCCCGAACTTCTCGCGGTGTGGCGCATTCAGACGAAGATGATCGCGGACATCGCGGGCATCTATGGGCAGACGCTGAAGCTGACGCGGGAACAGATGCTTTACTGTCTGTTCAAGGCGACGGCTCCGACCGCGGTCGGCGCGTTGGTGGTGATGGTCGGCGAGAGCGTGCTGGTGCGTCGCCCGACGCTGCGCGCCATCCAGAAAATCAGCGAGAAGGTCGGCATCAAGGTGACCCAAGGCCTCTTGGGAAAGAGCATCGCGCGCTGGCTGCCGCTCGTCGGCGCGCTCGGTGTCGGCGCATACACTTACTACGAAACCGGGCGCGTCGCGCAGACGGCCATAGACCTCTTTGAAAAAGCGATCGAAGTGGAAGCGACGGTTTCCGTCGTGACTCCCCCTGCCCCGCGCAAGCGTCGGAAGAAACGGACGACCGGCAAGGGCGTCGTCAAAAAATCCACGGCGAAGAAAGCGAAGCCTGCAAAGCGCACGCGTCCGACTCGGAAGGCTTCATCCGCATCCGAAGAGTGAAAGTGGATCTCGCCGTCGCCGTCCTCGCCGGAGGTCTCGCCACCCGCCTGCGTCCCATCACGGAGAAAATCCCGAAGTCGCTCGTGGATGTCGCAGGCGAGCCTTTCCTCGCGCATCAGCTCCGCCTTTTGCACTCGCACGGAATCCGCAGGGCCGTGATGTGCGTCGGCCATCTCGGCGAGATGATCGAGCGCGACTTCAGCGACGGCGCGGCGTTTGGCGTCGAGCTGCGGTATTCGTTCGACGGCCCCGTGCTGCTCGGTACCGGCGGCGCGCTGCGACTCGCGCTGCCGCTGCTCGGCGATGCGTTCTTCGTGCTGTACGGCGATTCGTATCTGCCGGTGGACTACGCCACCGTCGCCGATGCGTGGCGCGCGAGCGGGAAGGACGCGCTGATGACCGTCTTCCACAACGAAGGCGCGTGGGACACGAGCAACGTGGAATTTTCCGACGGCGAACTCCTCCGCTACGACAAGCGCGACCGCACGACCGCGATGCGGCACATTGACTACGGACTCTCCATTTTCAAAGCGTCCGTCTTCGCCGATCGCACGAGCGGCGAGAAGTTCGACCTCTCAGACGTGCAGCGGGATTTGGTCGCGCAGGGCCGCATGGCGGGCTACGAGGTGCGCGAACGCTTCTACGAAGTCGGCTCGCACACCGGACTCGCGGAACTCGGCGAACTCCTTTCCAAAAAATCATGAGCTACTCCAAGCAACACATCGGCGAGGCGATCAGCATCCTCGGGCAACTGAATCCGGAACTGATCGAGAAGGCGGTCGCACTCCTGGCAGCCACGCGCGAGCGCGGCGGGCGGCTCTTCATCCTCGGTGTCGGCGGCAGCGCGGGGAACGCGTCGCACGCGGTGAATGACTTTCGCAAAATCTGCGGCTTCGAGGCGTATGCGCCGACAGATAATGTCTCCGAACTCACCGCGCGCACCAACGACGAGGGCTGGAGCACTGTCTTCGCCGAATGGCTTCGCGGCAGCCGACTGCGGAAGGAAGACGCGCTGCTCATCCTGAGCGTCGGCGGCGGCAACCTCGAAAAAAACGTGAGCCCGAATCTCGTCGAGGCGCTGAAGCTCGCCAAGGAACGTGGCGCGACGATCCTCGGCATCGTCGGCCGGGACGGCGGCTACACCGCGCAGGTAGCGGATGCAGCGATCATCATCCCGACGGTGAACCCGGCGACGATCACGCCGCACTCGGAGGCATTCCAAGCTGTCGTGTGGCACCTCTTCGTCTCGCACCCCGCGCTGAAGATGAAGGAGACGAAGTGGGAGAGCACGAAGTGAAGTGCAGTTCTCAATGCATCATTTTTTGAAACGCAGAGACGCGGAGACGCAGAGAAAAGAGCAACCGCTCCACGGCGTTTTCGCTTTGCCTTGCTCTGCGTCTCCGCGTCTCCGCGTTTAATTCCCAAACGCCCGGCCTGCATTCACCTCCCGATGTTCAAAGCCGTCTTCCTCGACCGCGACGGAGTCATCAACCGCCCGATCGTCCGCGATGGAAAGCCATACCCGCCGATGCGCGTGGGGGAATTCGAGATGCTGCCCGGCGTCGTGGAGGCGTGTGCGAGGCTAAAGGCCGCGGGCTTTCTGCTCGTGGTCGCCACGAATCAGCCCGATGTCGGACGCGGCACGCTCGCGCGCGAAATAGTCGAGGCCATCCATGCAAAGATGAGCGCCGCACTGCCGCTCGATCACATCGAAGTCTGCTACGACGCAGGCGCGGCGCACGGGCAGCCTAGCGAATTCCGAAAACCCGCGCCGGGAATGCTGCTGCGCGCCGCGCGCGAACTCGGGATTGATCTCGGACAAAGCTGGATGGTCGGCGACCGCTGGCGGGACATTGACTGCGGCGCAGCCGCAGGCTGTCGCACCGTTTTCATTGACCTCGCGCACGACGAGGCTCTGCGCACGATGCCGGATTTCCGCGCGCATGATCTCACTGAAGCTGCCGCGATCATCATCCGAAGCAGCGCAAAGTAGTCACGGGCTTCAGCCCGCCTTGATCCGCGACCGCCGCGAGATCCACAGGCTGCCATAATTTTTCCCAGCGCAAGACCCCGGTGCGCGCTGAAGCGCGGGACTACTTTGCCGCCGTCCCCGACTCACGGAAAGAGCACGAATTTCCCGTTTGCCAGCACGATGCCCGCCGCGCCCGTCCCCGGACTCGGGGCGCTGCCGGGATTTCCCTGCGCCTGACCTTTCGCGTCGTAGAGCTGCCAGCCGAGCGTGTCGCCATTCTTCCACGCGATCAGCGTCGCGCCATCCACCGCGGGCAGCGCGAGCACGCCGGTGCGCATTCCATTCGTGCCGGGCGTTTTGATTTCTCCGGGAGGCAGCACCGCGCCGTCCTTTCCGAGATGCGCAAAATACACCTGCCCCTTCGTCGGCCACGCGGCGATGTAGCCATTCGCGGCGGGGACCACGGTGAAGTAGGTCATCGGGCATGCGGCGATTTTCCACGGCGTGATGCTGATGCGGGTGCGTGCAGGCTTGCCGCTGCCGGCCGGATCGAGCAGCGAGAGCCACACGTCGCGCTCGTTGTCCGTTTCCTCGCGATAGAGCAGCGCCAGCTTGCCATCGGTGCCATAGGTGACGCTCGTCGTGCAGCACTTGCACGGGTTCAAAGTCGCGTCGGGCTCCACCGGTTCGCTGAAAGTCACGCCACCATCGCGCGAAGCCATGGTGTAGATTTTGCCCGAGAGAAAAGTCGCGACGACCGCGCCGCGTTCACCGGCAGCGATCGAGAAGCCCTCGCTCGGCTTGTGGTTCAAATTCCGCAAGGGCGAGAATCCCGCCGCCCCCGGCGCGAGGGCCGCGTAGAAGAAACCCCATTCCTCCTTGGGCAGCTTCAACTGCCAGGCGTTCGTCCCGAGCGCCACATGCACGCGGCCATCCCGCGCGACCGCGAAATCCCACGCCAGAAATTTCAGGCCGGGCTTCCGCGATGCCGCATCCACGACCGGGATCGGCGCGCTGAAGGTGCGCCCGCCATCACGCGACTTCACATACTCCGGCCCGTGCTCCGAGTCGCACAGCACGTGGATCGCACCATCGGCTGAGGCCTGCGCCTTTCGCGGCTGGAGCCCGGCAGGGACGCGCGCCGCGCTCACACGGTCCGCGCTCTCCGCGGCCAAGCCTGCGACCGCGAAGGTAAAAAATAATCCGAACGCAACCAGGCCACGGCAGGCTGGAGGCCGAGGTGTACGGGCGAAGCGGAGACTCATGATCGTGGAGAGAAAATTACGGCGGGGAGTGGGCATGACTTTCCCTTCTACCATCCGCGCACCGGGAATTCCACTACGGCGATTTGCCAGTCGCGACTCGTGCGAATCGGGGAACCCGCGCTGTCAGTAAGCGGCGACGGATGCGCCGAAATTTGCCGCTGTGGTTCGGATCGTCTCGCTGCCCGAAAAAAAGGCGGGCGCCACCGCGCGACTCAAATCGGCTTGTCGTAAATCTTTTCAAACACACCCGCCGCACCTTCACCTGCACGGATCGGGTCCACGATGGTGATGCCGTCTTCCCCGAAACGCGCGGTGACGGGCGCGCCTTTTCCATCGGCCATGTATTTGAAATTCAGGTCACGCACGCGCGCCGCCGCCTCCACGATCGCGCAGGTGATGCGTGCCTCCTCCGCGGTGGGATACAGGCTCGCCACCGCATCGCGGCTCTCGCCGGAAAATTTCACACGGCAGATCGCCACGAGCGCGACGGTGAGACTGTCCACGCCGTAGCCGACGTAGGCGCGCGTGCCGTCGGCGCGGAGAACGTCGCGCGTGAAATGGTTGTTTGATGTGCGCGAGCCACCGCCGGCATTCCACCAGCGGAAGCCGCGATACTGCTGGTCGCTCTCCACTTTTCCGTCAGCGCCGACGATCTCGTGCCCTTGGTTCACCGGGCCCTCGAAGTCCGCGGGCGTGATCCAGTTGTTGTGAAAGTTGATGCTCATCCCGTTTTCAAAATCCACGCGCACCTGCACGGCATCGTAGGCATTGATGCCGTCGCGCACGAGTCGCTTCTTTTGCCCCACCGCGGTGAGCGAGACGGGCTTGCTCCTGTAATACGAGTAGATGAGATCCACCCAGTGCGGCCCGACGTAGCTGAATGGATCGCTGCTCTCGACCCACTTGAACGTGCTCGTGGAAACTTCGAGCGGCTCCTCGAGATACGCCGTGCCGTAAAGCGGCGCGCCGATCCGATTCTGGATGTCGTCGCGGATGCGCAGGTGATCGGGATCGTAGCGCTTGTGCATGTCCACGCCGACGACGCGGTTCTTCGCACGCGCGGCCTCTATGATCTGGTCGGCCTCCTGCGTCGAGAGGCACATCGGCTTTTCCGTGAGCACGTGCGCGCCCTTTGCGAGCGCGGCGAGAATCGGCTGCGTGTGCAGATGATCCGGCGTGGCGACGGCGAGCACATCGAGGTCGGGAAAGTCGCGGAGGATGTCATTCCACGGCTCCTCGCCGGAGTAGCACTTCGGAGAATGCCCCGTCCATTCCGCAAAGGCCGCAGCAGATTTCTCCGCGGACTTCTGCGAGCGCGTGGCGACGGCGACGAGGTCGAATTTCACCGGCGATAGTTCGCGCGAATATTTGTCGAGCCCGACGCGCGCAAGCTGTCCGGCGATGCCGAAGCGCTGGAGGTCGGCGTAGGCGCGGAGGTGGACGTCGCCGCCAAACATGCCGGCGCCGACGAGAGCGATTTTGATTGTGGGTTCCATGGGGTGAGAAGTGAGGGCGTCCTGCTCTGCGACCTTTTGAAAATCCCCGCCATTTGTCACGCACTGCGCGAATCCCGACGGACAGCGCGCCTCAAAAAAACAGTGTGGATTCGATGCCGAATATATTTCGGTCGCGATCGGAGCCGGAGCGGTTCGAGTCCACGCGACCGAACTGATAGTAGATCTCGGCATTGAGGCTGTCGAAAATCCGGCTCGTGCGCGTGTTGTAGCCGATGGCCGGCCGCACGACCACCTCGAGTTCCTTCGTGCCGGAATCGTACGCCCGCCGGATGATCGCGGCCTCGCCCCGGATGTAAAAATTCTCCGCGATCCGCTGCCTGCCATCCACGCCGAAGCGAATCTCCTGGAACGTCGCGCCACGCTGCGAGACGGACGGCTGGTTGCGCACGAGGAACCCGGCGTTGAGCTGGGTGTAATCGCTAGGGAGCCAGTTGACGACCGCGGTGGCGACCGGCGTCACGCGCGCCGGCCTCGGCACCGGCGTGTCGAACTGCCGCAACTCCACCCCCGCGCGCGTCTGGAAACGAATCTTCGGCGACGCCTGCCACGCCATCGAGACGTAGGCCTGCTGATAATTTTGCACGCCAGCCTGCGCGCGATCAAATTTGATGTGCGCGAATTCCATGCCGGCCCCGAGCGTGGTCTTCGGCGTCACCGCGCAGGTGATTCCCGTTTCAAAAATGTACTCCGAGCGCCGCGATGCGGACTCCTCCGGCGCAACGCGACGCCACGTTCCCTCGCCGTGAATCGCGGTCTTTGCGCTGAGGCTGTATTCCACGAATGGCACAATCTCAGTGACCGTGCTGGATTCCTCGACCGTGCCGCTGCCGCGCGAGCCAAAGGTGTCCTCGTCGTATTCAAACCGCACACGCGTCGTGAGCACCGGACTGGCCCTCCCGATTTCGCCCGTCACACGCTGCAGCGTCCGCGAGTTTCCCGCGTCGGTCAGCACATGCAGAGTCGGAGTGTAGCGCAGCCGGAGGTAAAAGTCCGTGCTGGCTGAATCCGCGCTGCGCCCCGCCGGCGGGCTGCCCACATCAATCAGCAAAATGGGCCGCAACTCCGCGATGATTTCCCCGACGGCGAACTTGCGCTGCGTGTTCGTGAGATTGTCGGTGTGCCAGGTGTCGGCCTGCAGTCCGATGGTGAGCTGTGCCAGGACACTCGAGTCGCTCGCCGAGCGGAGCGTGAATGCCGGCACGCCATCCTGCGACGGCAGATTCCTGTCCGGGTGCCGCTGGAGAAAGATGGGCGTCTCCGGCGTGCGCTCCCCGGCGCGGGAAGGCGTCGTGCCGGCCGATGATCCACCCAGCCGGAAAGCAGTCTGGGGCCATGCGGAATTTTTCGGCAAGCCCGGCATCGGCGGCGTATGCCGTGGCGATGCGGGCGCTTTCCTGTTCGGCAGCAGAAGCTCCGGCAGCCCGGAAAAAAGATCGCGGGTCGCGCCGCCGGGCGGAGAAGATTCCGACGCACCCGCGCTGGCATCGGGAGCCTGGAGCTGTGCATTCGTTCGGAAAGAGGGCACGTTCTCGCCGGACACGGAGGCGATGCCACACAGCATCAGCGTGAACCTGACGATGCCGGCTTGGGGAACAACCTTGGAGCGCAACTGCACCGCGGTTTCATTCAGCGTCCGATCCGCATAGTCAATCGCCGAGTGAATGATACCATCTCTCAGTGTTAACCGGACTGATGTGTGGCCGCGCGGCGCGGCAAAGTAGGCGAGATTTTCAATCTCGCGTGGCAGGATGGGCGCAGGGGGCGGGATGGCGCGGAGCAAAAGGCGCACCTCTCTCGCGAAACCGCCCTCCACCTCGTTGCGCTCGCCCACGCGAGGTTGAAAACCTCGCCTACTTTGCCTGCCGCCTCCCGCGTCTGTCCGGTTATTTGTGCGAGATGGTATGAGCCCATGCCTGGCGCAGATGCCTCACGCGAGCTTTTCGGTTGTGATTTTCCCATGTCAGAGCAATCGCATCAAAATGAGGGGTTGTGCCGGTGAGGAAATCGTCTGCGAGAGGAGAGACGCTTGGGGCGGCCTTTGTCGAAATGATCGGTGCGGTGCCTTGAATGGTCCATTTTGGATCACGCAAAGGCGCAAAGAAGGCAATCATCCTTTGCGTCTTCGCGCCTTTGCGTGACCACTCCCTGATGAACATTTCTCCAGAGCATGTCGGGCGTTGAATGGCCTCCCTGTCTTGATGCGATGGCCCTGTTTTCCCATTGACACCCCCTCCCCGTCTCGGCTAGTCGCGGCACTGCTCGTAAAGGTCGGTCGTAATTTGTTGATTTTATGAAGCGTACCCCCCCCCATCACAACGCTGGTGTCACCCTCCAGCCGTCCCTGCTCTCGCGCTACCGCCGTCCAGCGGTCGGGTGGCTCCAGTTGCTTGTCATCCTTTTCTGGATCTTCGTCCCGGCACTCCGCACGAATGCAGTCTATGTGCCTGAAAGCAGTGCCTATCCCTACTGGGTGCCGCTAACACCTCCGAACAAGGGTGCATTCAGGAGCAAAACAATGGCGACGAAGAATTCAATAGATACAAAAAATGATGCGCCTCATACCCCGGTGGTTTTTAGGATGTTTGGTCGTAACACTTGCAGCCGCGCAGTGCCGTGGGGAGGACAGGGCCGAAGACAAGAATTGGATGGCGTGGCAATTTTTTGACCTTGAGGACGGATCGAAACTTCGCTTTGAACTCACCAGGCGTCCGTTGCCAGAGGATGATAAACTCAGGTATGATCCGGTCGTCTCCAGCCTAGTCCGCTACCTTTCAGACTCGCAGAAGGAAGTGCTCTGGGAGGAACAATTTTCCTATATTGGGCCTAATGAAGGAGTGCAAAATCTTAGTTCCTATTTTTTCGAGATCACTGCTGCGCGTTCATTTGATGGGGTATATTGCGTTTTGTATGGAGATTGCGTTAGTCCGTCTCAGCAATACCTCCGAGTTGACACGAATAGTAGTCCTCATGGTTCACTGTCGTTCCAAAGGATTGAGGTTGGACGCTCTACTTACGGTAAGGCCAAAGCCGAAGTAACGATCACGACAAAAAACGATCTGCTTTTTAAGTTTGGAAGCGCATCCGCACGGTTTTCGATTTCCGATGACGGCCATGTCACGATGGATGGTGTGGATTATGCGGCAATTCCCACGATCAACGGAAAGCGGATGGGAGAAGATCTCGACGCGGCAAAGCGGGTGTGGGATCCGGTGAATTCAAAGAAGGACGCGCAGGACGGTGGAAGCAAGGGTGGCGGGATCACGAATAGAATCGCCTCTTCCATCCGTGGCGCATTCACAGTCGGCGGGAATGGGTGGGTGCTGCCATGTCTCGTCGCGCTCGGATTGGCCTTGGTAGTGCTTTGGGCAAGGATGCGGAAACAAGCAAAGCGGGCGGCCAAGCAAACCGACCAGCGCGGAACTCGCGACAAATCCGGCGAGTGAAGGGGCAGTCGAACCTGCCGGGTTGGAGCCCTTGACCATTTTGCCCGTCGCACCCGAGCCACTTCAGGCATCACGGTCCGATGATTTCATTTTCTCACCTCCGTATGCCTGATCCCAACGTCACTACCGCCGCCATCGAAACCCACGCCGCCGCGCTCCACGGCGCAATTGGCCGCCATGCGGCGAATGCCTCGCGCTGCAAGGTATGGAGTGGAGCCATCGTGACAGGATTGGTGTTGCTCGCAGCGGGCAAGGCACAGATGGGGGCGCTGCCGTGGGCGGCGGGGGTGGTGGTGCTGCTGGCGCTGGCGGAGGCGGGGCAGGTGGCGCTGGCGCGGTTTTTCACGGAGGCCTACAACCGGTTCATGGCGAAGGTGCCGCTCAATGGCGGCAACCTGCCCAAGGCGGAGGAATGGCTCGTCCTCCCGGCACCGGTGCTGGGATGGCGGCAGGCCGGGCTGGTGCTGCGGGCGCTGGGTTCCTTCTCCGTGTGGCCTTTTTACGCCGCGCTGCTGGCGCTGCTCGTCACCTTCCATGTGCAGACTTCGCCATCCGCCGCCGAGAAGTCGCACTCCGCGGCAAAACCCGCGCCCGCCAGCGTGAAATCCACCGTGCCGATGAGCGTGCTCTCCGCCCCCACGCCGCGCCCTTCACAACCGTCCAACGCAACCGGTGCATTCCCGAACGGCCCCGCCAAGCCCCCCGGCAACTCCACCCAGCCGCGTCCGCCACAGCCGCAGAACACGTTCACCCCCGGCAAGCCCGCTACTCCCCCCGCTGCCATCCGCTACCCCGGCATCCCGCCCGCACGTCCCCCGCAAAACACCAACACTCCGCCCAGCGCCCTGCCGCCGCAGAATGCCACCCCACCCCAAAACGGAGCGCCCCCCGCAAACGGTGCCGTGCCCCCGACCGGTGCCGCCCAGCCCGGCGGAGGCAGCCCGCCACCGCCGCTCCAAGGTGCCGCGCCACCAAGCGCCCCCGTCGCCCCACCAGTATCCCAGCCCGCTGCACCTGCGCCAAAGACCGACGGTTCGCCAGCACCACAGCCCGCCGCCCCGCACTGAGGATGAGCGTGACTTTCCAAGAAGCCCGGCTCTCCATGAGGATGACGAGGCACGGGACGTGAGTGACGGCGTCCACGGGCTTTTCGGTTTGACAGCGCCGCACCCTGCCGACACGAGTCGGGGCATGGGATTGATTTCAAGCCTCGTCCGCGGCGCGCTTCTCGCGTGTCTTGGGCTGACGATCGGAAGCTGTTCGACCCGTCCCGAGGCGAGGCCGGAATTCCCGACGCGAAAAATCGCCGCGGCATCCCCGATGCCGGGCAGGCAGTATCGGATCGAGCCGGGTGACTTACTGACGATCACCTTTGCCGGCGAGCCGGACTACAATCAGCAGGTGCGCGTGGACTGGGATGGCCGCATCAGCCTCTCCTATCTCGGGCATGGCAGCCATCCCGACATCCAGGCGGCGGGGCTGGATGTTTCCTCGCTGGCCGCCCGCATCGGGAGCTATGCCAAGGAAAAGGAAATCCTCGTGAACCCAAAGGTCCAGGTGCTGGTCTCGGAATATGCCGGCCAGACTTTTGTCCTGCTCGGGCAGGTGACTCAGCCGGGGCGTTACGCATTTCCGCGCGGGCAGCAGCCGCGATTGAATCTCATGGAGGCAGTCGCACTCGGAGGAGGCTACACGCGCCTCGCACGACAGTCCGAAATTCTCATCCGGCGCGGCACGAAAGTTTACAAGGTGGACCTGCGCAAGCTCGCGACCGAATCCGGCACGCCCACCTTCATGGTCATGCCAGGCGATGCGATCACCGTCACCGAGCGGCTGTTCTGATTCCGCCCCGGTAGGTGGCCCTACACCATCATCCGGCGAGGGACGCGGGTGAGGATAAGTCCGGCGGGCTTCCGATTCACACCTTCGAGCAACTGGCACGCGCGAGATGCCGCGGCGATGGCAGTCTGTCCGGTTTGCGCGACGATGAACACCGCGCCCGCATGACGGGCGATGAGCAAAGTTTCGCTCGCGGCGGTCACTGACGGAGAATCAATGACCACCTGCCCGAAATCACCCGCGGCCCTGGCGATAAGTTCGCCGAATGCCGGGCTGGAAAACAGGGCCGCAACTTCATCAGGCGCAGAGCCGGCAGTCAGGACGAAGAGATTCTCCACCTTCGTCGAAACAATCGAAGCCTCCAGCGTGCTCCGTCCGGCAAGACACTCGGCCAGCCCGCCGGCGTCCTTTTGGATCCCGAAGCTCCGGCCGAGCACCGGCTCTCTCAGGTCAGCCTCGATGAGCAGCGTCCGCACGCCGCTTCGCGCAAAGGCAATGGCACAGCCGATCGCGCATGAAGTGCTCCCGACGCCCCGGCTTGCACCGGTCAGCAGGAGGCTTCCCTTTCCACCCGCACCTGAAATCGAGGCGGCGAGGAAACGGAAAGACTCGGCCGCTCGCGAACGCGGCGCAGCGATTCCCGGCAGGCGGCTGGCATCGCCCCGAAGTCGGGCCATCCGTGGAATGGCCCCGATCACCGCGAGACCGAGAACCCGCTCGCCATGCTCCGGCGACTGCACCAATGGACGCGCGGCAAAACGCCCGACCACAGCGACAAGACCCATCGCGGTGCCACCAAACAATCCAAGCACCGCCATCAGCATCTTAGTCTTCAAATTCGGCGATTCGGGAAGCATCGGCGAATCCACGATACGGAGATGGATCTGATTGATCTTCTGGTTGACGCTCATTTGCTTCAGTCGTTTGACGACTGTCTCAAACAGCGCGCGGTCGGCCTCCACTTCGCGACTGAGGACGTCGTAGCGGATGGACATCCGGTTCAGATCCAGCGCCGCCTGCTCCTGCTCATGCAGCATTTTTTCCGACATCTGCTGGGCAAACTTGGCCGCCTCATATTTCGCCCGCAGCGATTCTGAGGCATTGAGCACCGCCGCATCGAGCGACGCGTGGACGATCCGCAATTCGCGCTCCGCCTGGGCATAGGCAGGATTCTCCGGGCCGTACCGCTGCTTCAGCACGGCGAACGCAGCCTCCTTGTCCGTCGAGATACGCTGCACATCGAGGACGGATTGCGCATTGGCGATGCTTCCTATCGCGAGCAATTTGGCTGGCTGGCTTCCCGTCTTTTCCAACTGCGCAACATCCGACTCGAGCGCGATTCGATCGTTCTCCACCTGCGCCAGCCGCAAGTTCAGGTTCTTCAGTCTCTCGACGATGATATTTTGCTTTTCCTCAAGCGAGACCGCGTGGTTTTTCTCGCGGTAATCCTGAAGGGCCTGCTCGGCACTTTCAACCTTCCGCTTCAGGCGGTCCGCCTCGTCGATCAGGAACCTGTTTGCCTCCTTTGATGGTCCGGACAGCCACTCGACATTCTGGCTCACATACTCGTCTATAAGCGAACGGGCCAGCGCTTGGGCGACCTTTGGATCCTTCTTGTGACTGACCGTAATGTCAATCAGCCGGGTGCCGCGGCGCAGCTTCACCGCGAATTCCTTCGACAGTCTGTTGATCATGTCGTCGTTGGTGACAGGCCGCCTTAGGAGTGACCGCAGGACGCCCGGCTTGGAAAAGTCAGGATCCTGATCGAGCTTGTTCACTTGCATCACACGCAAGATCAGATTGCGTGCGATGAGCTGCTGCTCGACCGTCTTCAGATCCTCATCAGGCTGCGGGATGTCGTTTCTGGCTGCATCTTGGACCGCAATCACTGAGGGCGTCTCCTGCTCCACCTGGACAGTCGCGGTCACATCAAAGACATCCGCCCGCATCGCTGCATAGCCGCCCCCCAGCACCAGCCCCACACACGCAAACGCTGCAATCAGCCACATTCCACGGCGGAGCACCTCCAAAAGCGGCCACGCACGCATGGCGGCGAATTGCTCGGCGTCGGCCTCCGTCAACTCGTTGCGATTAGTCTTCATTCGGGAACTGCGCTCCGGGCAGATGTGCAGGACTTTGCGCAGAAATGATGCCGGCCCCGCATGAGATTCGCATATTTCCGATATTCATAGTCCGCCGGATGTTCAGATCCGCCACTCATGCCTAGCCGGCGTTTTGCCTGCGGAAGAAAGTGAGAAACATGATCTGGAAGTCCAGCCAGAGACTCCAGTTTTCAAGATAATACAAGTCGCACCGGATGCGCTCGGACAAGTCTGTGTCGCCGCGCAATCCGTTGATAGCCGCCCATCCCGTCACCCCCGGCTTGCCGGTATGGCGCACGTTATAGTGCTCGATTTCCTCCTTGAAACTCGCAATCAGTTCCGGCCTCTCAGGCCGCGGCCCCACAAGGCTCATCTCGCCCTTGAGGACATTCCAGAACTGCGGCAGCTCATCTATGTTCCACTTCCGCATGAATGCGCCAATCTTCAGCCGCCGCGGATCATCTTTCACTGTCCACCCGACCTTGCCGCCCTTCTCAGCATCGAGCCTCATGCTGCGGACCTTGATGATGTCGAATGGGACGCCTCCCCTGCCAAGACGCCTTTGCCGGTAGAAAATCGGGCCGCGCGATTCCAAATAGACGATCGTCCCGAATATCGCGATAATCGGAGCCGACATAATCAGTCCGACGATAGAGCCGATGATGTCCACCGTGCGCTTCAAAATCTGGTTCACAGGCCGGTCGAGCGGAAGTTGCGAAATGCCCAGAATGGGGACGCCGCTGATGGTCTGGAGGCTCAACCCGCTCACCAGAATCTGAAAGTAAGACGGGATCACCTTCAATTGGACGAGTTCCTTCTCGCAGATGGTCGCAAGATCATCAATCTCCGTCATGGACGCAGTCCTGTCCGCCAGCATCACGATGTCAATGCACTTAGCACGGAGCATGTTGACGATGTCACGGAACGCCGCAATGTGTGGAATCTCCGCGGGCGGATCCTTTTCATAGGTCCCGCTGATGGGGGGAATGCATCCGACCACCGTGTAGGCTTGGGAAGGATCGCCCGCCACGGTCTTGGTCAGCCGCTCAGAGAGTTCATTCCAGCCGACAAAAAGAATGCGCTCACGGAGGTGCCGCGCGAAGCTCTCCGCGGCTGCAAACCTGTGGAGTATCCCCCGCCATGCGAGAAGCATGAACAGCAGGCAGACAGCGGCCAAGGCAAGATAGCCCACCGAGAGGGACACTGGAAAATTTATAAGCCGCGTGACAATCAGCACGCCCGCGAACCACGACGCACACCCTTTGATAATAAGAAAGGAAACCTGCCGGTACCGGAGCAATTGGGACGCATGGTACATCCCCCAGTGCGCTAGGAGCAACATGAGCGACAGCCCGGTCAGTCCGATGTATGGAAGATGCTCTCGCAGTGACAGCTCCCGCGCCGGCGCGCTAATCCCCGGAAGGTCCGTCTTGAATCGCAGCAAAAAAGCGATGCACATCGCCCCAACGATCACTGCCGCATCCCCCACGATGCTGAGGGTGGAAAAGCGCAACGCAATCCTGCGGTTCACATCCGCGGTTTCCTCCGCAGCGCGGGATTTTGATAATGCCAACAGTTCGTCTGCGAGACGGCTCATAGTTTCGGGCGGGGTAGAGAAACCTCTGGTGTTGCCAGGGACTTTGATGGGTGCCAGATTGAAAGGACTGCCGCGAAACACGGCAAGCCTTTTCTTCCAGACCATTTACGGCACCTTCAGCGACGCGGATGTCACTTAGCAGCGGGATGGTCCCGGACTCGCAAAAACACGAAGGAGCCGCTCCGATGATCACAAAATTCGTGCGGCTCGCTGCCACTTCCCTGCCAGCAGTCCCCCGCCATGAACCGCCGCCACCGCCGTCCTGCCAATGTCCTGTGATGCCGACTGCGCCTTGACACCGCGCCCCGGCTCCGATGCAATTCTCTGGTGCCTGAATTATTGCCGCCCCGGCCTTTGGCCTGTCTGGCCACTCTCTCCGCGAGGGCCAGGACATTGTTCGGCAGATACGGCGCCGGCACCCTGGAGCAAATCGTGATAGCGCTTCTGAATTTCAGCATGGTCTGCGCATCGGGAAAAATCCTGCCGCCCGGCTCCTTCGCAGTCTTCGTGGTGATCATGGCATCCCTGACGCTGGCTTTTGCGCTCTGCGCGGCCTTTGTCAGCGCGCCCGTGCTCGTGGTATTTCGCAAACGCTATGACACTGGCAGCATTGACTATCTGCGCAAGGTGGAGTGGCTCAACATCGCAGTGTGCATCCCGATCAGTGTCGCGTGCGTCGGGATTGGCCGCATCTTTGAGAATAAGATCACATGGACGGACACCGGATGCGCCGCGCTCGCGCTCACGGCATGGTCCTCATACGAATTGCGCCGGAGGACCGCCTTTGCCCTCGGGGAAGCAAAGCGCCTGCTCCCGTGCTCGCTCCTTGTCCTCGTCTCAAGCTTTGTCGGCGTCGGCCTCCTGTTAGTCATGCGACAGAATCACGAGAGCGGGATGCTCCTCGTGCTCGCCACCTCGTACGGCGCCGGAATCGCCATGTTCACCCTCACCTGCAAGCCGCCGCCGGGCGACACGCGCTTCCCATGGAAAAAGGTCGCAGCGGAACACTGGACATTTGCCAGTTCACTGGTCGCCAGCGTGGCATTCTACTGGGCGGCCTCGCAGGGATACTTCATGATCGCAGCAAGATATGTCGGCCCCGAAGCGCTCGGTGGTGCGCGGACAGCTCAAAATCTCGCGGGCCTGATCTCGATGTGTGTCCTGATGTTTGAAAACCACAGCACACCCGAGGCAGCGCGCATCGAGCATCGGGACGGGAAGCAAGCTGTCCGCCTCTACATTCAGGCAGTCTATCGGAAGTTAACTGCACCCTTCGTCGCCTTTATCATCGTCGCATCAGTCGCAGGATTCGTCATGCATCACTTCCTTTACCGTGAGCACTATGCCGCCTACTCGGCCTTGGTCTTCCTGTTTGCATTCCATCAATTTCTGGCGGGAGCCGGGCGCCCCTATGCGGTGGGACTTAAAGCGATTGAATGCAACCGGCCGATTTTCTGGGGATATTTTTACCCCTCAGTCCTGATGGTCCTGTTTGGCTGGCTGATCATCCGGCAGTTTCAGGCTTACGGCATAGGAATCGGATTCAGCCTTTCCGCTTTGGTCACATGGGCAGTCCTCCGAAAGGCCTTCAACCAACTCGCCACATGAGTCACCTCCTCGCTCCCGAATTCGGCAACATGGCTGGCTCTCAATATCGGATGCGACTGCCTCTCCATCACGATCTCCGCCCCCACACGGCGACGGAGTGGGCGGCGCCCCACCAGAATCCACGCTAATGGATGAGGGAGCCATCATCGTCCTTTTGCTTCTCGCGTCGGTCATCGGCGGAGGAATCCTAGTATCGCTTCGAAAGGGCCTTTTCTCCCCTTACCTCCTCTTCTACTCGTATCTCGCGGTTGGTGTCATCATTCGCGGCCTCTGCCTGCTGGATGTCTCCGCCTTCGAGCCCACCGAATTCTGGCCAATGGTAGCGCCGCTGGTTCGGCACGAATTCTTTTCCGCCTATTTGGAAATCCTGATTGCCATCGTCGTGGCTACGCTTGCTTCCGCGCTCTTCACCCGCATCCCCCGCCGGATTGAAGGCAGCTTCCTCCGCTTTTTCTCTTTCGGGTCAAATGAAATCCACTTCGGTGCGACCGCCACAACAGCGCTCTTCGCTTGCGTAACATTCGTCGTGGCACTCGGAGCAACTCAGGGTGGCGTCGTGCAGGCTTTTACGCTCTTGCAGAAGCGCGCGAACATGTTTGGCAGCGAGATGTTTCTCATCCGCATCCTGAACATTGTCGCCTCCGTGGCTGTCGTCCTCCTAGTTTACAAGGTTAGTGCCGAATCCCGGACAAGCAACCGCCTGCGCAAAGGTGCAGTGCTCTGCCTGGCATTGCTGAACATAGGACTCCTCCTGATGTCCGGCGGACGCGGCGCAGTCCTGTCACAGTTGCTCGCACTGATTTTTGTCCGAAACCGTGGCCTGAACAAAGGCGGTATCGGACTCCGCACCGCATCACTGCTTGTCATCGTCGGCGCTGTGATTGTGGTGGGCGGGCTGGCCATGCGTAGCAGCGCGCAGCTCGACATCACTCTGACCGAAGCCATCGGCGAATCGCTCCAGTCATCAGGTCGCAGCATCTCTTCGGCTGTCCCGATCACGGACCTCTATCTGGCCACCCGCAATTACGCCACGGTCACCGGCCACGACTACGGAACGCAATTCCTCCTATACTTTGTCCGTTTCGTCCCACGGAGCATATGGGAAGGCAAGCCGCTCAATCTTGGATTCCAGATGCGCGAGTATTACTATGGCGACGCATTGGCCGGGGTAATTCCAACCATGTTCGGCGAATTTTACATTGCATGGGGAGTTTTCGGCAGCGTCGTCTGCGGTGTGTTTCTTGGCTGGGTGCTTTCATTCCTGAACCGGGCATATCTCTGTGCGTGCCAGAACCCAAAGTTTGCACTGATCTACATTATTATGGCCACCGAGCTTATCCTCGATGGATTGCGGGCCGGATTGGAAATCGCCGTGTTCCTGCTGCTTTATATGCTGCTGACACTGGCCTGCTTCAAGATTGCCCGCCGGTTTGCACGGAGTCCTCGCCAAAGGCACGCCGTCAGGCCGCTGTTCCGACTTCAGGAGTGACTTGAAGGCATTTTTCCCGCATAGATACCTTCCCATATCGGAGAATTGACCATGGAGCCAGCCACCCGCCCCCACTCAGATCCGCAAGTCGGCATCATCGTTCCCACTTTGAACGCCGGCGGAGAAATCGAAAAGTGCCTCGGTCCGATCGTTCGCAGCCCCCATTTCCCGCGATACCGGATTCTGGTGGTTGATTCGAGTTCGACCGACGACACCGTCGAGCGCACGAAACGAATGGGGATAGAGTGCGACGTCATCAAACGCTCGGAATTCGATCATGGACTTACCCGGAACCAGGCTAGAAAAAAGCTCAACACCCCGATCGTCGTCTGCATGACACAGGATGCATACCCGACAGGCCCGGACACCATCGAGCATCTCGTCGCGCCCCTGCTCGCCGGCACCGCACAGGCATCCTATGGCCGTCAGATTCCCAGGCCTGGCTGCGACTTTGTTGAGGCTTTTGCGAGGGAGTTTTCATACGGTCCCGGTTCCTTCGTAAAGTCTTGGGAAGATCGGGCAGAATTTGGCATCCGCCTGTTCATGTGTTCAAATTCGTTCGCTGCCTATGACAATGCGGCATTGGAGCAGGTCGGCGGCTTTCCCGAGACAGTTTTCGGCGAAGATTTCCTCGCGGCGATGGCGCTCATCAAATCCGGCGGAAAGATTGCCTACTGCGCGGATGCGGCGGTGGAGCACTCGCACGCCTACCGCCTTCGCGCTGAAATAAAACGGAACTATCAAATTGGGCTGATGCACACCATTCATCCGGAGATATTCGGAGGTCTGCCGAAGACCCAAAGTGCGGGCATGACTTTTGCAAGGGGGCTTCTCCGTCGATCACGTGAGGCGGCGGGCCTTTCCGGCGTCGCCAAAGCATTTATTTACCTCGTCGCCCGGTTGTCTTCGTATAAGTGGGGACGTATTGCAGCCAGGTTTTCTGCCAGTCGGAAATCTCCAAAATAGCGCGCACTGCGACGGAGGACGGCTTGCCGTCTTCCTTTTGTACGAACTGACGCGGAACCGTCACTTCACCAACTCACGCCGGTATGTCGTCAGCAGTTGCTCACCGAGGTTGCTCCAGAGATATTTCTTTAGAATCGTATGGCGGGACTGCACATCAATCGGATCCTGCTTGGAAAGCTCCTCATTCAATGCAGTGCGAATGTCTTCCGCCGCCCCCGGCCTCACGTATCGGATGAGGTCACCCAGCACCTCATGCGTCGAGCCATGCCGGCTTGCAATCACCCTGCAACCCGCTCCAAACGCCTCGATATCGCTCAGGCTCATGACTTCCAGCCAGGATGCGGAAATATAAACGCGCGATCGGCTCATCAGCGTGAGAGTCTCCGCGTGGGGCCTCACTCCAAGGTAATCAAAGCTGGGATTCGCCGCCAAGAGAGCCTTGAACTCTGAAACATAACGCTGATGACTCTGATTTTCCGCACCTACCACACAGACCTTCAGGCCAGTCCCGGCAAGAGCCTTTAAAACGGCGACCTGGTTTTTCCGACTCTCCACCCGCCCGGTCATGATCACGTCAATATCCCGGCTTTCCTTCAGCGAATAGGCACCGACTTCCTCGATGCCATTCGGGAAAATCTCATGCCGCGCAGACTTGATATGGTAGTCCTCGTTACACCAGCTTCGCTCCGCTTCCGAGGCGAACAAATGGACACTGGCGGCTGCGGCGATTTTTCGCTGCGGGTTTGTGACGGCGAGAAAGTGCAGCGCCGCCGGAAGCAGCGCACGTGAGCGCAGGCCCCGGATAAGGAATTTGAGGGCTTCGCGGAACTGATAGCCTGGGACAAGGGCATTGACCATCCGCAGGGCGCCCCGCCGTCCATGTCGCTCGTATTCCCTCCGCTGGACATTTGAGTGGTGAATCGGCGTCAGCAGGATCGGTATATGCGGAAAATGTTTGGCCACGCTCCTGACCTGAAAATAGGTCTCAGGCCGATCAATGTTACAGGCATGCACCAAGTCATAGCCGCTGGCATCCGGTTGCAGTGAAGAGCTGAAAGAGGCATCTCCGCCGCTTCCCCTGACGAAGCCCGCATATTTGTTGATTTGGATGACATCCCCCCCACCCTTTTGCCCGGCATCGAAGCGAAGGAGGAAGAGAGCCCTCATGGCTAGCCCCCGAATAGAGCACCGACGTTCCGTCTTAGGAATTCAATCTGCTGCATCCGCTGGGACTCGAGTGCCTCCGGCGCGACTTTGACGACTTCCTTCAGGACTGCACCCGCACCCACGCGGTCGAATAGCCGGGCTCGAGATGTCTTGGCAAACAAGACCGCCGGATTGCCGTATGCCAGCGTCGCAGCACACGCGTGGACACGGTCGCTTATGGTAAGTTCCGAGTTGGCATAGACCGTTAAGTAAGTCCATGGCTCGTCGGAGCAGACCATATTTGGACGGTGATAGACCTTCCGACTTATAAATGGGTTCACACGGTGCTCTGTCCTCAGCACCTGCCGTGCGCCGAGGGAATCCGGCAGTTTGCGAAAATCGAGGAAATCGGCGAGGTAGGAAAGATATTTGTTCTTGTCGGCCATCCGCGTGAACAGCTTGGGCATGTCGAGGTGCCATGTCTTGCCTTCAAAGGTAAAATCCATGGAACCCGCGCGGACAGGCTCGGCATCAATGTGAATGCGCGGCTCCGGCCAGCGGTCGAAATTCATCGCGACAAACGGCGGGCACGTCAGCTTCGGCGGCTGGCACGCTTTGGGGACAAAAAATGCGCTGTCAATCCCGTCATAGGAGACAGGCGCGAGGTCCTTAAAGTTCTCGTAGGTGTTCGTATCCCGGGTTGAGAGAAATGCCGGGGGGAATTCCGTGATGAATTTCCGGTTTGCCTCGATCTCAGCCGCGGTGTGGCGGAACAGCGCCGTGCTCAGGAATCCATACTTCACGCCCCGGTCTTTCAGTGCCTGAAGGGTGTCGCGCCAGAGGATCGGGAATGATTCTGCCAGCAGCGGTCCCTGGAGCACCAGCAAATCAACATCCAGATATTTCATGATGCCGAAATCGTTCTTGGGATTCCCGGACATCTTGTTGTGAAACGTGCGATAACCCGGCTGATCCAAAATGAACGAGATATTTGCGCCGGGAAAAACCTGCTCAAGAATCCATCTGCCACCGACATTGAAGAAGGCGTTTCCTATGTTTTGTCCCCAGTGGCCCGAAGTCAGCGCAATCCGAAGTGGCATATAGAAAGGTGTGAGGGTGCGAAGCAATACGCACAGGATTCCTGGAAGGCGTCAATCCAATTTTCCCAGATGCCTGACAGACAGTCATGCCGCCGGAAAGCGACCTCCCCAACCCGCCTAATGGCCGAGATGCTTCTCGATGAACTCGACAATAGCAGCGGTGCTCGCGGGCTTGGCCAGAAACGGATAGCCGCCCATCACTCCGCCCCGCGCATCCACTTCGGACTTCCGGACTGTCGCGGTGAGAAATACGACCGGTATCTTGCTTAGCATGGGATCGTCCTTCAGTTCCGCCGCCACGTCGCCGCCATCCTTGTCCGGCATGATGACATCGAGAACGATCAAGTCCGGCCTGAAGGCATGGGCGGCCTGGAGGACGAGCGTGGAATCATTGACCTCCCGCACCTCGTATTTGGCCGTCTGTTCCAGCGTCATCCTCAGCAGGCGTGTGGTCACCTTTTCGTCGTCAACAATCAGGATTCTGCTTCGTTCGGCGCTCATGGGCTTGTTCTAGGCAGCCTGCCCGTGCGTGTCAACTGGCGTCGCAACCCGGGCACTGTCTTCCGGGCAGGCCTTGAAGCCGATCCTCGCGGTCACCCCGCCTTCGGGGCGATTCACGAGCTGGAGTGTCCCGCCGTGGAGTTCGATGATTTTCTTGGACACCGTCAATCCGAGGCCGGTCCCCTTGCCGGTCGGCTTGGTGGTGAAAAACGGGTCAAATATCTTCGCCAGTTTCTCCTCCGGGATGCCGTGGCCGGAGTCGCTGAGCTCCATCACCACGATGGTGTCCCCGGCGCGGAGGCGCTCGTTCCTCTTGGCCCCTTCGTCGCGTTCGCCGGCGACGGATATCTCGGAATAAGTCCTCACAATGACCTTGCCGCCTTCCGGCATCGCATGCATGGCGTTGCCGAAAAGATTGATGAGCACCTGCTCGATCTTTGTATGATCCAATTCGACCTTCGGCAGGCCGTCCCCGAGGCTTTTCTCGATGGTGATGTGGCTCTTCATCAGTTCCAACCGGAGGAGCATGAGCGCGCCCTCCAGCGTCTCGTTCAGATCCGCAGCCTTGAGATCCAGTTCATTAGGCACCGAGTATTCGAGCATGCCGCGCAGTATCCTATCCATGCGGATGATGGCGCCGCGCATGTCGGTGAGCACTTCCGCCCATGTCTCCTGCTCCTTGGGAATGGCGTGCTGGAGGAATTCCGTCCCGAGCAACAGTTGGTTGAGCGGATTTTTCACCTCGTGGGCAATTCCGGCGGAGAGTCTGCCGAGCGACTCCAGCTTCTCGGCATGGATGAGCATCATCTGCGTTTCCCTCAGCTCGGAATTGGAACGCCGGAGGTCATCCACCGCCTTGCGCAGCGCCTGCTCGCTCTCCTCCCGGGCAAACTCGGCCTGCTTCCGCGTCGTGATGTCGCGGCTCAGGCACACGAGGCCGGCCACGCGTGAGTCGGTGTTCATGAGCGGGATCTTGCTGGTCGAGAGCCATACATGCTCGCCGTGCGGGCGGTCCACTGTCGGCTCCTCACGTTCCAGGCTCGGGCGGTTCGCCCGGATCACAGCCAGGTCATCCATCTGTGTCCGCGCGGCGAGATCCGGCGGGTAGAGATCGAACGCGGTCTTCCCGATGATTTCCGACGGATCCGTCGCGCCGATGAATGCGAGGTGGGCGGCATTGTTCACGATATAGCGCCCCTGAAGATCCTTCACATAGACATGGTCGGGGAGGTTATCTATGATTGACTTCAGCAAGTTCCGCTCTTCCGCCAGCCTGTTCTCAGCCAGCACCCGCTGCGTGATGTCGCGGATGACCAGGCCGACGAAACGCGATTCGCCGACCAGCCATGTGCTGATGGATATCTCCACGGGGAATTCGCTGCCGCCGGCACTGACACCCATTAGCTGCCCGGTGCCGAGCACCAGGCTCGCGGACATGCCGGACAGGAGCTGTTCCATCTCCGCGCGGACTTGTTCCCGGGTGCGGCTGGCGATCAGCTCCGTGATCGGCTTTCCCAATATCTCCCCGGCCGTGTAGCCGAACATCACGCGCGCTCCTGTATTCCACGAGACGATCTTTCCGTCGGCGTCGGCTGCGATAATTCCCTCCGCGGCCGCTTCCGTGATTGACCGGAACTTCAGCTCCGATTCTCGGAGCGCCTCCTGCGCCTTCACGCGCTCGATCGCATGATAGATCGAGCGCTCGAGGAGCGCCGCGGTGATTTCGTCCTTTGGCAGAAAGTCCGCCGCTCCCGCCGCCACCACCTGCTGATCCAGCGAAGGATCGGCCATGCCGGTCATGACGATGATGGGAAAGGCACAGGCGAGTTTTTGCGCCTCCCTGAGGACGTCCATGCCGGTGTATCCGCCGAGGCGGAAATCCAGCAGGGCCACGTCGTACGGATTGCTCAGCTCCCCGACTGCAACCTCGTAGGTGGGCGCCCAGGAAAAATCAAACCGGCGCCTGTCCGTCGCCTCGAACATCCGCTGGATGAGGATGAAATAATCCCTGTTGTCATCCACCATCAGCACCTTGATTTTCTTATGTTCCATAGGCCGGCGATTCTGGAGGGTTGGCGTTCTGGGGCAGATGATGTGTTAAATTTTTCGCGAAGGCAAGCATCGCGCGCGCCGGGCTGCGGCTGCGGGCGGACGTGTCACATCTTCACATTTCCGAGGCGCTCGACGAGCTGCTTGAGCTTCTGCCCGAGGTCGTGGAGCTGCTGGGCGGCTGCCTCGGCCTGCCTGGTGCTGGTGACCGCCTGCGCGCTTCCCTGCTTCACATTTTCCATCGCCATCGCGACCTGATCCATACCCACGAACTGCTGCTTGCTCGTGGCCGCGATCTGCGTCGAGGCGAGCGCCGCGCCGGCGATGCTGTCCGCGAGCGCGCCGATGGATTCACCGGCCGCGGCGGACTGCCGCACGCCGGCCTCCACGGCCTTGCCCGCCTGTTCGCTCGCGAGCGCCGCGCTGCCCGTGGCCTTCTGGATGTCGTTCAAAATCGAGCGGACCTGCAGCGTGGCCTGCTTGGATTGCTCCGCGAGCGAGCGGACTTCCTGCGCCACGACTGCAAATCCCCTGCCCTCCTCGCCCGCCTTCGCCGCCTCGATCGCCGCGTTCACCGCGAGCAGCTTCGACTGTGCCGCGAGGTCATCCACGGTCGCGATGATTTTGCCGATGGTATGGCTCTGCGCGCTGAGGCTGAGGATGCTCTCGGAGACCACGTCGATCTGCTGGCGGATGGACTTCATCCCCTCGATCGTCTCATCCACCGAACGCTTGCCGGCCTTCGCCACCTCCGCCGCCTTCTGCGCCTCCTCGGAGACGGATTTCGCCTTGTCGCTGGAGACCTGCGAGGTTTGCTTCACCTCCTCCACGGTCGCGGTCGTCTGGGTGATCGAGGTTGCCGTCTCCGTGGCGCTCAGCGCGAGTTGCGCTGTGGAGGCCATGATCTGGCTGGCGGAGGAGGCCAGCACCTCCGCCGCGCCGCGCATCTCGCGCGCCTGCTCGCGGAGCGATTCGTTCGCCATCTGCAGCGCCCCCGTGCGCTCCTCGATGTCGCCGAGCATCTGGTTAAAGGCATCGGTCAGCATCCCGAGTTCGTCCCCGCTCAGCTTCACCGCGCGGGCGGAATATTCGCGCGTCTGCGCGATGCGTTTCGCAGTGTCCGTGAGCGACAGGATCGGGCGCAGGATGAGCTGTTGCAGTGCGGTGGAAAATGCGAGCGCAAGCAGGAACGATCCCACGAGGACGAGGCCGGAGATCTCGACATAGCGGCGGAGTTGCGCAGTGAGATCCTCGAGGCTGGCACGGACATAAATCGTGCCGATCCGCACGTCATTCAGCGTCACTGCGCGCACGACGATCACGCTGTCCGCCTCGAAGCCCGCGCCGTCGGCTGGCGGCGCCGTGGGGAAGCTCCTCTCCGCCCCGGCCCTCAAATACGTCGCAAACTGCGCGCCATCGGTGCCGTACAGACATGCACCCGCCACCGACGACTCCACCCTCAGCGCCTGGAGGGTCTCCTCGGCATCGTCCTTGGTATTGAAAGACAGCGCCGCCGTGGAATTCCGCGCCAGCACATCGGCGAGCACAGTCAGATTCCGCACCATCGCCCCACGGAAACTGTGCCGCTCATAGACGATGAATGCGACACACGCGAGGACTAGTGCAATGCCGGTCGTGCCCAGCACGGCGATGGTCATCTTCCGCTTAATCGGCAGGTCGCGAAATGCTCTCATTGCCATCCTCGCTATCAGTTGATCACCAGGCTCGCAAGTTTCAGGAGTTTCGCACTGATGCCCAATTGCGCGCGTTTCGCCACTCCCATATTGATCTCAAAGCGCACCATTTCCCTTTCGAATGTAAAGCCGATGACTCCCCCCTGCTTCGCAAAACCGGCGCCTTCCCCGACCGTCAGCACATGTGCGTCAGCCAGGCTCGCAAGAGCTCCACGCTCCGATTTCGCCACGAAAACGATCTGGCAGTTCTTCAGATCGTCAGCCCTCCGCGATCGTTTCACGGTCCACCTTCCGCCAAAGGCATTCTCCAATTTTCCGCCGAAAGGATCGTCACCCAGGACTCCCACCGTCCTGGTGGAGGCTCCCGGCCATGTTACAAACTGCACAAAGTTGGCGAGGAACTTGGCCTTCGCCTCATATTCCTCCATCGTCTGCTCCGCATGCACCCTCCCGACCGGGCCAGCGAGGCTCCCGAATGCCACGATGACCAGCAAACGCAGAAACACGCCAGACATACCATCGCATCGTCCACGGGATATTTGGGTGGGCATCATTGGCTTTTGGCAGGCTCTTCGGAAATATCCAAACGCAAAATCATCCTCGTCGGAGCGGCGGCGAACCGCAGTCGTTCGCGGCGGGACTGGCGAGTGAAGATTTGCACGGGTTGTTTCATCTTGGTCGCTGGAATTCCTTGGTTCAAAACCTAATCCTGAATCCCAACATGCCACTGATGGTCTCCTGCGGGATCGCCTGGCCGACGGTCCCGTTCAAGGCGTAGTGGTTATTGGTCAGGTTGCGGACGTTGGCGTAGAATTCCACGTTCTCGGCCGCCTGCCAGAGCACATGGAGATTGACCTCATAGGGCGTCCGCAGTTCGCGAGCAAGGTTGCCGGGCATCACATTGTCGGGGGTGGAGCGGATGACCAGGCTTGGGGTGATGAACAGCCTGGGCGTCACCGCCCACGTAAGGCCGACTCGTCCATTGTGCCGCGAAATGCCGTTCAGACTATTAGTCACGCCATTGCTAGTCGCTTGGAAATCCACGTACGAATAGGAGAACCACGGCGTCACATTCCCCCACCGCATCCGGCCATAGAAATCAAGGCCGTTTGTGATGCTGCTGCCGCCATTGGCCGTATGGGTCAGGATCCTCGACTGAGTGCCCGCGAGATCCGTGAAGACTTGGTTGAGAACAATGTTTTGCGCGGCACGGTGCTCGGAAGTGGTGATGAGATTCTGCTGTTCGCCGTGGTAAAGCGAAAGGCCGAGCTGGAGATTGTTCTTCGTATAGGTGAGATCCACCTCATGCACCACCGTGGTTTCCGGCTGCAAGTCGGGATTCGGGGTGGCGAGATCCGCCCCGCTGTCATAGGTGGCATAGTTGAAATAGGGCGCAGGTGATAGATAGGCCGTGGTATAGGAATACTTTGCCGTAAATTCGTCAGTCACATTCCAGATCACGGCCGCTCGCGGCGTGTAGGATGGATGGTGGACTCTCGAATCCTTGTCCATTCGCCCGCCCATGAGCAGTTTAAGCCTCGGAGTGACCTGCCACGCTGCCTCCAGATAGCCTCCGTACACATCGAATGGCACATGCGTCACCCGCGGAATCAGGTGGATGGAGGTGGGATCCCCAGAAGTCGTGTAATAGGTGAAATTCCCGCCCTGCCGCTGGATCTGGGCGATGCTGTCGCTGGGGTTCGCTCCGCCCGGCACCGTGGACTTCGGAACGATGTCGTAATAGCCGTATGTGAGACCCGCCGTGAGCGTAAGATTCTTAGTAATCTCAAACCGCAGCGCTTCCTCGATCGAGATGGAATAGCCCACGCTGAACTTGAAGTCATTGAAAAACCATTGCGTGTTGCTGGCCGGGAATACAAAGCGCGAGCCGGGATCCACCTCGTACCAGTTAAAGGTGACCGAGGAATCGAGATGTACCCGGTCGGCGAGCTTCGCGGAATATTTCGCCTCCACCACACCCTGCCAGTCCTCCCATGTGGCCTCGGGCAGATAGCCCAGCACCGGGCTGTACCCTTCGGAACTGCCGCGCCGCGACCTGCGATACCATGCTTGGAGCGAGAATTTGTCCACGTCGAGCCGCACGAATCCATTCAGCCCAAAATCCTGGCGATCAGGTATGATGCCCCTGCCCTTTGGCAGGGCTATGGCCAGGTAATCCCGCCACCAAAGGGGGTACTCCCTGTCCGTTCGCGTCAGTTCGGAGTCGTGATACTGCACATAGCCGCTGAGTCGGATGCGCCCCGCCTTATCGAGTGCAGAATCGAACGTCCCCCATGCCTCGCGCTCATTGTGCAGCCCCCAGCCGAGGCCGGCCTCGCCATGCGTGCCGGATGTCGCCTGTTTGGTCTTGATATTGATCACAGCGCTGGCTGCGTCCCTTCCATACAGCGTCGAGCCAGGACCATAGACCACCTCGATCTGCTCCGCATTGCGCACACCGAAGTCCGTGTGAAGCGGGAAGTTTTCGCCGCCCGGAGGGTTCACCCTCATGCCGTTGACGAGCACGACGATCTTATTGTTGCCGACGATCCCGCGCACAGGCACCTGCGTGCCAAACTCGCCGTGGAAAAACTCCGTGGTTTCCATTCCCGGCAGGTCACGCAGCACGTCCTTGAGGGTCGAATACCCGCGTACTTTGATGTCATTCTTGTCAATGACGATCGCCATCCCCGGAGCCGACGTCGCCTTTTCGTCCAGTTTTGAGGCCGTCGTCACCCGCGCGACCTTCACGTTCATGAGATCTTCAAGACTTAGAGTTCTGGAATCCTCCGTTGATGGCTTCGGCGGCGCTTGCGATGCCGGCTTCTGCTCCGCAGCGAGACCCAGGACTGGAAAGAAGGCGAGGCACAGACCGGCGATGCTGCCGGCCAATGCTGGCCCTGCGGGGTGCTTACCTGTCAACGCCCAGAGATTCAAGTTCAGGCGGAGGTCTTTCATAGTCAGTTAGGTGAAATGGACATCTTTAGTGTCTTGATTGCATTTTTTCATGCACTTGGCCAAACATTATTCGCCGCCATTTTTGAAATGGCGGCGGTTGCATTGCGTTCAGAATTTATAGGTCACCTGCCCATAGACGCTGCGCTCGATTTCGACGATGGGACTGCGAACCAGCGCGCTCGTGCCGAATTCGGGGTGGTGATCTTGCAGAAGATTCTGGCCGACGATTGCGAATTCAAGATTCGGCCTTGGCTTCCACGCCAGCCGCGCGTCCATGGTGAAGTAGCTCTGGATGCCCGGCGAAAAACCCGTGATGCTGTCCACGTAGCGGGCCGTCACGTCGAATTCCACATGGCCGGGCAGATCGAATGACGAGCGGAGATAGACTTGGTTCTGCGGATTCTGCCGCTCGATGCTCTCGAAGTTCGCAGCCGAACTGGCCGGAAGGCTCGTATCCGAGTGAAGGTTCATCTTGAGGTAGGTATAGTTCGCCGCGAGACGCCACCAGTCGGTGATCTGCCACGTCGCCGAGACTTCCGCGCCGTAGGTTTCCGCGCTCCCTTTGTTCGTGCGTCTAATTGGCAGGGTGGTCGCCCCGGTCTTCGCATCCGCATACGTCGGGCCGGGCTCTGTGGCCCAGAGCTTGTCGTAGGTGTTATAGAAAAGCGCGACGTCAAGGGAGACCTTGCTCCTAAGCTGCGCTCGATAGCCGATCTCGTAGGCAATCAACTCCTCCGAATCCAGCATGCTGTGACCCGTGATCCGCGGGAACACCGTCTTTCCCGATGAGGTGACGGGGAGTGTGGCGAAACCGATGTCGTTCTCAAACATGGTCGGCGTCCGCACGGCGCGCGAGACCGAGGCCCAGAGCGTCTGCTTTTTCGTCGGCGTCCACAGCAGGCGCGCATTAGGCTGGAATTCAAATCCCGTATATTCGTTGTGCTCGACCTTCGCCCCGAGCATGACCGCAAACCGATCCCGCACGACGCTGATTTCGTCATGCACAAATAGACCCACGAGCGGCCGCTCGACGAATTGCCGCGACGGTTGCAGCGCAAATCCGCCGTCGTACTCCGTGCTCCCGTTCCACAGGATCCGCTCGAGTTTGTACTGCGCGCCCCACACCACCCTGTGGTGCTCCCCGAGCTTGAACTCATGCTGGAACTCAGCGTCGAACGTATTGATCCCAAAGTCGAAGACGCCGGCGGTGCCGCGGCGGTTGTATGAGTTGTAGTATATTTGCCCCGTCCATTTGGACTCGTTGCCGAGATCATGCGTCCATTGGAGTTGGAGAGTGCCGCTCTTGGTTTCATCATCCTCGGTATTCGTGACGATGTAACCCGTGGAAGGCGAAGTGGGCGACGCCCGGAAATCCCGCCGGCCGGCGAGCCCGATGAAGTATTCGCCCGCAAACATGATCGAGTCTTCGGGATGCGGCCGCCAGTCCATGCGGAAGCCGACCCTGCCCTGCCGCCAGTCGTCCCGCGCGTCGCCTTTCGGATTGAAGCCGGTGCCGCGCTCATACCATTTCCCATATACGCGATAGGAGAGATCGTCGTTGATCTTTCCGCCCCACCGCGCCGTGGTCATCCCGTATTCCTCGCTCCCGCCGCCGGCGGAAATGAGCCCGCCCAGCGTGTCCTTCGACGGCTTGGTGATCACGTTGATGATCCCATTGACCGCATTCGCGCCCCACATGCTGGCGCCGGGGCCGCGGATGACCTCGATGCGCTCGACGTCCTGCAGCGGATAATCAAACGCATCCCAATACACGCCGCCGGACAGCGGATTGTAAACCGCGCGTCCGTCAATCTGCACCTGCAGCTTGCCGGTAAACCGTTCGGCGAACCCGCGCGAGCCGACGGCCCATTTGTTGGAATCAATGTGCGCCACATTGATGCCGGGCACCATCCGCAGCAGCTCGGGAAAAGTGGTCGCTCCAGAGCGTCTGATCATGTCCGGCGTGATCACAAAGACCGCGGCTGCCGAGCGGCCCATCGTGCTCTCCTCGCGCGACACGGTCGTCACGCGGACGTTCATCAGTTCCTCGATCGTCGAGGTCGGCGCAGGATCAGCGGCGATGGCCGGGACAGGAATGAAGACGGTGGCGAAGATTGCGATGCTGTTTGCGAGGATCGTCCGGCTGCCGCGCTCCGTCGTTTGCTGCGGAGTCGTGAATTCTTGGGAGGAACCGTTCATATTCGTAGAAGAATGAATATTTGACTTTCCCGTGAGACTGTGCGGCAAAAGAAGTTTGTCGATCCAAATCATGCGGCAATTTTCCAAACGATGCTGCACGCCGCTGCGTATTGACTTGCCGGAGCGCAAGCGGGGTGGATTATCCACCGCCCGAGGAACCCCAGATGCCATGACTGCGACATTGATTCTCTTCGCTCTCGACGGCTTCCACTTTGCGCTGGATGCGACGAAGGTCGAGCGCGTGGCGCGAGCCACAGAGATCACACCTCTGCCGGATCTCCCGTCAGGCGTGCGCGGGATCGTCGGCGTGGGCAGCACGGCCGTTCCGGTGTTCGATCTGCGCGCGCGGCTCGGCCTGCCGCTGCGCGAAGTCCGCAGCAGCGATCACTTCATCATCGCGCACTGCGGCGAACGGCTGGCCGCACTGATCGTGGACGATGTCACGGATGTCACGCCCGCGGTGTCGGCGGCGATCATTCCCACGGCCACGGCGCTGCCGGGACTGGAGTCAATCGAGGGCTGGGTGAAGATCAACGGCGAGCTGATCATGATCCACGACCTCGGGGAATTCCTCTCGCTGGATGAGCTGCTCGCGCTGGAAAAAGCCACGGGGCCTGAGCCATGATCGCGACGATCCCCGAGAACCTGATGCATTAGTTGAGCCTCTGCCTCGATGCGGAACTCGTGCTCCATTTTCCAAAATCGCGATGGATGGATCTCGATCGCGATCACACTGGCCCGCCTGCTGCCGGACATCGCGGACTGGCGCATCACGATCCTCGCGACGAACGTGAACCCGCTTTTCAGAGCCAGGAGGAAGGCGGTGCCCGGCTAAAAGTTCCAGACCAAGGCAAGCTCGAATCCGTCCTCGAACTTTGATCTCACGCCTTTGCTGTTGGTCACATTCCACCGCACATACTCGGTGTAGAGCACGACATTTTTCGTGAGCTGAAACGCGAAGCCGGGCTCGAAGATGGACTGGTGACCGCTCGGATGATGATCCCAGCCCCGGGAGTAGTTCACGTGGGTGGAAACCGGACCGCACTTGTAATTGATGCCGGTGCTCAAGCTGTTCTGCCGGTCGCTCGGGCCGCCGGACACGTAGCGCGTCGGGGTGATCACACCGCGCGAATCAATGTACTGGCCCCAGATGCTCAGGTTCTTCCACGTGAGCGTGAAGTCGGTGTCCCATGCAACCTGCATGTGATCAACGCCACGGCCGGCGCCGCCCTGGATGCCGCGCACGAGTCCCGCGACTCCCAAGGCGAGTTTCGTGTTCTCGTTTAATTTCCACGTCGGCACCACGCGCAGGATGCCGGTGTTGCGCTCGCTGAGTCCGGCGGTCGTGTCGGCGGAGGCATTCGGGAACGCACCGCTGACGCGGTCGCCTCGGATGAAGTACTGCAAGGCCGTGTCCACGCTGAAGGAATCGGATCCCTTCCACGTATTCTCCCACGACACGCCCCATGAGGGATTGTAGCGGTAGTCGTCGTAATACGAAACACCGTCCCACCAACTGGTGTCCGAAGCGATGCAGAATTGCTGGACGATCTGCCCGGCCTTGAATGTTCCGATCTTCGTCTTCGCAAACGCGTACGCCTCGTATGTCCAAATGGTGTCGCGGAAAAAGGTGCGGAATTTGTCATCGGTGTCGCGGAACCGGCCCTCAAGGTGAATGCCAGCCTCCCTGACGAAAACGTCTCCGGGAATCTTGAACGAGGGGTCAAAGTTCACGAAATAAAAATAGGTGCCACGGAGCCCTGGCCAGCCGTAGCCATTGCCGTAAACGAACTGGTTGCGGTCAACGTGCAACCAGTGATGGGCGCCGATGCTGATGGGAAAATGGTGATCCTTTTTCCATTGCTCGATGATGTCATACGTCGAGTCCCACAGATTGTTCTTTCCGAAAAAATATTCGCTGAGCGAGCCAGCTTCGGCGAACGACGCGGGTCTTGTCGAAGCGGCGGAATCGTCCGCCGCGGAAACTGCGAAAGCGCAGATCGGGGCAAGGGCGACCACAAGGGCGACGCGTGGAAAACGCATGGAGGCGTTGTTACGCGCGACTGCGACAAGATACACTCACAAAGTCCGGCCTCGGCCTGAAGCGGATAGAAGCTGTTGCGTCCCGGGCGGAATCTAATGCGTCTCTATAACGCAGGCGGCAGACGGCGGCATGAGCAAGGAGGGGCGGGACCGGCGCGCTTACGCGGGCCGGAAATGAATCACGCCCCGGCACTCCTTCCGTGCATTATGCTTGCCGCGAAATTCGGAGCCCCTAGTCTGTCTTGAACAAAAGCAATGCGGCAAAACCGCGCTCGCGAATGTTTGCCAGACCTGCCTGGGCAAGTTTGGCCGACGGCGCGAGGCAGGCGCTGTCATGAACTTAGATTCCCCCATCCGAATCCTCTGCCGCATCGCGGCGATGTGCGTGCTGACCGCGGGCTTTGCGCACGCGATCGAGCCGCTCGCCTTGCGGGAGGACCATGCGGCGGAGCGCGTGCTGCCGGCGCGCGTGAAAGGGTCGCACGTGAAGGTCTTCATCCCGAGCCTTCCGTATTTGTACACGTCGCATTCGATCAGCGCGGGACTTATCCGGCCCTCGGACAATGCGCAGGGCTGGGAATACGACATGGCGACGGCCCATCGGCAGATCGACGAGAAGACTTATGAGTTCACGCTGCGCAAAGGCGTGCAGTTTCAGGACGGCAGTCCGTTCCATGCGGACGCGGTCATGCTGAACATGGAGTATTTCAAAAAGAAGCCCACGCTCTACAGCAAGATCCACGAAGTCTTCGATCACGCCGAAAAGATGGATGACTATACGGTCCGTTTTCACCTCACGGAAAAATATGGGAGCTTCATGAATGACGTCATCTGGACGCACTTCTACACGAAGCCGTACCTGGAGAAGTTTGGGTGGAATGGCAAACCCACGTGCCCGAATCTCGCGGAGCCGGGCCCCTACGGGCTCGGACCGTTCATTCTCAAGGAAGGCTACGTCGAGGGCGACCGTCACTCGAAGGAGATCGTCCTCGAGGCCAACCCTCTTTACTGGGACAAGCAGTATCCGAAGGTGGAGAAAATTACCATCTTCACCGAAATCGCCACGGCGAAGGCCCGGGACATGGCGCTGAACGAGGAGGGCGCGCTGGACATCACAACTCTCCCGCCGGAGGACAAAATCGCGACCATCCTCTCCCCGTATGCGAAGCTCCTCACCTCGCCTTCCACGAATAACACGACCATCCACATCAACATGCGGAATGGAAATCCGCGCCTGCTGGAAAAGGATGTCCGCGTGGCACTGAACCAGGCGATCAATCAGGCAAACCTCCTCCACTTTGTCTATGAGGGCGAAGCGAACCTCGCGGCGGTCGGCGCGTCGCCGAACTTCCCCGGCGTGCGCGAAGTCTCGCAGAAACTCAGGCCGTATTCGGAAACCGAGGATCCCAACGAGCCGGAGACGCGCGAGCGGCTCAGAAAGATCCTCGACGGGCTGGAGCTGCGGGTTTTCACACAGGATCGGTATCTCCCGCTCTGGCGCGGGATCGAGTCGCAACTGCAAAAAGTCGGCGTGACGCTGAAGATTGATGTCCCGCCAAGTGAAGCGGAAATCTTCGGCACGCTGCTCACCACCAACGAACGCAAGAACAAGACGCCATGGGATCTCCTCGTCTGGGGCAATGACGACTGGTACTTCAACCACCCATTCACGGCCTTTTTCGTTTATCGCACGCACAATGTGTGGAGCACGCTGGCCCCGGATCCGGTCATGGACGGTTTCATCGAGGAGCTTTTCCGCACCGCAGTGGTGGAACCGGAGTTCGTCCCCGTCTGCGAGAAGATCATGCGGCGGGCGTTTGAGAATGGCTATCTGCTCGCGGTGCCCACGCCGAACAACGTCTTTGCGGTCAACAAGGAGGTCGTCTTTACACCTTACAAGATGGCGTGCATGCCCCTTTGGAAAATCCAGATCACCGACCAGCACTGGTCCGTGCGGAAGGAGCCGTATCCCGAGTCGCTGAAGCAGCCCGTCCAGATCACGAGGCTTCGCTGACCCCCGCATGATCCCGCCTGCCCCCGCCCCCTTTCGCCGATGAAAAACTGGAGCATCTCTTTCAAGCTTTTCTGCCTGGTCGCCATCGCCATCCTGACTTTTGTCTTCCTCGGTCTTTACGGGATCTACAACGCCCGATCGACGTTTCGCTGGGTTGGCGAAGTGAACACCACCGCGCAGGATTTTCAGCGGAGCGCCCGGGAGATCAGCGACCCACTTCATCGCGTGCGCGAGCTGGTTCTCTCGATCGTGATGGCTCCCGATCGCGCGACCCGGGAAAAGTTGAACTCAACGCAGGGGCAGACGAGCCGCCAGCTCGACACAGCCATCAACGGATGGCCGACGGATCGCATGGACGCCGCGGAACGCGCGGCCTTCGAAAGGTTGCGGACCGCGTGGGAGGACTATAAAAAGCTCAAGGAATTTACCGTTGACCGCGCACTGAAGGATTACCGGGAAGAGGCATTCATCAACGCAAACGGTGCCGCAGCCCGCCAGTTTGAAGTCGTCAATGGCGAACTCGAAGGCTGGCAGAATTTCAAGATCAGTGCTGCGCAGGCGGTCTATCGCGACGCAGATTCGCGCTTCACGTGGGTCTTCCGGACATCGATCCTCGTGACTGTCCTGACCGCGCTGCTCGTCGGCAGTATCGCCGTGTTCATCGTGCGTTCGATCACCGGGCCTGTCCGGGTTCTCACCGCCACCGCCTCGCGGATCGCCGAAAGGGTGGACGACCCCGAGGCCGAAAAGGCGCTCGCCCCGTTTTCGGGCACCCGCGATGAATTTGGCCAGCTTGCCCGCGGATTCTGGCGGATGGTTTCCACGATGCGCACCACTCTGAAAAATGAAGTCCAGGCGCGCGCGCGCATGGACGAAATCCTCAGCAGCACCCGCGCGGCGGTGGGGCAACTCGGCAGCACGAGCGCGCAATTGCTGGCGAGCACGAAGGAGCAGGCCACCGGTGCCGAGAAACAGGTGGATGCCGTGACCAGGGTGGTGACCACGGTCGAGGAGGTCACGGGAACCGCACGGCACGCAGCCACGCGTGCGAAGAGTGTCGGCCAGACGGTCCTGCACACCGTCGAGATCGGCAATGCCGGGCGCAAGGCGGCGGACGACTCGGTCACGGCATTGAATGACGTGCGGCAGCGCGTCGAGGTGACTTCGAGAAACATGATGCATCTCATCGAGCAGACCAAAGCCATCTCCGAAATCATCGCCACCGTGGACGACATCGCACAGCAGTCGCATGTGCTCGCCGTGAACGCTGCGATCGAAGCGGCCAAGGCCAGGTCGGGCGGCAAGGAATTCACCGTCATCGCGAGTGAGATCCGGGCCATGGCCGAGCAGTCCCGCCAGGGCACTGCACAAGTCCGGCAAATCCTCGATCAAATTCTGAAGGCCGGCGGCGCGGCAGTGCTCTCGATGGAGGAAGTCACCAAGGGCGTATCCGGTGCCATCCGCGAGGGCGATCAGAGCAGCAAGGCCATCAAAGAACTGACCGTCGCACTCGCCGACGTCGCGGAGACCTCAGTGCAAACGTCCGTCGCCGCCGAGCAGGAAGCCGTCGGCATGACGCAGATCGGCGAAGCCATGAGAAATATCGATCTCGTCGCGAAGGACGCCCTCCTCGCGATCCAGGGAACTGCACAGGCCGCACGCCAGCTCGACAGCCTCGGCGGCCAGCTCAGGCGCTTGAGCGCCGACGGTGGAAACGGCCATGCGGCGGGCCATGATGAAGCACTCGCAGAAACAGGATCACCGAAGTCATGATCTCCACTGACCAGGAACCGGGCACATTGATCCTCTTCAAGCTGGACGACTTCGTCTTCGCGCTTGATGCGATGAAGGTCGAGCGCGTGGTGCGGGCTGTTGAAATCACGCCGCTGCCCAATCTCCCGGCGGGCGGGCGGGGCGTCATCCGCGTGGCGGGCGAGGCCGTCCCGGCTTTCGATCTTCGCGTCCGTCTCGGTCTTCCGGTGCGCGAGGTCCGCAGCACTTTTCATTTCATCATCGCGCGCTGCGCCGGACGGCGCGTGGCACTGATCGTGGACTTTGTCAGGGATGTCGTGCAGGCGGCGAAGGCGGCGATCATCCCGACCGAGGCTGTCCTTCCGGGACTGGCGACAGTCGAGGGCTGGGTGAAGATCAACGGCGAGCTGATCATGATTCACGACCTCTCGAAATTTCTCTCGATGGATGAGCTGCTCGCACTGGAAAAAGCCATGGAGGCCTGAGCCATGAGCGCGACGATCCCCGAGAACCTGATGGAGCAGTTGAGCCTCTGCCTGGATGCGGAACTCGGGCTCCATTTTCCAAAGTCGCGATGGATGGATCTCGAACGCGGAATCCGCGCGGCGACCGACGAGCTGGGATTTGAAGACCCGGCGGAGTGCGCCGAATGGCTCGTCTCCACGCGCCTCACGAAGCCGCATCTCGAGACCCTCGCGGCGCATCTCACCATCGGGGAGACCTATTTTTTCCGCGATCCCCCGGTGTTCGATTTCCTCGCGACGCATGTGTTGCCGGAACTCATCCGCGCGCGCCGGGACACTGGCAGGCAGATCCGGATCTGGAGCGCCGGCTGCTGCACGGGCGAGGAGCCCTACTCGATCGCGATCACGCTGGCCCGCCTGCTGCCGGACATCGCGGACTGGCGCATCACGATCCTCGCGACGGACGTGAACCCGCGCTTCCTGAAAAAAGCCGCGGAGGGGCGCTACGGCGCGTGGTCGTTCCGCGGCGCCCCGGAGTCGGCCCGCGCGCAGTGTTTTCACGGGATGCAGGACGGCACGAGCGAGATTTCCCTCCCGATCCGACGGATGGTCACCTTCGCCGCCCTGAATCTTGCCGAGGACGTGTATCCCTCGCTGATCAACAACACGAACGCGATGGACGTGATCTTCTGCCGGAATGTGCTGATGTATTTTTCGCGCGCACACGCGACGAGGGTCGCCGCCAAACTGCACGCTTCGCTCATGGATGGCGGCTGGCTTTTTCCCAGCCCGGCGGAGGTCTCGATGGATGTCTTCCCGCAATTCGAAATGGTGCGCCAACCCGGAGTGCTCGTATTTCGCAAACACGGGACGACGCCGGCACACCCGCCCGCGCCACTGCGGCCGCCAAAGATCGCGCCGGCACGCATCCCCGCGCCGAAGCGCGCGGCCGTCGCGCCCGTGTCGAAGGCGGAGGAAAAAATCGAGCCGTCCGCGGATATCGGCCTCGCGCGGAGGCTGGCGAATGAGGGCCGGCTCGCCGAGGCGCTGGCCGAGTGCGAGCGGGCGATCTCCGCGCACAGGCTGGTCGCAGCGGGGCATTATCTGCGCGGCGTGATCCTCCAGGAAAAGGGCGCGCTCGCCGAGGCGCGCGTGGCGCTCCGCCGCGCGCTTTTCCTCGATCCGGATTTCATCGTCGCACATTTCTCGCTCGGAAATCTGCTGCGCCAGCAGGGCCGCGCCACGGATGCGGCGCGGAGCTTCGAGAATGCGCGCGCGCTCCTCCAGCGCTGTGCGCCGGACGCGGAGCTGCCGGAATCCGACGGCGTCACCGCGGGCCGCCTGCTCGCGATGGTGGAATCCATCGAGGACGTCCGCGTATGACACCAGCCTTTCCAAACACCGGAACCGGAATCACAATCAACCGTTGAGCCGTGGACACCGACACCAAACACACGACAGGCCCCGCAACCGAACGGGAGATACTGAAATCCCGCGCCCTCGAACTCGCGCGCGAACCCGCGGACGGGACGCCGGCGGCAGACACGCTCGAGGTGGTCGAATTTGAACTCTCCGGCGAGCGTTACGCCTTCGAGCTGGCGCAGGTGCGCGAGGTCTGCGCGCTGCGGGAGCTCACGCCGGTCCCCTGCACGCCGGATTTCCTCACCGGCATCGTGAACCTGCGCGGCGAAATCCTCGCCGTGATCGATCTGCGGAAATTTTTCGGCCTGCCCTCCGCGGGCATCACGCAGCTCAACCAGATCATCATCATCGAGGACAGCAGGACGCGCCTCGGCATCCTCGTGGACTCGGTCGAGCGCTCGCGCACCATCCTGCCCGGCAGCCTCCAGCCCGCGCTGCCCACGCACACCGATGTGCGCGCCGACTACCTCCGCGGCATCACCGGCGACCGCCTCGCCGTGCTCGACGCCGCCAAGATTCTCTCCCATCCTCGCATCATCGTCGAGGATCGCGACGACACATGATCGGCAGAACCCCCAGGAGCACACTGTGAAAATCACCTTTGGAAAAAAAATCGGCGCGGCGTTCCTGCTCGCCATCACGGCCCTCGCGATCGGCGGCATCACCTCCTACCAGTCCATACGGCAGCTCGTGGCCACGGCCGCGATGGTGTCGCAGGCGGGGGATCTCGCGCGGCATCTGGAGACCACGATCTCGACATGCAAGGACATCGAGTCCGGCCGGCGCGGCTTCGTGATCACCGGCGAGGAGACGTACATCGAGCCGCATGATGCCGCCGTGGCGAGAATTGACGGGCTGATGGGCACGCTCCGCTCGCTCATCCGCGACGCGGAACAGCAGCGCCGCCTCGCCGCCATCGTGCCACTGCTCGACGAGAACCGGCTGATTTCCAAGACGATCATCGAGGCCCGCAGATCGGAAGGCTTCGAGGCCGCGCAGAAAATCGTGATCGCCGGCAGGGGTGTGCGGATCATGGATGATCTCCGCAAGCGTGTGACGGAAATGGTGAACGCCGAAAACGACCTCATCAAAAAATGGCAGGCGGACGCCGCCTCCGAATTCGCGTGGACGAAGAACGTGATCATCTTCGGCAGCATCGCGTCGGCGGCGCTGCTCGCATTCGTCGGCTGGCTGCTCGCGCAAAACATCGCAAAGCCCATGGGGGAGCTGACCACGGCCGCAGGCAGGATCGCCGAGGGCGACATCCGGATCGAACTCGATGACATGGACCGCACCGATGAGATCGGCACGCTCATGCAGACCTTCCAGCGGATGTGCCGCTCGCTGAACGTCCTCGCGGGCCAGGCGCGCGAGATCGCCGCGGGCGACCTCAGCGTGCGCATCCAGCCGCAGTCGCAGCACGATGTGCTCGGCACCGCATTCGCAGCCATGACGGAAAATCTCCGCAAGGTGATCGGCGAGATGCTCAATGCCGCAAACGTGCTCGCCTCCTCCACCTCCGGCATCTCCGCCGCGACGCGCGAGATCGCTGCGAGCGCCTCGCAGACCATCGGCGCCGTCACCGAGACGACCGCGACCGTCGCCGAGATCCGGCAGTCCTCCGCGAACTCGAGCGACATCGCCCTGCACGTCTCCGAGCAGGCGCAGAAAGTCGCCGACGTCTCGCACCACGGGCGCGCATCGGTGGCCGAGGTCGCCACCGGCATGAAGCGCATCCGCGAGCACATGGACTCGATCGCATCAAGCATCCTGCGCCTGAACGCGCAGGGCCAGACCATCGGCGAGATCATCGCCACCGTGGACGATCTCGCGGGCCAGTCGAAGATGCTCGCCATCAATGCCTCGATGGAGGCGGCAAAGGCGGGCGAGGAGGGCAAGGGCTTTGCCGTCGTCGCGCAGGAGGTGAAAAATCTCGCCGAGCAGTCGCGCCAGGCCACGGACCGCGTGCGCGCGATTTTGCACGAGATCGAAAAGGCCACGAGCACCGCGGTGCTCACGACCGAGGAGGGCAGCAAGGCCGTGGACGCCGGGCTCCAGCAGTCCGCCACGGCGGGAAATTCCATCGCGGCGCTCTCCGAGAGCGTCACCGCGTCCGCCCACTCCTCCGCGCAGATCGCGGTGTCGAGCCACCAGCAGTCCGTCGGTGTGGATCAGGTCTCGTTCGCGATGGAGAACATCCAGGCCGCCTGCACGAAGACCGCCGCCGCCGCGAAGCAGGCGGAGTCCGAGGCGCAGCGCCTCGTCGTGCTCGGCACGAAGCTGGGCGAACTCGTGACGGCCTTCAAAGTCTGACCCCGAATGGCCTCCCCCATGGACAACGACGAATTTGCCAAAAAGCTCCTCGAGGCATTTGCCATCGAGGCGGGTGAACACGTCGAGACGATCACGAAAGGTGTCATCGAACTGGAAAAAACCCCCGCGGGCGGGCGGCTGAAAGAACTGATCGAATCCACATTCCGCGCGGCGCACAGCCTCAAGGGCGCCGCGCACGCCGTGAACCGCCCCGATGTCGAGTCCGTCTGCCAGGTGCTCGAGGGCGTGTTCGCCGTGTGGAAACGCCAGCCGGAGCCGGTCTCCGCGGACGATTGCGATGTGCTGAGCGCCGCGATCGACGTGGTCGGCAACCAGCTTGCCGATGGTGCTTTCTCCGAATCCGCCGCAGGCAGGCATGCGGCGCGCGAGATCATCGCGAGGCTGCATGCCATCGAGTCCGGCCACGCGCCGCACACCGCCACGCAGCCGCCGGCCGCACCCGAGCAGCCTCCGCCCGCTGCGCCCGCTGCGCCCGCTGCGCCCGCTGCGCCCGCTGCGTCCGCTGCGCCCGCTGCGCCCGCGCCTCCGCCGCACGAGCACGCGGAGGCGGAAAAGACCGTCCACGCCGACACGGTGCGCGTTCCCGTCGCGAAGATGAATTCGCTGCTGCGAAAGGCCGAGGGGATGATCGGCGTGAAGCTCGCCACGCGGCGCTACGCGGTGGAATTGCGCGGCGTAGGCACCCTTGTGGACACATGGCGTGCGGAGTGGGGCAGGACGCGCGACGAGGCCGGCGGAAAGGACGGACACACGAGTGGAAGCGCGGAGCTGCTCACCGCATTCATAGACTGGAACCGCGACTTCATGCAGGGCGTGGAGGACAGGCTGACGGCCCTCACGAAAGCCATCGAGGCGGACGAGCGCGGCGTCACCACCGCGGTGGACGACCTGCTCGCCGACGCGAAGGATCTGCTCCTGCTCCCGTTCGCGATGCTGCTCGATATTTTTCCAAAGCAGATCCGCGATCTCGCGCGCGAGCAGGGCAAGGAAATCGCGCTCGTGCTCGAAGGGCGCGACGTCCAGATCGACAAGCGCATCCTCGACGAGATGAAGGACGCGCTCATCCACCTCGTGCGAAATGCCATTGACCACGGCATCGAGAAACCGGACGCGCGCGCCGCCCGGGGGAAGTCGCGCGGCGGCACGCTCACCATCGCAGTCTCGCGGCGTGAGGGAAACCGGATCGCAATCGATGTCTCGGACAATGGCGCGGGCATCGGCGTCGAAAAGGTGAAGGCCGCGGCGATCCGCCAGGGCGCGGTTTCCGAGGAGGAGGCCGCCGCGATGGGCAATGAGGAGGCGCTCCAGCTCATCTTCCAGTCCGGCGTGACGACGAGCGCGATCATCACGGAAATCTCCGGGCGCGGCCTCGGCATGGCCATCGTCCGCGAAAAGGTCGAGCGGCTCGGCGGCCACATCGCCATCGAATCCCAGCCGGGCGCAGGGACGACTTTCCGCATCCTGCTTCCGGTGACGCTCGCGACGTTCAAGGGGCTCGTCGTCACCGCGGCTGCGCAGACATTTGTGATCCCGACATCGGGCGTCGAACAGATCGCCCGCGTGAAGCGCGACGCGATCCGCACCGTGGAAAACCGCCCGACGCTGATCCTGAACGACCGCGTGGTCTCGCTCGCCCTGCTCTCGGACGTCCTCGAATTGCCGGCCACTTCCGCGCAGCAGGAATCCGCGGTCGTCGAAATCGTCGTCATCGGCGCGGCGGAAAAACGCGTGGCCTTCGTCGTGGATGAAGTGCTCACCGAGCAGGAGGTGCTCGTGAAGCCGCTCACCCGCCCGCTCGTGCGCGTCCGCAATGTCGCCAGCGCCGCGGTGCTCGGCGCAGGCACGCCCGTCCTCGTCCTGAACAGCGCGGACCTTTTGAAATCCGCCGCGAAAATCAGCGGTGCGGCCCTCGGCGCGTATGGCACAGCCGGCGCGGAAAAGGAGAAGGCCCGCAAGCGCAGCGTGCTCGTCGCGGACGACTCCGTCACATCGCGCATGCTGCTGAAGAACATCCTCGAGGCCGCAGGCTACCTCGTCACGACGGCGGTGGACGGCGTGGAGGCCTTCGGCACGCTCCAGCGGGGAAAGTTCGACATTCTCGTCACAGATGGTGAAATGCCCCGCATGGGAGGCTTTGAACTCACCGCAAAAATCCGCGCAGACAGGAGGCTCGGCGAACTCCCGGTCGTCATCGTGACCGCGCTCGGCTCCGCCGAGGATCGCGACCGCGGCATCGAGGCCGGCGCGAACGCCTACATCGTGAAAAGCACCTTTGATCAGAACAACCTGATCGACATCATGAGGAAACTGATTGCATGAGCACGGACGGAAAATTTGATGTGGTCGTCGTCGAGGATTCGACTGTCGCGAGGGATCTGCTGGTCCACATTCTCTCCTCGGACCCCGCGCTCCGCGTCGTCGGGTGCGCCCGCAGTGGCGAGGAGGCCATCGCACTCGTGTCGGAAAAGAAGCCGCAGGTGGTGACGATGGACATCGTCATGCCGAAGATGGACGGCTTTGAGACCACGCGGCGGCTCATGGAGACCCATCCGGTGCCGATCGTCATCGTCAGTTCCGCGTACAATCCGAGCGATGTCGCGCACACGCTCCGCGCGATGGAAGCCGGCGCGCTCGCCGCCGTGGAAAAGCCGCCCGGCGTCCACCACCCGACCTATGCGGCCCGGGCGAAAAAACTGATCGAGGTCGTGAAGGCGATGGCCGAGGTGCGCGTCGTCCGGCGCTGGCCGAAGGCGCAGACCCGTTCGCTCCCCGCGGATTTTCCCGAGATAAAGCCGGCCAGTGCGATCCGGCTCATCGCCATCGGCGCCTCGACCGGCGGTCCCGTCGTGCTCCAGACGATCCTCTCGCACCTGCCGAAGCCGCCGCCCGTTCCCGTGGTCATCGTCCAGCACATCAGCGCCGGCTTCGTCCAGGGCCTCGCGGACTGGCTCGGCGTCGCGAGCGGCATCCCCGTGAAAGTCGCGACCGACGGCGAGGTGCTGCTTCCCGGCCGCGTCTATGTCGCGCCCGATGATCGCCAGATGAAAGTCGAGGCGTCCGGCAGAATCACCTGCGTCTCCGCCGATCCGGAGAACGGACTGCGGCCCTCGGTCTCCTATTTTTTCCGATCCGTCGCGGCAAACTTCGGCGCGTCCGCCGTCGGCGTCCTGCTCACCGGCATGGGCAGGGACGGCGCTTCGGAACTGAAACTGATCCGCGACGCCGGCGGGATCACTTTCGCGCAGGATCAGGAATCCTCGGTCGTCTTCGGCATGCCCGGCGAGGCGGTGAAATGCGGCGCGCCAATGTACGTCATGAACCCGGATTCCATCGGCGCGGCGCTCTTCGCGCTCCTGCGCAAGTCAGCAATCCCAATGACCGCACCCGCATGAGCACGCCACCCGCCGCCGAAACCGCGGGCGAAATCCTCATCGTGGAGGACAGCCCGACGCAGGCCATCCGCCTCCAGGCCGTCCTCGAAAAGCGCGGCTACCGCGTGACCGCCGCGCGCAACGGAAAAATCGCGCTCGACGCACTCGCCAAATTGCGCCCGATCGCCGTCATCAGCGACATCCAGATGCCCGAGATGGACGGCTACGAGCTGTGCCGCAGAATCAAGGCGGACCCGCAGATCGCCTTCATCCCCGTCATCCTGCTCACCACGCTCTCCGCGCCGCAGGACATCATCCACGGACTCGAGTGCGGCGCGGATAATTTCGTCGTGAAGCCCTACGACGAGGACTTCCTCTTTTCACGCCTCGACACGGCGCTCAGCAATCGCGACGCAGGCGCGACGAACGCCACGGGCGGCATCCCCGTCCACTTTGCCGGCCAGCGCTACACCATCCGATCCAGCCGTCGCCAGATCCTCCACCTGCTGCTCTCGACCTACGAGACGGCCGTGAAGACCAACGAGTCGCTCATTGCCGCCCAGGAGGCGCTGAAGGCCGCCCAGGAAAAGCTGATCGAGGCGGAAAAATTGCAGTCCGTCGGACGCCTCGCCGCCGGCGTCGCGCACGAGGTGAAAAACCCGCTCGCGATCATCGAGATGGCCGCGGACCTCCTCGCCACGAAGCCCGACGCCGAGACGCTCGAAATGCTCATCGCCGAGGTCAAACAATCCGTCCAGCGCGCGAACAAGATCGTCACCTCGCTCATGGACATGTCGGTCGCCGAAGAAATGGGCATGAAGGAAACCTCGCTCGTCCCGCTGCTCGACAGCGTCCTCGCGGCGCACGGGGCGGACATCGCGCGATCGAGGATCACCATCACCCGCGACTACGCGCCGTCCCTGCCGCCGTGCCGGATTGATGTCCAGAAAATCGAGGATGTATTCTCAAACGTCGTCGCCAACGCGATCCAGGCAATGCCGGATGGCGGGGAATTGCACGTCAGCATCACCGCAATGACGCTTCCGCCCGGAGGCGTGAACTTCGACGCCGGCGACCGCACCGGCTTCCGCTTCCGCGCAGGCGACACCGCCGTGACCGTGAAAGTGCGCGACACCGGCGGCGGCATCCGCCCGGATAATTTGCGCAAGGTCTTCGAGCCATTCTTCAGCACAAAGCCGACCGGCACGGGTACCGGACTCGGCCTCACGCTCGCGCGAAAACTCATGGAACTGCACGGCGGCTGGATCACCCTCGCCAACGCCGAGCAGGGCGGTGCCGAGGCGACAATTTCCTTCAAGGCGGCGTGAAGCAGGGCTGACGCATCAAATTACGGCGCCAGCCCGAGGCGGAGAGCGCAGGCACATCGGGGGAGGCGCCATTTTTCCAAGCGTCCTCACCCACCGCCCGTGGCATTCGGTGTTGCCTGCCGTGCGCCGGACGGCGGATGTTCGCCCGATGGAAATCACGAAGACAGAACACGGCCTGCGCATGAGCCAGCACGGCGTGGTCATCTCCGAACTGCGCACCACGCCCGGTCCCACGCACAGCATCGCGGACATCCTCGCCGCGCTCATCCATGTGCTGAACCCGGAAGGGCGCATCGGCGTGCTCGGCTTTGCGGGCGGCGGGATGCAGGCGCCGCTGTCCGCCCTCGGCGTGGAGACGAGGGTGGACGCCGTGGACCTTGATCGGATGGGCTGGGACCTCTTCCGCTGGCACTGCCCGGACTGGGTGCGCCGCGTCCGATGGAAAAAGGCCGACGCCGTGAAATGGCTCCGCGCGCAGCCCGCGGATTTCGATCTCCTCGTCGAGGATCTCTCCGTGCCGGACGCGGGCGATGTCTTCAAGCCCTCCATCACCTGGGACGTCCTGCCGCCGCTCATCCGCGACCGCCTCACGCCCGGCGGCATCGCCGTCTTCAATCTCCTGCCGCCGCCCGGCGGTGTCTGGCTCCGTGACGTCGAACGGCTCGCCCGGACGTTTGGCGAGGCGCGCATGGTGAGCTTCGATGATTTCACAAACCGCATCCTCATCGCCGGAAAATCCCTCCCGCCCGTCCGCGAACTCGGCGCGATGCTGCGCGCCGCCCTCCGCCGCATCCGCTCGCGCCAGGCGGACAGGATTCACCTGCGCAGAGCGTAGCATCCGCCGGAGAAACCGCGGCGCTTCCGGTTCGGGCGATGGCGCGGCTTGTTGTGCGCGGCTCGCGGATCAAGGTCACGCAGGCACTCCTGTCGGCACACGAGGACACGCACAAGAGCGTCCGTGTCACTCTGAAATGCGAGCGTCAGTAAGTGCCATTCCACTCCCTTGGCCTGATCAATTTTCCTCGCATCAGCGGCAACGCCGTGGCATCAGCGGCGACGTTGTCCGTGCGGGAAAGCGCACGGGGCGGGCGCTCATCCGACACCCGTCCCGCAAAATCCCCGCCGCGGGATGGCGTCTTGAAACATGAGTTCCACACATCCGCTGCATGGGGGAAAATGCCCTGTCATTCCCGTTGCTTGCGCGGCGGCCATGCCTGCCGGTGCCACGGCTGAATGCGGGGATGGTGTGCGGCCGACACACCGATGAATGGGCTGACTCACTACCGGTATATTGACGCCCTCAGGGGCTTTGCCTTTCTGGGCGTGCTTACCGTACATGCAAGCCAGGAGGTCAAATCATTGCCGGGAGGCTATATCGCGGATGCGGGCATGTATGGTGTCCAGTTGTTTTTTCTGCTGAGTGCCGTCACGCTCCTGCGATCCGTCTCCCTGCGTTCCGGCAAAGAGCGGTTTCCGACCCGCAATTTCTTCATCAGGCGTTTCTTCCGGATCGCGCCCCTTTTCTGGTTTGGGATGGCATTCTATTTCTTGCTGGATGGCTGCCGTCCCCAGTTTTGGTCCCCACATGGAAACGGCCTCTGGCAATTCCTCAGCACGGCGCTTTTCCTGCACGGCTGGGCTCCGACGACGATCAACAGTGTCGTCCCGGGCGGCTGGTCCATCGCCGTGGAGATGACCTTCTACGCCTGCCTCCCGTTTCTCGCGAGCCGCATCCGGTCTCCCTGGGCCGCGTTGTCGGCGACATTTTTTGCGATGCTGGGCTCGATAGCCCTGGAGCGGCTGCTGCACCCGGCGCTCCTGCGCGTGGTTCCGGGAAACGAACAGTATCTCGTTCCCTACTTCCTCCTCTATTGGTTTCCATCCCAGCTCCCCGTGTTCCTGATGGGATTCATCGTCTATCACAGCCTCCACAGCGCTGCGGTGACAGGCGCGCTGGCCGCACCCCGCCGGCCCGCCCTGCTGGCGATGATCGCCGTGAGCGGCCTTGCCGGGCTTACCCGGATGGACAGTGCTCTCATCCCGATGCAGATTCTCTATTCCGCGGCATTTGCACTCCTCATCGTCGCACTCGCGGCGAGACCGCTTGCGATCCTGGTGAACCGGATGACATGCGGCCTCGGAACGATCAGCTTCAGTTGCTATGTCACCCACTTCGCCGCGATCCGGGTTGCTGTGCACTTCATCAGGAGCGACAGCTTTGCATTTTCGCCATCACTTTGGGGCCCCGTATGCCGCTTTGCCGCCATCTGGATCATCGGCCTCGCGCTCACTGTGGCGGCATCCGCGGTGACATACCTCCTGATCGAAAAGCCGGGGATCCGATTAGGAAACAGGATCATCCGGAGACACGAGGCTGAAAAAACTTCGCACACACACCCTTGCCACGGGAAATGATCCGGCGAAAAACTTTGCATTGATTTCAATCCGACGCTCTCTAGCTGTCTCGCCACTTTCGTCAAAAATGGATCCGAACAACCCTCAGGAACCCGTGCCCCGCGCAGTGCCCGTCGCCGTCGCCGTCGCCGTCGTGGCCGAAACTCCCACGCAGACGCTCGACCACGTGGATGACTACCTGCGCAGGGGCCAGCAGTCCGACGCCTCCGACATCCATCTCCCGATGAACTGCCTGCCCACGTGGCGGCGCTTCGGAAACCTCGAGCCCATCTGGCTTCAGGCACCGATGCTCACCGGCGCCGACACCGAGCGGCTCGCGATGGGATTTCTCAACGATGCGCAAAAGAAAATTCTGCACGAGCGCGGCGACGTGGACTTTGCCTACGCGACAAATTTCGGACGCTTCCGCGCATCGGTCGTCCGGCACCGGCTGGGGATCGATATGGTCTTCCGCATCATCAACACGAAAATCCGGACGATGGACGAACTCGGGCTCCCGCAGAGCCTGAAGATGCTCACGCAATATCAGAACGGCCTCATCCTCGTGACAGGCTCCGTCGGCTGCGGAAAAAGCACGACGCTCTCCGCGATGGTGGACTACGTGAACGTGACGCGGCACGACCACATCATCACGCTGGAAGATCCGATCGAATACGTGATCCCGTCGAAAAACTGCCACGTCACGCAGCGCGAAGTCCACACGCACACAAAGGGATTTTCCCACGCGCTCCGCGGCGCGCTCCGTGAGGACCCGGACGTGATCATGGTCGGGGAAATGCGCGACCTTGAGACGATCCAGCTCGCCATCACCGCATCCGAGACGGGACATCTCGTGCTCGCGACGCTGCACACCGGCAGCGCATCGCGCACACTCGATCGCGTGCTCGATGTCTTCCCCGTGGACCAGCGCGATCAGATCCGCGTGATGGTCGCCGAGTCGCTCCGCGGCGTCATCTCGCAGCAGCTCGTCCCGCGCGCGGATGGCAAGGGCCGCGTGCTCGCGCTCGAAGTCCTCATGCGCACCGAGGCCGTCGCCTCGTGCATCCGCGACGGCAAGACCTACATGCTCCCCGGCGTGATGCAGACCGGAGGCAAAATGGGCATGCGCCTGATGGACGATTCGCTGCTCGAACTTTACAACGAGGGCCTGATCACGAAGGAGGAATGCTACCAGCGCTGCGAGCAGAAAGCGGTCATGCGGCAGCACCTTCTCGGGGCTCACTAAAATTTTTCGACATGGCTTATATTGACCAATTCTTTGAAGTGCTCGTCCAGGCGGGTGCATCCGACCTCCATCTTGCCGAGGGTTCGCCACCGAAAATCCGCCATCACGGCGAGATGCGGCCCATCCGCGAGGAGGCGCTCACGCGCGAGGAGATGTCCTACATGATGAGTGAAATTTGCGGCCCCGAACGCTGGGCGCGCTTCATAGAATCGGGCGACCTCGACTTTGCATACGAGATGAACGCGGACTCGCGCTTCCGCTGCAATTTCCTCAAGCAAAGCCACGGGCTTGGCTGCGTCTTCCGTCTCATCCCGACGAAAATCATGACGCTTGAGCAGCTCGGAATTCCGGAGGTGGTGAAAAATTTCGGCCACTTGCGAGGCGGCATGGTGCTTGTCACCGGCCCGACCGGATCGGGCAAATCCACGACGCTCGCGGCGCTCATTGACTACATCAATACGAACCAGACGCGGCACATCATCACCGTCGAGGAGCCGATCGAATTCGTGCATGTGAACAAGAAGAGCATCATCACGCAGCGCGAAGTGCCCGAGCACGCGCCGACATTTGCGCAGGGCCTGAAGGCTTCGCTGCGCGAGGATGCGGACATCGTACTCGTCGGCGAAATGCGCGACCTTGAGACGATCCAGCTCGCGCTCACCGCCGCGGAGACCGGCCTGCTCGTCTTCGGCACGCTGCACACGAACAACGCGCGCAAGACCGTGGACCGTCTCGTGGACGTGTTCCCGTCCGACCAGCAGTCGCAGGTCCGCACCATGCTCGCGAATTCCCTGCGCGGCGTCGTCGCGCAGCTCCTGCTGAAGCGCTGCGACACGGGCGGCCGTCTCGCCGTGAATGAAATCCTCGTCGTGAACACCGCCGCCGCATCCATCATCCGCGAAGGAGCGACGCAGAAGCTTCAGGACGTGCTCGTCGGCGGTAAGGGCGAGGGCATGCAGTTTATGGACGACGCGATCTGGGCCGTCATGCAGCAGGGCAAAGTGAGCCCCGTCGAAGCCTACATGAAGGCGATCGACAAGAACCGCTTCCGCGTCTTCCTCGGCGACGACGCGGACAAGGTGCTGTAAGCGCGCTCCACCGTCGGCCAGTCTTTCACCACGCCTCCGGTTCCCGAAATTGCACGGCAGACAGCAGCCCGCCGCTACTTGCCCGTCTTTGCGAAATCCGCCCGTGCCGCCTTCACCTTCTTCTCGTCCTCATTGCAAAATACAACGCCAGTCAATTTATTGAGCTGGTAACACTTGAGCGTGAATTTACGCTTTTTCTGGCGATCACCCTCGATCTCCACACGCGTCGGCGGACGCGTGAAGTCGCCGACGAAATCGAACTCCAAATCGAAGATCCTGCTCCGGTGCCACGGGATGTAGGTGAAGTTCACCATCTTCTTCGCCGCCATGTTGTAGCCGGCGGCAGCACCCATCGCGAGCGCGGCGTCCCAGTGCTCCTCGCGGCGCATCCCGCCCATCACCGGGTTCGGGTAGAGCGCGATGTCGCCCGCGGCAAAAATCCCGAGCTCATCGCTCTCGAGCCGCTCGGTGACCGGGCAGCCATTCTGCGACCAGAGCGGCGATGCGGAGACGAGTTGCAAATTCGGCTCCGATCCCATCGCAACCACGGCGACGGTCGTATCAATGCGCTGCCCGCTCTTTGTCTGCACGCGCTGGAGGACGGTGCGGCCCTCGAAGCCGTTCAGGTGCTCGTTCACCATCACCTTCACGCCATTTCCGATGAGATAATTCGTGAGCCAGTTCGCGGTCTCCGCGTCCACAAAGCGCGTCCACATCGCCGCCGAACGCGTGATGAGCGTGACGTTCATCTTCAGCTTGCGCAGCAGCACAGCAGCCTCCGCCGCGACGAATCCGCCGCCGACGACCACGACATTTTTCTCCGTCTCCACGACCTCACGCAGCCCCGCGAGATCGCGCGCCGTGCGGATGTAAAAGACATTGCCGAGGTTCGCACCGGCCACCGCGGGACGCCGCGCACGGCTGCCCGTCGCGAGCAGCGCCTTTTCAAATTTCACCGCCTGCCCCGTCGCGAGCACCGCCGCGCGCTGCTCGATGCTGAATTGCGTGACGAGCGTGTTCAGCCGCAGGTCCACCTTCATCCGTGAAAACCACGCCGCATCGTGCACGAGCAGTTTCTCGACCGGCGTCGCCTTCGCGCCAAGCAGTCCCGGCAGCAGCTCCGGGCGCTTCACTCCGGGGTGGGGCTCTGCGCTGATCAGCATGATGCTGCCCCGCTTGTCGGCGGAGCGAATTGCTTCACACGCTGCCACCCCGGCAGCGCCAGCCCCCACGATGAGGTAGTTGCGGCGAATCATCTTGATTCGGGTGATACCCGAAATAATCGGCCCCTTGCTAGGAAAAAGACGTGGCGAGTGTGCTTTTGGCGATTTCCCGGCATCCGAGGCGATCAAATGTCACCCATGGAGCGCCGCTCCAGCACTCGCCGCCCCACTCTGAATCATAATCGTATTGAGTCTCGCAAAAGTGGTTCATGGAATTGCGAGGAAATGGGAGCGGACAGCGAGCGTAGCGCAGACTTCCAAGTCTGCTGTATCGCGGATTTCCTAATCTGCGAACGCGGCGGGATGCGGAAGCGCTGCCGGTTTGGAAACCGGCGATACAGCAGACTTGGAAGTCCGCGCTACGCCGCCGCCGCGCCTCC
>JBBRYC010000044.1:0-50271 GCA_038238025.1 Chthoniobacterales bacterium
ATGATGGACCTGAAGCCGGATCTGTCCTCATGGAGCCGTGGCGCGCATTTGCTCTATCTGACCGGTGACACGAAGAAGGGGATGTGGCTGCTGGAAAAGGCGATCAAGGCAGGCGCTCCATTTGCCGAAAACACCGCGTGGTGCCGCGCGAAACTGGCGATGATGCTTTTCAATCAGGGTGCCCTGCTCCCTGCCGCGCAGAACTTGGAGGGTCCGCTGAACGCAGGATCCAAAAACGCGCACGTGCTGCTGGCTGCCGGGCGCATCGCTGCGGCACGCGGAGACTTTGCCTCTGCGGAAAAACACTGCCGGACGATCCTGGAATCGGGGCCGAATCACTTTGCATTCGTGGAATTGGGCGATGTCCTCGCGACGACAGACAGGAAAGCCGAGGCGGAAAAATGCTATGAACAGGCAGAGGAACTCGACAAGGCGCAGACGGCGCGCGCCGGGCACTCGCACATGGCGATGGCGAAGTTTTACGCGGACCATGATCGCAAGCTCATCGAGGCGCTCCGCTTGGCGGAGGCGCGCAAGCTCACGCGCAACGTCAACGAGGCGGACACGCTGGCGTGGGTGTATTTCAAAAATGGGGATCAGCCTCACGCCATCGAGGCGATCAAGCGCGCCCTCAGTCAGAAGACGGAGGACGCTGAGATTCATTTCCACGCCGGGATGATTGCCGCGAAGTTTGGAGATCGCGTCTCTGCGCAGAACCACCTGCAGACGGCATTGAGCATCAATCCGCATTTCAGCCTGCTGCAGGCTCCGGTTGCGGTCGCGACGCTGCAGGAATTGGGAAGCGGCAAACCCGCCGCCGCCGTCACGAAATCAGAGCCCGTCGTGACGCAATGAGCGAAGCGCGGCGAGCCCCCGGCAAATTCTTTGCGCTGCTCGTTGCGTTGCTCATGGTCTCCCGGGCATCTGCGCACGAGGAGCCGACGAGCTTCCTCGATCTGCGGCTCACAGGCGACGGGATGCGCGCGATCCTCACGGCCTCGGCCACGGACCTCGCGCACGATCTGCCCGCCGTCGAGCCCGATACTTTGCTCACGCCCGCGGGTGCCACTGCGCATCGCGCTGCTCTCGCGGATGTGCTTCGCACGCGCATGATCATCACCGCTGGCGGCGTGCCGCTCATTGCGGAACTGAGTGCGATCACGCCCGTCCCGGAAAAGCGCGATGTGCGCCTTGAGTTCAGCTACGCATGGGCGGCGCTGCCCGAAGTCCTCGGCGTGCAGTGCAAACTTTTCCCCTACGACCCGCGGCATCGGACCTTCCTCGGCATCTACGAGAACGGGAACCTTGAGAAGCAGGAGATTTTCCAGGGCGACGCGCGCACGGCCGAGTTTCACATCGGCTCCACGCAGTCCGTCGGAGCCGTCGTGCGGCAGTTTCTCGGCGCGGGGATCCATCACATTTTCATCGGGCCGGATCACATTCTGTTCGTCGTCGGGCTGCTGTTGCTCGGGGGGAGTGTCGGGCAGCTTTTGAAAATCATCACGGCATTCACCGTCGCGCATAGCATCACGCTCGCGCTCGCGACATTTCGGATTCTTTCGCCGCCCGCTTCCATCATCGAGCCGGCAATAGCGCTCAGCATCGTCTTCGTGGGCGTTCACGCCTTCCTCGGCAAGAAGCGGCACGATCCGCGGATGGTCTTCGCCTTCGCATTCGGGCTGATTCACGGATTCGGCTTCGCGAATGTACTGCAGGAAATGGTGCTCCCGCGTGCGGCACTCGGCTGGTCGCTTTTTGCGTTCAATGGCGGCGTCGAGATCGGCCAGGCATGCATCGTCGCAGCCGTCGCGCCCTTGCTCGCGCTGGTGCATCGCCGCAGCGAATTCGTGGCGGCACGTGTCGTCGCGACGGGCGGGCTCGCCGTCACCGTCGCCGGCGCATTCTGGTTCTTCCAGCGCATCATGCCGTGAAGGCCGCACCCGCATCCCATCCATTTCCCAGCACCCAACCCAACCAACTAACATACCTCATGAAAACGAATCACAAAGGACGCTCGGCTCTCAAATCCACCTTCGCAATCGCCTGCCTGGCATCCATCTTTGGCTCCGAGGCTCATGCACAGGTGGATCTGAATGCGAATATCAACTTCAACGCTGGCACTGGTATCTACACCTATTCCTACGGCGTGTTGAACAAGAGCCCGATTTTCGATCTGGCCATCGTGAATCTTAACATCGCGACGACGAGCAACCTGATGGCTCTCAGCGCTCCGACGGGCTTCGGCATCACCTACGATCCCGGCGTTGGCATCGCCTCGTTTTACGAGGACGCTGATCCGGCGACGCCGCAGACCTTCGCGCCGGGCAGCACGACTGCGCCGTTCACTTTCACCAGCACGCTCGCGCCAGTGCCGATCGGCATTGATGCGCTCGATACGGTTGGGAATGCTTTCACCGGCTTCACACTGTCCGCCGCTCCCGATTCCTCCGCAGTGAGCAACGCGCTGGTCTCAGGCATTCTCAGCGGAAATTTCACGCTGACCAAAAGCACGCCGGGAATCCTGACGCTGACCGGCGCCAATACTTACACCGGTGGAACGGTGCTCAATGCGGGAACTTTGAACGTCGGCAACAGCACCGCGCTCGGCTCGGGCAATCTCATAGTCAACGGCGGCAGGCTGCAGACGGTGGGCGGCCCGCTCGTCGTGAATATTGGTGCGGGGAATATCACCCTGGCCGGCGGCACCTACGTCGCGAACGTCGGCGGCACGGTGCCGGGCCTGACGCACGATCAGCTCCTCACGACGGGCACGGCTGTCATCACCGGCGGCACTCTGGCACTGGTGCAGCAGAATAGTTTTGTGCTGACGCCCGGCCAGAAAGTCGTGCTGATTTCCGCCACTGGCGGAGTCGCCGGCGGCACGGCAAATGGCACGCCACTGTCGCCTGCGAACGTCACCGGCCTTTCCAATTTTAGCAGCAATCCGCTGCTGGTCCCGGTGGTGAATTTGCACACGGACAGCGTCACGCTTGAGGCGATGCAGGGGAGTTTCATGGCGCTGGGCAATACGCTCGGATTGACGCCCAACCAGCGCGCCGTCGCCCAGGGCCTGGACAGCGCCGCGTTGAAAACTTTCTCGAGGACAGGCGTCTTCAGCGAACTCGACTTTCTCGACACGCAGCCGCTCGGCACGCTCGCGGGAAATCTGGACAAAATCAGCCCCGAGGAACTGACCTCGATCTTCAACATCGCCGTGTCGCTCGCGAACGTGCAGAGTGCGAACATCGAGCGACGGCTGGCGGACATCCGCGCCGGCGCGGAAAGCCCTGCGGGAGGCGCTCCGCTGGGAGGAATCGGGGCTGGTGCACGGGGGCCGGTGGGGCGTCCGACCAGGGAAATCGCACCGGCGCGCGAGGATCGCTGGGGTGTGTTCGTCAACGGCAGCGGCGAATTCACACGCGTCGGGAGCACGTCGAACGCCGCGGGTTTCAATCTCGAATCGGGCGGTGTCACGGCAGGCGTGGACTACCGCTTCACGGATCATTTCGCCGCAGGCATCAGCCTCGGATACATGAACACGACGGCGAGCCTTTCCAATCGCGGCAAGGTGGACGTGGACGGCGGACGCGTGGGCGCGTATGCGACGTATTTTGACCGCGGTTTCCACGTGGATGCCGCCGTGAGTGGCGGTCTGAACAGCTACTCCACGCGCCGCACGACGCCGAACAATACCATCGCAACCGCCAGCCCGGAAGGCAGGGAGGTGAATGCGCTCTTCGCCTCGGGCTACGATTGGAAAATGGGCGGCCTCACCATCGGGCCGGTGGCAAGTTTCCAATACACGAATGTGCAACTGGATGGCTTCACCGAGCGCGGCACTTTTGCTCCGCTCTCCGTCTTGAGAAAGAACGAGGAATCCCTGCGCAGCGCGGTGGGTGTCCACGCGACTTTCGAGACGAAAATGGGCCGCGCGATCATCCGTCCCGAAGTGCGCGCCGCCTGGCAGCACGAGTACGGTGACACGACGTATTCGCTGACCTCGACGTTTGCGACACTCGGCGGCAATCCCTTCACCGTATTCGGCCCCACCATCGGACGCGACAGCCTGCTCGTCGGCGCCGGACTCACGATCCAGTGGAACGAGCGCTTTGCGACCACCGCATTTTACGACGGCGAACTGCTGCGCAAAAACTACAGCTCGAACAACGTCTCGGTGGGCTTCCGCGTTTCGTTCTAAGGCAGGCCGGACTTTCGGCTGCACACTCGCTGCCTCTGGTCTATGGTATAAGGCAACACTAGCCACACCACCATGAGCACCGCACCCGCCACCGTCTCCACCGCCGAATTCGCCGCCATCCTCGCCAAGGGCGCGGCCTGCGTGCTCGATGTCCGCACACCCGCCGAATTCGCCGAATGCCACGTCGCAGGTGCAAAGCTCGCGCCGCTCGACGCCCTCGACCCCCGCAAAGCCGCCGATGCGCTGAAGCCCGCCGATGGGACGCCTATCTACCTCATTTGCAAAAGCGGCGGACGCGCGACGAAGGCCGCCGGGCAGTTCATCGCCGCGGGCATCGCGAACGTCTGCGTCGTCACCGGCGGCACCGATGCGTGCGCCACCGCCGGCGTGCCTGTGGAGCGCGGCGCGAAGTCCGTCATCCCGCTCGACGGCCAGGTGCGCATCGCCATCGGCGTGCTCATCCTCGCGTTCATCCTGCTCGCGCGCACCGTCCACTACACCTTCGGGTACCTCATCCCCGCGATGGCCGTGGCGCTCATCGTCTCCGGTCTCACCGGCTTCTGCGGCATGGCCATCCTCCTCGGCAAAGCCCCGTGGAACCAAAACAAGGACACCGGCTCCTGCCGCGTGTGCTAGAAAAAAGCCGCCGCATCCCGCGCTCAAACCGCCGTCGTGTGCGGGATGGTGCGGCGGTGGCGTATGTGCCGAATCAGACGGCACTCAATTGGCGGCTGCCGGTAGAAATGCACGAAACGTCGCGCCACTGCCGGGCTCGCTTTCACATTCCACGCGTCCGCCGTACGCCTTCACGATCGCCTGCACAAAGCTGAGACTGAGGCCGAGGCCGCGTGTGGCACGGCTGCGATCCGAGCGATAGAGGCGGTCCCAGATCCTCGGCAAATCGTCCCCGGTGATCCCCAGGCCATTGTCGCGCACGACGAATGCAATCTCCGCGCCGGCCTGCGCGACAGTGACGAGCACTTCGCCGCCGGGCGGCGTGAATTTCAGGGCATTGTCAACGAAGTTGGCGAGCATGCGCCGCAGCATCAGGGGATCGCCCTTCACCGAAAGCCCCTCGGCGGCCTCGAATTTCAGCCGCACGCCCTTGTCCTCGGCTGCCAGTTCGTAGAGGTCCGCCACGGCGGCGGTGATCCCGGCGACGGGCACCTGCTGGAGGTTCTGCCCGCGGAGGCCAGCTTCGGTTTCCGCGATGTCCATGAGCATGTTGAGAATGTTGAGAACCTTGTCGGATTGCTCCACGCACTCGGCGAGGGCCTCCTTGCAAAGCGCCGCATCGGCCCCGTGCTGAAGCGCCAGTTGGGCGCGTCCGCGGAGAACCGTCATCGGGCTGCGGATGTCGTGCGCGACATTGTCGAGCGCGTCGCGCATGTTGCGGATCAACGCATCAATCTGCATCGTGAGGCGGTTGAAGAGGCTGACGAGATCGTTGATTTCATTGTCAGTCTCGCCGCGGGTCACCTTCACGTCGTAGCGCCCGGTCTCGATCATGCCGCGTACGGTCTTGCTGAGTCCGCGCACCGGACGCAGCGCACGGGAGGCCAGGAAAATGCCCGCGGCAAAACCCAGCGGCAGCAGCACTGCGGCGAGTATCAGCGCACGTCTGCGGAAACTGGACAGCAGTTCGCCCGTGTCCTCGCGGGAATGCCCGACGTAGATGATCTTACCATCCGCGAGGCGCCGAATCGCCAGATAGAGGACGTTGCCGTCCGGCTCTCCCAAATCAGTCCAGTGTGTTTTCGCGTCCGTCGGCACGGGCACTTTTCTCAGCAGGTCCGAGTTGAATTCGAGCCAGTCCTCCGGGTCGCGCAGGAAGAGCGTCTTGTTCTCAGCGGATGCGAGCCGGACGAAGAATGCCTTCTGCGTGCGCAGCCTTCGTGCTGAGGCGAGGGCTTTCACCGCTTCCACACCGCCACGCTCATATTCCAACGTGTATTCGGTCAGCCGGAACGCCACTGCCTCCTTCTCACGCTCGCGGATCTCGTCCACGATGAGCCGGTGCGTGACATAAGAGAGGCAGACCGCGAGAACGGCAAAAATCAGCGCCTGCCACAGCGACAGGCGGAAGGAAACCTTCCGGAAGATTTTCCTAATCATCGGAGCGAAAGACGTAACCGACACCGCGCAGTGTGTGGATCAGCTTCCGATCAAAGTCACGGTCGAGCTTGTTGCGAAGACGGCACACGAGCACGTCCACGATATTGGTCTGCGGCTCGAAATTGTAATCCCAGAGCTTTTCAAGAAGCTGCGTCTTCGAGAGCGCACGGCCAGGGTTGCGCATGAGCAGTTCGAGCAGTGAGAATTCCCGCGGCTGCAAATCAATGCGCCGGCCCTCGCGCCGGACCAGCCGTGCGAGGAGATCCAGTTCCACTCCGTCGGCCTCGATGCGTTCGGCCTCGGGAGTCTTTTGCGTCCGCCTCACGACGCTCTCGATTCTCGCAAGCAGTTCGGAAATCGCGAAAGGCTTTGCGAGGTAATCATCCGCCCCTGCGCGCAGGCAGCGCACCTTGTCATCCACGGAACGCTTCGCGCTGAGCACGATCACAGGCGTGGAAATCTTCAGGCTCCTGAGCTTCTCGATCATTCCGAGCCCGTCCAGTTCCGGCATCATCAGATCGGCGACGATCGCACAAAAGGGAATCTCCTGCGCGCGCTGGAGGCCCGCCTTGCCGTCCGCGGCAGTATCCACGGCATAGCCATGTTCCCGGAGCCCCTTCGCCACGAGCGAGGATATCTTCGGATCGTCTTCGACGATGAGGATTCGCATGCGGGGATAATCGCGTGAGTTCCGCTTCGATGGCCATGATGAATTCCGGCCCCGGCTCGCGCCTGCGTGCGAGGAACGAAGCCCGAATTGCGGAATCCGCCTACTTGTAAGGCGACCAAAAGGAGGCCGGCGCGACGTCGGACAGTGCCGTAAATGTGACATCGGAAACCTTCGGCGAAGTGTCCACCGTGAAGGTGCCAAACGAGTTGCCGAGGATGTCAGTATTTCCACCCGAGTAGAGCCGGGTGCCCGTCTTGATGTAGCCCTGCAAGTCGGCAAAGACCGGGTTCACGCCGCTGCCCTTGTTGTTCTCGATCGCATACTGGTCCACTGCCGAGTCCAGGATGCGCAGATCCTCGAGGACTTGGGTGGCCTGCGAACGCTTGCGGCTGCGCAGGAAGTTCGGGACGGCGATGGCGGCCAGCAATGCGATGATCGCGACGACGATCATGATTTCCACGAGCGTGAAGCCCGCGTGTTTGGTGTTCAGTTTCTGGAGCATGAATGTGGTGTGTTTGATGTTGAATTGCTGTTTGGGTTCCCCTCGACCTGATGAGATTTCGGGGAATGGATGCCTTTTGAGCACCACTGGTGCCGCCCGCCTTCAATTCACGCTCTCTTGCCAACTGGTAATGAACGACGGGCGCACGCCCTTCGGCACGCCGAATACGGACTGAAAAATTTCGCTTTCCCGTCGCTGCTGATTACGTTCGTCGCGATGAATCCGATCCAGCAGCGCTGCCTCGATGTCACACGCCGCCACTTCCTGCGCGACTGCGGCGTGGGTCTCGGAAAAATCGCGCTCGCGGGATTGCTCAACGATTCTTTGCGAGGAGCAGCGCCCGCGAATTTGCTCGCTCCACGGCTGCCGCATTTCACCGGAAAGGCGAAGCGCGTGATCCACCTCTTCATGGCGGGCGCGCCGTCGCAGCTCGAGCTTTTCGACAACAAGCCGGAACTCGCGAAGCTCGAAGGCAAGCCGCTCCCGCCGTCCGTCATCGGCGGCCAGCGCTACGCATTCATCCGGCCCGATGCGGCGGTGCTCGGGCCGCGTTACAAATTTTCCAGGCACGGAAAATCCGGCGCGGAGCTGAGCGAGATGCTGCCGCACCTCGCAAAGGTCGCGGACGAAATCTGCCTCGTGAAATCGGTGAGCACCGATCAGTTCAACCACGCGCCCGCGCAGATTTTTTTCAACACGGGTTTCTCGCAGCCGGGCCGTCCGTGTCTCGGCTCGTGGGTGCTGTACGGACTCGGCGCGGAGACGCAGGAGCTGCCCGCATTCGTCGTGATGAGCACCGGCAGCGGGCTGAGCGGCGGCTCGGCGCTGTGGTCGAGCGGCTTCCTGCCGACGACCTACACCGGCACGCGCTTCCGGAATCAGGGCGATCCGATTTTGAACCTCGGCAATCCCGCAGGCGTGGATGCGAAGCTCCAGCGCGACACGATCGATCTCGTCCGCACGTTGAATGAGCGCCAGCTCACGCAGATCGGTGATCCGGAAATCGCCACGCGCATCGCGAATTACGAGATGGCATTCCGCCTCCAGACGAGCGCACCCGAGCTGATGGACCTGCGCAACGAGAGCAAGGAGACGCTCGAACTTTACGGCTGCGATCCCGGCAAGGCGTCCTTCGCCCGCGCGTGCCTGCTCGCACGCCGGATGATCGAGCGCGGCGTGCGTTTCGTAAACATCTACCACGAGGGCTGGGACGCGCACAGCGATGTCGCGGGCAACGTGAAGGGCAACTGCGCGAAGACCGACCAGGCCAGCGCCGCACTCGTGCTCGATCTGAAACGCCGCGGCTTGCTCGACGACACGCTGGTGATCTGGGGCGGCGAATTCGGACGCACTCCGATGGTGGAAACAAATCCGTCGCTCGGTCGCGCACTCGGCCGTGATCATCATCCGCAGGCGTTCACGCTGTGGATGGCTGGCGGCGGCATCCGCCCCGGCATGAGCTACGGCGCGACGGACGACCTCGGTTTTCACGTCGTGGAAAATCCCGTCCACGTCCACGACGTGCAGGCGACGATCCTCCACGCTCTCGGCTTTGATCACGAGCGCCTCACGTACCATCAGGCAGGCCGCGATTTCCGACTCACGGACGTTCACGGCAAAGTGGTGAAGGCCATCCTCGCGTGAGCAGGGCGCGGGGATTTCCAAAGAATTTTCCGCGAGCGGAGCCGGCCGCTTTCCTTCCTTGAGCCACATCCGCACCGCTGCCACTGTCCGCGCCGTGAAATACGTCCTGCTCCTCGCATTCGCTTTCCTCGCCGGCTGCGAGAACACCCCACCCAACAAGGAATCACCGTCCATAAAATACACGAAGCTCACCGTGACCGATCTCACTGGCGACTTCGTCTCGGAATGGATCGCAGAGGGGCATGTGAAGAAATGTGATCAGGGTTACACGATCAAAGCCGTCGAGCGCCGCACTGCACCGCCGTACCCCACGAGCAATCAGTATCCGAACGGACGCCCCAGCACGGTGGCCGGACAAAACATCATCCTCGAGGATGTGGCAAAGCCCGGCTGGCTGAAGAAGCTCGACGGCGAGAAAAAATAACGGGCGCACCGTAGGCGTGAGCGGAAGCTCACGTCCGCGCTCTTCCGAGCGCGCCTACCCGCGCTCTTTCAAAAACTGCGTGATCGTCTCCGCGAGTTTCGCGCCGATGCCCGGCACCTTCGCGATCGCATCGGTGCTCGTCTTCCGCAGCCGCGCCACGCTCCCGAATTTCCGCAGCAGCGCCTGCTTGCGCGAATCGCTCACGCCGGGGCAGTCGTCGAGCAGGCTCTCGGCGATGCGGCGCTTCATGAGCAACTGGTGGTAGCCGTTCGCCCAGCGGTGCGCCTCGTCGCGGATGCGCTGCAGCAGCTTCAGCGCGCCGCTGTCCTTGTCCAAAATGAGCGGCTGCGATTTTCCGGGCCGGTAGATTTCCTCGAACTCCTTCGCCAGCCCGATGATCGGCACCTCGTGCAGCCCGAGTCGCTGCAACTCGCCGCACGCCGAACTGAGCTGTCCCTTGCCGCCGTCCACGATGATCAAATCCGGGAGCGTACCGGTCTCACCCGGCTTCGCAAAACGCCGTGCCATGTCCGCATTTCCCTCCTGTGAAAACGAGTAGTCAATGTGCTCGCGCACGACGCTGCTTTCCGTTTCGACACCGGGCATTCCGACTTCGGAAATCTCCCGCAGTGCGCGTGTGTAGCGCCGCCGCACGACCTCCGCCATGCTCGCGAAATCATCCTGCCGGCCCTCGATGCTCTTGATGCGGTAGCGCCGGTAGAGGTGGTTCGCCGGACGCCCGTCGAGGAAGCACACCATGCTCGCGACGATGTGCGTCGTGCTGATGTTTGAAATGTCAAAGCACTCCATGCGCCGCGGCGGCCCCGCAAGGCCGAGCGCCTCGCCGAGTTCCGCGAGGTCCATGGCGGGATCGAGCGCGCCGGGCAGCTTCAGCCGGTGGCGCATCGTCGTCGTATAGCGCGTCATCGGCTTCGTCGTCTTGCGGAGATCATCGAGCATGTTCCGGATTTCCGCCGCGCGTTCGAAGTCGAGGTTCGCCGCCGCCTTCCGCATTTCATCCTCGAGCGGCGCGAGCAGTTCCTTGGACTGACCGTCGAAAAATTCGCACGCCTTCGCGACGCGCTCGGCGTATTGCTCCGGCGTGGTCTCCGCGAGTTTCATCGGCACTTGGTAGGTGCTCGACTTGCGTTCGCGCTCGCTCGGCGAGCCGCGCCCGAATGTCAGCACGCCGAATTTTTTCCGCATGAAAGTGAGCGTCTGCCGCAGCGCGCCCGAGTGCGCGAACGGCCCGAAATAGCGCGCACCGTCGTCGGGATTTTTCACGCGTGTGAGGCGGAAACGCGGCCATTCCTCATGCACGTCCACCTTCACCATCAGAAAGCGTTTGTCATCGCGGAAGCTCACGTTGTAGCGCGGGCGGTATTCCTTGATCAGCTTGCCCTCGAGCAACAGCGCCTCGGGTTCGCTGCCCGCGATGTGCCAGTCGAAATCGTGGATCGCCTCGATGAGTGCGCGCACCTTCGGGTCTGCGCGCATGAGCCGCGACGGTGTGAAGTAGTGCGAGAGCCGCTTGCGAAGATCGCGCGCCTTGCCGACGTAGATCACGCGGCCGAAGCGGTCGCGGTGCAGGTACACGCCCGGCTTGTGCGGCACATCGCCGAGCTTCTTTTTGAAATCCACCTTTTCGCGGGGAGCGCTCATCGCGGGAAAAATCAGATCAGGGCTGCTGCGCGAGGTAGCGCTGGTAGCGGCGGATCACGTCGTCCACATACTGCCGCGTGCTCCCCGCTGCCGCGCGCATCATTTTCTGCGCGTCCGCTCCCTCCGCGGCCCACTTTTCCACGCGGGACCGTCCGGCATTGTATTCCGCGAGGGCAAACGGGATCGGATCGTCGCGATCCTTCCAGTGTTCGAGCGCGCGGCTGAGATACCATGTGCCTGCCTCGAGGTTTGTCTTCGCGTCAAAAAGATCGGCATACACGAAGACCTCGATCTTGTGCGCCGCCGCCCAGTCGCGCGCCGCCGCTTCGCCGACCTGCATGAGGCCGCGCTCGCCGGATGCGCCCACTTTCGTCGCGGCAAACCGGCTCTCGCGCCACACGACGGCCTTCACGAGAAACGGATCCAAGCCGTGCCTTTGCGCCGCCTTTGCGATGAGCCTGTCGTGCTCGGAGAAGCGGCCCAGCGCGAGCATCCCCTGCACATGATACGCGGGATCGGGCGAGCGCCAGAGTACGACTGCGAGCGCGACATTCGCCGCGCACAGCAGCGCCACGAGGAGTCGCCGGAGGTTTCGCTTCACGAGGTGTGAATAGAGGCTGCGCGACGGTGAATGCGAGAATTATGCGCGCGGCTCACACGCTCGATCTTGGACAAAGTGCGCGCGGCCTGCATTCTCGCGCCATGTCCAAATTTGCCCGCGTCCTGCTCGATGATTCCGGCGGGCGGGTCTTTGACTACGGCATTCCCGATGCGGTCGCGGCTGTGGTCGCAGTCGGCAGCCGCGTGCGCGTGCCGGTGCGGATGCGCGCGGTGCTCGGTACGGTGATCGCGGTTTCGGAGACGACGGAGGCCGAGGGAATCCGCGAAATCTCCGAGGTGATGAGCGATGAGCCCGCGATGAGCGCGCAGCTCATCCGCCTCGCGGAATGGGTCGCAAACTACTACTGCTGCCCGCTCGAAGCGGCGCTGCGCTCGGTGCTGCCGGGAGTGATTCGCAAGGCGGAGGTGGGGCACAAAAAGCGGCTCGTCGCGCGGCTTGCGCGAGAAGTTTCCGGGGAGGAAATCGAAACGATCCGCAAGCGTGCGCCGAACCAGGCGGAGGTGATCGTGACTTTGCTCGCTGCAAAAATGCCGATGCTCGTGAGCGAGATCGCGGAGAAATGTTCCGTCGCACCGCAGACGATCCGTGCGCTCGCGAAGAAGGGTCTGCTTTCCGTGGAGCCGGAAACGGTCACGCGCGATCCGCACGGCAGCGAGACGTTCGTGCCGAATTCAAAACTGGAGCTGAATGCCGAACAGGCCGTCGTCTTTGCGCGAGTGCTTGCGGCGATCGCGGCGAACGGCTCCGATCCCGCGCCGAAGCCGATGCTGCTGCACGGCGTGACGGGCAGCGGCAAGACGGAGATCTATTTGCAGGCGATCCAGCAGGTCCTCGACCGCGGCGAGAGCGCGATTTTGCTTGTGCCGGAAATCTCGCTCACGCCGCAGACGGTCGAGCGTTTCAAGTCGCGCTTTGCCTCGACGCAGCACGAGGTCGCGGTGCTGCACAGCCACCTCAGCGAAGGCGAACGGCACGATGAGTGGCATCGCATCCGCAGCGGCGCGGCGCGCGTGGTCATCGGCGCGCGGTCTGCTGTTTTTGCGCCGGTGGAAAAGCTCGGCATCGTGATCGTCGATGAGGAGCACGAGAACACCTACAAGCAGGAGGAGACGCCACGCTACCACGGGCGCGATCTCGCGGTGCTGCGCGGGCACATGGAAAAATGCGCGGTGCTCCTCGGCAGCGCGACGCCTTCGCTCGAGAGCTACCACAATGCGGTCGCCGGAAAATACGAGCTGCTCCGGCTCACCGTGCGCGTGGATGATCAGAAGATGCCGTTCATCCGGATCGTGGACATGCGGATGGAGGCGAAGAAATCCTCGCCGATCATCAGCGACCCGCTCTCGAAGGCCATCGAAAGCCGGCTCGAAAAAAAGGAGCAGGTGATCCTTTTTCTGAATCGCCGCGGCTTCAGCACGACGCTCCTGTGCGGGAAATGCGGTTACGTCCACGAGTGCCCGAATTGCTCGATCTCGCTCACCTTTCACCGCGCTGCGAATCGCGTGGTGTGCCACATGTGCGGGCATCTCGCGGTCGCGCCGACGAAGTGCCCCGGCTGCAAGGATCCCGGAATCAAATACACCGGCACGGGCACCGAGAAGGTCGAGGACACGGTCTGCAAATTTTTCCCGAAGGCCGTCGTGAAGCGCATGGACGCCGACGTGATGCAGCGGCGCGAGGCGTATCGCGAGACGCTGAATGCGTTTCGCACGGGCAAGATTGATATCCTCGTCGGCACGCAGATGATCGCGAAGGGGTTGCACTTTCCGAATGTCACGCTCGTCGGAATCGTGAACGCCGACATGGGTCTGCACCTGCCGGATTTCCGCGCGAGCGAGCGCACATTCCAGCTTCTCACACAGGTCGCGGGGCGCGCGGGGCGTGGCGATGTCGAGGGCGAGGTGGTCGTGCAGAGCTACACGCCGTTTCATCCTGCGATCCAGTTTGCGCGGCATCACGACTTCGAGGGCTTTTACGAGCAGGAGATCGAGTGGCGGCAGAAAATGGGGCAGCCGCCGTTCACGCATTTCGTGCTCATCACCGTGCGCTCACCGCATCAGGAGCGCGGGAGATTTTCCACCGAGACGCTGCACCGCCGGCTGAAGGAGGCGCTGCCCGCGAACGTGACGCTCGGCGAATTTGCGCCCGCGCCGCTGGAAAAATCACACGGGAATTTCCGCTTTCACATCGCGATCCGCGCGCACGCGATCACGAAGGTGAGCCGCATGATCCGCGAGGTTCTCGACAAGCTCACGATGCCGGAGGACGTGTTCGCCGTCGTGGATGTGGATGCGATTCAACTGTTGTGACGGGAGGCAAACTCAGAGGGCATTTTTCAACCGCAGATGAACGCGGATGAACGCAGATTTTTGGAATCCGACTGGGTTGCACAGTGTTCGTCTGCGGTTCCCCCTTTTTTTCGCCACGTGGTTTTCGCAAACAACCACGCTGGGGAAAAAAGATCTTGAGCCTCCGCACGATGCGAATACCTTCCCCGCCCCGTTACCACGGATCGTTAGCTCAATCGGTAGAGCAAATGACTCTTAATCATTAGGTTGTCGGTTCGAGTCCGACACGATCCACCACTCTCAGCACGGCGCTGGAGATTTCCTGAAAAAATCGGCGTGCAGAAAAATGGCCGCCGCGCGCGCCCCTCAATGCTGTTCGCTCTTCGGGCGCAGGAAGAGCATCGTGTCGCCGTCCTTCGCCTTGTCCCAGTCTTCCTTGCTCACCATCACCTCGTATTCGCGCTTTTCGGATTCGACCCAGATGTTCAGCGAGTAGCCAGTGTCGGCGGTTTTTTCCGTCACGCCTTTCTTGCTCACGACCATCAGTGTCTCGCGGGGGCCGGGCGAATTATGCGCGCGGACGATGCCGGTGACTTTGTTGCGCTCCTTGTAGCCGCCCGAATTGAGGACGGCAAATGCGATGAAGCCGATCACGACGAGCGCGATGAATACGCCGATGATGATGTCGCGGCGGCTCCAGCGGTTGACGATCACGACGCGCGGGCGCGGCGGCTGCGGGGCTGGTGATCCGGATGGGGCTGGCTTTGTGTCCATGGCCTACGAATTTTCCACGGCAGACTGCTTCTCCGCAAGGGGCACATTTTCCGGCGAAGGCGCGGCGATGCTGCGCTCCCACACGTAGCGGCGCAGGATGACCTTTGCCGTGGCGGTGAGCGGCACGGCGAGGAGCGCGCCGAGCAGTCCGCCGAGGAGCAGCGACCACAGGAAGACGGAGAAAATGACGGTGACCGGATGCAGGCCGACGCGTTCGCCGACGATCTTCGGCGTGACGAAGAGGCCATCCACCTGCTGCACGACGACGAACACGCCCGTGACGACTACGGGGAACACCCACCACGCGGCGCTCGCCGGCACGAGCCAGCTCCCGCCCTGCACGGATGCGATGATGACGGCGGGAATCCAGCAGAGCGTGATGCCGATGTACGGGATGATGCCGAGGAAGCAGAGGCCGAGGCCGATGAGGATGCCGAAGTCGAGGCCGACGATTCCGAGCATCGTGCCGGTGGCGATGCCGTTCACGGTGCTCACGACGAGCTGCCCGCGGAAGAATGCGATGAGGTAGCTGTTCACCTCGGTGAGGCACGCGACGACCTCGTCCTTGAATTCGCTCGCGCGCAGCGGGACGTATTTCGCCCACGACGCGGCGATATTCGGCGACTCGGCGAGGAGGTAGAAAAGATAAAGTGGGACGATGATGAGCGAGAGGAGGAAGCCGAAGAGCCCGAGGAAGCCGCCGAGGCTGGAATTGAAGAAGCCCCACACTTTCGCAAAAATGGTCGGCAGCGCCTTGTTGAGCCATTCGCCGGTGCTGATGTTGCGGATGACCTCCTCGGGGTTTGGCGTTCCGTGCGGTGTCGCGGGCGGTGTCGCGGGCGGGGCGGCGACGGTCTTCGGATCGATCTCTGCAGGCGGCGGGCTGGCGGGTTCGGTCGCCGCCCCGGGAGTGGGCGTGGGCTTTTCCGTCGTCGCCGGAGTTCCGGGCACAGGCGGCGTTATCGCTTTTTCCGGGGTGAGCGGCTGCGGCTGCGGCGTAGGTGCGGGCTGCGGCTTTGCGAATTCGTACAGCTCGTCAGGGATGATCCGCAGACCGGATTTCTCGTGGACGTAGAAGGCGAAACTGGAGATGCCGCGCCGGACCTGCCTGGTGATGTCGGGAACTTTTTTCGCCAGCTTCGCGGTCTGCCCGGAGATCATCGGGACGAGCCAGAACATGATGCCGACGAATGCCAGCGTGGTGACTGCAAAGACCGCGGTGACGGCGCGGTGACGCGTGGTGCCGAACTTCACGAGGCGCGCGACGAGCGGCTCGAGCAGGTACGCGAGCACGCCGGCGATGGCGAATGGCACGAGGATCGGCTGGAGATAGGCCATCACCTGCGAGAAGACGTAGATGAACGCGACCGCGAGCGTGAGGATCGCCGCGACGGAGACAGTCGCGAGCGCCGTCCACATCGTCTTGCGCTGCCAGGGCGTCGGGAATTCCGGCGGGTTCATCGAAGGGAAGCGTGCGCGGTGCCGTGGCGTGCAGCAAGCACAAGTCCGCGCGGCGAACTCACCGCTCGCATTTTCACAGCCCGCGGGCATCTTGCGGGGCTCATGCAGAAGCCGTCCTCCAATCGCGCATTTACGCTCATCGAAATGATGCTGGCGCTCGCGATTGCCATCGCCGTGGTGGTGCTGGCCGTGCCGAACATGCGCGGCGTGGCGCGCGAGCGGCGGCTGCGCGAGACGTTTGAAAGATTCGACGGGCTCGCGCGCAAGGCGCAGCTCAATGCGGTGCAGCAGCAGCGCTCGTGGTCCATCTTGTGGGAGCAGAACCGCATCGTGCTCCGGTCGGACGAGCAGACGCCGGAGGAGCGCGAGAGCGGCGCCGCGCAGGAGGAGCTGCCGATCACGGAGGACGAGGGATTCACGCTGGAGCGGCATGCGTCGCTGCTCGGGCCGAAGGATACGCCGGGCGTGTGGACCTTCTGGCGCAGCGGGACGTGCGAGCCGGTCATCGTGGGCTACAGCGGCCCCGAGGGCTCATGGTCGGCGCAATACGATCCGCTCACAGGCCACGGCGAACTCATTGATCTCGCCACGCGATGAGAGCGCTCCGCCATTCACGGAAAAAATCCGCGGGCTTCCTGCTGCTGGAGGCGATGCTCGCGGTGGCCATCTTTGCGCTCGCGGTGGTCGGCCTGAGCCGCTGCGTGGAGAACTGCATGCGCTCCGAGCGCATCCGCCGCGAGGAGGGGCTCGCGCAGCGCGTGCTGGCAAACTACCAGACGCAGATCGAGACCGAGGCGCTGCCGCTCGCGGACACGATGACCGAGCAGCTCAAGGGCGCGTGGGACGGCATGACGATGAACATCACGCGAGAGCAGATGAAGCTTCAGAATGAAAAGGAGCAGGAGCTTTTCGGCCTCTACAAAGTGAAGCTCGACGTGAGCTGGAAGGCGGGCCGCGAGACGATCCACCGGGACTTGTCCTTCATCGTTTACCCGAAGCAGCGATGAAAATTCCGCACTCACATCGCAGGGCTCGCGGCGGCTTCACTTTGCTCGAGGTGATGCTCGCGGTGGCGATCATCGGGTTCACGACGGTGGGCATTTTCCGTTTCGTGCAGTCCACGGTGCGCAACGTAGCGGCGTCGGTGGAGGACACGGAGGAACAGCTCCGCGTGGACCGGCTTGTGGCGCTGGTGCAGGAGGAATTTTACAGCCTGCCCGCTCGCGGCCAGACGAACATCCAGGGCGAGAGCATCAAGCTGAACGGCGCGGATTTTGATTCGATCGAGTGGCGTTCTCGCGGCGGGCCGGGGCTGATGACGACGGCGGCGAGCGGCGAGTACCGCGTGAAGCTGCGCATCCAGCCGATCACGAAAGACTCGAACAAGTATGAGATCGGATACTGGCGCCGGCCCGCGCTGCTGGAGACGAGCGGCGGGCTCGTGGCCGGCGGCAGCGACAAGGACGCGACGTGGGTGCCGCTGCTCCAGCGTGTGTCGGCGCTGCGGATCCGGTACTGGGATTCGCGCCTCGGGCAGCTCCTCGACTCGTGGCGCGATCCGACTGTGCGGCCCGCATTTGTGATCATGAGCATCACGCGCGAGGGCGACGACGTGCCTTACGAATCCGTGCTGCGCATCCCCATTTCCGCCGTGCAATGATCGCGCCGCTGAAAAAATCCACGCGTGGCGCGGCACTGCTCATCGCGCTGTGGGCGATCATCGTGCTCACGGGCGCGGTGCTGCTATGGGCGGGCTACATCCGGCAGACGGTCGCGGTTTCCGGCGAGACTTTCAACGACGTGGAGGCGCGCGCGATGGCGCACAGCGGCCTCGCGATCGCGATGCACCCGCTCACGAGCAAGGAGACGGACGCGCTGAAGCTGGAGGAAAACAACGACCCCGGCTTCCGCGTGCGCATGGTCAGCGAGGGCGCGAAGCTGAACCTGAACTTCCTTTTCGCCGGCGAAGACCCGCGCAAGCTCGACATTTTCAAACGCTGGCTGGACTCGCGCAACATTGATTACCAAGCGCGCGACCGCATGGTGGACTGCATCCTCGACTGGCTCGACGCGGACAATGTGAAGCGCACGAACGGCCAGGAGGACAGCGCCGGCTACCACCCGCCGAACCGCGGGCAGTTCCTCACCGTCGAGGAACTCGCCGAGGTCGCTGGCACCGAGCCGCTCACTTCGCAGCCGGGCTGGAAGGACGATCTCACCGTCTATTCGCAGGGGCCGATCGACCTCACGGCGGCGAATGAAAACATCCTCCGTCTGCTCCCCGGCGTCGGCGATCTCGCGATCGGCAGCTTTTTGCAATGGCGGCGCGGCGGCGACGGCATTGACGGCACCCAGGACGATCCCGTGATCCAGAAGCTCGAAACCGTGCAGGGATTCCTCGGCCTAAACAAGACGCAGTGGCAGGCGCTCGGCGGCCTCATCATGCTTCGCGACAGCACCTGGCAGATCATTTCCGAGGGCTGGTCGGGAAAAGTCGTTCGACAAGTGAGCGTCGTCGTTCGTAAAGGAAGCCAGAACCCGCAGATCCTGAACTGGAAAGAATGAAGCAAAACGGCGCAACCCCGGCCCTCCTCGGTCCCGATGCACACGGCTGGCGCCTGAGCGTCGGCGGCGGTGCGGAGCAGAGCGTCACCACGCTGGACGAGGCGATCACGGCGCTTCCCGCGGATGCAAATGTGGAGCTCGCGCTGCCCTGCCAGTCCGTCCTCATCGAGCGGCACAAGCTCCCCTCGACCGACCGCGCCGAGCTGGCCGACATGCTCCAGCTCCAGCTCGAAAAGACGCTGCCCTACCCGCTCGAGGACGTGAGCCACGGCTTTGAGATTCTCTCGCAGGGTGAAAATGAAAGCACGGTGATCACCTTTGCCGCATCGCGTGCGCAGCTCGATACGCTCTGCGCGCCGCTGCGCGAAAAAGGACGCGTGCCGGGCCGCATCACGCTGTATGCCCTGCGCGTCGCCGCGTCGTGTCCGGACACCGGCACCATCCTCGCGCTCTGGCCCGAGCAGGGGCAGACCGCGTGCGCGATCATCAGCGATGGCAAACTCGCCTGGGCGCAACCCATCGCCGGACTCGGGCCGGATGCTGTGCTCGGCGAACTCCCCGGCCTCCTGCTCACCGCGGAACTGCAGGGCGTGCCCGCGGATTTTTCCGAGATCCGGATCTCTGAGGAAGCCGGTGATCTCGCCGACGGGCTTGCGCAGCATTTTGGAAAACCCGTGCAGAAGCTCGGCGTGCTTCCCGGCGCAAAGTCCACGCTCGATCTGCTCCCGCCCGCGTGGCAGGCCGCGCTGCGCAATCGCGCGCGCGGCGACAGCCTGAAGCAAAATCTGATCGTCGCCGGCGTCGTCTGGCTCGTGCTCATCGCCGGTGCATTCGGCTACCTCGCGTGGCTGAAGAACCGCGTGCAGGTCGTGAAGCGCGAGCACGACGCGATGAAGCCGCGCTTTGCCGGCATCGAAAAACAGATGGCCCGCTGGGAATCGCTCGCGCCGGTCATCGATCCGAAGCGCTACATCACCGAGGTGCTGCACCAGCTCATCACCGCGATCCCGGAGGACAAGGGCATGAATTTCACCTCGTACTCGTTCGGCCTGCGCGAATGGGTCGCGAAGGGCGAGGGCACGACCGATGCGCGCTTCGCGCTCGTCACGAAGCTGAAGGCAAACAAGGAGCTCGACGGCTTCGACCTCCAGACGCCGCCCGAGCAGCCGCTGAAGGACAACCAAGTCACCTTCACCATCACCGGGAAGCCGCGATGAGCCTCGTCGCGAACATGAACAAGCGGGAGAAATTTCTCCTCACCGCCACCGCCATCGTCATCGGCGTGCTGGTGAACTTTTACCTGATCCGCTTCCTGCTCGCGAATCGCGCCGACCTCACGCGCCAGCTCGCGCTGACGCAGGTGAAAATTGACACGCTGAAAAAACGCGAGACCGAGCGGAATCTGTGGGCGCGGCGGGACGCGCTGCTGAACGAAAAAATGCCCGTGCTCGCCGATGCGGATGTCGCGAGCAAGGAGCTGCGCGAAGCCGTCCTCGAACTCGCGAAGAAGCACACCGTCACGCTCGAGGCGCCCTCGCCCGGCACGCCGATCAATCAGCCGGGGCACATCTCGCTCGGAGTGAAATTCGACGCAAAGGGAACGTGGGAATCCATGTTCAATTTCCTGCTGGAGCTCCAGGGGCCGGAAAAATTCACCGCGATCGAGAGCTGCGAGATCAAGGTAAACCGCGAGGACAAGACGCAGCTCCGCGCGACGCTCACGATCGCGCGCTGGTACGCGCCGAAGTAGCAAAGACCCTCCGGGAGTCGTCCGTCATAGGTAAAAAGACATCAAGACACGTTCTTTACGCGGCTGGATGTTCTCACTATGGTTCCCACAGACAAGAACCCCTAATGATGGGTCAGGTTGAGACATTCACCCTGACCGCTGAAACCGAGTATGGGACAAAAGCTAAACCTTCGAGGCTAGGAAACTTCAGAAATGGCAGCAACGTCTCGGTAGATTATGTCAAACAGGCAGGCGAGCACGTAGCTACATCCATCTTCGAACACAGGAATGGGATTGCTTGAAGAAGATCAAAAGTATCTGACGGCCGCTGAAGGCTACGCAGAGCTGGGGATGTGGCTGGATGCGAATGATGGGCCGGAACACATTGATCCAGAGGTTCGCCATGTTCCTGAAGTGCTCGCTGTTCGCCTCCAAATTCACTGGAAGCTGCAAAACGGATTCTTCTGGAGGCCGTCGAGCAGCATCCCAGCGTTGCCATCATGCACTACAATCTTGCCTGCTACGATTCTGTCCTCGGTGAGCTGGAAGTTGCGAAGGCGAGATTGCAGCACGCCCTAAAGCTGAGCCCTGGGATGCGGTTGACGGCTTTGGATGATGAGGATTTGAAGCCGTTGCGGGGCAGCTTGGCTGAAGCATTCGCACTTGAATGAAGCTTCACAATTGCGCCTTGTGGCCTACATGCATCCCCTGAAACATCTGCCATCCCTTCTTCGGGCCGTTTTGCTCTCGTGCTGGGTCGTTGGCTCAACAGCACGAAGCGAAACTCCCACTCTGATGACGCGCGAGGAGGCCACCAGACGCGCACGCATCGGCATTGCACGGCTCGACGAGCTTTACTGGTCACCCACGCTCAACATTTGGCTGGATCGTCCGGGAGATGATTTGCGTGCACACTACGAAGGCCGACGCAACCCTCCGTGGTGGCCCTCGGCGAATGCGGTCGAAATGCTTATTGATTTCATGGCAGTAACAGGAACGGCAGAATACGAAGCGAGGATTGCGGCATTGTATGATTTGCAAAAAGACAATCGCACACGCGGCGAGCGGCTCATTGCGGAGCTAAAACGTCGGCACCAGTGGAGCGATGGCGATGAGCAAATGCGCAAACAACGGTTGCAAAAAGCGCCGGTCGAACACGAGGCACACGTCGAATACTACAGCGACTTTCAGAACGAATACCTTGATGACTCAGGATGGTGGGGCATCACCTGGCTCAAGATGTTCGACCGGACGAGAGCCCCCAAATATCTCGCCACCGTCAGGACCATTCACGCACACATGGCTAAGAACTGGAAACCAGAAAAGGGCGGAGGCGTTCTATGGTGTGAAGACGCGGACAAGCAGAGGCCCAATGCGATCACGAACAGTCTTTTTCTCATCCTTTCGGCGCGACTTTATCAGCGGACCCATGAGGAGGCTTATCTCGCATGGGCCGAGAAGACACTGGAATGGATTGGCGCAAACTCCCTTTACGACGGAACTGCGGTCGTTGATGCACCGGGTCACAAAGGCGACTACTGGAGCTACAATCAAGGCGCTTTCATCGGCGGACTCACGGCGCTCTATGAAGCCACCGGCAGGCAGGAGTATTTGGAGAAAGCAGTGAAAGTTACCGACACTGTGCTGAAAAGCTCGGGACTTGTGTTGCCCAGCGGCGTCATCATCGAAAAGCTCGGCGCTGGGGGCGATGCCTGTCTTTTCAAGGGGGTGTTCGTTCGCTACCTTGCACAATTCAGGGATGTGCTCCGAAAGCAAAACCTCTATCCCGATACGGAAAGGAATATCGAGCGTAGCATCCGGAGCAGCGTCGAATCATTTCTCTCGCACAGTGTTGGAGCCGACGGACTGTTTAGCGCCGAATGGCATGAAGGAGCCAAAGACCGCAGGACCAACTTCAACACGCAGGTCTCAGCCCTCGTTGCGTTGGTGGGCATGAGGGGTGAGGTGAGTGGCATCCCCGGTGGAGATAGGCAAATGAACAAGGACACTCCAGCGAAGTAGCCGCTCATTACTCCATCGGTCAGTGGCTGGGCACTTTTTTGTGCGGATGCTTCGCCGAAGGAATTTTTACATCCCGCCGGTGACCGTGTAGTCCTGTTCTCGCAGTTCTTCTGCCAGGTTTTTCTCAACTTTCCTCGCGCGCATTGAAGCCCACAATCCCACCAGTGATGCTGAAGTGCGTGATGTCGTGCTCTCTCACAAAAACTGTCAGATGCGCTGAGTGAAAACGACGTTGTGATCGTGATCTTGGCAGTTGCCTCCATGCAGGCAACTCGGTAGAGCCGATGCGCATGAACGCCAAAAGAATGATCAAAACTGTCTTCCTCCTACTCTGCTCATTCGTTCTCGCGGCATCTGGACATGCTGCGGATGATTCCTCCGCCATCATTAAGGTCACCACTGACTACGTGAAGGAGGAGACCGGCATCAGTGACCCTCTCGTGACTGTTGAGAAGACGGTGGCTGGGTTTGCGCGTGTGCAGGTGAAGTCGAAGTCAGGTGCGACCGATCCAGCAACTGCTTTCCTAAAGCTGGTGAAGGGCGAATGGAAAGTGCTGGTATTGGGGACCGCCTTCGAGCCGGAGGATTACAAAAGGCTCCAGATCCCCGCATCTCTACAGAAGTGATTTGGTGGGCTGTAGTCATACGCCGCCGATCGACAGGCTGAATCACTTGATGCTGCGAAGAGGATTCTGCTGGATGCGCTTGAGCACCATCCCAACTGCCCTTTGATGAAACTACAACTTGGCCTGCTACGATTCTGTCTTCGGCGGATTAGAGGTGGCGAAGGCCAGGCTACAGCACGCTCTGAAGATTGATCCTGGGCTGCGGTTGATGGCCTTGGATGATGAGGATTTGAAGCCGTTGTGGCGCGGGTTTCAGGATTGGTGAGACTGGAACGCATTTTAATCGAAAACATTTCAATGGGTGATGCGGCCAACAGTGGGCTCAAGTTCGATGCATGGGAAAATGAAGATTTCGTTTCGCATCCTGCTGTTGGCTGTTTTTTTCGCCGCGAGGATTGGCGTAGATGCGAAGCGACCTATACCGGCCAAGGAGCAACTTGTGCAGAACACCCGCCTCCAGATATTTCTTGATAATGCCAACTTCGGTCCGGGAAAAATTGACGGAAGAGGCGGTGAATTCACGAAAAAGGCGCTCTTGCTCTACAACCGCTCAAACGGGCAGGAGACTACCGCCAAACCGGATCTCTCCAGTGTCGATCCCGTGTTTGCAACCTACACGATTACGAAGGAAGATCGCGAGAGCGTGGGGCGGCTTCCAAATGGCCCTGCGGCGCAATCTAAGGTGAAGCGTCTGCCCTACGCAACACTGCCAGAGGCCATCGCCGAGAAGTTTCACTGCGATCAAAAATTTCTCAAGGAATTGAATCCAGGCAAAGCGCCCTTTCAGGAGGGTGGACAAATCACTGTCCCAAACGTGAAACCCTTCGAGTTATCAGCGGTTAAATCGCTAGAGCCTGGTTCGGAGACTGCGAGAGTGATCGGTAACGACTTGGGAGAGGAGAGTGCGACAAAAACGCCGGAAGCCAACGCAGAAGTCGTGAAGGCTCCGGTCACCACGCTAACGGCTCATGTGAGCATCAAGGAAGAAATGCTGGAAGTTCATGCCGGGGATAAAGTCGTGGCAGCATTCCCAATTACGGTGGGCTCGACCCAAACAAAATCTCCGGTTGGTCATTGGAATGTAAGAGCGGTCGCTAAAATGCCGAGCTTTCGATACGACCTCAAGATGCTGAATAAAGGTGAACGCAGTTCACACTTCCACCTGCTGCCCCCTGGTCCAAACAATCCCGTCGGCGTCATCTGGATCGCTCTGAACAAAAAGGGAATTGGAATTCACGGCACCAATGATCCGGACTCCATCGGTCGTAGCGCCAGTCATGGCTGCATTCGACTGGCCAACTGGGATATTGTAAAGCTTGCCGAAATGGTAAAGCCCGGAGTGGCGGTAGTGGTGGAGTGAAAAAATCTGCTCGTTTGAACGTCTGGCGACTTCTGGGGACGTGAAAGAGGTTTACGAGCGGCAGAACAGTGAGCCGCCATTTATATGCGTCCAAATGGGTTATGCTCGAAACGAGACTTGGAAGTGATGTGAACAGGAGCCTTGGTTCCAAACGAGGAAGCAGGCCATCCCGTTGAGGATGACCTGCCGCCTTTTGAATGTTCGCGGAAGAGTTACTTGGCCTCTTCGACCTTCGTCAGAGTCAGGACTTTCTTGCCGTCTTTCTCGGTGATGGTGCCTTCGGCCTTCACTTTCTCGGTCGTCTTGCAGATCGTCGGGTGGAAGTCTTTGGCGACCTTGTTGTTCTCGACCAGGATCGTCTCTTCCTTGCCTGCGGCGTTCTTGTAGGTGATGGCCATCTGGCAGGCATCGGCTGTCTTCAATGTGCATTTGGCGCATGTCGCGTCGCCGGTGATTTTGATGTCCTCGGCAAACAGCGAGAGACTGAGAACTGCGAGGATGGCTGTGCTGAGTAGTGTGATCTTTTTCATGGGTTGGTGTGTGTTGGTTGTTGCCCGTATTGAGGAGCACAAACGCATCGTATCCACCCGTCCGTCTGGCCGTATCTTGCAGAGAAGATGTCTGACAGATTGTTCGAGCAGTTCCACTTCGATCACCCGCTTCACTCGATTCGTCAAAAACCCGACTTCCAATTTTGACCGCCAGCGCATTTTGATCCGGAGGGCGCGGTGATGAGTCGGCTGTAAACGGTTGTTTTCTCCGTCCTCCAAACATCGGTGACTTCGGCAAACATCGGTGAACATTCGCAGCTCAGAATTTCCACTTTTTCGCGTGATGAGATTGTGGATCTGCGGCGCTGGTGACGAGCCTGGCGGGCTTTGAGCAGAGGCTTCGAGTTCCACATTTCGCTCGGTAAAACCTCGCTGAACATCGTCAAATATCGGTGAATCTGTTCTCATTGGCGTTCTCATTTTAACAAAAATCGGCACCATGCATTCTGCAAATTGTTGATGCTCAATGGTTGCACGGGAGGATCAGCTACAACGCGCCGAAGTAGCCGGGGTTTTCCAACCCCGCGCGGGAGGATGGGCGCAGCCGGCGGGATGGTGCGGAGCACGACGCACACTGGAACACCCGCCGTCCCGCCACCTCTGCCCATCCTCCACGCGGGGTTGGAAAACCCCGCCTACTTTGTTGCGCGCCCGCCCGCGCCTGCACTATGCGGGGGCATGACAAAACGCATCGCACTACTTTTCGCCGGGCAGGGAGCGCAGTCCGTCGGCATGGGCCGCGACCTCGCGGAAAAATTTCCCGCCGCCGGCGCACTCTTCCGCGAGGCCGATGCGATCCTCGGCCGTCCGCTGAGCACGGTCACCTTCTCCGGCCCGGAGTCCGAACTCGTGAAGACCGCAAACTGCCAGCCCGCGCTCTTCACGCACGGCCTCGCGTGCCTCGCCGCGCTCCGCTCGGAGATGCCCACGCTGCCCGTCCACATCGCGGCGGGACTTTCGCTCGGCGAATTCACCGCGCATGCCGCCGCGGGCACGTTCAACTTTGCCGACGGCCTGCGGCTCGTCGCCGAGCGCGGACGGCTCATGCAGGAAGCCTGCGAACGCACGACCGGCGCGATGGCCGCGCTCATCGGCGGCGACGAAACACTCGTGCGCTCCATCGCCGCAGAGTTCGGCGTGGACGTGGCAAATTTCAACAGCCCCGGCCAGATCGTGATCTCGGGCGAGGACGCAAAAATTGACGCCGCGCTGGAAGTCGTCCGCGACCGCGGCATCCGCAAGGCCGCGAAGCTGAATGTCGCCGGCGCGTACCATTCGCGCCTCATGCAGAGCGCCGCCGACGCGCTCGCGCCGCAGCTTGCCGCGACGCCGATGCAGCCGCCCACATTTCCCGTCGTCGCCAATGTCACCGCGCTCCCCGTCTCGAGCCCGGACGAAATCCGCGCCGCGCTCTCCGCGCAGGTCACCGGCTCCGTGCGCTGGACGGAGACGATCGAGTTCCTCGTGGATGTCGAGAAGGTGGAACTCTTCCTCGAACTCGGCCCTGGCGGTGTGCTCGCCGGCCTCGTGAAGCGCACGCGCAAAGACACGCCCGTGCTCAGCATCACCGACAGCGCCTCGCTCGACGCCGCGCTCACCGTGCTGCGCGCCTAGAGCTTCGGCCTCGACGGCTTTTCCTCCGCGAGGATGTTGACGGTGAGGCCGAAAAGTTTCCACCGTGTCTGCTCGCAGACGTACTCGAGCTTGAACCCCACGCGCCGCGCACGGCCCGGTGCGGTGGCCTGGAAAACGATCGCGTCAAATGTGCCGTTCAAAGTCAGCACGCCGTCGGAATTCACCCGCGCGGGCTCGGAGAGGATCATTTTTTTCCCCTTGATGGGCGAGAGATCCACCCTGGCCGCAACCGTGGCGGCGAAGGCGTTGTTCAGCGCCGCGAGTGTCAGCCGGTTGTCGTTGTTGAAAGGATCCTGCTTCGCGCGCCGCTCGGGATCGGAGCCGGAGTAGGCCACATCCCTGGCGAGATCCTTGGGATCGCGCCCGCGATATTTCCACCGGTCGGATGCCGAGGCGTACAGTGCGGAAAAATCTCCGCCATTCTGAATCGCCTCGTTGAAAAGCACCAGCGTGTCCTCCGCGAGCTGCCGGAGCTGCGGCTCCGCGGGCACAGTGATTGCATTCGGCTCCACGATTTCCATCGCCCTGATCCCGAGGGTGCTCTCCGTTCCCTTCGTGTCCTTCGTTCGCGCCGCGACCGCGAAGACATCCTCCGCGCCGCCGCCGGCGGCGGGAATGGATCGCGCCTCGATGATCCGCCACGCGCCGTCCTCCATGCTGAAGATGAAATTCAGCGGCAGCCTGCTGTCGTCCTTCAGCGTGAAAATCCCCCGCACCGTGGCCAGCCGCCCGCTGCGTTCCGGCTCGCCCCATTTCACCGCGCGCGCATCGCACAGGCCGAGGTCGCGCACGCGCGCCTCGAAATAACTCTGCGAGCGCCGGAACCGGAACGCCAGCGCAGTCTCCGCGTACGCCTCCGCGATTCGCTGGTCGGAAAGCATCCGCCCCATCTCCTCGGCGGCATCGCGCGCCGACCGGCTCCTGTCCTCGCACCCGCAGAGCATCGCGGCGAAAAGCAGCGCCAGCGTGCTGCGCAAGCCGTGTGGAAATGTCGGGCGCCCCATGGTGTTCACACTCTCGCGATCTAGCGGCTCCACTCCAGCATCCTGCGAAGCGGCAGTTCGGCGCGCACACGCACGGGCTCGGGGATGAGGATTTGCGGCTCGCGGTTCAGCAGGCACGCGTGGAGTTTTTCGAGTGTGTTCATCTTCATGTAGCGGCAGTCGGCGCACGCGCACTTGTCGGTCGGCCCGGCGATGAAGTGCTTCCCCGGAATCTCACGCCGCAGCCGGTGCAGCATCCCGCTCTCCGTCACGATCACGAATGCCTGCGAGGGGTGCTGCTTGCAGTAGGTGATCATCTTTTCCGTCGAGCACACCTCGTCCGCGAGCAGCCGCACCGCGCGCGTGCATTCGGGATGCGCGACGACCGGCGCATCCGGCCACTCGGCCTTGATGCGCTCGATCGCCTGCCGCGTGAACTCGACGTGGACGTAGCAGTTGCCCTTCCAAAGATCCATGTGCCGCCCCGTGTGCTCGATCACCCACTGCCCGAGATTTTCATCCGGGACAAAAAGGATGTTCCTGTCCGCCGGCACGCGCCCGACGATCTTCGCGGCGTTCCCGCTCGTGCAGATCACATCGCTCAACGCCTTCACGCCCGCGGAGCAATTGATGTAGGCGACCACGTAGTAGTTCTTGTCCGCGTGCGCGCGCAGATGCGCCTCCAGCTTGTCCGCCGGGCACGAATCGCTCAGCGAGCAGCCGGCGTTCACGTCTGGAAGGACGACGGTTTTCGTCGGGTTCACGATCTTCGCCGTCTCCGCCATGAAGTGGACGCCGCAAAACGCGATCACATCCGCCTTCGTCTCCGCCGCCTTGTACGCCAGCCCGAGCGAATCGCCGACGAAATCCGCAAGCTCCTGGATTTCCTTCACCTGATAATTGTGCGCGAGAATGACGGCGTTGCGCTCGCGTTTGAGCGCTTTGATTTCCACGGTGAGATCGAGACCGGCGACTGGCATGGGGCAATCTAGGCTCGTATTACGCTCGGCTCAAGGTTCGGTTGCATCCCATGAAATGGCTCCTGACCGTCTGCTCCCTCCTCCTGCTGCCGCTCTGCCCGCGCGCCGCCGCGTGGAGTGCGCCGGGGCATATGATCGTCACCGCGCTCGCCTACGATCAGCTCACGCCGGCGGAGCGGGAGAAATTCGACGCCATCCTCCGCGCACACGCGAAATATGCGGCGTGGAAAAAGACGTATCCCGCAGCGGGCCTTCCCGGACTTCCGCTGGAAAAATTCGTCGCGATGCTTGCGAGCCTCTACCCGGACGAAATCCGCAACCGCGACAACCCCGAGACATTTCCCGAGTGGCACTACATTGACTACCCGCTGCTCCCGCCGGATTTTCCGCTGAAGCCCGCGCCGTCGCCGGGGGATGACGTGCTCACCGGCATCGCAAAATCATCCAAAGCCGTGCAAGGTCTCACCAAAGTCTTCGACTCCCGAACGCGCGCAAAGATGCTCAGCTTCCTGCTGCACCTCGTCGGCGACATCCACCAGCCGATGCACTGCGAGACGCTCTTCGACGAAAATTTCAAGGAGCCCGACGGCGACCGCGGCGGCAACAACGCGTGGGTGAAGCCGCCCGGCGGCCATGCGATCAAGCTGCACGCATTCTGGGATCAGCTCTTCGGATCGAGCGGGCAGCTCTTCCGTCCCGTGCCCATCACGATCATCCTCGCCGCGCAGCATCGCGCCGATGAACTCGCGCCGAAGTTCCCGCGCACCGCGCTGCCCGAACTCACACTGCACACGACGCCGCTCGGCTGGAGCCACGAGAGCCGCGCGCTGGCCATCAGCGACGGCTGGCGCAGGCACACGCTCGCGTACGGTCTCACCGAGGCCACCGCCGCCGTTCTCCCCGCGGACTACGAGGAAAAGGCGCACGCCATCGGAGACCGCCAGATCGCGCTCGCCGGGCACCGGCTCGCCGATCGGCTGCACGAGGCGCTGAAATAGCCATCGGCAAAGCAGCCAGCCACTCTTTGCGCACTCACGCCCCGATGGGGTGCCACGTCGTCTTGAATTCGATCAGCTCGCGAATCTCATGCACGCCCTGCGCGTGCCCGGCGAACCAATCAATTTGTTCTTCCGATTTTTGCAGCCGCACGCGCTTCACGCTCTCGGCCGCGCCGAGGCGGAGCTGCTTGCGCTCGTCCGCATTCGCGACGCCGCTGATCGCGCGGATGTGTTCGTGCGTGGCAAAGGTGGGGATCATCTCGCTGCGCAGGCCAGTGAGCAGGTTCACGACACCGCCCGGCAGGTCGCTCGTCGCGAGCATTTCCCCGAGCACGATCGCGGGATAAGGCTGCGACTGCGAGGCGAGCGCGACCACCACATTGCCTCCCGTGATTGCGGGCGCGATGAGCGAGACGAGTGCGAGCAGCGGTGCATCGTCAGGCGCGATCACGCCGACGATGCCCATCGGCTCCGGCACGGTGAAATTGAAATGCGGAGACGCGACCGGGTTCACGCTGCCGAGCACTTGCGCGAATTTGTCCGCCCAGCCGGCGTAATGGATGATCCGGTCAATGCTCGCGCGGACCTCCCGTGCAGCATCCGTGTCGCGCGTGCCGCCGATCGAAATCGCGCGCGCCATTTCAGGCCCGCGCGCCTCGATCATCTCGGCGAGGCGGTAGAGGATCTGCCCGCGATTGTAGCCCGAGCGGCGCGCCCAGCCCGGCCCGGCCTTCGCCGCGGCCTCGACGGCGTTGCGCAGATCCTTGCGCGTGCATTGCGGGATGTTTGCGGAAAAATTTCCGCGCGCATCGTGCAGCGCAGTCACACGTCCGCTCTCGCTGCGGATGAACGCGCCGCCGACGTAGCATTTCGGGGTCTTGGTGATGGGGAGTCGTGCGGTCATGTCAGTTAGTCAGCGTTGGTATCGAGGGGCGATTCCTTCTTATTCCTAATCATATTCATATTCTTATTCTGCAAGCGGAGCGCGCAGCGGTTTCACGGTGGAGAATAAGAATAAGAATAAGATTAAGATTAAGAGTTCAAATCAACTTGCAGTAGTCGAGCAGCCCCTGCCTCCCACCCTCTCGGCCGAAGCCGCTCTCCTTGTATCCGCCGAAGGGCGACGCGGGATCGAATTTGTTGAACGTATTCGCCCACACCACGCCCGCCTTCAGCTCGGTGCTCATCTTCAAAATGCGGGAGCCCTTGTCCGTCCACACGCCGGCGCTGAGGCCGAACGCCGTGTTGTTCGCCTTCTCCACGGCCTCCTCGACCGTGCGGAAAGTGAGCACGCTCAGCACCGGTCCGAAAATCTCCTCGCGCGCGATGCGATGGCTCTGCGTGACGCCCGAGAAAACAGTCGGGCGAAAATAAAATCCCTTCGCAGGCAGCTTGCACGCGTGCTGGAAAATCTCCGCGCCCTCGTCCACGCCGCTCTGCACAAGTTCGGCGATTCGGTCGAGCTGCTCGCGCGAATTGATCGCGCCGACGTCCGTATTCTTGTCGAGCGGATCGCCCACGCGCAGCACCGCGATGCGACGCTTGAGCTTCGCGAGCACCGTGTCCGCGACGCTCTCCTGCACGAGCAGACGCGAGCCCGCACAGCACACATGGCCCTGATTGAAAAAGATGCCGTTCACGATTCCCTCGACGGCCTGGTCCAGCGGCGCGTCGTCGAAGACGATGTTCGCGGCCTTGCCGCCGAGTTCCATCGTCATCTTTTTGTCCGTGCCCGCGAGCGAGCGCATGATGATTTTTCCGACCTCCGTCGAGCCGGTGAAGGCGACCTTCGCCGCGAGCGGATGCGTCATCACCGCCGCACCCGTCTCGCCCGCGCCGCTCACGATGTTCACCACGCCCGGCGGCAGTCCGGCCTCCTGCAAAATCTCGCCAAATTTCAGCGCGGTGATGCTCGTGGTCTCGGCGGGTTTGATCACCACGGTGTTCCCCGCCGCGAGCGCGGGCGCGATTTTCCACGCGAGCATGAGCAGCGGGAAATTCCACGGGATGACCTGCCCGACCACCCCGTGCGGCGCGACGCGGCGGCCCGGCGCGAGGCAGTCGAGCTTGTCCGCCCAGCCCGCGTGATAGAAAAAATGCGCGGCGGCCATCGGCACATCGAAGTCGCGCGATTCCTTGATCGGCTTGCCGCCATCCATCGTCTCCGCCACGGCAAATTCACGCGCGCGATCCTGCAACAGTCGTGCGATGCGGAAAATGTATTTGCCCCGCTCCGCGCCGGACATTTTTCCCCACGCTCCATCGAATGCACGCTGCGCCGCCGCATACGCCGCGTCCACATCCGCCGCGCCCGCGAGCGCGACGTCCGCAAGCTTCGCCTCATTGCCGGGGCTGATGGTCGCGAAATATTTTCCGCCCTTCGGCGCGACAAATTCGCCGCCGATGAAAAGGTCGTAGCGTTTCTTCAGCTTCGGATCCGCCGTCTCCGGCGCGGGATCGAATTCCCACAGGTCGCCGAAGACAAGTTCGCGCGAGGAGGTGCGGCGAGCAGCATGGAGTTTCGGGGTGGCTTTAGGCATGGGCTAGTTAGGCGTTGCGGGGTTTGGAAATGAGACGCCGTGAAAGAGAAAATCCGAAAACTTGTCCTCAGTTCTTTGAGTGCCAGGGCGGTGGAGTATCGCGCCGGATGTGCGTTGGTAGCTGAGTTGAATCGAAAGGTTCTTTCGTCTTCCCGCGGCGGTCCTGAAACAGGAGACGGAGGTCAAGGAGCCAGTCATCGAAACCCAAGCCGTCCCACTGCCAAATGAGTAGCCAAATGAAAATCTGTTCGTCGGAAAGGTGAGATGGCCTCGGAAACAGAACGATGTCCGCAGATACGGGGACAGCGAGGCGCAAAGCGACTCCTGCACCGAAGTCGATGCGGCTGCGAATCCAGACGCGCTCACGGTCGGTGAGATTTGCGGGCCATGAACCTCGGTGCACAAACTCGTCAATCGCAGTCTCAACTGTGTGCCGGCTATCTGCCGCGTCCCGTCTGAACATAGCCTCGATCGCGGGCCATCCAGACGGCAGTGGAGCGAATGGGCGAATGTCCCCAATCGGAAAGAACCGATCCTGTGCTCGAAGGAGATCGTATATGTGAAACCAAGTCATTGGTTACAGTGAGCGGGTAGCGACGCTTAACATCTCAATATCCCTCCGTCGCGTCGCTGAAGACATACGGGGCCTGATACGCGCCGGTGCGCTCCTTTTCGATCTGCCGCAGCAGATCGTTCAGGAGCGACGATGCGCCGAAGCGGTAGCATGAATTGTTCAGCCACTCGTCGCCGAGCGTCTCCTTGATCGCGATGAGGAAGTGCAGCGCCTGCTTCGCCGTGCGGATGCCGCCGGCGGGCTTCATGGAAATGGGGATGCCGGTTTCGAGATAGAAATCGCGGATGGCTTCGATCATCACCTGGTTGTTTCCGAGCGTCGCGTTCGCGGAGGTCTTGCCCGTGCTCGTTTTGATGAAATCGCCGGGGCGCAGCACGCGCATCGCGAGGAAGGACGCGGCGCGGATGTTGTCGTAGGTCTCCAGTTCGCTCGTCTCGAAAATCACCTTCAGCGTGGATGCGCCGCACGCCTCGACGACCTGCGCGATCTCGTCCTGCACCAGCGCGAGTTCGCCCGCGAGGAAGGCCCCGCGGTTGATCACCATGTCAATTTCATCCGCGCCATCGCCGACCGCCGCGCGCACTTCCGCGAGGCGCGTTTTCAGCGGTGCCTGCCCCGAGGGAAATGCGGTCGCCACGGATGCGACTTTCACCGTCGTCCCCGCGACATGGCGCACCGCGTGCCGCACCATCGCGGGATACACGCACACCGCCGCCGTGCTCGGCACGTCCATGCCCTCGTGCGGCGTGATCGCCTTCTGGCAGAGCGACGCGACTTTGCCCGGCGTGTCTTTCCCTTCGAGCGTGGTGAGATCGATCATCGAGACCGCGAGCTTCAGGCCGAAGAGCTTCGATTTTTTCTTGATGCTCCGCGTCGCATACTTCGCCACGCGCTCCTCGACGCCGACGGCATCCACAGTGCCGACATCATCCATGAGTCGGCGGAGTGCGCTGGGGGGAGCGGTGGGCATCGCGCGATGCTACGCGCGCCTGCCGCGCGAACAATTCAAAAACACGGGCTGTGTCCGCCGTTTCTTACTCTTTGTCTTGCTCATGCTCTCGTCCGGGCGGTGAATCCAGCGAGAGCAAGAGCAGGAGCAAGACAAAGAGTAAGAGAGAGCCGAGACTCAACACCGGGCTAAGGCGCGCGTGTGCGCCGGGTAGTGTCCATTCCAACCTCCACCCCACACACGCCATGCAACCCCGCCGCCTCATCCTCGCCACCGCCATCGCCGCACTGCTCACGCAGACGCCCGCCACTTTCGCCGAGAACAAACCCGCACCCGCGGCACCGGCGGAATTCAAGACGATCTTCGGCGCGGTGGATCTGAAGGACGGCGACACGCTCGTCTTCCTCGGCGACTCGATCACGCACCAGTGCCTCTATACGCAATACGTCGAGGACTTTTTCTATACGCGGATGCCGAAGGTGCGGATCCATTTTCACAATGCTGGCGTCGGCGGCGACCGCGCGAAGGATGCGCTGAACCGATTCGAGGACGACGTGGCCGCGTTCAAGCCGAAGTATGTCACGATGCTCCTCGGCATGAATGACGGCGGCTACAAGGGATTCGATCAGCCGACATTCGACACTTACCAGGCCGACATGACGACGCTGCTCGACAAGATCGCGGCGCTCGGCGCGACGGCGATCCCGATGACGCCGACGATGTTCGATTCGCGCGCGAAGAAGATGAAGGGCGACAACGGCGAGCCGCGCAACACGTACTACAATGGCGTGCTCTCGCTCTTCGGATCGTGGCTGCGCGAGCAGTCGCTGAACCGCGGCCTCGGCTTCGTGGACATGTGGTCGCCGCTGAACAACCTCACGTTCGAGCAGCGGAAAAAGAACGCCAACTGGACGATGATCGGCGACGCCGTGCATCCCGGTGCAATCGGGCAGACCGTGATGGCCGCGGCGATCATCAGCGACGTCGTGCCGAGGTCGGTCGTCTCGCAAACCGTCATCACCGCGGACGCCGCGAAGCCGCTCTCGACCGCGGCGAACGCGAAGGTGAGCGATCTGAAGGTGGAGGGCGGCAAGGTCACATTCACGGTGCTCGCGAACGCGCTGCCGTGGGTGCTCCCGCCGGACACCGCCGAGGGCCAGACGCTCACGCACATCGGCCATCGCTACGGCAACGAAAAGCTGAGCGTGCGCCAGCTTTCCGCCGGGAAGTATGAGGTGAAAATTGACGGCGCTGCGATCGGGCAGTTCACCGATGCGCAGCTCTCGACGGGCGTGGAACTCGAAGGCAACGAAAAGACGCCGCAATTCCAGCAGGCGCTGAAAGTCGCGATGCTGAACAAGGATCGCAACGACAAGGCGTATCGGAACATTCGCAACCTGTACGGCTCGCTGAAAGGCAAGCGCAACGCCCTCGCAAAACTCGATCCGAACGCGCCGGACGCCGCCGCGAAGAAGGAGGAATTTGCAAAGTGGCACGCCGACATGAAGTCGCAGGTCGCCGCGCTGCTCGAAGAGGCGCGCAAGATCGAGGATCAGATCTACATCGAAAACCAGCCGAAGCCCCGCGCCTACGAGGTGACTAAGCTGTAGCCTGCGTCGCTCACACTGCCTGAGAGGAAAGTAACTGGCGTTTAGTGCATAGTTGCCGAGGACCGGTATCCAATCACTTCACGATTGGCCTGTGCAAATACCCTGCCGTCACTCTTCCAAAGAGTGTGAGAAGCGGTTTATCGCCGGCTGCATTCCGCCTCGAACGCCAGGCGCAGCCTGGCGGGCACGAGGAAGATCATCTTCGTCGCATGGCTGGCGAACGTCGCGACGGATTCGAGGCGCAGGAGGCGGAAGCGGGCGGCACGGAAAAGGCCGGGCTCGCTCGGTGTGAATGCGAAAGGCGAATGCCCTGTACTGGCCGCGAATTCCGCGAGGCGCACGAAATCCCCGTCCCCACTTTGCCCGGGCTGGTGCATCAGTTCCACGAGGATGAGCGGCTGATCCCGCAGGATCGTGCGCTGGCCTCCGCGCAGGATTTCCAGTTCGTGCCCTTCGGTATCAATCTTCAGCCCGGTCATCCGCAGATCCGGCTGTTCGTTCGCAAGATCGTCGAGCGTGATCGCGTGGACCGCCGCGCTGCCCACTTCAGGCCGGCTGCCGTGGACAATCTTGCTCAGCGCGGGATGGGCGGAGACATCCAGATTCACGCCGCCGGTCATGCTGGAGAGTGCGGCCTTGCGGATGAGGACGTTGCCGGCGAGAGCCGCGTTGGCCTCGAGTGCGGGATGGTTGCGGGCATCCGGCTCAAAGCTGAACACACGCTGCACCAGCGGGGCCGCATACAGGCTGTAATATCCAATATTTGCGCCCGCATCCACGAAATCACCTGAGGTGTCCAGATGCCTGCAAAAAAGCGCCTCACTGCCCCAGTCCACCTGCGCATTCGTCACATAGACGTCGCGCCCGAAAAAGCTTTCGCGTGGAAGGATCATATCGAGGCCCGTGGGCAGCCGGAGGCGCGGAGCCCTGCGCGGGATCTGGTGCAGGAGGAAAAGCAGGAGGCGCCGGAGGAAATATTTTGGCAGGCCCACTTCGCGGGCGAATGCGAGGTTCATAGGCGGGTGTTTAATTCGCGGTTTCCGCAACGACCACGACATCGTACGGAAGCAAGTGACGCCTGAGCCATTGAGGCGCGAGATTTTCAAGGCTCACCAATGGGATAAGCGGCAGGGGAATCCTAAGTGTGTGCAGAAGCAGGCCCACGAGACGCGTGACGATGAGCATGCAATATTCCACGCGGAGCACGCGCCATCCTGCGCTTTCCACAAGCCGGGAAATCTCCGCGGAACGATAGCCCTCCACGACGTGGCCGGGATTGGGGAACCATTCCGGCGGATGCGGGACCGAGATCACGAGGCGCGCACCGGGGCGGGCGACGCGGCGAAATTCCGCAAGCGCCTTTTTCGGGTGATGGAGATGTTCGAGCACCTCCATGCACTGGATGAAATCATAGGTCGCATCCGCGAATGGGAGCTCCTCCGCGCTGCATTCCACGAATTCCGCCGGGAGTGCGTCGCCTGCCGAGATGACCTGCCTCCGGGCCAAGTCCAGCAAATCCGGGGAGTAATCGCACAGGGTGCTGGGGCTGCCGAATAGGAGATGATTGTCAATGGCATAGGAGCCGCCGCCGCAACCGACATCGAGAACCTTCATGCCGGGGCGGCGCACTTCCTTTGCCGCCCTTCCCAGGAGCCGGCCCTGGGTGGCCCAGCGCACCGACTGGCTGTTAGCTATCAAATAGCTAAGAAGGCGTTTGAGGTAATAGCTGCGGATTGTCATTTTGATCGGGTGCGCAATCGGGTCGTGCGGGGCATAGTCCTCATGTGCGGGGAATGGATGGCGCATTGCCCGCGGGAGCATCCACGAGCGCCAGAAGTTCCGGGGGCGGCGGCCCGTCCCAGAGCGACTTCAGGGGATGGATGTTCCATTGTCCCTTGCGGGCTGCTTTCACGATGTCGCTGATGGTGAATTCCCGCGCGATGTGGCTCGCATACTCCGGGAGGTCTGGCACTGGCCGGACTCGGAATCCGAGGTGATGGAGCACCGTGGGAAGAAACACCTCCAGATAGAGCGGGACGGGCTCCGCGATCCGGCTCACGGCTTGGAATGCCTCGAATGTCCAAAAGGTGCCAAATCCCAGCATGCTAAGGATCACCGAGTGGTCGCTGCGCACCGATATATCTTCGATGAGCCGGCGAAATTCCGGCAGCCGCCAATGGGTGAGAAAATGCCCGTCATTAGTCCCGTCAATCCGCCGCAGGCGGTAACCTGTCACATCCGCGCCCTCGCGTGCGAGGTGCGCGCGCTGCAGTTCATTCAAGCCAGGCTGGAGGGGAATCTGATCATACTCGGCAAGATGAACCGTCGCGAAACCATCCGCCAGCCCGGCATCCATCACGGCGCGGAAGATTGCCGTATAGCTTTGCATTTCCTTGTGGTGCTCCCTTGTCCTAAGTCGGCCCGAGGCGACGTGCAATTTCCGAGGCCATTCTACCAGTGCGAATTGCCCGGCGGAGCCGCCATGGGCCACGGCGATGGAATCCGCCGGCACCACACGGCTCCACCAGTCGAGCATGCGGCTGACAGATGGCGCATCCTGATGGGTCAGGATGATGTTAAGGGTGCCGCCGATCATTCGGAAAATCCGGCGTCTGATGCACCTTGAAGACGATTTCGTGATGCGAATAGTTCTGGCCATCCCTCGGCTCGAACACAGGATAGACAAAGTGGCTCCCCTGATAGCCAAACCAATGAATCTTACCGCCAAACGGGATGCACAGGACCCTGCCGATGACCTCGCCCGTCCGGTGATCCCTCACTTTCATGCCGATGATCCGGCTGGCTAAGACAAGCAGCTTGTAGGTTAGTTTTTTCACGGTTATGAATGCTAGTATGATGCCAGCGCGATGGTATCGCCATAGTCGCCGGCATGTCTGGTGGATTTCAACGGGAATGATCCGGTGCGCCTGGGAAAACGAGATGCGGGATTGGGGAGGGATGCGGGGAAGGTGTCAGACGGTCATCGCTCCTCCGGGCGCGGTTTAGCCCAAAGCCATTCCGACTCTGCGCAGCGGCCTTCATCCGCAGCCATCGCAAATTCCTCATCGGAAAGCAGCGTGGAGAATTTTTTGGGCAGAGTGCGGGAATTTGGAACAAATGGAATCGTGTGAACCGAATGGGTGGGGGCGAATGCGCGCAGGAGCGCGGCGTTGTCGTCCCCGGTTACAAACGGGTGGGTTTCGATGATGACGCTTGATTTTCCGAGCGCCGCGATGACTTCCGGTGTGAACAGGCGGTATTCGAAGCCCTCGCAGTCGGACACCACAAGGGAGCGGATGCCGCGCAGTTCCAGCAAGTCGCGTGGCCCGCAGAAGGAACGGGTTTCCAGACGGTCGGCGATCCCGTTGATGCGGGCCAATTCGCTGGATCGCGCGCGGGCCCACGGATCGATGTCGAAGGCGGTGATCTTTGCCGACGGGATGGCTCGGCCGAGGCCGACCGCATAGTAGCCTTCGGCGCTTCCGACGATGACGATACGTTCGGGTGACTGGGCTATTGCATCGGCGACGACCGCATGGAGTTCCTGCTCATAGATTCCGAGCAGCTTTGAACCGATGGCCCGCTGCCGGAATGACTCTGGGAACAGCATCCCACGGAAGGGGCCGTCGTGGACTTCAAGTCCGGCGCTGTCGGCTATCTTCCCCGCCAGGGCCGTTGCGCCGCATTTCCTTTCGAGGCTTGCGCAGCGCCTGCGGCTGTTGATGGCGCGCAGCACCTCGAGAGTCTTGGGACTCACGGATCCGATTATTTTTTTCAGCAGGGATGCGATCATTCGGGAAGAAGTCGTCAGCGGCGTTCAGTCCGAAGCATTTCAATCAGCCGCGCGACGATGGCGCGACGCGAAAATCGCTCCAGATGCGGACGGCGATTTTCGTCGATGCGTTTGCGCAGGGCTTCATCGGTGAGCAGGCGCTGGATCCCGTCTGCGAGTGCGGCAGGGGACTTGTCGGCCGTCAGGAGTCCCGCCTCGCCGACTGCAAATGGCAGCCCGCCATCCGGAAATGCCACGACATAGCAGCCGCATGCAATGGCTTCGAGGGCTGCGAGTCCGAATGGCTCGTCCCAATCCGAAGGGATTGCCGCGATTTGGTGCCGGCCCAGAAGCTGGGCGACAGCGTGCGGCTCACTGTGGGTGATGAAGGTCGCCGATTCGGCGAGGCCCGCGCGGGCGACAGCATTCCGAAGTTCGGATTCATCCGGCCCGGAACCTAGAAATGTGACTTTTTGCGGAGAGCGTCGCAGCCGCAGCAGCCTCAATGCCTCAGTGAGATGGAAGATGCCCTTTGCACGGGTCAGTCTGCCGGAAAAAATGATGGTTCCGGGCTCCGGCGGCGCGGTTGGGAGGTGAAAGACCTCGGGGTCGTAAGGATTGCCGATCACTGGCGCGAAGCGGGTGGCCGGTGATCGAACTGCCTCGCTGATGAGGGCTGAGCACGGCCGGAGGCGCAGGTGGAGTTCAAATACAAGACTGGTCGCTTTGCCCTGAAGCGTCTGACCTTTTCCGACATGCCCATGAATCGTGGAGACGATGGGTTTCCCGATGAACAGGGACCAGAGGATATAAACGATGCTCTGGTGAACGAATACCACGCCGTCGCAGCCACGGAGCGTGCGCCGAAATTCACGAAAGCCCGGCCGACGGACGACCCGGTAGCCAAACTGTGCATCGTAGCCTGCCGGGGCAGACGAGTGCGTGACCACCACCGGCTCCCACCCGTTCTCGATGAACCCGGTGGCGTAAGAGTGTGCGACGGTGCCGAGTCCGCCGATCTCCGGGCGGAAGGAACGGGTGCAGATGGCGACTTTCATTTTGCCGGGGCAGGCCGGAGGACACGCCGGGTCTGCACGATTGCCGGGAACAGCGCAAAAACGGCGAACGCCCCCGCGACACACGCGGGGATGGCCTCCGGCGTGCGGTGCAAGATTGCCGCCGCGCCGACAGCCGCCGCCGCCGCGACAAAATGCGAGGCGGCGAGGATGGAGACGGAGCCGGCCGCGCTCAGTGCGATGTAAAACGGACCCTGAAGCATGACGCTGAAAAATAGCAGCGTGACGGGCCAGATGATCCATGCGGGAAAACTTCCCTCCGCGAGGCCGGTCCAGATCGCGAGGATGCGCGGGCCGATGAATGGGAATAGCAGCGCAGGCAGGCAGAATGCGAAACATGCGATGAGCACGTTGCGGCGCATCCAGCGTCGCGCGCGCCCGAAGTCGCCGTGCCCCAGCGATTCGGTGAGCACGGGCCAGGTGGCTCCGAGGATGCCGCCCTCGAGATTGTGGATCACGCCGAGTGCGCGTGTCGCCAGGCCGTATGCAGTGACCACGGCGGGGCCGAATGCGGACGCGAGCAGGAGCGGCCCCACGGTAAAAAAGACCGGCTGGCTCGCTCCCAAGGCGAGGAACTGGATGCCGGTGCGGACGGTATGCCTCGCGTACGCGAAGCCCTCCCAATTTTTCCCCGGCGAGGGCTCCAGCCTGCCCAGAAGCCGCAGGCAGAGCGCCGCATTGCAGCAGAGGCTGGGAACGGTGGTGGCCAGCAGGAAAACGGCGAACGGCGCGCGAATCAGCACGGTGCCGGCCATCGCTGCGAGGGTGAGAAGCTGCGCCCACATCGCGGTGAGATTCGCCATGTGGCCCAGGTGCAGCCCGAATGCGAGACGGCCGCCGAGGGCGAGGGGCACATTGATGGCGCCGGCGGCCACGAATACTGCCGTGAGCGGCACTGCATCGCCTGCAAGATCGGGCGCGAGGTGGCGGAAGAATGTGACTTTTCCGACCGTGGCAGCGGCCCCGACGATGAGGAGGGCCGCCGCGAGCGCGAGGATGAGGAGGGCGGCCTGTGCGGTGAAAAACATCGGCCTCAGCCGGGCGCGTTCCCCGCGCGCGTCGGCGCGCGTCACGTCGTTTTGAAAGGCGGACGAGATGCCGAGGTCCGAGATGCCGAAGACGCTGCCGATGGCGGCCAGCACCATCCAGAAACCGAAGCGATCCGCTCCGAGATAGGGCATGAGCAGCCGGATCTGGACCAGTGTGCAGGCGAGCGAGACCGCTCGCAGCAAGATGGCGGAACCCGCCGCGCGCACGACGGACTTTTTGCGCGAGGGCCCCGTTGCACCCCGCGAATCCGGTCCGTCCCGGCCATTGTCCGCGGGAGCCGCCTTCACCGTGCGGCGATTGCCGGGACCGCACTTGCGGCGGTCTTGGCGGTGTCGGATTCCAGCTTTTTGCCTTTGCGGTCCTGGATGCAAATCACGATCGCCAGTCCCACAAAAATCCCGAGCCAGAAATTGATCGGGAAGACGGTCATCCCCGACCCTCCTGACTGCGAGAGGACGAACAGGACGATGATCGCCAGGAGGCGGGCTGCCAGCGTGCGGATGCCTGTCTTTCCCGCTGGGAGCGACAAGACCGTCCGATGCGCGCGCCACAGCACGAAAATACCGACGCAGAGGCCCATAAATGCGGGAATGGCACCGATGCGCAGGATGATCTGGCTGAACAAGTCGTGGGAAAATGTTGAATCCCCGTAGCTGAGTTCAGCCGGGTGGAAATTCAGCGGATTTGCGACCAGCGGCCAGGAGGCCGGGTTCGCAAGCACGTTACGGTAGCCAATCAGGCGGTCGCTGATCGTGCCGAGCCGGAATGCCTGCTGCTGCCACACCGAATCTGAGGGCAGGTAGCTTTCAAACTTTCCGAGGGAATCAAGGAGCGGCTGGGCAAACAGTATCAATGCGGAAAAAAACAATGCGAAGAAAGAATAGGCGAGGACGGTTCCGGTCTTCGTGCGGAACCACTTCGCGAAAAGAACCATCGCGATGCCGGTGAGCGCCGCGCCGCGCGCCATCGAGAGCAGGAGGGCTGCCGCGTAGATGACCGTGATCACGAGTCCCTGGCGTGTCTTGCGCCCGCCATTCCATGACGCAGTGAAGTGCGCGGAGAGCGCCAGCATGAACGCCATCACGCAACTGTAAGAGGTCGGGGAACTCAGGGTCGAGAATGGCCGCGGGCGGATATCGTCCAGGCTGGCCTCGCCGACTGTGGTGAGCCCCGATCGGAGATACGTGATTTCAAAATCGCTCAGTCCCACGGTGTATTGCCAGATCCCGTAAAGTGCGACCGGGATGCCGGCGACAAGGCAATATTTCAGGAAGCGCTCTACTTCCTCCCGCGTCCTGAAGCACTGGAGCACCGTCCACGGCAAGAGGAAATAAACGGTGCTGTTGGCCACCGTTTTCAGCGAGTAGAGCAAGTTTCCCGCGGTGAATGCCTCCAGTCCGCCGAAGCCGACGAATGCCCCGATGGCTGCAAAAATCGTCAGCCTTTCCGCCGCGCTGCCGGCTCTCCTGTGAAAGATTCTGTGAATCACGCAGCCGATGATGATTCCGACGGCTCCCAGCGGTGCGACTGCGAGCACTGCAGTGACTTCATCGAGGCTCGTCTTGCCGCCGACGGTGAGCAGTCGCTTTACCCCGTCGAGATAGAAGGTGATCGGCACCATTAGCATGAGCATTCGCCGGGGCTGGATGAGACCGACAACCATCAGGATGGAACCGACCAGCATCGCGAGCTTTGATGCCGGGTTGCTGGATGAGAAAACAAAGCCCGTCGCAACGATCACCCCAAACAGACAGAGCGTGGTGGCCAGCGCCAAAAACACCGCGTTGAAGTTATTTTTGAAGGTGTGCAGCATTGGAATGGTCGCGGAGCTGTCGTGTCGTCGCGGGCGGAAATGGGGCGGAGAGGGGTGTTCGTCAGAAATTCGGCTGTGCGATCATGGCCTGTGATATCTGGAATACGATGCCGTCGCGGTGGCTCGCCCGCGAGGCGCAATGGTTTTCGGTTTCATTCGTTTCGGCTGAAGGCCGCTGCTCTGGCCATCGGACTGCCGAGTGGGATGGTTCGGGCTCCGCGACCCGGCAGCGACAATCCAAATGCCAACGGGACAGTGGCGATGAACGTCGGCAACCGCCGGACTTTGGCCATAATACCTTGACTGAAATTGATGGGGTGGAGTGCAGTTGAATTCAGACTCAAGAAACAATCGTCCGTCGATCCCGATCTGAAAGGCTTAATTGTTCGATTTTAGTTCGGCGACACGAGCGTGCCGACACCCTTGCTCTGCGGCCCCTTCCCGGGATAGTTGGCTTTTGGCGCAAAATATTCCACCGTGAGACCGCCCTTTGTCATGCTCAGGCGCTCCAGCGCCGGATCTTCCTTGAAGTCCAGCACGAACTCGGTCCCCTTCGCGGTGATTTTCGCCTTCCGCGGGCCGAAGGGCTTCCCGTTGTCCTCAGTCCAAGTCACCGTCCCGTCCGGCGTGATCGTGTAGCGCCTCGTGCCATTCGTCTCGTAGGTGATGTGCCACACTCCGGCAAACTTCGCCACGCCGGGGACATCCGCCACGGCGGCCTTCACGCGATCGATCTCATCCTGCAGGATGATGGCCGCCTTTGCGTCCCCGCGGCCACCGTACCCGCGCTTCAGCAGCTCGAGGCGTGCCACGTAGCGATCCCGGATCGGACGTGTGGTGAAATCAATCTCCTTCTGGAACTGCGACCGTGCCTGCGTGAGTTCCGCGGGCTCGCTTTCTGCGAGTGCGGAGAAAGCCGGCGTCACGAATGCGATGGCGGCGAGGAGGAATGTGGGGAGATGATGGCGGACGATCATGGAAAAGGGCAGTTGGAGTCTTGGGAGAAGCTAGGGAACGCAAATATAAGCGCGGTCCCGGCGAATGCTCAAGCCTTGTAGCAATAACGCGATCGCGGACGGGAATCATGCACCGGCTCCTCGTGTTCAGAAATGCGGGAATGGGCCGCCTTTTCTAGATGCTACGCGCAGCATTTTCCTCACGCGCGGGATTTCCGCAGGAGCCACTTGTCGTGCAAGTGCTCGATCTTTCCGCCGACATCCTTGGCAAAACGTTCCGCCGCCAGCCGGACACCGCCCCAGTGGTAATCGTCCCCGAGCAGGACACCCCCGGCATCGAGAATCTCCCAGTAGTCCCGCAGGTCGGCATACACGTCCTCCTCCTCATGGCTCCCATCAATGTAGATCAGCGGTGCGCCAAAGCCGTGCAGCCGGAGCCACATCGCCGCCGTGCTCGAAGTCTGGGGAAACGGCGTGATCCGATCCTGCAGGTCGCGCCGCGCCACATTCGCGAGGAACTGGTAGTACACGCTCGGGTATCCGTGCTTCAGTTGCAGGCTCTTGTATCGCGCCGGATCGTCGTGATCATTCCAGAATTCCAGCGCGCCCAGCCACGTGTCCACGCACAGCACATGCATGGGGAGGCCCGCCTCGCGCGCGGCTTCCGCCATGGTGATGGCCGATGCGCCCTTCCATGTGCCGACCTCGATCACGAGTGCCGGCTTCAGCTCCGTGATCAGCGCCTTGAACGCCGCCGATTCACCACCCCAGCCCTGCACATCGGATGGGTAGGGCGAGGGATCGAAGCCGGCGTACGGATCGACCGCGTGAAGGGCCCGGCGGAGAAGCGCGGGATCTTTCCTTTCCCCGGCAGCCTTTCGCTGGCTCCGCGGCGTGCGGAGCGGCTTCACCGAGTAGCCCGCCCAGTAGAGGATTCGCTTCAGGAAAAATTGCAAATTCATGACCTTCAACTACGCGCAAATCGCCGCAGTTGGCCAGAAACATCACAGTCCCTGCCACGGCGAATGGCCTATGCGTCCGGCGCACGGCCCTGCTCTCCCAGCCGTTCAAATTCCGCCAGCGCCATGCCCACGATCTGATCCATGTTGTAGTAGCGGTACGTGGCCAGACGCCCGACGAACCTCACGCCCTTCTCCTGCGCCGCGCGCTCCGCATACCGCTCGTAAAGCGCACGCGCATCCGGCGCCGGGATCGGGTAGTACGGCTCGCGGCCCGGGCCGTAGTCCTCGGGATATTCGCGCACGATCGTCGTCACCGGCAGCCTCTGCCCGGTCGCGTGCTTGATCTCCACGATGCGCGTGTAGTCGTGCTCGTTCGGGTAGTTCACCTGCATCGCGGGCTGGAAAAATTCCCGCTGCAAAGTCTCCTCCTCGAAGCGCAGCGAACGGTACGGCAGCGCGCCGAAACAGTGGTCGAAATATTCGTCAAGCGGCCCGGTGTAAATCAGGTGGCGTGCCTGCACATCCTTTCGCACCTCGCGGAAGTCCGCATCCAGCCGCACCTCGATCTTCGGATGCGCGAGCATCCTCCGGAACATCGCTGTGTAGCCTTCCTTCGGCAGCGCCTGGAATTTTTCCGAAAGGTAGCGATCGTCGCGGTTCGTGCGGATCGGGATGCGGCCGCACACGCTCGCATCCAGTTCCGAGGGATCGCGCTTCCACTGCTTGCGCGTGTAGTTCTTGAAAAACATCTCGTACAGCCGCCGCCCGACCTGGCTGATGATGACCTCTTCGCTGTTCCGCGGCGACGCGATCGGCACGCGCCACTCCGCGAGCGTGCGCTCCATCTCCTCGCTCGTGCTCGCGCGCCCGAGCAGTTGCTCGAAGGTGTTCAGATTGATCGGGAACTGCCAGTGGCGCCCGTCCGTCCACGACAGGATCTTGTAGTCCACATGATGCCACTCCGTGAACTGGCTGAGATACGCCACGATGCGGTCGCTATTCGTGCGGAAATAATGCGGGCCGTACGTGTGGATAAGCACGCCCGCCGCGTCGTGGCGATCATACGCGTTGCCCGCGATGTGTGCGCGCCGGTCAATCACCAGGCACGTCGCGCCGCGTTGCGAAGCGAGCCGCTCCGCGAGCACCGAGCCGGCGAAACCGGCCCCGACGATGAGGTAGTCCCAAGTCATGCCACACGCATGTGCGCGTCGGCGAGGGAGGCGGAGAAAATCACGCTGGAGAAAATGCGGGGCATCGGCGCTTCGTCGGATATTTCGCGCAGCGCGTCAACTCACGGCGAGCAGCACTACTCGGTGCGCGATTTTTTCTGCTGTTTCATCCAGATGAATGCCGCCGCTTCGCCATCGTTGCGAACCCTGCGCAGCCATTCGGCAAAAACTTGCTCGTCGCGCAACTGCAGGATCCGATCCGAGGTGGCCGTCACCTCTTTCACGAACTGCTTCTGCTTCTCGATTTCCGCGAGACGCTGTGCGGGAGCGACGGTCAGCCACTCGCGCTGCGCGTCCGCGGGCAGCGCTTCGAGCGCGCGTTTTTCCATCGAGATGCCCACGAGCTGGCCGATGAGCATGCGCGAAGCTTCCGGCGTGGCGAACGTGCGACCGAGCAAATACGTGAGCCGCAGCGCATCGTCCGCCGCGGCGGTGTCGCCGGATGCGGCGGCGGATTTCTGCCATTCCATGAGTCCGCGCGATGCCTGAATTGCCGCCGTCGCGTGCGGAATCGAGAGGCCGAACATCGCAAACGTGTGTGCTTCCAGAGTGCCGAGGCCGAGGCTTTCGTAGAGCCGCTGCGCGGCGTCCATGCGCTCATTCGAATAGGTGTAAAAAGCGGGGCGCTCGAGCGCTGCGCGGATCTCCGCGATGCCCTCGGCACTCTGTTTCGCCTTGAAGAGCTCCTGCGCGCCAAAAATCCACGGCACCGGATTGTTCGGATCGGCAGCCTTGAATCGCTCGATGAGAGCGAGTCGCTCCCGGTTTGCCTCATACGTCTCGCCCTCCTTCTGCGCCGCGCCGCTGCCGAGCGAATCAATCGCCTTCATGAGCACGATCGGGCTGTTCGGAAAAAGCTCCAGCGCGCGATCCAGCCAGCGGCGATCATGCGTGTTCTCGAACGCTGCGATGAGATTCGCCGCGGTCTCGCCATGTTTCGCGAGAAAACGGGCGGCATCCTCGGCCTCCGCCTGCGGCATGCGGCCATCTTCGAGCGCGTTGAGTATTTTCCAATCCACCTTTGCCTTTTCCCCATCGCCGGGATTTTTTCCCGCAATGCCCGCGGTCTTCGCAGCTCCGGGCGCGGACTGGGTGGCCGGAATTCCAGTCGCCGAACCCGCCGCAGGCTCCGGCTGCGCGGGCGACACAGAGCCACCCCCGCCGATGAAAAAATAGGCGCACACCGCAGCGACGGCGCACAGGGCGATGATTGGGAGGACACGGGGGTTCACGGCGAAAACTAAACCCGCATACGCCGCGCGGTGTCACGCAATCCTTCGTAGCCGCCGACGGAAGGAGGCGGGCACGCCGCCATGTCGGCAGTGACGAACTGCACTTGGGCAAAGGAGCAAAAATTTGCCCGCCTCCTGCCGTCGGCGGCTACGGGATCAGTTCGCGCCTGCGGGAACCGGAGCGGCTGCAGGCTCAGGCACCTCGTTCCAGAGCACACGCTCGACCCAGTCGCCGAAGCTCTCGGTGCCGGCGATGCGCTCGTCTTTCCAGCGGGCGAAGAGCGGCTTCAGCTCGGTGATGATGTCGGGGTCTTTCACGAGGTCGCGCCAGACCTTGTTGATCCGCGTGCAGTTTTGATTTCCGCCGAGCCAGAGCTGGTAGCGGCCGGGGCCTTTGCCGACGAAACCGATCTCGGCCATGTACGGGCGCGCGCAGCCGTTCGGGCAGCCGGTCATGCGGATGATGATTTCCTCGTCGGCGAGGCCGAGATCGCCGAGCGCTTCCTCGATGCGCGTGAGGAGCGTGGGCATGTAGCGCTCGCTCTCGGCGAGACCGAGGCCGCAGGTGGGCATGCTCGGGCACGCCATGCTCGCGCGGCGGATGGCGTTCGCCTGATTTTCCACCGGGATGCCGTGCTCGGCGAGCAGCGCGGTGATCGCGGCTTTGTCCACGGGCTTGATGTTCGCGAGGATCAGATTCTGCGAAGGCGTGAGGCGCACTTCAGTCTGATATTTTTCGACGATGGTGCGCAGCGCGGATTTCAGACGGTAGCCGTCCTTGTCCTTGATGCGGCCGGTCTCCACGTAAAGGCCGAGGTAGAGCGATCCATCAAGCGCCTGCCCCCAGTCGAATGTGTCGCCCTGCCGGGTGAACTTGAACGGCTTCGCATCAGCCAGCTTGTAGCCGATGCGCGCCTCGAGCTCGCTCCGGAACCAAGCCGCGCCTTTTTCCTCGAGGACGTACTTGAGCCGCGCGTGCTTGCGATCCGTGCGATCGCCGAAGTCGCGATGCACGCTGAGCACGCCGCGCGAGACCTCGGTGAGCTGCTCGGGCGTGACGAATGCGATCACGTCCGCGAGGCGCGGATACGTCTCCGTGTTGCCGTGGCTGCGGCCCTGGCCACCGCCTGCGCTGAGATTGTAGCCGATGATTTTTCCGCCCTCCTCGATGGCGGTGTAGCCGAGGCAGTTCGTGAGGATGTCCACGTCATTCAGCGGCTGGAGCGCGAAGGCCACCTTGAATTTCCGCGGCAGATACGTGCGGCCGTAGAGCGGGTCCACGAAGTCCTTGTTCGCCGGATCTTCGAGGTTGAGCTGCACGCCCTCGACCCAGATCGAGTGATACGCCGGCGTCTTCGGCATCAGCGCCTCGGAGACGCGCGTGGCGTCGGCGAGGAGCTGCGCGTGCTGCGCGCTCGCGACCGGCGCGGGCGGGCTCATCACGTTGCGGTTCACGTCGCCGCACGCGGCGAGCGTGTCCATCATCGCCTCGTTGATTTGCTTCATCAGCGGCCCGAGGCCGGATTTTACGACGCCGTGAAACTGGAAGCTCTGCCGCGAAGTGATGCGCAGCGTCTGGTTGCCATACTTCGTCGCGAGGTCATCGTACACGAGGTAGCCCTTCGGCGAAAGCACGCCGCCCGGGATGCGCCCGCGGATCATGAAGATGAACTTTTTCCCCGTCTTGCGGAGGTCGCGGTCATCCTGCTGGTAGATGCCGTGGAATTTGAGGAACTGGTTGTCATCCTCGGTAAAGCGGTCAATGGCAGGATCGGCGAGCGTGGCCGCGATATCGCCCGCGAGCGTCGGGATCGCGGTTTTGATTTCCTCGTTGTGCGTGGGCTTCTTTTCCTTCGCGGGTTCCTTCGGTGTGACGGTGGCGGTTTCGCTCATGATGATGCTGGCAGTGTCGTTGTTGGACCGACGCGTGGATTTTCTTTGCGTTCGGAAACGCATCCTTACCCAGCGTTTGCCGAATGGCAAATCGGGTTTGCGTGCATTTGCCACGCGTGTGTTCGGGTGGCGTCTCGCCCGAGACTCTCTACAAAAACTCCGCTGTCAGGTTTGTGGGGAGGGACAGGATTATCAGGATTGGCAAGATTTACAGGATGGGGAGGGGCCGCTGAAATCATGTCCATCCTGCAAATCCTGATAATCCTGTCTCCATCTTCACTGTCACACGACTTTCGACAGCCACCTTGAGGCACACAGCGACGCCTTTACCTTTGCGCCGCACCATGTAGCTTGCGCGCCTTTTTCCGCCGCACCCAAAACCGGTCACACACCTCATGCTCACCAGCAATCAGATCCGCCAGCAGTTCCTCGATTTCTTCCGGGAGAAAAAGCACACCATCGTGCCGAGCGGATCGCTCATGCCGGACTCGCCGAACCTCCTTTTCACGAACGCGGGCATGAACCAGTTCGTCCCGATTTTCCTCGGGGAAAAAAATGCGGACGTGAGCAAGTGGGGCGGCACAATTCCCGGCAGCGACACGCGCGCGGCGGACACGCAGAAGTGCATCCGCGCGGGCGGCAAGCACAACGACCTCGATGACGTCGGCCTCGACACGTATCATCACACGTTCTTCGAGATGCTCGGAAACTGGTCCTTCGGCGACTATTTCAAAAAGGAAGCCATCGAGTGGTCGTGGGAGCTGATCGTGGAGCGGTTCAAGTTCCCGCCGAACCGCGTGTATGCG
>JBBRYC010000045.1:0-50265 GCA_038238025.1 Chthoniobacterales bacterium
CACCAGATGCGGAGTTACTGAATACGGTTCGGGAGATTCTGCGTCGTGAACTTGTTGAGGCACGAACAGAGGACGATGTGGCGAGTCTGCTGGTTGTCAAAAAGCCGCAAGTCAAAACATGGCTTGTTCACTTGGTCGAGGAAGGGGTGCTGGAGAAAGTCGCCAAACCAAAACCGGTCCGCTACCGCACAGCCAACAAGATTGATCGGCTGCTTTGACCGCAGCTTTTTCGTGGAAAAGCCAGCGGGTCGAAGCGAAGAAGAAATTCATCACCTGCCAGGAGTGCGACGAGAAGGAGCCGTTTATCGACTTCATCGAGCAGCGCCTCAAGATGATCCGGTGGCGCGGGGGATTGCCGCTTTTTGTTCAACGCGGAAAGTGAGCGGCTTACTTCGTTTCTGGCAATGGACGAGACCGCCACGTGCGGACTCGACACGCAGGCGCTGGAGCAAATCCTCATCGGCCACATGATGGCCATCGCCGGCGAGGCGAACCAAATCTTCCGCCCGGTGACGATGTTCGACCACGGAATTTCCGGCGCACCCTTCGGCGCGCATGATTGTTTTGCGCGTGATGCGGAGGCGGCCTTGTTTTTCTCGCTTCGCCCCCGGCTTTTGTCCGTCAGCCCTTCAGGCTGGGTGATCGCATTTCGCAGAATGAACCGGACTGGAGTGGAAGGCGCGGGGCGGATCGTAGGCGTGCTCGGGAGCGCGCGCGCTTGGGCTTCCGCCCACGCCTACGCATCACGAGTGTCCGCTTATTTCTGCGAGGGTATGATTCGCATTTCGCCGTCGCGTCTCCCGATGATGCGAGGCTCAATGAGGACGATGATGGTGAGCGTGCGGTCGGCGCGATGAATCAGCGCAGCAGTTCGCCGAGCGCGGCGAGAACGAGGTCCACATTTCGCTGCGTGGCGGAGTGGCCCATGAGGCCGATGCGGATGGCCTTGCCGGCCATCGGGCCGAGGCCGGCGCCGATTTCGATTCCGTATTCTTCGAGCAGGCGTTTGCGCAGCACGGCCTCGTCTTTGCCGGCGGGGGCGTGGATGCAGTTCAACGTGTGCAGCGAATGGCTCGGCACGTAGCTGAGGCCGAGTTTTTCCAGGCCGGCGCGGAGGCGCAGGTGCATCACGCGGTGGCGCTCGATGCGGGCGTCGAGTCCTTCCTCGGTGACGATCGCGAGCGCTTCACGCAGGGCGTAGGTCATGTTGATCGGCGCGGTGTGGTGATACACGCGGCCGCCGCCTGCGCCGGGGTTCATGTAGTATTTGCGCAGCAGCGAGACGTCTAGATACCACGACTGCACTTTCGTCTTGCGCGAATCCATCACGGCGAGCGCGCGGTCGCTGAAGCTCACGGGCGAGAGGCCGGGCGGGCAGGAGAGGCATTTCTGCGTGCCGCTGTAGATCGCATCAATGCCCCAGTCGTCCACGCGCAACTCGTGGCCGCCGAGGGAAGTGACGGCATCCACGACAAACAGCGCGCCTTTTTCACGGCAGAGCGCGGCGAGTCCTTCGAGCGGTTGCAGCGCGCCGGTGCTGGTCTCGGCGTGGACGATGGCGACGAGCTTGGCCTTCGGATGCGCGTCGAGTGCGGCGGCGATTTGCTCTTTGGAAATGATGTCGCCCCACGCGGCTTCGACGGCGTGGACGGTTGCGCCGCAGCGTTCCATCACGTCCTTCATGCGTCCGCCGAAGACGCCGTTCACGCACACGATGGCTTCGTCGCCGCGTTCGAGGAGATTGGTCGCGATGCATTCCATGCCGGCCATGCCGGTGCCGCTGACGGGGAAGGTGAGCTTGTTCTGCGTGCGGAAAATCTGGCGGAGCAGTTCGCACGTCTCGTCCATGATCGCGAGATACTGCGGGTCGAGGTGGCCGAGCGTCGGCGCGCTGAGTGCGCGGAGGATGCGGTGCGGCACGGTGCTCGGGCCGGGGCCCATGAGGATGCGTTCGGCTGGATTGACTTGGCTGGCGGAGGTCGGGATCATTGGAAAGGAACGGGAGCGATATGCGCTGGGATCATGGAAGGCAATGCGATGTTGTCGCGGGGGCGCTTCGGTGCGGATCCTGGAGCGCAGACTTGGCGCATTCCGGTGTGTGAAGGCAGATCGCGGCGGGAGGTTGTGATCCCGACGGGATTTGGACCGCCGGATTCGCATTCAAGGCAGAACCGGGGTTCTGCTGTGAGTGCATGGATTTCAGTGCTTTTGAGCCGTCCGGCAAACTGATGCAAGCGGCGGCACGCAGAGATTCATGCTCTTTCATGCCTCCCGTGGTTTTCAGTTTGCGAATGTTTCAGGATTGGAGTTGCTGTCGGACATGCCGCGTCTGAGAGCTTCTGTCCGTCTCACCAAGATCCAGCAATTCTCCAGGCCACCTTTGGCCCGGATGCTCCAACTGCATCAGCCGTTGAATGCCGGTCGGTTTCCGAATTGTCGCAAGCTCGCCGATGAGTTGGAGGTTTCGAGCAAGACCATTCAGCGCGACATCGAGTTCCTTGCAAATTCCAAGGCCGCAACTTCCGTCTCACCGACGTGCATGGCGGGATGGTGAAAGGAATTCTCGCCTGATCCCCTGAGCCCATGAAAATCCCCGACCCACTTCGGCTCGCTACGCTGATCGCTCTCACCGGCATTTTCGCCAGCGCCGCGTTTGGTGCCAATTTGCTTTCACTCGACTTCAACGCCGCTCCGCCGGCATACGATGTGGTGCGATCTCACCGCGCTCTGGAAACGATGGTGATGTCTGCTCCCGGCGGCGCGACCGATAACTTCCGTGGACCGCGTTCCGGTTCGATGTCGCTCTCGATCGAACCAGCGCCCGGGCGGCGCGACTGGAGCGCCGCGATGCGCACACCGCTGCTGCCGGTCGAAAACAAGGAAACCGCGCTCGCGAAACTCACGCTCGCCTTCGATCTGCAGACGAGCCAGCCGCGGCCCGTGCGCGTCCGGATCGCTTCGTGTGGCTCGGATCGAAAGCAGAGCGGCGGGTTGGAAGCGTGGGTCTATCCTCCGGTCGCCGGCTCGTTTTACCGGCACTCGATGGACCTCTCGGAGATGAGCTCGTGGAATGGGAAGTTCGATCCTGCCGCGCCGTTCATCCAGCTCTCGTGGGAGATCGCCAGCGATGCTCCGCAGCCGTGGTCGAAGGCCGCCAAGCTGACCCTCTGCGTGGACAACGTGAGCCTGTCCGCGCCGAGCTTTTACGTCTCGGCGCAGGGCTCGGATAAAGCGGATGGCCGGACCGAGGTGACGGCATTTCAAACGATCAAGAAGGGCGTCGCGGCGGCGGAGACGGGAGACACGGTGCTTGTGATGGACGGCACCTATCCGCTCGGCGGGGGCGTCAGCTTTTCCAAGAGCGGCGCGCCGGCGAAATGGATCACGCTCAAGCACGCGCCGGGTGCGAAGCCGCGCGTGGAGTTCGCGGGCTGGTCGGGATTCGCGGTGAAAAAGGGCGCGGCCTTCGTCGAGATCAACGGGCTCGAAATCGTCGGCAACGCGCGCAACGTGACGGTCGAGGAGGCGCAGGAAAATGGGCGTGCGGAGAAGCCGGACGGGAAGTTCAACGGCTCGGCGATTTCCATCGAGGGCAAGACGCTCGACGAAAAAGGCGCAGCCGTGAAGGACGAGAAGGAGCATCGTGACCGCCCCGATCGCCCGCATCACATCCGCATCATCGGCTGCAATATTCACGATGCGTGCGGCGCCGGGATCGCGGGGATTCTGGCGGATTACGTCACCATCGAGGGCAATACCGTGAGCGATTGCGCGGCGCGATCACGCTACGCGCACAGCGGCATCACGCTGTATTGGGCGTGGAATTTCGACGCCTCGACGCAGCACCGCAATTTCATCCGCAACAACGTCGCCGCGCGCAACCGCACGATGGTCGCGTGGCTGCCGCGCTGGGAAACTGATCCGACCAAAGCCCATCTCTCCGACGGCAATGGGATCATCGTGGATGACTTCATCCAGCATCAGCCCGGCTCGCCGGGCGAGCCAAACGCCGGACGCACACTCGTGCAGAATAATCTCTCCCATCACAGCGGCGGCGGCGGCATCCACATCTTCGCGAGCGATCACGTGGATGTCGTGAACAACACCACCTTCGCAAACTGCCAGACGCCCGAAATCGATTACGGTGACATGGATACGAGCTGGGCTAAGGATTGCCACGTCATGAACAACATCGTCGTTGCCAGTCCCGGCAAGACGGAGCACCGCAACCGCAGCCGCGAGAATAAACCCGAGCCGGGCAACGTCTGGGAGCACAACGTCCTCTTCGCCGATGGCGTGAAACCAGTGCGCGACTTCAGCGAACGCGACACGTGGGCGGACCCGCTGCTCATCGCCCCTGCGCCAGCCGCGCCGCCCGCATCCTTCGGCCTCGCACCGGGCAGCCCCGCCCGCGGCGCAGCCATCGCCGGCCCGCTCGTCAGCGGCCTCGACCTGTTCGGCACGCAGCGGCCATCCGTGGGAAAGTTCGACTGCGGCGCGATGCAAAGCAGTGTTGCCAAAGTGAAGGAAGCGGACGCCGCCAAGGCTGACCAACCTCCCGCCAAACGCAAACGGTAGCGGTGACGTTGGCGCATTTTTTGAGGGGATAAGCGCGGAGCGACAGCGCAACCTTCTCGCGCAAAGAAAGGTTGCAGACAAGCGCTTGCCTGCGTTTAGTCGCGCTGAATGAAGGAGATCAAAACCGTCCGCATGCGAGACGTGGCGGCGCGATGTGAGGTCGCAGAGTCCACGGTTTCGCATGTCATCAATGGCACGAAGTTTGTCGCTCCAGAGACCAAGGAGAGAGTGGAGACGGCTTTGCGGGAGATGAATTTTCATCGCGATTCTCATGCGCGGCGGCTGGCGCGGGGGCACTCGAACTTTCTTGGATTGATCATCTCGGACATCGAGAACCCGTTTTATCCGGGGCTGATCAAGGCCTTCGAGACGGCGGCCCTCGCGCAGGGATTTGAAGTGCTGCTGTGCACGACGAACTATGATGCGAAGCGGACGGACGATGCTTTTCGGAAGATGATTGAGAACAAGTCGCCGGGCGTGGCGGTGATGACTTCGCGAGTGGATCCGAAGATGGCGAAGTATCTCGCGGAGCATGGCGTGGCGTCGGTGTTTCTCAATTCCGGCGGGCCGGGCCCACGCAAGAGCGACATCCGCGTGGACTATCGGAAGGGAGTGAGAGGCGCGGTGCGCTACCTGCATCATCTGGGACATCGCGATTTTGCGTTGATCGCGGGACCGCAGAATCGCGCGTCGCACGCAGCGTATCGTCAGGTGGTCGAGGCGGAGCTGGCGGAATTGAAGCTGAAGCCGCGCATCTTCGAAGGGAACAACGATGCGGCAACTGGTGAGACGGCGGTGCAGCAATTTCTTTCCGCCGAGCGATTCCCGGCGGCGATCCTTTGCAGCAACGACCTCACGGCGATCGGTGCGACGCGAGCACTCTTCAAATGCGGCTTTCGCGTGCCTGCGGATGTGTCGGTGGTTGGCGCGGACGACATTCCCTTCTCTGCACTCACGGTGCCGCCGCTGACCACGGTGCGCATGCCCCGCGAGCGGCTTGGCAGTCTTGCGCAGGAGCTGTTGCAGGAGTTACTCGGGAAAAAATCAGGGCACGGCAGGGAGGTCGTTCTCGACACGGAGTTGATCATTCGTGAGTCCACGGGTGCCGCGCCGGGGAAGCAGTCGAGAGCAACGCGGAAGTAGGAGAGACGCAGCAAATCATTTCCTTGCCAACACAGACAAGCGCTTGTCTGATAGGCGCACTATTCCCCAAGACATGAGCCGCATCTTCGCCAGCATAGATCTCGGAGGCACCAATATGGCGGCGGTTTTCGCGGACGCTGACGGAGCAGTGATCTCGCAGGTCCGTGTGCCGACTGGATCGCATGAGGGTCCGGCTGGTGTCGTGCGGCGCATGGAGACGATGCTCGCGCAACTCCGGGAGGAAACGGGCGCGCAACCTGAGGCCTTGGGCGTGGGGGTGCCGGGCTTGGTGGATTCTGCGAGTGGGGTGATCCGATTGCTGACGAACTTTCCGACGCCTTGGTGCGACGTTCCGCTGACTGAGATGCTGCGCGGAGCGGCGGGCTGTCCCGTCTATCTGATCAACGACGCGCGGGCGGCCACGCTCGGTGAGCTGGCCTTTGGACATGGTCGCGGCGTGCGCGACATGATTTTCTTCGGCCTCGGCACGGGTGTGGGCGGCGGGATTGTGCTGGATGGAAAGCTGCGCCTTGGCCCCATCGGAGCGGCGGGTGAGATCGGCCACCAGACGGTCGTGGCAGAGGGCCTGCCCTGCGACTGCGGCAATCGTGGCTGCCTGGAAACCTACGTCAGTGGCCCGGCGATCACGGGGGAGGGCGTGCGGCTTTTCCTCAGCGGCATGGCTCCCAAGCTGCACGCGATTTGCGCTGGCGATGTCGCCAAGGTCAGCCCGGAAACCATGGGTGCGGCGGCACGGGCGGGTGATGCACAGGTGATGACCGCATTGCACCGAGCCGGCGAGTGGCTGGGCATCGGGGTGGCGAATCTGGTGACGGCGCTGCATCCCGAGTTGATCGTCATTGGCGGCGGCGTCTCTGGCCTGGGTGATCTGCTGCTGGACTCGGTGCGTGCGGCTTTGCAACGACGCGTGCGCATGTTTCCCGCGACCGACGTGCGCGTCGAATGTTCGGCGCTGGGACGTGATGCCGGATTGCTCGGCGGCATCGCGCTCGCACGGCTCGGCGGCGCGCTCACTTGAACCCATTTCCATGCATCCACCCACTATCATCGAAGGCAGCTACCTCATGGACCTCCTGGCCCAGCCGGAGGTGTTGCATCGCGTGCGCGAGAAGCTCTCTGGCTCCGCTTTGGATGCCGGTCTTTTCGAAGGCATCCGCAGCGGACGCTATCGCCGGGTGGTGCTGACGGGCATGGGCAGTTCGCTGCACGCTTTGTATCCGCTGCATCGGGCGCTGAGCAGCGCAGGCTTTGCCTCGCATTGGGTCGAGGCGGCGGAACTGCTGCTTGGTTTCGATGCGCTTTACAGTCCGGAGACGCTGCTCGTCGGAGTGTCGCAGTCGGGGGAAAGCGCGGAGCTGGTGAGCCTCGCGCAGCATGGGGCGAAGTTCGGGCATTTCATCGGCATCACAAACAACGAGCAGTCGCGACTCGGACGCGCGGCGGGCACGCGGCTCATGTTGGAGGCGGGGACGGAGTCCACGGTTTCCTGCAAGACTTACGTGGCTACGCTCGCGGTGCTGCATTGGTTGGGAGCCCAGTTGATCCGCGGAGAAGCGACGGCGGCATTGGAAGAACTGGCGCAGGCTGAGGAGGCGGTGCGCGTGTATCTCGCGAGTTGGCGCGAGCATGTGGAGGAACTGCTGCCGCTGCTTGATGGCGTGACCAGCGTCTTCGTCACCGGACGCGGCGACTCGCTCGCGACGGCGGGCACGGGTGGTCTCATTTTGAAGGAATCCACACGCCAACATGCCGAGGGGATGAGTCCTGCGGCGTTCCGGCATGGGCCGCTCGAGATGGCGGGGCGGAACGTGCTCGTGCTCATTTTCGAGGGTGATGAATCCATCGCGCCGCTGCATCGCCGGCTCGCGGAGGACATCGTGCGCGGCGGAGGCAAGGCGGTGTTGATCGGCCCGAGTGCGCCGGGCCTCGATGCATTCCGACTGCCCGCCGTGCCCGCAGGTGTGCAGCCGATTGTCGAAATCCTGCCGGTGCAGATGCTCTCGCTCGCACTCGCGGCGCGCGATGGCTTCGAGGCGGGCCGTTTCGAGCGCGCGTCGAAAATCACCAACATCGCGTAGCCCATGATTCCCGCTGAACACACGCGGCTGAAATCGAACGTCATCGGCTTGCTCGGCGCGGCCACGCTGGGCCTGGTCTTCATGTCCCCGGCGATGACGCTCTACGGGCTCTTCGGCCCGATTTTCCTCGCGGCTGGCCAGCTCGCCCCGATGGCTTTCGTCCTCGCCTTTTTCGCGACATTGCCGACGGCCTTCAGCTACGCCGTGCTCTCGCGCGATCATCCCAGCTCGGGCAGCGTGGCGGATTGGGCGACGCAAGCGACGGGGCCTCGCGTTGGCGCGTGGGCCGGTTGGCTCGTGTTCCTCTATTACACGACGAACTTTGTCATCCAGGTGGTCGCCGTCGGCCTGTTCTTTAACGAACTGCTCCTGGCCCTCGGCGTGGCGCTGCCGGGCGGCACCGGTTTCATCATCGGTGTGCTGCTCGGGTGCGCGTGGCCAGCTTCGATGGTCTATCGCGGGCTCTCGATGTCCGCGAAAGGCGCGCTCGTTTTTCTGCTGATCGAAATCGCCACGGTCGCTGTGCTCTGCCTCACCATCGTGTGGCTCGCACCGTCGCGCGGAACGCCCGTCACGCTCGATGGATTCTCGCCCGTCGCAGCGGTGGCCCATTCGTCCGGCATGTTTCAGGCGCTCGTTTTCGCGATGCTTGGCTTCACCGGTTTCGATGTCGTCTCCACGCTCGCCGAGGAGACACGCACCGCGCGCAAGCTCATCCCGCAAGCCACGATCCTCGCGCTGCTACTCTATGCCGTGCTGATCATCGGCGGCATGTGGGCGCTGACCTTCGGCGGCGACGCCGCGCAACTCAAGGCCTCCGCCGAGGCGGGCCGGATGCCGATCAATGAAGTCGCGCAAGCCGTCTGGGGCCGCGGCTCGATCGTGGTCACCTTCACCGCGCTCACCGCCACGCTCGCGCTCATCATCGCCACGTCCGTCGGTGCCAGCCGCGTGCTCTTTGCCAAAGGCCGCCGCCACGCCGCGCCCGCCGTTTTTGCCAAGCTCCATCCTCGCTACCAAGTGCCCTGGCCCGCACTGCATTTCATCTTTGCGCTCGGCCTCATCGGCACCTTCGTCGTCTTCGCCTGCATCGGTGCTTACAACACCTACGTCTGGTGGGCCACGACCTCGACCTTCTTCGCGATGCTCACGTTTCTCTTCGGGAATCTCGCGTGCATCATCTTAAACCGCCATCGCCTCAAGTCCGTCGGCGGCCTGCTGCTCTTCGGCCTCGTCCCCGCGCTCGGCATCGCGGTCGATCTCTACATCCTCGTGCAGTCGTTCTTCATCGAGCTGTGGGCGCAGCCGTGGGCGACCGGAAAAAGCGTGGTCGTCTTCGATGTCGCGTGCGCTGTGCTCGCGCTGGCGGCTGTTCTTTTGCGGAAGAATGCGGTGCCGCCGCTTGCAGACGAGACGCCAAATTAAAACGAACCATGAAACGGTTTTCCCTTGTTCCTACGTTGTTGCTCATCGCCTTCGCCCACGCGGGCGGGGCGGAAGTGCAGTTCAACCGCGATATCCGTCCGATCCTTGCGGACATCTGTTTGAACTGCCACGGACCGGATGCGAAGTCACGCAAGGCGGAACTGCGGCTCGATTCGCTGGAAGGGGCGATGAAGGAGCACGAAGGCGTGAAGCCCATCGTGCCGGGTAAACCGGAGGAGAGCGATGCCATCGCGCGCATTTTCTCCGGCGACAAAGACGAGGTGATGCCGCCGCCGAAGTATCCGCGCCAGCTCTCCGCGCGGGAAAAGGAGCTGCTGAAAACATGGGTCGCGCAAGGCGCGAAATATGAGCCGCACTGGGCCTACATCGCGCCGCGGAAGGCGGCGCTGCCGGTGGTGAACGACGCCGCGTGGATGGAAAATCCAATTGACCGTTTCGTCCTTGCGCGACTCGACGCGGAGAAGCTCGAGCATTCGCCGCCGGCGGAAAACGGCGCGCTGCTGCGGCGCGTGACGCTCGATCTCACGGGCTTGCCGCCGACGCTCACGGAACTCGACGTGTTTGAAAAAGCTGCGGCGCACGATTTTGAAAAAGCCTACTCGGCGGCGGTGGATCGGCTGCTCGCGTCGCCGCGCTACGGCGAGCGGATGGCGCTCGATTGGCTGGATGCAGCGCGCTACGCGGACACGAACGGCTTTCAGGGTGATGCGCTGCGGATGCAGTTTCCGTGGCGCGATTGGGTGGTGAAGGCGTTCAACGAGAACATGCCGTTCGACCAATTCACGATCGAGCAACTCGGCGGGGACTTACTGCCTAGGCCGACGGAGCAGCAGTTGATCGCGACCGGCTTCAACCGCAATCACATGCTCAACGCGGAGGGCGGCACGATCCCGGAGGAGAACCGGACGAAGAACGTGATGGATCGCGTGGAGACGGTGAGCACGGTCTGGCTCGGGCTCACGCTGCAATGCACGCAGTGCCACGATCACAAATTCGATCCGCTCATGCAGCGCGACTACTACGCGATGTTCGCGATGTTCAATCAGCTCAGCGAGCCGGGCGGAGTGGACAAGCGGTTCGGCCGGAAAAGCTACAGCGACGACTACGACAAACTGTATTCGGTCGAGTCGCCTTTCATCACGGTCGCCACGGCGGAACAAAAGGCGCAGTTCGAGGCCGCCGTGGCGGTGGGGCAAAAGGCCGACACGGCTTTGTTTGCGCGCGAGGCGGAATTCCGCCCGGCCTTCGAGCAATGGATGCACGAGCTGCGGACCGACCCGGAGCTGCTGGAAAAGCGCGTCACCGACGATGGCTTGCGCCGCAGCGTGAACACCGTGCCGCTCGACAATCTGCGCGACTACAAGCCCCGCCAGTTGCTCAACCTTTTCCTCAAAACGCAGCCGCCGTGGGAGCCGCTCGTCGCCGCCGTCCGCGACGCACAGGACGCGCAGGATCGCGCGCAATACACCATGCCGCTGGTCATGGTCATGCGCGACGACAAGCCGCGCGAGACGCACATCTTGCTGCGTGGCAATTACGAAACGCCCGGCGAAAAAGTGGAGCCAAACACGCCCGCGGTGCTCCCGCCGCTGCCCGCCGACGTGAAGCCTGACCGCCTCGCGCTCGCGCGCTGGCTCGTCGCGCCGGAGCAGCCGCTCACCGCGCGAGTGACCGTGAACCGGCTCTGGCAGATGTTCTTCGGGCGCGGCATCGTGAAGACGCCCGAGGATTTCGGCGTGCAAAGTCCGCTGCCCTCGCACCCGGAACTGCTCGACTGGCTGGCCGTGGATTTCCGCGAGCACGGCTGGAACGTGAAGCGCCTCGTGCGGCAAATGGTGCTGAGCCGCACGTATCGCCAAAACTCCGCGAGCACACCGCAACTCACCGCGCTCGATCCCGGCAACGCGCTGCTCGCGCATGGCCCGCGCTTCCGCCTCGACTCACGGATCCTGCGCGATCAGGCGCTCGCGCTCAGCGGACTGCTCGTGGAAAAAATGGGCGGCGCGTCCGTGATGCCGTATCAGCCACCGGGCGTGTGGGAGGGAATGAGCTTCGACAAGAACCGCTACTTCCAAGGCCACGGCGACGATCTGCATCGCCGCAGCCTCTACACTTTCTGGCGGCGCAGTGTCGCGCCCACGACCTTCTTTGACGTGCCAGCGCGGCAGGTCTGCGTGGTGAAACCGATGCGCACGAATACCCCGCTGCAAGCGCTCATCACGCTCAACGACGTGACCTACGTCGAAGCCGCGCGCGTCTGGGCCGAACATCTCGCCGTGCTCCCCGATGACACCGCAAAATTTCGCCAAGCCTTCCGCGCCGCCACCGCACGCGAGATGCAGCCGCGCGAACTTACCTCGCTGCAAGCATCGCTCGACAAAGCCCGCGCGCACTTTGCCAAACACGCCGCCGACGCGGAGAAGCTGATCGCGAACGGTGAAGCCCCGCGCTCTGCCAGCCTCGCCCCCGCCGAGCACGCCGCATGGACGACCCTGTGCCTCCTCCTTCTCAATCTCGACGAAACGCTGACCCAATGAACCCGCTCCAAGAACGCGCCCGACACATGACCCGCCGCCGATTTCTCGGCGCATCGGCGTTCACCCTCGGACTTCCCGCGCTGCATTCGCTGCTCGGCGCGGAGGCTCTGAAAACCGCGCCGCTCGGGCTTCCGGGGCTGCCGCACTTTGGGCCGAAGGCGAAGCGCGTGATCTACATGATGCAGACTGGCGGGCCGTCGCATGTCGATCTTTTCGACGACAAACCGGAGCTGCGGAAACGACGCGGGGAGGACATTCCCGAGAGCGTGCTCGGCGGTCTGCGGCTCACGACGATGACCGCGGGACAGAAGGCCAAGCCGTGTCTGCCCGCAGCGTGGGGCGGCAGTGAGCGCGGAAAATGCGGAATGTGGGTCGGCAATCTTTTGCCGCACACGGCAGCGATCGCGGATGATCTTTGCTTCATCCGCTCGATGCACGGCGAGCAGATCAATCACGCACCGGCCGTCACCCACATCCTCACCGGCCACAACCTGCCGGGCCGCCCGAGCATCGGCGCGTGGCTGACCTACGGTCTCGGCGTGGAGTCGGAAAATCTGCCTGGTTTTGTCGTGATGACCTCGCGCGATCAGGAGGCGAGCTGCGGCCAGTTTTTCTACGACTTCTATTGGGGCGCGGGCTTTTTGCCGGGGAAATATCAGGGCGTTCCGTTCCGCGGCGCGGGCGACCCAGTGCTCTATCTCAGCAATCCCGATGGCGTCAGCCGCGAGCAGCGCCGCGAGATGCTCGACGGCCTCGCGGAGATGAATCACTTCGCGAATGAGCGGTATCAGGATCCGGAAATCACCACGCGCATTTCGCAATACGAGATGGCCTACCAGATGCAGATGAGCGTGCCGGAACTGACCGATCTCTCGAATGAACCGCAGAGCGTGCTCGACCTCTACGGACCCGACGTGCGGCGCAAGGGCAGCTACGCCTACAATTGCCTCATGGCCCGCCGACTCGCCGAACGTGGCGTGCGCTACGTGCAGCTCATGCACGCCGGTTGGGATCAGCATGGCAATCTGCCGACGCAACTTCCCATCCAATGCCGTGACACCGATCAGCCCAGCGCGGCACTCGTCACGGACTTGAAAGCGCGCGGCTTGCTCGACGACACACTGGTCATCTGGGGCGGTGAATTTGGCCGCACCCCCTTCGTGCAAGGCGACATCACCAACATCAAGGCGCATGGCCGAGATCACCACCCGCGCGCCTTCACGGTGTGGCTCGCGGGCGGCGGCGTGAAGCGCGGGCACATCCACGGCGCGAGCGATGAATTCGCCTACAACGCCGTGCAGGATCCCGTTCACGTCCACGACCTCCAAGCCACGCTCATGCACCTCTGCGGCATCCAGCACGAACGCTTCACCTACAAATTCCAAGGCCGCAACTTCCGACTTACCGACGTGCATGGCGATGTGGTGAAGGGCATCCTCGCCTGAAACAAACGAATCACCCATCATGAAACAAACCCACGGATCGCTGATCTCAGGGCTCCTTATTGCAGTCGTGGTCGCATTGCTTCCCGCGCGTGCTGCGGAGCAAAAGCGCATCTATATCGCAAACGACGATCACACCGACTACATGTGGACGGCGGACGCGGAGACTTATGCGGGCGTCTTCACCGACATGCTCGACTACTACCTCGCGCTCGCCGACGCGACGGACAAGAATCCCGCGCCTTACCAGAGCCGCTTCAATTGCGACGGGAGCTATTGGCTGTGGACTTACGAGCGGCGGAAAAGCGCGGCAGAGTTTCAGCGGCTCATCGCGCGCATCAAGGACGGCCACATCTCCGCGCCGATGACCGCGCTGGTCTCGTGCTACGGCGGGCAACCGGCGGAGGCGGTGCTGCGCGGGATGGCTTACGCGGGGCAGCTCGAGCGGCGGCACGGGCTGCGCTTTTCCATGGCGCTCTCGATGGAAAATCAAACGCAACCGCTTGGGCTCGCATCGCTCTGGGCAGGCGCGGGCGCGCGCTATTCGTGGAAGGGAATCTGCGGCTGCGCGAGCAAGCTGCCGAAGGAGATTTTCGCCGAGCGGCCGCACGAAATCTACTGGTATGCCGGCAAGGACGGGCAGCGCGTGCTGATGAAATGGTATTCGCTCGCGCACCGCGTCGGCACGTATCTCGAGGCCGGTTGGACCATCAACACGCTGAAGCCCACCGAGCGCGGCGGGCTTTACGAGGCCATTGATTTTCTCGATGCCGACCCCGGCTTTCTCCGCCGCTACCGCGACTCCGCGACGCGCGAACCATATCGCGTGCGCGCCGCCTTCGGCTTCGGCGGCGATGCGCTGGCGGAGAAGACCGGCGTGCCCGGCGATCCTGGCGTGCCGAAAGAACCGGGCCTCAATTCCAACATTCCCGGCTGGCCGCGGACCGAGCATTTCCACGAGATCGCGCGGAAGGAGAGCACCGCCGCGCGGCAGGTGATCGTCTCGAATGAACACGATTTCTTCGAGGACTTCGAGCGCACGCACGGCTCCACGCTGCCGAGCGAAAGCGTAACCTTCGGCAACGAGTGGGACCTTTACTCCGCTTCGATGTCGGAGACTTCCGCGCGGGTGAAGCGTGCGGTGGAAAAGCTGCGCGCCGCCGAGCTCATGGGTGCGCTCGTGAGCCTGCAACGCCCGGCGTTCCTGCATGGCCGGGAAAAGGAACGCGACCAGGCGTTCATGGACCTCGGGCTGTATTGGGAGCACGACTGGACCGCCGACGGCCCGGTGTCGCGCGAGCGCCGCGCGGCGTGGCAGGAGCTGCTCGCGAGCGAGATCGAATACTATGTGAACTCGCTCCACGCCGACGGCGCGACACGGCTCGGCGGGCTCATCCAAGGAGGGGCGACATTCCTGTCGCCCTCGGGGCCAGGCCCCGCCTCCGCCCCCGGCGACAAGAATGTCGCCGCTCCCCGTTTCTTCGTCCTCAACCCGCTCGGCTGGCCGCGCACGGACGCCGCCGACTTCGCCTACCACGGCGGAAGAGACATCCACGTGCGCGATCTCTCCACCGGCCACGACGTGCCGCATCAGCTCGTGAATCTCGACGGCGCAACCTTCCTCCGCATTCTCGCGAGCGACGTTCCGTCCGCCGGCTACAAGGTTTTTGAAATCCTTTCCGGCAAAGGATCCGCAGCCAGCGACGCAGCCGCGAGCGTGACCGGCGACGACCACACCACGGTCGAAAATTCTCGCGTGAAACTGCTCATCGAACCCGATGGCGCCATCGCCAGCCTGCTCGACAAATCGCAGCCGAGCGCAGATTTCGCCGCGACGATTGATGGATTGAAATTGAATGACTTCGCCGCGAACGATGCGAGCGGCAGCGCCGTCGTCGTGGAGAACAGCGGCCCCGTTTCCGTGACGCTGAAATGCGTGAGCGGCGCGGGCCGCCAACACACCACGCGCATCACGCTTTTTCGCGACTCCGAACGCATCGAGGTGCGCAACGAAATCACGGAAAACTTCCGCGACGTGCGGCATTGGGCGTTCAGCTTCAATCTCGCCGCGCCCGACGTTCACACCGAGGAAGTCGGCGCCGTGATCCGCGTGAAAACGAAAGCGAACGGCGGCGACTACGCGGACACTCACGCGCGCTACGATTACGCGACGCTCAATCATTTCGCCGACATCACCGACGGCGCGAACGCCCGCGGCGTGACGCTCTCCAGCCCCGACCTCGCCTTCGTCCGCCTCGGCCACAGCAAGCCGCTCGCGCTCGATACTACGACGCCGCAGCTTAGCGTGCTGGCGGGCGGACAGGTCGATGGCTCGTGGCTCGGCATCCACGCTCAGAACGGCGCGACGCATTTTCTGCAACGCTTCGCCTTGCGCCCGCACGCCGCTTACGACCAGACCGGCGCGATGAAATTCGCGCTCGAACACCAGAACCCATTCGTCACTGGCGCGGTCATCGGCAAAGCCGACGCGCCGTATCCCGCCGCGACTTTTTCGCTGCTCCGCATCGACGATCCGAACGCGCTGCTCTGGGCGCTCAAGCCGCACGACGACGGCATCGAGCACGGCCTCGTCGCCCGTGTGTGGAATCAAGCTGCCAAGCCATGTCTCGCTCATTTTACGGCAGCCGCTCCGCTGCAAAGCGCGCAGCGCCTCACCCACATCGAGACGCCCATCGAACCATTGCCGCTGCGCGACGGTGAACTCGAAGCAACCATCGGCGCGCAACGCATGGAAACATTCGGGCTGAAACCGGCCACGCAATGATCCAACAACGCTGCAAGACAGCGAGGGCATGACCGCGTGGTCCGACATGCCGACGGAAAAGCCGGACCGCCGTGATCGGCACGACGTTCGCGGGCGTCTCCGGGAGCACGCCGAACCAGAGGTTCCCTCGGCTTTTCGTCACTACCTTCCGATTGTCGCTGAACACCTTCTCTGGCGAATTGCCGAGTTCCAGCGATAGCTTCGAGACGTCCTCCATTACCGCAAGCCGGCAGCTTGCGTAACTGTGGAGCAGACCGTTTTGCTTCCACTTGCCCGTGTAGATTGTGAGGTGAACGGAACCTGCCTTGATCGTGCGAATCCAGGCTCGATTCCCAGCGCTGAAGCGCATGATTTCTTCATGCTTTCTTCATGCTTTTCAACGTGACCGACGGAAATCGTCGGCGTTGATGGCGACCCTAACGGGATTCGAACCCGTGTTCTCGCCGTGAAAGGGCGATGTCCTAGGCCACTGGACGATAGGGTCTCTTCTGGAAAAGAGGGGCGGGACTATGCGAAGCCTCGCCGCGCGCGGCAAGCAGTTATTCGGAAAAGTCAGTCGCGCCGCTTCGGTGATTGCGGACGGCGTGCAGGGCCGTTCGGTTTTGAAAATCTGCCTGCTCCCGGAGCCTTGCTCCATGCCGCGGTCTTTTTTCGGCCCGCGGGATTGGCAGTTGCCACGGGCTTGTATGGCGTTGCGGATTTTTTCGGCGCTGCGGGGGCGCGAGGAGTCTCGTGAATCTTCGCTGCCGGAGGGCGCGGCTTGATCGTGCCTTTGGGCTTGGGCGTCGGCTTTGCGTCGCGCAGCGCGGCGACCTCCTTTTGCGAGAGGAAACGCCATGCGCCGCGCGCGAGGCCTTCGATCAAAATCGGGCCGATGCGGATGCGAAAGAGGCGCTTCACCTCGTAGCCGAGCTTGTAGAGCATGAGGCGAATCTGCCGCTTCAGCCCCTGCGCGAGGATGAGGCGGAGGCGGTCGGCCTTGATCGTCTCGACGCCTTCGCACTTCGCGTAGCCGTGCTCGATGCGGAATCCCTTCAGCAGTTTCGCGCGGTCGTCGGGGGCAAACGGCCTGTCGAGCAGCACGTCGTATTCTTTTTCCACCTCGTGGCTCGGGTGCGTGAGGGTGTGCGTGAGGTCGCCGTCGTTCGTGACGAAAATGAGGCCCTCGCTTTCCAAGTCGAGCCGGCCGACGTGATGCACGCGCGGCCAGTTCGGAGGGAGCAGTTCGAAGATGGTGCGGCGCTCGAATTCGTCATCCGCGGTACAGACGTATCCCGGCGGCTTGTGCAGCACGGCGTAGATCGGCTGCTCGGCGCGGATGAGGCGGCTGCCGACTTTCACGGAGTCGGTCGGCAGAATCTGCGTGGCGAGATTCGTGACGACCTGGCCGTTCACGCGGACGCTGCCCTGCGTGATGAGTTCTTCGACGCCGCGGCGTGAGCCGAGGCCGGCGGTGGCGAGAAAGCGGTTCAGGCGCATAAGTTCAGTGCTCAGTTGTCAGTGCTCAGTGGTTGCGAGTCTGCGGGAAAGTGGGCGACGGGAAGATGACTGAGCACTGAGCACTGATTACTGAGCACTTGCCTCCACCGCGGGCGGCGGGACGTGGAGGAAGCAGAGCAGCACGCAGTCGAGCGCGAGGAGTCCTGCGCTGGCGAGGAAGGCGACGTGGCCGTAGGCGCGGATGCCGTCGTATTTCACGAGCGCGTAGCCGAGCATGGGGCCGAGGAAGCGGCCGAGTCCGCCCGCACTTTGCATGAGGCCCATGAGCCGGCCCTGTGCGTGTGCGTCCACGGCGCGCGAGGCGAGGCCGTTGAGCGTGGGTGTGGAAAGGCTGTTGCCGACGGAGATGCCGGCGCAGGCGAGCAGCAGGAGGCCGATGCCGCTGCCGGTGGGGAGCATTCCAAGGCCGGCCATGCTCACGGCGAGGATTGCGGTTCCGATGATGGCGAGCGGCTTTTCGATGGGACGGTGCAGCAGCCGCCGCACGACTCCACCCTGCATGAGTGCGCCCAAAATTCCGACGTAGGCGAGCACGTAGCCGACATGCGCGGCATCGTAGCCGTAGCGCTCTGCACAGAAGAGCGCGAAGAGCGCGGTCATCACGGAAAACCCGGTGACGCCCGCGATCTGGCTGAGCAGCGTGATGATGACGGTGCGGGCGCGTCCGCCGCCGAAGACTTCGCCGAGGCTCGCCTTTTCCTTCGCCATTGCGCGGATTTCGGGAGTGAGCGTCTCGGGCAGGCGCCACATCACGAGCGCGGCGTTCACGAGCGCGAGACCGGCGGCGAAGTAGAAGGGGAAGGAGAGATTCACTTTGCTCAGGATGCCGCCGAGCGCGGGGCCGATGACGAAGCCGAGGCCAAACGCCGCACCGACGAGGCCCATGTTGCGCGAGCGCTGTTCCTTCGTCGTGCTGTCGGCGATGCACGCCATGGCGGTGGAGATGTTGCCGCCGCTGATGCCGTCAATGACACGGCCGATCATGAGCATCGTCACCGTCGTGGCCGCGCCGAGCACGACGAAGCCGATGGCGGTGCCGCAGATGCTGACTGCGAGGACGGGCTTGCGGCCGATGCGATCCGAAAGTTTGCCGATGAGCGGGGAGCAGAAGACTTGCAGCAGCGAGTAGATGCCGACGACCCAGCCGAGCTGCCACTCGGTGGCGTGGATGATCGATCCGCTCGCCGAGCCTTTCGCGTAAAGCGGCAGCACGGGGATGACGATCCCGAAGCCGATCATGTCGATGAACAGCGTGAGAAAGATCAGTCCGAGCGGGGAGCGGGGTTTGTTGGCAGGCGGGTTTTCCAAAGCGCGCGGATGAGAGCGGGCGCGGGGGCGGGGGGCAAGGCGAATGACGAATGACGAATGACGAATGACGAATGACGAATGACGAATGACGAGGGGGCGAGTCCTGCATCCGTAGCTGCGCAGGCGCGGAGCTACACAGCCACTGTCATTCGTCATTCGATCCACCGCCCATGTTGCGCTGCATGTCCGCGTGGCGCGGGGCGTTTCCTTTTGCCATGTAGCCGTAGCCGCCGCTGATCATGCGCCGGATCGCCTCGCCGGTCTCGGGGTGCTTGGTGAGAGGCTCGTCCTTCATGCTGTGGCGGATTTCAAAACGGCGCGCGGGCTTCGTCTCGTCGGTCGTCTCGTAGATGTAGGTGGGCATCGGGGAAGTTGAGAGATGAAGGTTGAGAGTTGAGAGGAGGAAGGGCGCGCAACTTTTGCGCGGCTTTGCCCTGCCTCTCAACTCTCAACTTTCAACTCTCAACCTCCCCCGCGTCACATCCCGAGCCAGCGCATGAGAAGCATCGCGACGATGCCGCCGGCTGCGAGTTCGATGCCTGTTTTTACTCCGAGCGGATCGAGTGGAATTCTGAGGCCGGACTTTTTCATGCCTTCCTGCATAGCATCGGCGGTGCCAGGCCCCGCCCCGTCTTTCATCCAGGCAGACATTCGGGAAGACCAACCGGGTGAAATGCAATAGAAGCAATCCATGGCTCCCGCTCCTCCCTCGCAAATCATTCCGCCGATCGGCGCACGCGCCACTTTCACCGCTCACGACGGCGAGACGTTGCAGTATAAAATCTGGGCGCCCGCCAGCGGCTTCAAACGTGCGATGGTGCTCCTGCACCGCGGACACGAACACGCCGACCGCTGGGACGCCGTGGTGCCGCACCTCGCGCTGCCGGACACTGCGATCCTTGCGTGGGAAGCGCGCGGCCACGGCCAGTCGCCGGGGCGACGCGGACATGCGCAGGGCTTCATGGCTTACGTGCGCGATCTGGAGACGTTCGCCGATCACATTTCCACGACGCACGGGGTGCCGCGCGAGCGCATGTCCGTCGTCGCGCACAGCGTCGGCGCAGTCGTCGCAGCGGTGTGGGCGCACGATTACGCGCCACCGCTCGCAGCGCTCGTGCTGGCGACTCCGGCATTCGAGGTGAAGCTTTACGTCCCCGGCGCGCTCGCCGGCACGCGGCTGCTGCTGAAAGTAAAACCTGACGCCACGATCAAGAGCTACGTGAACGGCGCGTGGCTCACGCGCGACGGCGTGGAGCAGCGCGCCTACGATGCGGACAAGACCATTTCCAAGGACATCTCCGCGCGCATCCTCGTCGAACTTTTCGACTCCGCGCAGCGCGTGATCGCCGATGCCGCGGTGATGACGCAGCCGCTCCTCCTTTTCTCCGCCGGTGACGACAGCGTGGTGAAGAATTCCGCGCACGAGCGTTTCTTCCTGCGCAGCGGCGCAACGGTGAAAGAGCACACATCGCTTCCATTCGCGCGGCACGCGGTCTTTCACGATCTCTGCCGCGAGGAAGTGTGCGCGAGCATCCGAAAATTCGTGCAGGCGCAGCCTGACGGCACGCCCGTTTCTTCGCACGGCGACGAACGCGGCCCGACGAAGTACGAATACGACACGCTGCGCCAGCCGCTCCCGAAATTCTCGCCCAAGGGCATCTCCTTCGCCGTGCAGCGCCTCTCGATGCGCACGCTCGGGAAGCTGAGCGAAGGCATCAGCACCGGCCTCCGCACCGGCTTCGATTCCGGCGAATCGCTCGACTACGTCTATCGCAACGAGGCGCGCGGCTTCCCCGTGATCGGCCAGTTGATCGATCGCGGCTACCTCGACGCAATCGGCTGGCGTGGCATCCGCCAGCGTCGCGAATTGCTCCGCGCCGCGCTCCAGCGTGCAGCGGCGGCAGTGCGGAAAGACGGGCTCCCGCTGCAAGTCGCCGACATTGCCGGCGGTGCGGGGCGCTACCTGCTCGACCTGCTCGCCTCGTCCGAGGGCGAGAACTTTTCCGCAACATGCCGCGACCGCAGCGAGACCGCGCTCGCGTGCGGGCGCACCTCGGCCGAAGCACTCGGACTCGAGATGCGCATCCGGCACGAGAAGGGAGACGCCTTCGATCCCGCATCCATCGCCACCATCGCGCCGCAACCCGGCATCGCGGTCGTCTCGGGACTCTACGAACTTTTCCCTGCAAACGATCCGCTGCGCCTCTCGCTCGGCGCGCTGCACGCGCTGCTGCCGCGCAATGGCTGGCTGCTCTACACCTGCCAGCCGTGGCATCCGCAGGTCGAGATGATCGCGCGCGTGCTGACCAACCGCGACGGCGAGCCTTGGATCATGCGCCGCCGCGCGCAGGGTGAGATGGATTCGCTTGTGCGCGAGGCCGGCTTCACGAAGTCCGCGCAGTGGACCGATGACTTCGGCATCTTCACCGTCGCCGCCGCGCGCAAACTGTGAGCGACGGGCGCGTGGAAAAAATCGAGCGCGGCCTGCGCTGGCGTGGCCTCGCGTGGCTCGCGCTCTGCGGCCCGTGGTTCTTCATCGCATACGGATTTGCAAACTGGTTCACCTCGCACCGTGCGCACGCGGGGACCTGGTATTTCGAGTGGGAAAAGCGCGTGCCATTCATCCCGGAACTCGTCGTCCCGTACTGGTCGCTCGATCTGCTTTTCGTCATCGCATTTTTCCTCCCGCGCACGCGCCACGAACTGCGCATCCTCGGCGCACGCATCTTTTCGATCATCACGCTCACGTGCGTGTGCTTTCTGATCTGGCCGCTGAAATTCGATCTCCCGCGCCCGCTGCCCACGGGCTGGACCGCCGCATGGTTCCGCGTGCTCCAGGCAAACGATCTGCCCTACAATCTCGCGCCGTCGCTGCACATCGGCCTGCGCTGCCTTTTCTGGATCACGTATGGCCGCCACATGCGCGGCTGGGCGCGGAGTGCGATGCGGTGGTGGTTCATCCTCATCGGCGCATCCACGCTGCTCGTTTGGCAGCATCACCTCATGGATATCGTCACCGGCTTCCTCATGGCCTGGGCGATCGTCGCGCTGCTGCCGGATCGCAGCACGCAGCCCGGCCCGCGCGGGTCGCTGGGAAAAACGGGCGCAACCTCGCGGCGGCTCGCACTGTGCTACGGCGCGGGCGCACTCGTCTGCACGCTGGTCGCGCTGGCGGGCGGCGCGTGGCTGTGGGCCGGCTGGCCTGCCATCGCATGTGCGCTCACCGCGCTCGCCTACGCCACGGCGAATCCGCGCTGGCTGCAAAAAATCTCCGGCACGCCGACGCCCGCCGCCGAGTGGATCCTGCTGCCCATCACACTCGTCGCGAGGCTGGGACAGATGCCCTGGCTGCACCGCCAGCCCGCCCGGCACGAGATCGCGCCCGGCGTTTTTTTTGGACGGCGACACACGGACTCGGAAGCACGCACATTCCTCACCGCGCATCCGAATCTCGCCGTGATCGATCTCACCGCCGAGAGCAAGGAAGCCACACCCTTCCGCGAGCAGGCGCGCTATTTCCCGCTCCCCGTCCTTGATCTCACGCCACCCGATCCCGAGACGTGCAAGCGGGCGTGCGACATCATCCGCGATCAGCTCGCGCGTGGCCCGGTCTTCATCCACTGCCAGCTCGGCCTTGGCCGCAGCGCGCACATCGCCGCCGCCTGGCTCGTGGCCAGCGGACAGTGCGCGGATGCGGATGATGCGGTGAAAACCATCCGCGCACACGATCCCTCCGTTATATTGAATGCGGCGAAATTGCGCGCATCTGGCCACTGAAAGAGCAGGCATGGCAATCGGCGCTGCAAAAAACTGCTCGCCAAAAACCGGTGCCGCGGAATCCCATGAGGCGTGCTCCGCGTTTCCCCCGCCATCATTCCGCCGCTCGATTCCGGCTTCGTTCCAGCCGTGCTTTGGAACCGCGAATTTCGCCGCCTCTGCGCCGCGGCCTCCGCGCCGCTTGCCATTGCATTGGAGCGTCCGGACGGCACCGTGTCGCGCTTCGACACACGCATCCTCCCCCACACCGGCGCGGACAGCGCGCTGAACTTCCGTCACGTCGAACGGCTCGTGAAAATGCTGCTCTGGTCGCGCGGCGGCTCCCGCATTTTCATCGGCGGAAATGCGGACATCGCCGCGAAGCTGCGCGCCGAGTATGCGCCGGATGGAAGGAGGAAATTCGACTGCGAATTCGTCGGGGCAAAGACGTATGGCCGCCCGCTTGAATTCATCGCGTGCGAGCCGCCCGATGTCCCTGCGGCGAACGAGGCCACGATCCCGCTCGGGCGGCATCTCGATGGCTGCCGCATCGGTTTCGACCTCGGCGGCTCGGATCGGAAATGTGCGGCGGTCATTGATGGCGAGGTCGTCTTCTCCGAAGAGATCGCGTGGGATCCGTATTTTCAGAGTGACCCGCAGTATCACTACGACGGCATCAACGACACGCTGCGCCGCGCCGCCGCGCACCTGCCGCGCGTGGACGCCATCGGTGGCAGCGCGGCGGGCGTGTACGTGAACAGCGAAGTGCGCGCCGCATCGCTGTTTCGCGGCGTGCCGCAGGATGCGTTTGAGAAACGCATCCGCCGCATCTTCTTCGACCTCCAGCGCGAGTGGGGCGGCGTTCCCTTCGAGGTTGCAAACGACGGCGAGGTCACCGCGCTCGCGGCCTCGATGAGCTTCGGCGAAAATCGCGTGCTCGGCATCAGCATGGGCACGAGCGTCGCCGCGGGCTACGTCACCGCGAGCGGTGCGATCACGCCGTGGCTGAACGAACTCGCATTCGGGCCGGTTGACTACCGTGACGACGCGCCCGTGGATGAATGGAGCGGTGATCGCGGTTGCGCCGTGCAGTACTTTTGCCAGCAAGGCGTCGCGCGCCTCGCACCCCTCGCGGGTCTCGATTTTCCCAAGGAGATGAAATTTGCCGAACAGCTCGTCGAGGTGCAGCACCTCATGAGTGCCGGCGATGAGCGCGCGCGCCGCATCTACGAGACCATCGGCATCTGCTTCGGCTACGCCATCGCGCACTACGCGGAATTCTACGACATCGGCACGCTGCTCATCCTCGGCCGCGTGACGAGCGGCGAAGGCGGCAACTTGCTCCTCGAAAAAGCAGGCGAAGTGCTGCACGCGGAATTCCCGGAACTCGCCGAACGCATCAAGCTCCGCACACCCGACGAAAAGGACAAGCGCCACGGCCAGGCCGTCGCCGCCGCGAGCTTGCCCGCGCTGCGGTGATGATTGCATTCATCGTGAATGCTCCCTTGCGCAAGGCTAGCCGTGGGCTATACCGAAATCCATGATCACGACATTGCAAAAATGGGGGAACAGCCAGGGCATCCGCCTGCCGAAGCCGCTCTTGAATGCGCTCGGCTTGAAGCAAAGCGCGCAAATCCAGCTCGTACTCGACGCAAAACGTGGCACCATCGTGCTCACTGCCGCAAAGCCTCAGCGAAAAAAGCGGGGACGGCATCGCATTGAGGATCTCGTCTCGGCCATGCCGCGAAAATACAAGGCGGAGGAATTTGGCTGGGGCGCGTCCGGCAAGGAGGTCTGGTAGTGGCGGCATACGTTCCGCGGCAGGGCGACTTGGTGGCGTTGAATTTTGATCCGCAAGACGGCCACGAACAGCGGGGGCGGCGTCCGGCGCTGGTCGTGAGCAAGGACGCCTTCAATCGCGGCACGGGCATGGCCATCTGCTGCCCGCTCACCAACACGGATCGCGCCGTGCCGTTTCATGTTTCCGTTGCGGGCCGCACGTCACTCAGCGGTTTCGTCATGTGCGAGCAGGTGAAGTCCCTCGATTTCAAATCGCGCCGGGTGAAATTCATCGAGCATGTGCCCGAGGAGGTTTTGGATGACGTGCTGGCGATCATTGATGCCTCGATTTTTTAGCGCGAATCCGAATGCAACTCCACCTCCCCACCGCGGACATCTTCATCCCCGACGGATTGCCCGTCGCCGATGCGCTCGCGCGCATCACGCACCTCGGCATCGGCGCGCATCAGGATGACCTGGAGTTCATGGCGTTCCACGGCATCCGTGCGTGTTTTCACAGCGAGACGGAATGGTTCGGCGGCGTGACTTGCACGAATGGCAGCGGCAGCGCGCGCACGGGGGCATACGCAAAATTTACCGACGAAGAAATGATGGCCGTACGGCGCGAGGAGCAGCGGCAGGCGGCGGTCGTCGGGCGCTTCGGAGCAATGGTGCAGCTCGATTACACGAGCGGGATTGCGAGGGACGCCACGGACTCGCGGCTGCGCGAAGACCTGCGCATAATCCTCGCGGCATCGAGGCCGCGCGTCGTGTACACGCACAACCCGGCGGACAAGCACGACACGCACATCGCCGTCGTCGTGCCGGTGATCCAGGCGATCCGCGATCTGCCTCGCGAACAGCGCCCACTGGCCGTGCATGGCTGCGAAGTGTGGCGCGACCTCGACTGGCTCGGCGATGCGGAGAAGATCGTCCACGACGTCGGCGGCAACGACAGCCTCGCCGCCGCGCTGAACGGAATCTTCGACAGCCAGATCGCGGGGGGGAAGCGTTACGACCTCGCCGTGATGGGCCGCCGCCGCGCGAACGCCACATTTTTCCAGAGCCACGGCGTGGACCGCAGCGACGCGCTCGCATTCGCGATGGACCTCACGCCGCTCGCGCACGACGACTCGCTCGACATCGTCGAATACGTGACCGGTGCGATTGACCGTTTCCGAGAGGACGTCACCGCAAAGCTCCGCGCGCGAATCGGTAAGTAATCACGAGCATTCACGATCATGGAAATCATCATCCAGCCCACGCCCGAAGCCGGCGGCATCATCGCCGCGCGGATCATCGCGAAGCTTGTGCGTGCGAAACCGGATTGCGTGCTCGGGCTCGCGACGGGCAGCACGCCGCTGGGCACGTATCGCGAACTCATCCGCATGCACCGTGAGGACGGGCTCGATTTTTCGAAGGTCACCACGTTCAACCTCGACGAATACGTCGGGCTGACTGCGGAGCATCCGCAGAGCTACCGTGCGTTCATGGCGGAGCATTTTTTCCGGCATGTGAATGTGGACGCGGGGCGGACGCACATCCCGGACGGCATGGCGCGCGACATTCCCGCGGAGTGCGCGCGCTACGAGGCAGCGATCGCGGAGGCGGGCGGGATCGATCTGCAACTGCTCGGCATCGGCACGGACGGGCACATCGGGTTCAACGAGCCGTCCTCGTCGCTCGCATCCCGCACCCGGATCAAGACGCTCACGGAGCGCACGCGCGCGGACAATGCACGGTTCTTCGGCGGTGATCTTGCGCAGGTTCCGTTTCACTGCATCACGATGGGCGTCGGCACGATCATGGCGTCGCGCGAGGTGCTTCTGCTCGCATTCGGCGAAAACAAGGCGGATGCGGTGAGCGCCGCTGTCGAGGGGCCGATCACCGCGATGAATCCCGCGAGCGTCCTCCAGATGCACCCGGTCGCAAAGTGCGTCGTGGACGAGGCGGCGGCGGCTAAGCTCTCGCGGCGCGACTACTACCGCTGGGTCTTCGAGCACAAGCCGGGCTGGCAAAAGATCAGCGCTTGAGCGGAGCGCCGACCAGTGGGCGGCACTGGCGTGGAAGGGGGCTTGAGGTTCCGAACACAAGTTGTGCCTGTACGCCGGTGCCGACGAATCGTCGGCGCTACGTGCGTCGGCGTTACAATTTGTCAGCGTTTGGCCCCGGCGGGCTCGTGCGGTGTCGCCGCGGGCAGGGCGGGGGGCTGAGGAACGTGCGTCCACGGCTCGTCCGGGAATGCGATGGTCTTCGGTTTTCCGATGGACCGGAAGCCTTCGACGACGCGCACCTCGATGTTGTGCGAGCGTCCGTCGCGCAGCCACGGGGGGAGTTCCGCGCGGAAGCCGATCATGCCGTCGCCGTAGCCCTTCTCGCGGAGGTCGGGGCGCGGCAGGGTGCATTGTGCGCGTGCGGCCCATGAGTGGTCGGAGTAAATGTCCACGGTGAGAAAATCCACGTTCTTGTCCCGCTGCCACACGTAGCCGGAGATGACGTGGTAGTCCGCCTCCTCGATGACCGCCTCGTACGGCGGCGGCGGCGCGGGTGTGAGGCGTCCGCTGAAGAGCAACATGCCGAGCGCGATCGCGTGGAAGGTGAGGACGATATTCAGCGCGCGCCACCACGGGCCGTCGGGCCAGAATTTTGCCTGCTTGTTCCAGCGTGAGAACACGTCGTAGCCGCAGAGCAGCACGGCGTGATACATTCCGTATGCGATGTAGTGGAGCGTGAGCCCATGCCACACGCCCATGAGGCCGAATGTGAGGAAGAGCCCGAGGTAGCTCGCGGTGTATTTGCCGTTGAACCACTTCCCCTTCATCGCCGCGAGCTGGAAGCGCATGTGGATGTGATCGCGGAACCAGAACGACAGGCTGATGTGCCAGCGCGTCCAGAAATCGCGGATGTTCCGCGCGAGGAATGGGAGCGAAAAATTTTCCGGCGACTTGATTCCCATGAGCCGCGAGACGCCGACGGCGAACGCGCTGTAGCCCGCGAAATCGAAGAACAGGTAGAACGTATAGACATACATGTAGGCCGCGTAGCCCTTGAGGCCGGCGACCTTCAGCAGCGGCACGCGCAGATGGCTGTCAATTTCCGCGGCGATGATGAATTTGTAGAGGAAGCCGCGCATCACGCGCTGGATGCAGAAGTCGAGATCGTCGAGGAATTCCGCGCGCGTGCGCGTCTTCACCCAGTCGAGACCGAAGCGGCGGTAGCGATCGATCGGGCCGGACAAAACGGTGGGGAAGAAAAACAGGAAGGCGAAGAGCTGGCCGGGAGCGAGCGTCTTCACCACGCCGTCGCGGATGGAAAAAATCACATCCAGCGCGCGGAAGGTGACGTAGCTGATGCCGAGGTAGCCGAAGACGCTGTCGTGCGAGACGAAGGGCATGAGCCTGTTCGTGAGGAGCGGCGCAAGCGTGAGCAGCATCGCGACGTAGAATGTGCGGTTCGATTTCCAGCGCAGGAATGCGAACGGCACCCAGAGCTGCCACGCGGCGCAGAGGAGGAAAAGATAGAACGGCGAAAACTCGATGCCGGCTGTCGTGTTCGTCCAAGGGCGTGTGAGCGCCGCGCCGCCGGGCTCGTGCAAGTGCGTGCCGACGAGGCGCAGCACCGAGTTATCGTGATGCGCGAAGACGAAGCCGAGGATCGGCAGCGTCATGAAGAAGCACCAGCGCGCGCTCGAGTTTCCAAACGCGGCCACCACGAGCAGCACGAGCGCGAACGGCCATGCCTCCCGCAACTGCTGGAGGAATGGCGCGATGATTCCCACCTCCCTGATCGGGAACACCATGGCGGCGAGCACAGTGGTTAAAAACGGCACAATCAGCACGACGCCCGCCATGGCGGCGATGCGCGACCAGCGTTTTTCAAACAGCCCGAGCGCGAGGATCGGCAGCAGTGCGTAGAGCAGCAGCAGGCCGAAGAAGGTCCAGTTCGCGAAGGGGCTCATCGGGTGGGGGCGGGGGCAATGACGAATGACGAATGACGAATGACGAAATGGTTTGCGCGACCGGCGACCTCCGATCCGTGCGCGGCCATGCCATCCAAACCGCGCTCCCGGAATGCAGCGTCAATGTTCGTCATTCGTCATTCGTCATTCGTCATTGCCACCAGCCTACAGCATCTCCGCCAGCTTCTTCCGATCCGCCTTGCCGTTGTTGTTCATGGGGAAGCTGTCGAGGAAATGGAATTTCCGCGGCACCATGTAAACCGGCAGACGCTCGCCGAGGTGCGTCTTCAATTTTGCCGACTGCTCGAAATCCGTGCCCTGCTTTGCACCGGTGAGCACCACGAATGCGGCGAGCGAATCAATGATGTCGCCCTTTTTCACCGGGAGCACGACGGCATCGGCGATCTCGGGCAGTGCGCGGAGGTTTGCCTCCAGGTCGCCGAGTTCGATGCGGTAGCCGTGCAGCTTGATCTGGCTGTCCATGCGGCCCTCGCAGAAAAGCATGCCGTCGCGATCGCGGCCCCAGTCGCCGGTGCGGTAGGCGCGCGTGTCGTCGAGTGCGTAGAATGCCTTCGCCGTGAGGTCGTCGCGCTTGAGGTAGCCGGGGCTCACATTGGGCCCCGCGATCACGATCTCGCCGCGCTCGCCGGGCGGCACGGCCTTGCCATCCTCGCCGCGGATGATGACGCGCGTGCCGGTCATCACGCGGCCGATGGGCAGCGGATTCCACTGCGCGATCACCTCGCGGGTGATGCCCGTCTTTGTCATCGCGACGGTCGCCTCGGTCGGGCCGTACGTGTTCCAGACCGGGATTCCGGGGAACCGATCGAGCAGTTGCGAAGCGGTCTCCGGCGCGAGCGTCTCGCCGCAAAAATAGAACGCGCGCACATGCGGCATCATCGCCGCGGTGAAGCCCTTTTCGATCATGCACATCTGCGCAAAGGATGGCGTGGTCATCCACTGCGTCGCGCCGCATTCGCGCAGCGCGATGAAAAGTGCGCGCAAGTTCGAGATGTGATCCTTGGTGAGGCTGAAGATCGTGTTGCCCGAGCTGAGCGCGAGGTAGAGGTCATGCACCGAGAGGTCGAAGGTGAACGGCGCGTGGTTCAGGAAGACCTCGCCGCCCTCGGTGAAGGTTCCCTCGCTGTGCATCCATGAGAGGTAGTGGTTGAGATTCGCGAGCGTGATGATCACGCCCTTCGGCTCGCCGGTGCTGCCGCTCGTGAAGAGGATGTAAAAGGGATCGTTCGCATCGAGCGGCTTGCGCTGGTAGTCCACCGCGCCCGTGGCGGCGGCGATCTCCGCGACCTTCGCGGGCGTGAGCACCACTTCGGCTCCGGCGATTTCGACCACGCGCTCCATGCGCTGCTGCGGCGTCATGTAGTCGATCGGCACGTACGGCCTGCCGGATTTCACCGCGGCGAGAAATGCCACGAGCATCTCCGGCTCCTTGTGGCCGTGGACTGCGACGGGTGTGCGTTTGTCCCCGAGCTGCGAGTCGAGCCACGCGGCGAGCGCGTTGCTCCAGGCGAGCAGTTCACCGAAGGTCATGCGCCTGTCGCCACTCACATGCGCGAGGCGGTCGGGGTTTGTGCGGCCGTGACTGTCAATTTTGTCGAGTAGGTGCATGGCTAGAATTCTGCGTAAACAAACTCCGGAGTCTCAAAATTTCCGCGCCCGTACATGGCCGCAAGGATGCCGATGATGGCGAGATAGTAGAGCGCCAGCACCACGGGCCGTGTGCGCGGATGCGCATCGAGCCACTTCTTTGCGAAGTCAATCACGCCGCCAGCCGCTTCTCCACGTCGGCCACCATCTTGGCCGGCGTCGCCCACGCGTCGCGGTCAAATTCCGCGGGGGAAATTTCCACGTTCAGTTCCTGCCCGAGCGCGACGATGAGTTCCACGGTCTTCATCGAGTCGAGGATTTGCAGATCGTAGAGCGCAAGGTCGGGGTTCGTGCGCACTTCCTCGGTGTCGGCGACGCGTGCGAGGACATCAATGACTTGGGTGTGAATCGCTGTGGCCATGGTTTTTCAGGGAGTTGCCGGGCGCTTGCCCGCTATTTGTGGGTCTTCTGCGGCTGGTGGTAAAAATCGTCAAGAACCTTGTTGAACAGCATCCAGCCGCGCTCGCCGGGATGGTCGGAGTTGTCGGCGAAAAAGGAGCGGTCATTCTCATACTGGCTTAAGTACACGAGCTGCACGCCGTATTTTCCCGCGAGCCGGTTCAGCTCCACGCCGTACGCCTTGCGGGCCTCGGCGGAGACGCCGGTCGTCTCGAGATCCGGCCCGTGCAGCGGCATGGAGAGCAGCAGCGCATCGGTGCGCATCTCGGAGAGCGTGCGCAGCAGCAGCTCGAAGTCCTCCCACTCGTCGGCTTCCCGGAGGATTTTCAAAAAGTCCGCGTCGCGCGATCCCTTCGGCCGCTTCGTGAGGCGCGGCGGGATCGGAGGACGCACCGCCTTCACCTTCACGCTCGTCTTGCGCAGGATTTCCTTCCAGTTCAGCCCCGCGATGCGGTGCGGCTTCGCATTTTTTTCCTCGATGTTTTCCGCGATGCGCAGGCCGGCCTCGATGTGATCCTGCGCGCGGCCCACGGCATTCGCGAGCCTGCCCAGCGGCCAGATCGCGGCGTAGAGTGCGCGGTCGGCGAAGGTGTCGCCCGCGAGCCGGCGCAGCCCGAATTCCAGCGTCCAGTTTCCCTCGACCGTCTCCGGATATTCGATCATCCGTCGTGCGGCGTCGCGCCTCAGGCCCGCGCTCAGGTGCGTGCTGAACGCGAACTCCGTCGCCTGGAGCACGCTGAAATTTCCCTCGTAGTAGTCCTCGTTCACTTTCTCCGAGAAAAAATAGCTCGGCGAAATCGAGAACGCGACTTTTCGCCCTTCGATGTAGCGGCCGAGCGACGCGATCTTCTGCATCGTCGTGAGCGAGGATGCGCCCGGCTTGCCGACGGGGAAGGGACGGAAGCCCGTCGGATATTGCTCGAAAAATTCGCTCGCCTTGCCGCGCACCGGCGACACCAGCTCCGAGCTGCCGTAGAGCACGAGCAGGTCCGGCTGCGTGAATGCGGTCTTTTGCAGCGCGACACCCTGAAGCTTCAGATCGCCGAACTCATCCGCGAAGCTGTGGATGTAGCGATCCTCCGCGCGGACGCACAGCAGCACTGTCACGAGAGCGCAGATTGTCGCCAGCCCGGCGGCGATGCCGAAGGCTCGGAGATGATGTCGCGTGGAGGGTGCGCTCACGGGAGGGGAGGGGGACTGCGTGATGAGACGCGACGATGCGCGGGGGAGTCAAACCTTTGCGAACGTGGAACGTCCAACATTGGACATTCGTCATCCATTGGTTTGACGTTGGATGTTCCCCGTGTGGCCCAGTCGGTGCTTTACACGGCGGGGGAAACCCGCATCTTTCCCGTGAGCCACATGGAACCCGCCAAGCAGACCGACGTCCTCAATACTTCGCTCCTCGCCGTCACGCAGACTGCGGTGGGCTGCGGCCTCGGCCTGCTGCTCGGCGGAAAGATGAGCCGCGGTGCGCAGAAGGCGACCGCATTTTCCCTGCTGGGCATCGGCGCGCTGCTCGCGCTGCCGGCGATCGTGGATGCGGTGACTCACATGATCAGCGGACCGGCGACCGAGCGCGGCGCGAAGAAGCGGCTCGACAGCATCCGCCAGGATTCCGGCCTGCCGGACGACGCGGAGGTTTTCTAGGCACCGGCGCGTGCCGGGCGCGATGCCGGCAGCCGCGGTTTTGGCTTGCTGGAATTCGCGACCTGTAAATGATGAGGAAATGCGAATGAAGCGATGAGCCTGTTCGCGACCTCAGAACCAATCACAGGGCAGGCTCCCGACTTTTCCGACCGCGGGACTTTTTTTACGACACTCCACCGAATCATGAGCGGCGACCCCATCCATGTTCTGCTTGTCGAAGACAATCCGGGGGATGTCGCGCTGCTCAAGATCATGCTCTCGGAGGAATGCGAGGGCCGCGTCTTGATCGAGACGGCCTCGCGCATCGCCGACGCTGTGAAGCGGCTGGAAGCCGGCGGCATTGATGTCGTGCTGCTCGATCTGGCGCTGCCCGACGCGCACGGCACCGAGGCGCTCGTCCGCCTCCAGTCGCATGTGAGCCGCGTCCCGATCGTCGTGCAGACGGGCCTCGATGATGACGAGATCGCCGTGCAGGCGATGCAGCTCGGCGCGCAGGACTACATCACGAAGGGGAAATTCGACGGGCGGCTGCTCATGCGGAGGATCAGGCAGGCCATCGAGCGCACGCGCACGATGCGCGATCTCGCCGACCAGCGGCGGCGGCTGGACGCGCTGATGGAGAACATCCCCGACCGGGTCTATTTCAAAAATCGCGAGGGCGCATTCATCCAGGTGAACCCGGCGCTCGCGAGTCTGTACGGGTTCGACGACCCGCGGCAGGTCTTCGGAAAGACGGACGCGGATTTCTTTTCCGACGAGCACGCGAACCAGGCGCGCGCCGACGAGGAGGATGTGCTGCAGTCCGGGAATCCCATCATCGGGAAGATGGAAAAGGAGACATTTCCCGACGGGCGGACGACGTGGGCGCTGACGACGAAGATGCCGCTGAGGGACGAGTGCGGCGCGATCGTCGGGACCTTCGGCGTGTCGCGCGACATCACCGAGCTGAAGACTGCGGAACTCGCGCTGCGCGGCAGCGAGGAGCGCTACATGCGGCTGCTGGATTCGGTCTCGGACTACGTGTACACGGTCGTCTTGGAAAAGGGACATGTGGTCTCCACACAGCACGGCGCGGGATGCCTCGCAGTCACGGGCTATTCGCCGGAGGAATTTGAAAGGGACGCGATGCTCTGGCACCGGATCATTTTTCCCGACGATCGCGATGCCGTGGTGAACATGGTGCTCTCGGCGGTGCAGGGCGACGCGGCCTTTGAGATCGAGCACCGCCTCGTCCGCAAGGACGGAAAGATCCGCTGGATCCGGAACAAGCATGTGCCGCGGCGCGACGGCTCGGGCCGCATCGTCGCATACGACGGGCTCATGTCGGACATCACCGACAAAAAGCGCTCGGACGAGGATCTGAAGACCGCGCAGTCCCAGCTCATGCAGGCGGAAAAGCTCCACTCGATCGGCCAGCTCGCCGCCGGCGTGGCGCACGAGGTGAAGAACCCGCTCCAAGTCATCCTCGTCGGCCTGAATTACCTGGGCGACTCGCCGCTCGCCGTGAATGACGAGACGCGCTCGGTGCTCGGCGAGATGCGCGACGCCTTGCAGCGTGCAAATGCGGTCGTGCAGGACCTGCTCGATTTTGCCTCGCCGCGCGAACTCGGCATGCAGCCGCGCCAAATCAATGCGCTGCTCGAAAAGGCGATCCGCTTTGTCCGCCACGACATCACGAAGGCCGGCGTGAAAGTCGTCACGAATTTCGCCGCGGCGCTGCCGGACACCTCCGTGGACCCGACGAAGATCGAGCAGGTGTTCATCAACCTGATCACCAACGCGTGCCACGCGATGCACAGGGGCGGGACGCTCACCGTCACCACACGGGAGCGCGTGATGACGCCTGCCGAGAGCCCGCTGCATGACAGCGGGGACCGCAGCGGCATCCGCTTCCGCACCGGCGAACCCGTGATTTCGATCGAGATCCGCGACACCGGCACCGGCGTGCCGCCGGAAAAGCTGAGCCGGATTTTCGAGCCATTCTACACGACTAAGAGCACCGGCAAGGGCACGGGCCTCGGGCTTTCCGTGACGCAGAAAATCATCGATCTCCACCGCGGAAAAATAAGCATCGAAAACCATCCCGAAGGAGGCGTAATAGCCACCATCACATTGAAGGCAATCAAACCGGGCGACCGCGCCCCAAAGGACAGACCATGAGCAAAAAAAAGATACTCCTCGTTGACGACGAATCCGGCTTCACCCGCCTGCTGCGCCTCACACTCCCCGCATACGAGATCCGCGAGGAGAACAACCCGCTGCGGGCATTGCAGACCGCGAGGGAATTCCAGCCCGACATGATTTTTCTCGACGTGATCATGCCCGAAGCCGACGGCGGCACCATCGCCGCGCAGATGAAGGAGGACCCGGCGCTCAAGCACGTGCCGATCGTCTTCCTCACCGCCATCGTCTCGCCCGACGAGGCGAAGACCCGCCACCAGATCGGCGGCTGCGAATTCCTCGCGAAGCCCGTGAGCCGCGACCAGGTGGACGAATGCATCCGCAAGCACCTCGGGTGCTGACGGAGGCGAAGCGCGATGGAAAAAAGCCCGCCCGCCGCAGCGCTTCGCCCGCAGGAGCTGGTGAAGTTCTTCGACATGTCCATAGACATGCTCTGCATCGCGGACTTCGACGGATTTTTCCGTCGGCTGAATCCGTCCTGGCAGAGGACCCTCGGGCATTCGGCGGACGATCTGTGCGCCGTACCGTATGTGGAATTCATCCACCCGGATGATCGCGCCGCCACGCTCGAAAAGGCCGCGGGACTGACGGCCGGGACGGACGCCATCTCCTTTCAAAACCGCTACCGTTGCAAGGACGGCTCCTACAAATGGCTGCTCTGGCAGGCGCACGCGGACTTCCAGACAAACCTGATCTACGCCGTCGCACGCGACATCACCGAGCGGAAATGCGCCGAGGACATGCTGAAGGTGACGGCCGCCGAACTCTCGCGCTCGAACGACGAGCTCTCGCAGTTTGCCTACGTCGCCTCGCACGATTTGCAAGAGCCGCTCCGCATGGTCGCCAGCTTCCTCCAGCTCCTCGAGAAACGCTACGACACCGCGCTCGACGAGGACGGGAAAAAATTCATCCACTTCGCCGTGGACGGCGCAAAGCGGATGCAGGCGCTCATCCACGATCTGCTCTCCCTCTCTCGCGTCCAGACCCGCGCGCGGCCGCTCGTGCCGACGGACTGCGCAAAGATATTCCGCGACGTGGTGGACAACCTCCAGATAGCCATCGCCGACGCCGACGGCACCGTCACCTGCGACAGCCTGCCCGAAGTCGTGGCGGACAGCACACAGCTCGCGCAGCTTTTCCAGAACCTCATAGACAACGCGCTCAAATTCCGCGGCACCGAGGCCGTCCGCATCCACGTCGGCGCAGTCCGCAGGAAGGGCGCTTGGGAATTCTCCGTGCGCGACAACGGCGTGGGCATCGAGCCGCAGTTCTTCGACCGCATCTTCGGAATCTTCCAGCGTCTCCAGGTCTGCGAGCACCTCCCCGGCACGGGCATCGGCCTCGCCGTCTGCAAGAAAATCGTCGAGCGCCACGACGGGAAAATCTGGCTCGAATCCGAGCCCGGCCGCGGCTCCGCGTTTTTTTTCACGATTCCGGATAAGAAGCTCGCGCCCGTCGGGTGAATGCGGAACATCATGGTCATGGCTCAGCAGCGCACAGTCGAAATTCTTCTTGTGGACGACAACATCGGCGACGTCGTGCTCACGAAGGAGGCGCTCAAGGGCGCGGATTTTTCCAACCACGTCAGCGTCGCGCGTGACGGATGTGAGGCGATCGAATTCCTGCGCCGCACGGGGAAATTCGCCGACGCAAAGAGGCCGGACATCATCCTGCTCGACATCAACATGCCCCGGAAAAACGGCTGCGAGGTGCTGGAGGAAATCCGCTGCGACGAGGATCTGCGCATCATCCCGGTCATCATCCTCACCAGCTCCGAGGCCGAGGACGACATCCGCCGCTCGTACGAGCTAGGCGCAAACTGCTTCGTCACCAAGCCCGCAGACCTCGACGAAATGGTGAAGGCCGTCCAGGCCATCAATTTTTTCTGGCTCACCGTCGCGAAGCTTCCGCGGACGCTCTGAGAGACTGTGAAAAAAGTCCGCCCTTCGCATTCAGCCCGGCAACCGGTTCACGGAAACCGGACGCGGCACGCAGGAAATCGGGAGCACACGCTTCCAGCGTGTCCTTTGCGGCATCCTGCCGAAAAGATGCACCGGGCTGCGGGACTGCGACCTCGTTTGCTTCGTCGAGATTGGGCGGACTCACCGCCTTCGCCCTGCGTCCGGCAAGGATGCCGGACGCGGCACGCTGGAAGCGTGCGCTCCCGTTTTCCTGCGCGCTTCCGGAAGTGCAAGGGTTCGGGTTGCCAGTGTCGTGACTTTTTACACAGTCTCTGAGCGCTACTTCAGCGTCTGGATGAAAGGGATGAGCGACTCGACCTGCGAGACGCGGTGAGCGCGCCGGCTTCACTCGGCATCGCGTATTCGCCGCGCTGGTAGCCGGCGACGATTTTTGCGGAGGGATCGAGGATGGATTCGCGGAGGTAGGCGGCGTCGGTGTTGGCGTGGCCCTTCTCTTTTTCCTCCGTGAAAAAGTCGCGCCCGCTGCCAGCGACAAGAGACGTACCAGGGACAAGGGACGTACTGATTATCGTGTTCATGCAGAATCCGCCCGCTGGTGTGAAAGTCCCGCGCGGCTTCGCCATCTCGCCCGACGGCGGCTGGCTCGTCGCCGCCGGCCAGGACCGCAACAGCCTCGCCTCGCACAAGATCGATCCCGCCACGGGCAAGCTCACCCCCGCCGGAAAGGCGGATGGCGTCCGAGCGCCCCTGTGTGTCGTGTTCGCCGCCGCGAAGTAGCAGCAACTCACCTCGCGCGCTGGCACGGCGACTGCCTGTGTCAGTGTGATGCGACTTTTCCTCGCCCTCATTTTTCTCGCCGCCGCGGCATTCGCGGAGGACGCGCCGGCCATCGGGGCGGTGCCGGAGATTCCTTTTGAAAAACTTTCGGATCGTGCGCTCACGGCGCTCGGGCAGAAGGCGCTGCAAGTCCGCGCGGGCGAGTGGAGGCACGCGGAGACCGAGCATTTCATCTACCATTTTTTCGACCGCCCGATGGCGTCTGTCGTCTCGGTCGAGGCGGAATTTTCCTACCGTGTCATCGCCACGGAACTCGGCAAGGACACGAGCGCGTGGGAGCGGAAGTGCCACCTGTTCCTGTTCGACGACGCGGAAGACTGGAAGGCATTTCAAAAATTCGGCGGACTCGATCCGTGGACCGGCGGCATCCACTCCGAGGGCGCGCTCTTCATCCGCCGCAACCCGGGATGGAAATCGGAAAACGGGACGCTGCCGCACGAGATCACGCACCTCGTGATCTATCGCTTTTTCGGCGCAGGCATCCCGCTGTGGCTGAACGAGGGCTTCGCGGAATACGCGGCGGCGCGGTGCCGCGCGTCATTTTTCCGCGCACGCGGATACAACGCGCGTCCGCGTGCGAACATGGTGAAGGAGGGCCAGTACGTGCCCGTGTCGGATCTCACCGGCGCGATGACGTACCCGGAGGAAAAGGAGCGCATCGTGGCATTCTACGAGGAGTCGCAAAAGCTCGTGCGCTTCCTGTGCGCGTCGGATCGCGGCGGCTTCCTCACCTTCCTCGATGCGATGGGAAAGGGCGCGCGTTTCGAGACCGCCGCGCGAAATCATTTCGGGAACCGCTTTCTGAACTTGGAGGCCGTCGAGCGCGAGTTTAAGACCTACGCGACATCGCCGCTCATTCCCACGACACCTTGAAAACACCTTGAAAAACAACGCCGCTCCCATCCACGCCATCCTCGGCACGGACGATTTCGAGGTGAAGCGCGTGGCGCGGGAACTTGCGGCGCAACTCACGCCGCCGGGCGACTTCGGGCAGGAGATCATCAGCGGGCAGGCGGGCAATGCGGACGAGGCAGCGCAGCGCATCTACCAGACGATCGAGGCGCTGAACACGTTCGGCTTCTTCGGCGGCGCGAAGCTCGTGTGGCTGAAGGATGCGAATTTTTTTGCAGACGATCGCACCGGCGGCGCGGAGGCGACGCTCGATGCGATCGAAAAATTCACCGCGCTGCTCCAGAAGGGCCTGCCGGACGGCACGCGCCTGCTCATCAGCGGCGGCCCGATTGACAAGCGGCGCACCTTTTTCAAGACGCTCGGCAAGCTCGCCGAAGTGCAGATGCACGACCGGCTCGACTCGACGAAGCAGGGCTGGGAGCAGGCGGCAATGCGGCTCTGCGCCGACGTCGCGGACGCGAAGGGGCTGGGCTTCGACAACGACGCGCTGGAACTTTTCACGCTCTACACCGGCGGCGACCGCTACGCGATCACGGGTGAACTCGAAAAGCTGGATCTCTACCTAGGCAAGGCCACGCGGCGCGTGACGCAGGACGATGTACGCATGCTCACGCCGATGTCGCGCGCCGGCGTCATCTTCGAGCTTGGAAATGCGATTTCCTCGCGCCAGCTCCCGCGCGCGCAGGAGCTTCTCGCGCAGCTCATGTTCAATGGCGAAAAAGCCATCGGCATCCTGCTCGCGACGATCATCCCGACCGTGCGAAATCTGCTGCTCGCGAAGGATCTCCTCGTCCGCCACAAGCTCGCGCCGCCGGCAAATCCGTTCCACTTCGGCAGCGCGCTCGAGCGCCTGCCCGCAGCCGCCACCGCACATCTCCCGCGGACGAAGGAAGGCAAGCTGAACGCATTTGCGCTCGGCTTCGCCGCGGCGGGAGCGCGCAATTTTTCGCTCCCGGAATTGCAACGCGGCCTGAAGGCGTGCCTCGATGCGAATGTCGCGCTCGTCTCCTCGCCGACGGAAACCGAAGTCGTGCTGGGCCAGCTCCTCGTGCGGCTGATCGGGGGGAAGCGGACGAAATGATGAATGGTGAATTTTGAATTTTGAATTGCGACGCTGCCCGCCGCACGACGCATTCGACCTTCACCGCCGCTTCATCTGCCGGATTCTTCGCGCCACATCTCGATCCGCCTCGCCGATCAAATCCCTCAGCGCATCCACGGAGATTGCGAGGCCGCCGAAAGTGATCACCGTCTGCTGCACGAGACGGTCATTCGTCGCGACGGTGATTTCGTGTTCGCCCGCGTATTTCGCCGCGAGCCTCTCGATGATGCAGTCCGCCGTCTTCCCTCCGCCCGAATAGAAAACCTGAACGCCACCCGGCGCGGTTTCCGAATTGGACCGCGCGCCCTTCCCGTCGAATACCACGACCACGCGCACGCCGGACGCATCCTGGTATGCCGTGAGCCTCCGCGTCAGATCCTCACGCGCAGCGAGCGCGTTGCGCCCGTGGAGATCGTGGAGTTCCGGCCACGAAAAAATCGCGCTGTGCGCATCAACGAGGAGATAGCGCATCGCCATTCCTCACCCGCAGAACTGCGGAAAGCCGGGCGTGACCGAAGCCACCGCCGCGGAAAAAACTACGCCGCCGCCGGGGCTGCCTTCTTCTTTGCAGGACGCTTGGCACGCACCTTCACGCTCTTGCCGGCAGCGAGCGCCTTCGCCTTGCGGCGGGCGAGGTAATTTGTGCGGCGACGCTTCTTTTCGATCTTGTTGTATTGCTTGCCCATGTTCGTTGAAAGGTTCGGTTTGGAAAAGTGAGGGCGTGCAGTTACAGGCCGCGCGCGGTGCGGTCAACCGCTTATTCGCCGGACGGCAGTTCGATGTTGGACGTTGGATGTCGGATGCCGGATGTTCCACCCTGCATGGCCCTGCCGATCCAATACAGCCTCCGCAACGTCTTCGTCCGCTGGCGCTCGACGATCGCGACGGTGCTCGGCATCGCGCTCGTGGTCCTCGTGTGGATCATCATGCAGGCGCTCGCGGACGGGCTGGAGAGATCCGGCGGCGCGACGGGCGATCCGCGCAATCTCCTCGTCGTGCGCAAGGGCTCGGACTCCGAATCCACGAGCCAGATCGGGCTCGATGACGTGCGTTCGATCCAATACTCCGAGGAAATCTCACGCGACGACGGGGGGCGGCCGCTCATCTCCGCGGACGCACTCGTCACCGCGTACCTGCCTCGCGCCGGCGGTGTGGAAGGCGGCGCAAATGTGATTTTCCGCGGCGTGTCGCCGAATGGCCCCTCGCTGCGCCCGCAGGTAAAACTCACGGAGGGCCGCTGGTTTGTCCCCGGAAAGCGCGAGGCCGTCACGAGCGCGCGGCTCGCGCGGCGGTTCAGCGGCGTGAATGTCGGCGACGAAATCAAGCTCGGCTCGCGCACGCTCACCATCACCGGCCATTTCGATGCGGGCGGCAGTGCGTTCGACTCGGAGGCGTGGATGGATGCGGACGAGGCGCGCTCCATTTTCAACCGCGCAAACTTCGCCAGCGTGCTCATCCGCCCGGTGAATGCGGAGGCCGGTGCGCGGTTGAAAAAACGGCTCGAAGGCGACCACCGGCTCACGATGCGCGTCGTGCCGGAGACGGAATACTATGCCGAGCAGACGAAGACCGCGGGGCCGATCCGCTTCGGCGGAAATGTGATCGCCATCGTGATGTCCATCGGCGCCGTGCTCGCCGCGATGAACACGATGTACGCGAGCGTCGGCGCGCGGACGCGCGAAATCGGGACGCTGCGCGTGCTCGGGTTCCGCAGGCGCTCCATCGTCGCCGCGATTCTCATCGAGGGGACATGCCTCGCATTCATCGGCGGAATCATCGGCGGCGCCGTGTCGCTCGCGGTGAACGGCTACCGGACCGGCACGATGAATTTTCAGACTTTCAGCGAGACGGTTTTCGAGCTCACCGTCACCGTGCCGATCGTCGCGAAGGGGCTCGTCTTCGCCGCGCTCGTCGGCCTGCTCGGCGCGCTGCTGCCCGCGCTGCGCGCATCGCGGCTGCCAGTGATCGAGGCGTTGAAGGCCGTCTGATTCCCGCTACACTCGCGCAACATGGACGCGGCAAAATTGCAGACCATTCAGATTCCTGAGAACCGGCGGCAGCGCTCCCAGGGCGCATCCTGGTACATCGTCATCGGCGTGATCGTCGCCACGGCCATCGCCCTCTGGATTGCAAAGCCGTGGGCCAAGGACACACGCACCGCCACCGGCAAGGCCACGCAACCGGACAAAAAATCCGCGCAGCCCGCCGGCATCGCGCCCGCCGGCGAAAAGCCCGCGAAGGCGGGCGACGCTCTGCTCACCGTGAGCGGCTACATCATCAATCGCGAGCGCATCGAACTCAGCCCGCGCACGATGAACGAGGTAAAATGGATCGGCGTGAAAAAAGGCGACCTCGTGAAGAAGGACGAGATCGTCGTGCGGCTCGACGACTCCGAGCAAAAGGCGCGCATCGCGGAAATGGAGGGGCAGCTCGCCGTCGCGCGCGTCGCGGTGGAGCGCGCGAAGCTGAATTTTCAGCGCGTAAAAAGACTGCGCGCCACGCAGAACGAAACCGCCGAGCGCGAGGACGAGGCGCGGCTTGCCGTCGAATCCACGCAGGCGCAGGTGCAGCAACTCGAAGGCACGCGCGCGATGGCGCAGGTATGGCTCGACTGGACGGTGATCCGCTCGCCTATTGACGGCGTCGTGCTCGAAAAACTTTCGCACCCCGGCGAGCTCGTCACTCCGCAGACCTTTGGCGGCACCGGCACGCACGGCCCGAGCAGCGCGCTGCTCTCGCTCGCCGACCCGAACGATCTCCAGGTCGAGGTGGACATCAGCGAAGCCGACCTGCCGAAAGTCGCGATGAACCAGCGATGCCGCATCAGCCCCGAGGCGTGGCCGGAAAAAATCTACACCGGCGTCGTGACCGAGATCGCACCCGAGGCCAGCCGGCAAAAGGGCACGCTGCAGGTGAAGGTGAAAATCGAAAAGCCGGATCGTTTTCTCACGCCCGAGCTGAGCGCGAAGGTGGAATTCCTCAAGGGCGGCGGCTAGCCCTGCGCGACGCCACGGTCATCGCTACGACAAGCACCGAGAGCACCGCGCACACGACAGAAAAAACTTCGCCGAACCGTGTGTAGAATGTCTCGCGCAACTCGGTTGGCACACTCACCGGCTGCATCTTCCAGCCCTCGGTGAACGGCTCCAGCCAGCGGTCCACGCGACCGTAGCTGTCCACCGATGCGGTGATGCCGTTGTTCGTGCATCGCACCATCGGACGGCGGTTTTCGATGCAGCGAAAAATCGCGTCGTTCATGTGCTGATCGAGTTCCCCTGTGCGCCCGAACCATCCGTCATTCGTGAGATTCACGAGGAGGTGCGCGCCCAGCTTCACCTGCGCGCGGGTGATGTCGCCACGCGTGTCCTCAAAGCAAATCAGCGGCGCGAGTTTCAGCGCGGGCTTCGAGAGAGAGAAAACACCCGGCGCCTTGCCCGGCTTGAAATCTTCCGGCACCAAATTGCCGAAGACACCGCCGAGCAGCGGGCGGAGGGGCAGGTATTCGCCGAAGGGCACGAGCTGCCGCTTGTCGTAAAACTGTACATTCTTTTCCCCGCGCTGGATGAAAGCCGCGCTGTTGTGATCCTCGCCTTTAATCCCGTCGCGGTTCTGATCGTCCGTGCCCACCATCATCGCCGGGACCAGCGCCGCGCGCTCGCGCATGAATTCCAGCGTGTCCACATCCGCGAGCATCCCGCCGGGCACGGAAGCCTCGGGCCACAGGAGCAGGTCCGGCGAGCCTGCGGCGGCGAGATCGCTCAGGAATTCCATCCGCTCAAAAATCCCCTCCCACCTCTCGATGTTAAATTTGTCGTACTGCGAAATGTTCGGCTGCAACGCGGCGACACTCAGCATCACCGCCGGCGCGGGCGACTGCTGCGCGCGGATCAGCACGCGCGTGCCGAAGCCAAATGCGAGCACGACCAGCCCTGCGGTGATCGCAAAGTCAAAATGCGGACGCAGCCGGATGCGCCCGATTTCCGCGCGCACGCGCAGCACCGTGATGAGCAGGATCGCATTGCACATCACGAGCAGGAAACTGAGGCCTCCCACGCCGGTGAATTCCGCGATCTGGATGAGCGGAAGGTCGCGGTGCATCGCCACGCCGAGCGCATTCCAGCCGAATCCCGAAAAGATGAGCCAGCCGCGCACCCACTCGAGCGCGACCCACGCCGCGGCGCAGAAAATTGCGATGCCGAGATTTCGTCCCGATTGCAAAAGCAGCGGGCGCTCGAACGGCGCAAGCGGATCCGGCGGCGGCAGCGGGCGGAAATGCGCGCCTGCGATCCACCCGGCGAGCAGCGCCCACACCGCGGGGGAAAGCGAAAGTTCGGAAGCCAGCAGCAGCGGCAGGCTGTTCAGTCCGCGCGAGTGAAAGAGCGGTGCGAGTTCCGAAAGCCACCAAAACGTCCCGGTGAAAAATACCAGCCCGGTGACGTATCCGAGCGCGAGACGGCGGAGCCAGTGCCTCTTTCCGCCCTGCGGAATCCACACCGCCATGAGCAGCGGAATGAGCGCGACAAAGGCAAGCCCGCCGACATCCGCAGGCGGAAAGCTCAGCACGAGCAGCACGCCGCTGAGCACCGCCGCAAGCCACGGCCACACGCGCGAAAATTGCGATGGTTTGCCGGGCACTGTTTGATTTGTCACCGCACGGAGATGCCCTGCGACGGCTCCCGCTGCCAAGTTCGATTCTCGCCGGAACGCTGCCGCCGCTACTCGCGACGCACGCGCTTGCTCTTCTTCTCGGGCTTGTCGTCGAGGGCGTCCTTGAGAGCTTTCGAGTAGCCGGAATTCACCCGAAAGCCGATGTCCGCCATTTCCTTCGCACCGTAAAATGCAGTCGAGTCGGCATCCACGTAACCCATCTGCAAGAGCCCGTGGAGCGTGTCGATCAGCTCGGCGATCTCCAAATCCTCGCAAAGGTCGATCAGCTTCCCACCGTCAATCTCATTGCCCGCACTGACGAGTGCCTTGATGACGGAGGTCTCTGCCCCGTCGAGTTGAATTTCGCGTCCCATGGTTGTGGAAGTTGGGTAAGCCACTCTCACGCCAAGCGGGGAGTTTTCAGAGGCGTTGTATCACGTCGCCCTGGATCCACTGCCACAGCGCATCGAGCGATGCGCGCGCCGCGGTCTTCGCCGAGGCGAGTTCCTTTGCGGAAAATCGCGCGCCCTTCGGATCGCGGCGGACGAACATGTAGAATTTGATCTTCGGCTCCGTTCCCGACGGGCGCACGGCGACGCGGCGTCCGTCGGCGAGATCGAAAATCACCATCTTCTCGCGCGGGATCGTGTCGCCCTCCACGTCGGTGAAGGTCTTCGCATTGAAGTCGCGTACGCCGGTGACCTTCGCGCCGTCCATCGTCTTTGGCGCAATCTTCGCATAGCCCGCGGCGAGCTTCGCGATCTTCGCCGCGCCGTCCGCACCCTCGAAGGTGAGCGTGCCGTTCTTCTCCCAGTAAAATCCGTACTCTGCATAAATTTCGTCGAGCAGTTGATCGATTGTCAGCCCGCGCGACTTCGCCCACGCGGTGACCTCCGCGAAGAGCACGACGGCCGCGTTGCCGTCCTTGTCGCGGACAAAATCGTGCGCGCTGTAGCCGTAGCTCTCCTCGCCACCGGCGACGTAATACGTCGAGTGCTTCAGCCGCAACGCACGCGTCTCGTGCTCGCTGAGCTTGCGATAATTTGCCCGCGCCGCCGCAGGGATCGCTGTCTCGTATTTGCCGAGTTTCTCGCCGATGTATTTGAAACCCGTGAGCGTCTCCACGCAGCGCAGCCCGTGTTTCGCAGCGATGGCCTTTTGCAGATCCGTCGTCACGAAGGTCTTGATGATCGCGCAATTCGCCGCGTTCGCCGGGGTGATGACTCCGAGATCGATCAGCTTCCGCACGCGGTACGCGGCGATGAGCGAGCCGATCTGATTGCCCGTGAGGAGTTCCATTTTCCCCTGCGCATTCCGGATCGCCACGCCCATGCGGTCGCAGTCGGGATCGGTCGCCATCACGACATCGGCCGCTTCCTTTTCCGCGAGCGCCATGGCCATCGCGAGCGCCTCGGCGTTCTCGGGGTTCGGCGATTTCACGGTGGGGAAGCGCGCGTCGAATTTGTCCTGCTCCGGCACGATGGTGAACCGGAAGCCGAGCTTCTTCAGCATCGGCTTCGTGATCACGCCGCCGGTGCCGTGGATGCTCGTAAAGACAATCTTCAGCCCGCTCGCGGCCTTCACCATTTTCGGATCGAGCACGAGCGTCTCCAGCCGCGCCATGTAGGCGTCGTCAATTTCCTTCCCGAGCGCGATGCGCTTGCCACGCTTCGGTTTCGCGACCGGCGTGTAGCGGTCGCTCGTGACGGCGTTCACGTTCGCGATGATCGCGCCCGCGTGCGGCTCCACGATCTGCGCGCCGTCGGCGAAGTAGGCCTTGTAGCCATTGTCGTGCGGCGGATTGTGCGACGCGGTGATCACGATGCCCGCCGTCGCATTCGTGTGGCGCACGGCGAACGACAGCTCCGGCGTCGAGCGCGGCCCCTCGAAGATGCCCGCATCGCAGCCGAGTTCCGTCGCTACCTTCACCGTCAGCTCCGCAAACTCGCGGGAAAAATGGCGCGTGTCGTGCGCGACGACGAGCTTCGGGCGGCCCGGCAGTTTCTTCTTCCGGAACCACTCGTGCAGGTACGCCACGAGGCCCTGCGTCGCGCGGCTGATGTTGAAATAGTTCATCGCATTCGTCCCCACGCATGGCTGCGCGGGGCGATCCCCCTCGCCCGCCTTTCCGCGCTCCGCCGCGGTCACGCAGCGGCCGATCGTCCGCCCCCGCAGGCCGCCGGTGCCGAATGCGAGCGTGCGGTAAAAGCGATCCACGATCTCCGTCCATTGCCCGCCCTCCGCGAGCTGCGCGATGCTTTCCGCGTAAACTGCCGAATCACCTTCCGTGGCGAGGAGGCGCACATTTTTCGCGACGGATTCGAGCAGCGCCGCGTTGTCGAGTGCGGCCTGCGTGGCGGGAGTGGTCTTGCTCATGCCGGTATTCCTTGCACAAGCGCCGTGCGCGCGTGAAGCGCGGAGTTCATCCTGTCTTCCCGCCGCACCGTCCGACTTTTGAAAATGGAACCCGGCATTGCCCCCGCCACCCGCGCCCGGTAGCAACGCCATTCCGCATTCCGCATGAATCCCACCCGCACCGCACTCCGACGCCCCGTGACGATCCTCGTCGCGGTGCTCGCCGTGTGCCTCGGCGGATGGCTCGCGATTTCGCGCATGGCTCGCGATGTCTTCCCACCGCTGGGCATCCCGACGATCTATGTGGCGCAGCCGTTCGGCGGGATGGATGCGGCGCAGATGGAGGGCTTCCTCACGTATTATTACGAGTATCACTTTCTCTACATCACCGGGATCGAGCATGTGGAGTCGAAGTCCATCCAGGGCGCGAGCATCATGAAGCTGCAGTTCCATCCCGGCACCGACATGTCGGCGGCGATGGCGGAGACCGTGGCGTATGTGAATCGCGCGCGCGCCTTCATGCCACCGGGCACGCCGGGGCCGTTCATCACGCGCTTCGACGCGGGCAGCGTGCCGGTCGGGCATCTCGTTTTCTCGACGGAAAATCCCACCCGCACCGTCGGCCAGATGCAGGACGCGGCGCTGAACATGGTGCGTCCGCTTTTCGCCACGCTGCCCGGCGTGAGTGCGCCACCTCCTTTCGGCGGAGGCGCACGCACGATCGTGATCAATGTGAAGCCCGACCGGCTGCGCGCGCTCTCACTTTCGCCGGATGAAATCGTGCAGGCCATCTCGCAGGCGAATGTGATCAGCCCGAGCGGAAACATGAATCTCGGCGACCGCTATCCTGTCGTGCCGGTGAATGCGGTCGTAAAAAACATCAAGGACCTCGAAGGCGTGCCGTTGCGCGTGACGCCGGGCGCGGCGGTGTTCATCCGCGACGTGGCGACGGTGGATGATCAGAGCGACATCACCACGAGCTACGCGCTCGTGAACGGACGCCGCACGGTGTACATGCCCGTGACGAAACGCGCGGACGCCTCGACGCTCGCGGTGGTCGGACTGGTGAAGGCGAACCTCGCAAAATTCAAAGCCGCGGTGCCGGATGATGTGAACGTGACGTTCGAGTTCGATCAGACGCCAGTCGTCACCGGCGCGATGGGCAATCTTGTGAAGGAAGGCGCGCTCGGCGCAGTGCTCACCGGGCTGATGGTGCTGCTGTTCCTCCGCAGTGTGCGGAGTGCGCTCATCGTTGTGATCAATATCCCCATCGCGCTCCTCGCCGCGACGCTCGCACTGTGGCTCACCGGGAATGGCATCCACCTCATGACGCTCGGCGGCCTCGCGCTCGCCGTCGGTATCCTCGTGGACGAGGCGACTGTCGCCATCGAAAACATCCACGCGCATCTCGCCCGCGGCGCGACTCCCGCCCGCGCCGCGCTTGATGGCACACTCGAAACCGCCGTCCCGCGCTTCCTCGCGATGCTCTGCGTACTCGCGGTCTTCGCGCCCGTGTTTTTCATGACCGGCGCGGCAAAGGCGCTATTCGCTCCCCTCGCGCTGGCGGTTGGTTTTTCGATGGCCGCGTCGTTCGTGCTCAGTTCCACGCTCGTGCCGATCCTGTGCGTGTGGCTGCTAAAGGAGAATGGATCGCGTTCAGCCGAGCGAATCCGTTCGCAGCAGGACGCGGATGCGCTGCGGGGAGCGCGGGCGCCCTCGCCGGCAGTTTCCGGCGCCCCGCCGGAAAAATCGGGCGTTGAGAGCGCTCGTGTTTCCGAAAATCTTTCGCGAGGCCCGGTGTCTCCGGCGAGGGCGCCGGAGACGGCAGGCGGGGCGCCCGCGCTCCCCAAACACGCCAGCGTTTTTTTTTACGCACTCCTCCGTTCGTTCATCGCATTACGCTGGATTCTCGTTCCCGCGTATCTCGCGGTGGCGGTGCTCGCGGTTTGGGTGTTCGGGCGCGGACTCGGCGTCGAAATTTTTCCGCAGGCGGATGCAGGGCAGCTCGCGGTGCGATTGCGCGCGCCGGCGGGAACACGCATCGAAGTCACCGAGCCGATGGCGCTGCGAGCGCTGGAACTGATCAAGCGCGAGGCGGGCGCGGACAATGTGACGCTGACGATGGGCCTCGTCGGAGTTCATGCGGCAAATTATCCGGTGAACCTCATCCACCTCTGGAACGGCGGGCCGGAGGAAGTGTGGCTCGCGGTGCAGTTCCGCCCGAACGTGCGCGTGCCGAAGCTGCGCGAGAAGCTGCGCGCCGTCTTTGCCAAGGAACTCCCCGAGGCGCGCGTTTCATTCGAGCCGGCGGACATCGTGTCGCGCGTGATGAGCTTCGGTTCCAGCACGCCGATCGAAGTCGCGGTGAGCGGCCCCGACCTCGCGTTGAGCCGCGCACATGCGGAAAAATTGCTGGAGAAGCTGCGCACGATTCCCGCGCTCCGCGACGTGCAGATCGCGCAGGAGCTGGATTTTCCCGCCGTGCCCGTCGAGGTGAACCGCGAGCGCGCGGGGCTGCTCGGCGTGCGCGAGGCGGATGTCGCGCGTTCGCTCGTCGCGGCGACCACGTCGTCGCGCTTCACCACGCCGGTGTATTGGGCCGACCCGAAGACCGGCGTGAGCTACAGCGTGCAGGTGCAGATCCCGCAGACGCTCACGAAGTCCGCCGAGGACTTGCGCAACATCCCGATCAGCGCCGCCGGTGGAAAGTCAGTGCCGCTCCGCAGCGTCGCGACGGTCGGCAGCGGCACGGTGGTCGGTCAGTACGAGCGCTACAACATGGCGCGCACCGTGAGCATCACCGCGAACATCCACGGCGCGGCACTCGGTCAGGCTGCCGAGGAAGTGCGCAAGGCGATCGCCGATGTCGGCGCGGCCCCGGCAAAAACAAACGTCGCCGTGCGCGGTCAGATCATGCCGCTGGAGGAAATGCTCGGCGGATTTCGCAGCGGACTCATCGTTGCCATCATCGTGATCGCGCTGTTGCTTGCGGCAAATTTCCAGTCGTTCCGCCTCGCGCTCGCGGTGATGAGCACGGTGCCCGCGGTGCTCGCAGGCGTGGTGATCATGCTGCGGCTCACCGGCACGACGCTGAACATCCAGAGCGCCATCGGCAGCATCATGGCCGTCGGCGTCGCCATCGCGAATGCGATTCTGCTGATCACTTTCGCGGAGCGCGCACGCCGCGAGGGACGCACACCGGTGGAAGCCGCGCTCGCCGGTGCCGCCGGGCGTCTGCGTCCGATTCTGATGACCAGCTTCGCCATGTGCGCGGGCATGAGTCCGATGGCGCTCGGCTTCGGCGAAAGTGGCGCGCAGACCGCGCCGCTTGGCCGCGCGGTGCTCGGCGGACTCGCGGCGGCGACGCTCGCGACGCTGTTCATTTTGCCGTGCGTCTTCGCACTTCTCACGACTGGAAAAGTCAAACACGTCTCGCTCGACCCGGATGATCCGGAGAGTGGGCAACGGGAAATATGAAAACATCCAACATCCAACATCCAACATCCAACATCCAACACCGCAGCGTTTCCGCCGTGCGTCAGTCGCTCGCATGCAACGTTGGATGTTGGATGTTGAATGTTGGATGTTGGATGTTCATCTCGGCCTTGCACGCCGCCGAGCCGACGCCGGTGAAATTTTCCAGCGCCCACCGCGCCGACATCCACCGCTGGATCACGATCCCCGGCACGCTGCGTGCGAACCAGCAGGCGACGCTCTACGCGAAAGTCGGCGGCTACCTCACGAATGTCGCGGTGGATCGCGGCGACTCGGTGAAGGCCGGGCAGCTCCTCGGCGAACTCGAAGTGCCGGAACTGCTCGCCGACGTGAAAAAATACGAGGCGGACGTGAAGGTCGCGGAGGTGGAACTCTCGCGTCTCATGGAGGCCCGGAAGAAGGCACCGGATCTCATTTTGCCGCAGGCGCTCGACAAGGCGCGCGGCGCAGCGGATGTGGCGCGCGCGACTCTCGAACGCACGAACACGCTGCTGCATTTCGCAAAAATCACCGCGCCGTTCGCGGGGATGATCACGGGGCGGTTTGTGGATGACGGCGCATTCGTCCCCTCGGCGACGAGCGGCAGCTCGGCGCAGAACGCCGCGCTTTTCACGCTCATGGATTTCACGACCGTGCGCGTGCAGGCGGCGGTGCCGGAGTCGGAGGTCGCGCTGATCCGGCCGGGATTGCCGGTGAAATTTTCGCTGGAGGCGCTGCCGGGGAAATCATTCGAAGCGACGATCTCGCGATCGAATGGCGCGCTCGA